>DXWV01000044.1 GCA_019416685.1 Bacteroides sp.
TACCACTAATATTTGTAATGCAAATCTAAAGGAGTAACACAGAGTTCCACAGAGTTTAACTCTTTATTGAAACGCAGATGATCGCAAATTTCCGCAAAGGGAAACAAACCTAAGATAAAGAACTACAGTATTTTAATCTGCGCTTAATCTGTGTTGATCTGCGTTTCATCAGATAAATGGTACTCTGTGGAACTCCGTGTTACTCTGTGGTGAAATCGTTCAGTAGTGAAGATTATCGGGCGTATCTTTTTGATGCCGGAAGTGTCCCCTAAGTAGTATCGTTATCCTTACCCGGTATTGCACTTTGTCTTTCTCAGAAAGGAACATTCCTTTTCCCGGTAGGCAGTATTGTTTTACATGTACATGTTTCACTGTACCACATGTACATGTCGTACTGCTCCACATGTGCATGTGGTACTGCTTTACATGTACATCTAAAACAATGTTACATACCGAGGCTTCCTACGTTACTCTAAGAGATGGGACTTAATCAATACTGGAGAAAGGAATAGATAGCAACGGCAGAGGTCATTTAACTCAAAATTGATGGCTAATTTGCCAATATACTACTCTGTCGGTATGCCAATTGGTTAAGTTGTATCGTCGAAAGGTATTGGCGTATTGGTATATATCGGCAGATTATTTAATTAACCCCACCGATAGTTTTGAGATAATCTTAATAGTATTTGGAATAATGCTGCAAAGCAGTATAGGAGATATTGCCTTTCTTTGCAGAAATCGAAATATTAATTATTATGAGAAACAATACGAAATTACTTTCTTTAGGAATTGCCTTTGCATTGTGTACAGGCGTACTTCAAGCTCAGGATCCCTGGCAATCAAAATTATTGAAGATGAGCGATGACGGTTCGCTTACCTATATGCGGGATGCCGACGGGTTTGTTTTGCCTGATTTCAGTCAGGCGGGTTATAAAAATGGAGAACCTATCCCCGTGGTTGATCTGCCCGACCGGACAGAGATCATTAGTCCCCTCCCGGATGCTTCAGCAGATAATACGGCACATATACAGGCTGCTATCAATAAAGTAGGGGCTTATACGCCTGATGGAAATGGTATACGTGGGGTAGTGCTGCTTAGAGCAGGACGATACAATGTAGACGGAACGATTAATATGACTTATCCCGGAGTGATCTTGCGCGGTGAAGGCAACTGTTATGCAACGACAGACTCTACAGTGCTTTTCGGAAGAAATGCCAAAGAGAAAGCGAAACGATTGATATTGATGGGAAACAGCTCGGCACATAACTGGGGGAATGGTTCGGGAAGTAACCGTACGAATGTTACTACAGAGAAAGTGATGCCGGGAGATTATAGCTTGAACGTGGCAGATGCAAGCGCATACAAGCCAGGCGATCTTATTTGCCTGAAATACCCAACAACGGAAGCCTGGCTGGAAGCTGTGTGGTATGGTGGAAATTCGAACCGGAATACCGATGCTTCCATGAAATGGAAGACAAGTGACGTAGATATGTCCTATCACCGTTATGTGACGAAGGTGGAAGGAAATACCATCACACTGGACGCACCACTGTTTTATACACTTGATAAAACGTATTCACAAGCCTATATTTATAAGATAAATAACACTACCACCATACGTCATAATATAGGTATAGAGAATCTGCATATTTCTTTTGAACGCACCCCGAGCAGTTCTAAGGTTAATGCCGATCAGAACTGTATTTACATGAGTTCATTGGAAAACAGTTGGGTGAAGGGAGTGTCATTGACCGGATTCATCCATGCAGGAATTAAAATAACTTCTACTACACGTACTACGATAGAGGATTGTTACTCTATTGATCCGTCGGGATTGTGTACCGGGGGGACTTATTATAATTTTGAAACGTATCATCGTTCTCAGTTAGTACTGCTTAAAAACTGCTATGGGCGAAACGGACGCCACCATTACCTGTCTAATGGTTGTGCCACGGTAAGTGGTATCGTGGTTCAGAATTTCCGTTCGGAACTTGCATTGGCATCTTCCGAAGGACACCGGCTCTGGTCGCAGGGAATCTTGTTTGACAACTGGAAAGAAGTAGGTACGGTGAAGAGTAATGCCGGCAAGATAGGTATGTTCTTGCGTGACAATATGGGTAGCGGACATGGTTGGGGAGGAACCAACAGTGTATTCTGGAATTGCGATGTGCAACAGGGCATGATTTACCTGGATAAAGTACCTACCGGACAGAATTATGCGATTGGTTGTACGGCAAATACTATCCGTAAATACCGTAATACGAGTGTATATACCACCGGATATATAGAAGGACAAAAGAAAAAAGGGTTACAGCCGCAATCACTTTACGATGCACAGTTGGCAGCTCGTAAGAAGGCTACAGGGATAACTATCGCAAAAAGCGATGAACAGCAGCCACGCGTATCGGCAGAAAAAGGAAGAGTGGTGATTTCGTCAGAGAACATGGGGCGAGTGAATATATATAATGTAAATGGTACGCAGTTGCAGTCATTTGCCGTCACTACCGGGAATACCGTCAAGAGCCATTTGTTGGCTTCAGGTGTCTATGTAGTAAATGTTCAGACCAAAGGTGGGGCGGATTATACTACGAAAGTTTACGTAGAATAAAGCCTCCGGAGCATGTCCGGTTAAGTATCCGGGATAGTATTCAGAATCTTTTTCGACAAAAACGCCTGTATGACTCCCCGGAGGAAAAGGTAGACCAGAAAGGCCAGCCATAAAGCATGATTTCCCATTTGGGTATGAAAAGCATAATAGATGACGAAGAAACTTACGGAAGCCACAAGCATCGAGGCAAGCATTTGCCGGGTGGCTGTGGCTCCGATAAAGATGCCATCCCAGAGAAAAGCGGAGAAACCTGCCAGCGGGATGGCAAGTACCCAATAAAAATAGTTACCTGCTTCGTCGATTACTGCAGTTTCATTGGTCAGTAGTCCGAGAAAAGACTTGCCCCCGATAGCATAGAGTAACGTGAAGGCAAGCGAAAGTCCTATACCCCAATTGAATAATTGGCGTACAGTTTGATGTAGTGCTATGCGGTTACGGGCACCAATGTATTTACCAGCCAATGCCTCTCCGGCATAAGCAAAGCCATCCATAATATAAGAAAAGAGAGTGAATAATTGCATCAGAAGCGTGTTCACTGCAAGTACTATTTCACCTTGTGCAGCTCCGGCCGAGGTGAAATACATGGTGACAATTACCAGGCAGAGTGTACGGAAAAATATGTCCCGGTTTACGGAAAAAAAACGAGACATTGCCTGTCTTTGCCAGATTCCTTTGAAAGTGATACGTTTTCGTAACGGTTTATAATAATGTATCCATAGCAGAAGCGCCATGAAGAAGCCGGCATATTGGGCAATGAGAGTACCAAGAGCAACACCTTCCACTTTCATCTTCAGCAAGTAGACAAAGCTAAGGCTGGCCACAATGTTTACTACGTTTTGTATAATGGCGATATACATGGGAAACCGGGAATTCTGCATGCCAATAAACCATCCGGCAAAGCCATAGAGTCCAAGCATGGCAGGTGCTCCCCATATGCATATGCGAAAATAGAGAGTGGCGAGTTCTTGTACCTCCCTACTGGTTTTAATGAAGGTAAAAGCAGTTTTCTGGATGGGATATTGAAGCAATAACAGGCAAAAAGCGATCAACAATCCTATGCCAACAGAACGTAGCAGCAGGCGGGTTACTTCGTCCAGATCACGCTTCCCGTATGCTTGCGAGGTCATTCCGCTTGTACCCATACGCAGAAAACCAAAAATCCAATAGATGATATTGAATAACATGCCACCTACTGCAATGGCTCCGATATAAGCAGGCGCTCCCAGATGTCCCACAATAGTGACATCAATCAATCCCAGCAATGGGACTGTAATATTGGAAATGATAGAAGGTATCGCAATCTCAAGGATACGCTTATTTCCGTTATGGATTGATCTCTTTTTGCTCATTCTGAGGACAAAGTTAGATTAAAAATATATATCATGAAATTTAACTGAACAATAACTCTATTTAATTGGTTCGTACTGAAAAGATGAGAATAAAACGTTATCTTTGCGAGGTGCTTGACTAAATGAGTATGAATGAAATGAGAGCCTTAACTTTACTTTTTACTTTTTTGATATCTTTCCCGTTTACACTTTCGGCACAGATTGCCGGAGATGTGTTGCAGAAGGTTTCGGAAGCGATGGCTGCCGAACAATGGGAGCAGGCTGTCAGCTTGTTCCGTCAGGCTATTCAACTTAATGCTGATAAGTCTGAGATGTTTTACTGGACGAGTGTAGACAAGAATAGCAATGTCAGTACTAAAATAGCTCAGGAGCTGACGCTTCATTATAAAAATGCACGAAACTATGATAAGGCTTATCTGTTTTGTAAAGAGCTTCTTCAAAAGTTTCCTAATGATGTGAAGTGGCTTCTGACTTGTGCAGAGACAGAAGTATGCAGAGGGAAAGAAGATGAGGCTTTACAGACCTATCAGAAGGTGCTCTCACTGGATGCAAATAATCTGGATGCTAATATCTTTGTCGGTAATTATTATTATCTGAAAGCTGAACAGGAAAAGCAACAGTTGATGCGTGATTATAAGAAAATCAATTCTCCCACGCGTATGCAGTATGCTCGTTATAAGGATGGGTTGAGCCGGCTTATGACTGAAAGATATAGTAAAGCGAAAGAATATCTTCAGAACGTAGTCCGCCAGTTTCCATCAACAGAGGTTATGAAAACGCTGGAGAAAATAAGGAAACTGGAGGTAGAAATGAAGTAAGCGGAGCGGACAGAGAGATTCTTGTTAGCAGCTTATTATATGTCATATTGTACCTCTTTGAATAGATAGGTTCGTTCCGTTCCGATCTGATCTTTAAGAATAAGCCGTCCATCCGGTTCTACACGCAGCAGGCGGGCCAGAAACTTTCCATTGGCATCGGTGTATCGGTGAAACCCATCTTTACGGAAAAGAGATCCGGCATATCGGTTGGCTATGAGAGTGTTTACACTTTCGTTTTCTGTTTGTAGTAACGCATAGTAGTCTTTTATCCGTCCCATGATAGAAGCTAATATCTGTTCAGGGCTGTAAGATTGTCCTGTGATTTGTTTTAAAGATACCGGGTTGGGAGCCGGACTGGTGAATGCCTTCTGGTTGATATTGACTCCAATACCCGCAATGCTCCGGCTGATATGAGTTCCTGTCAGATCATTCTCGATAAGCATGCCGCAAATCTTCTTATCTTTCCAATAAATATCGTTCGGCCATTTGATAGAGACATCAGAAACATGTGTGTCCAGCTCTTCTTTGATAGCCAAAGAGATAATCTGGGAGAGCAGGAATTGTTTGCGGGCTTTCAGGAAGGCAGGATAGAGTACAAAGCTGAACATCAGGTTTTGTCCCCTCTCAGATTCCCAGCTATTCCCACGTTGTCCTCTGCCCGAGGTTTGAAAATCCGTAGTAACAGTTGTCAGTTCTCCGACACATTGCTTGTTGCAAAGATCATTCAAGTATTTGTTCGTTGACTCTGTCTCTTCCAGATAAACCAGAGAAACGGGAAACGATTCAGGGAAGTGCATCATATTCGGCACGCAGTTTTTTAGTGAACTTTTTTAAAACCTCTTCGTAGGAATGGTCTATCAGATGTTCTATCAGACGATCGTCTGCATCCTGGTCAAAGCAGACACTGTTCCAGTATTTCTTATTGAAATGATAAGCCCCATTGATAGCAGAATAGCGTTCACGAAGCTCTATTGCATATTCCGGGTCACACTTTAGAGAAATACTATCAGTTCCCTCCAGATCGATCAGGGCAAACATTTTATCCATCACCTTCATAACGAGTGATACATCATCAAAAGGAAAACATTCTGTTACTCCTTTTTTGCTCAGACAATACTCTCTTGCTTTTTCTACATTCATACGCTCAAAATAGGGGCGGATAAAACGCCTCTTTTATATGTTCTATTTTAAAATCTCCTGCTTTACCTACGGCTGTGATAATATCGAAACGCACGGGTACATCAAGCTGAAAAGTCCTGATATAGGTGTCTGCCGCTTTTACAGTATGCCTGATTTTCTGCACAGTAACGGCATCTTCCGGTTGCATGATAGTTGCATCACTGCGGGTTTTAACTTCCACTACTATAAGTTCATTGTCTTTGGCTGCCACAATGTCAAGTTCAAGGTGTCCTTTCCGCCAGTTCCGATGGCGAATGATATACTCATTCTTTTCCAGATAGGCTACAGCAGCATCTTCTCCGGCTTTTCCTAATTCATTGTGTGAAGCCATAGATTTAGTAGTTAGAATTCAGATTTTGGCAGTTAATATGCAAAAATACTCTTTTTATTCTTTGTTTTTACAGAAGTAAAAGTAAATTTGCAGAGAATATGGGAAAGAGAGCGAAAAAAGGCTTAAAGATGCATGTTGAACTCACTAAGCGTGAGCGGCGAATGAGCATTTTGCTAAGCGAAGATGAACAATTGATTGTGGATCGTTATCTGGAGAAATATAAGATAACGAACAAGTCGCGTTGGCTTCGTGAGACAATTCTCATGTTTATTCATAAAAACATGGAGGAGGATTATCCTACTCTTTTTGGTGAACACGATATGAGGCGCTGAAATCTTATGCTGGACGATACTTATTTTATGAAACAAGCGCTCATTGAGGCGCAAAAGGCAGCTGACAGAGGTGAAGTTCCTGTAGGGGCTGTTGTTGTTTGTAAAGAGCGGATTATTGGTCGTGCTCATAACCTCACCGAAACTTTGAATGATGTAACTGCCCACGCCGAAATGCAGGCGATCACTGCGGCTGCCAATGTTCTTGGTGGCAAATATCTGAATGAATGCACGCTATATGTTACAGTGGAGCCATGTGTCATGTGTGCCGGAGCCATTGCCTGGGCACAGACAGGAAAACTTGTTTTCGGAGCAGAAGATGAGAAACGTGGTTATCAGAAGTATGCTGCACAGGCATTACACCCCAAAACAATAGTGGTAAAAGGTGTATTGGCCGATGAATGTGCTGCTTTGATGAAAGAGTTCTTTGCGGCAAAAAGGGGATAACATTATAACCTTATAACTTTCCTTGTTTCCTATTTTATTTCTTCAAAATCAACGTATTCCCCCTCATCCTTAGCGAATATTTTTTTGTGTCTCCGGGGTTGAAAATCATCTTCTGTTATACTTTCCTCCTCTGGTTCTCTTCTTTGGGAGTTCTGTTGTTGCTGTCTTTCATTTGTAGTGGTATAAGTACGTGTTTGGGATGTAGAGCGACGTCCGAATCCAAAAAGGGCTCGCAAGATACTTCCTACAATTGAAACGCCAATAACAAGGACGGCTATTATTAGAATAAAAAAGAATCCAAGAAGATTAAACATGAGCTATTAGTTTTATACGTTGTTTGAAACTGATAGTACAACAAACGTGCCAAAAGGAATGTTTATCTATTTTTTCTTGTAAAAAGTGAAAGTATGATATACCACAAGATAATAGCCGAAAATCCACTAACACCTAAAAAGATCAATAAGGGAATACATACGATTAAAAAGATAAAACTAATTTTATTGTCTTTCCAGGATAAACTCTTGAATTTGAGAGAAAACATGGGAATCTCTGATACCAATAGCCATGAAAAAAGCATGACTAATAGCAGGATATATACAGGGTGGCAACTTTCGGATACCAGAAAGTCATGAGCACCATAAATCAAAGCACCCCAGAATAATGCATTAGCCGGAACCGGCAAGCCAATAAAAGAACTGGTCTGGCGGGTATCATTATTGAATTTAGCTAACCGCAAACCTGAAAAAACAGAGATAAGAAAAGCAGCATATGGCAGATAGGGGGCAATCACTTCGATGTTTGCCGGATAGTGCATTTCTCTTAATAATGAAAAGATAACGAATGAGGGTGCCACACCAAAACTAATATCATCGGCCAATGAATCAAGGTCTTTTCCGATAGGAGAGTGCGCGTTGAGAGTACGTGCCAACATGCCATCAAAGAAATCGAAAACAGCACTTAATATAATAAAGGTAAGAGCTAAGTCATAGCGTGCTTCGAAAGCCATGACAGAAGCAATACAACCGGAAAAAAGATTCAGGCAGGTTACTGCATTGGGGATATAGTTCTTTAGGGCATTTGCCATTGTGACAGTTTTTTATTTCAGTTTGGCGATAACCGTCTGGTTACCGGTGGTTAATTGTCCCATGGTAACACAGACTTCTGTACCCAATGGGAGATATACGTCTACACGGGAACCAAATTTGATAAATCCCATATGTTCGTCAATATAGCATTCTTCACCTACTTCTGCGTAAGTGACGATACGGCGGGCTAATGCTCCGGCAATCTGACGTGCCATAACTTCCACTCCTTCGGGAGTTTCAATAACTACCGTCGAACGTTCATTCTCTGTGCTGGCTTTTGGCAACCAGGCTTTCAGGAACTTACCATTATGATGGGCTACTTTCTTTACGGTTCCATCCACCGGATACCAGTTGGCATGTACATTCAGTACACTCATGAAGATAGATATCATGAGGCGGCGGTCATGGAAGTATTCGTGTTCGTCTACCTCTTCAATAACCACAATCTTACCATCAGCCGGCGCAACAACGATTTTCTCGGTCTCTCCCCCGAAAAGACGCTTTGGACAACGGAAAAAGTTTACCATCAATCCGTAGACAATGATACTGGCCAAAGCCACCAGATAAAATGGTATTTTACAGTCTATTCCCCAGTAAAGAGCCGCATTGATTAACAGCAGAAAGATGATGCCTCCCCACAGAATATGAGTACCTTCACGGTGAATACGTATTTTTTTTAATTTCTTTAGTCTGCCCATGTGCACTGTTTAATGATAATTGACTGCAAAAATATAGTTAATTTAAAAATCCAGCAAGTAAATGAGCATAGAAATACAAATGTTGATAACTTTTTGGGCATTATTTTTGTTAGTAACCCCAGAGATTGTAATTTTATGGCTCAAAATCATCAACCTATTCATTATGCAGGATTTCGTTCACTTACATGTTCATACCCAATATTCTCTTTTAGATGGTCAAGCTAGCGTCAGTGCTCTGGTAGATAAAGCCATGAAAAACGGGATGAAGGGAATTGCCGTAACCGATCATGGAAATATGTTCGGTATTAAGGAGTTTACTAACTATGTCAATAAGAAAAATGGTGGACCGAAGGGGGAGGTTAAAGAGCAGAAAAAACGTATTGCTGCCATCGAATCCGGTAAAGTGGAATGTGAAGACAAAGAGGCCGAAATAGCGATTTGTAAAGCTAAAATAGCCGAAGCTGAGGCCAAACTGTTTAAGCCCATCATTGGTTGTGAGATGTATGTGGCCCGTCGCACCATGGATAAAAAAGAGGGAAAGCCGGATCAGAGTGGTTATCACCTGATAGTATTGGCAAAAAATGAAAAGGGCTACCATAACCTTATCAAGTTGGTATCGCATGCATGGACTAACGGATATTATATGCGTCCGCGTACCGACCGGAATGAGTTGGAGAAATATCATGAAGGCTTGATTGTCTGTTCGGCTTGTTTGGGTGGGGAGGTGCCTAAAAAGATAACGCAAGGTCTGTTGGATGAAGCAGAGGAAGCCATCCAATGGTACAAGAACCTTTTTGGAGAAGATTATTATCTGGAGCTTCAACGCCATAAGGCTACTGTCCCTCGCGCCAATCATGAAGCGTATCCATTGCAGGTGAATGTAAACAGTCACCTCATCGAATATTCTAAAAAATATAATGTTAAGCTGATTTGCTCTAACGACGTTCACTTTGTGGAGGAAGCACATGCAGAAGCACATGACCGTCTTATTTGTTTGAGTACGGGTAAAGATCTGGATGATCCGAAGCGTATGCTTTATACCAAGCAAGAATGGATGAAAACGCGTGAAGAGATGAATGAGCTCTTTGCTGATGTTCCTGAGGCTTTGAGTAATACGCTTGAAATTCTCGATAAAGTGGAGTATTACTCCATTGACCATGCTCCTATTATGCCGACTTTTGCCATTCCCGAAGAGTTCGGAACGGAAGAAGGGTATCGGCAGAAATATACAGAGAAAGATCTTTTTGATGAATTTACGCAGGATGAAAATGGAAATGTAGTGTTGAGTGAAGACGCAGCATTGGATAAAATAAAGCGATTGGGGGGATATGACAAATTGTATCGTATCAAACTTGAAGCGGATTATCTGAAGAAGCTAACATTTGACGGAGCAAAGAAATTCTATGGGGACCCGTTAAGTCCGGAGATAAAAGAGCGGCTCGTATTTGAGTTGCATATTATGAAGACGATGGGTTTTCCGGGTTACTTCCTGATTGTACAGGACTTTATTGCAGCGGGACGCAGTATGGGAGTTTCTATTGGTCCGGGACGTGGATCGGCTGCCGGTTCAGCTGTAGCATACTGTTTGCAGATTACGAAGATTGACCCGATCCGGTATGACTTGCTGTTTGAACGTTTTCTGAATCCGGATCGTATTTCACTGCCGGATATTGATATTGATTTTGATGATGACGGTCGTGGAGAAGTACTTCGGTGGGTAACAGAAAAGTATGGACATGAGAAAGTGGCGCATATTATTACGTATGGTACGATGGCTACAAAACTGGCTATCAAGGATGTTGCTCGTGTTCAGAAATTACCTTTGTCCGAATCGGACCGTTTGGCAAAGCTCGTTCCCGATAAAATCCCTGAAAAGAAATTAAACCTGCGCAATGCTATTGACTATGTACCCGAACTGCAAGCAGCAGAGGCGTCGCCTGATCCGTTGGTACGTGATACCTTGAAGTATGCTTTGATGCTGGAGGGTAATGTACGCGGTACGGGCGTACATGCTTGTGGTACGATCATCTGCCGTGATGATATTACTGACTGGGTACCGGTAAGTACTGCCGATGATAAAGAAACGGGTGAGAAGATGCTCGTAACCCAGTATGAAGGTTCGGTAATTGAAGATACCGGATTGATTAAGATGGACTTCCTTGGATTAAAGACTTTATCTATTATTAAGGAAGCTGTTGAGAATATCCGGTTGAGTAGAAATTTTGAACTGGATATTGATACGATTTCTATTGAAGATCCTGCTACTTATAAACTATATAGTGATGGACGAACCATCGGGACATTCCAGTTTGAGTCTGCCGGTATGCAGAAGTATCTGCGTGAGCTGCAACCCTCTACTTTTGAGGACCTGATTGCTATGAATGCTCTTTATCGCCCGGGTCCTATGGATTATATTCCTGATTTTATCGATCGTAAACACGGACGCAAGCCGATTGAGTATGATATTCCTGTTATGGAAAAATACCTGAAGGATACTTATGGTATTACTGTGTATCAGGAACAGGTGATGCTCTTGTCGCGTTTGTTGGCCGACTTTACCCGTGGTGAATCCGATGCCTTGCGTAAAGCGATGGGTAAAAAGTTGCGTGATAAGCTGGATCATATGAAACCGAAGTTTATTGAAGGCGGACGGAAAAACGGACATGACCCGAAAGTTCTTGAGAAGATCTGGACCGACTGGGAAAAGTTTGCTTCGTATGCGTTTAATAAATCGCATGCTACTTGTTATTCATGGGTGGCTTATCAGACTGCTTATTTGAAGGCGAACTACCCTTCAGAATATATGGCTGCCGTTATGAGCCGAAGCTTGTCTAACATTACTGATATCACAAAGCTGATGGATGAATGTAAGATGATGGGAATACAGGTACTTGGTCCGGATGTGAATGAAAGTAATCTTAAATTTACAGTAAACAAGCATGGTGATATTCGTTTTGGATTAGGAGCCGTGAAAGGAGTAGGAGAATCTGCAGTACAAAGTATAATCGAAGAACGCCGGACAAATGGTCCGTTTAAGGGTATCTTCGATTTTGTACAGCGCGTCAACCTGAATGCTTGTAATAAGAAGAATATGGAGTGCCTGGCATTATCGGGTGGATTTGATAGTTTCCCGGAATTGAAACGTGAGCAGTTCTTTGCTGTAAATTCGAAAGGAGAAGTGTTCCTTGAAACGTTGATGCGTTACGGTAACCGTTATCAGGCTGATAAGGCCGCAGCGGTGAATTCTCTGTTTGGAGGAGAAAACGTAATTGATATTGCTACTCCTGAAATTCTTCCTGCCGAACGTTGGGGAGATCTGGAGCGTTTGAATAAGGAAAGAGACCTGGTAGGTATTTATCTTTCTGCACATCCGCTGGATGAATATGCTATTGTGCTCGATCATGTTTGTAATACACATATGGCCGAGCTTGAAGATAAGGCTGCCCTTGCCGGGCGTGAGATAACAATGGGAGGGATAGTGACCAGTGTGCGTAGGGGAATCAGTAAGAATGGTAATCCATATGGTATTGCCAAGATAGAAGATTACTCCGGTTCGGCAGAATTGCCGTTTTTTGGAAATGACTGGGTCACTTTTCAGGGGTATCTGGGTGAAGGTACTTTCCTGTTTATAAAAGCTCGTTGTCAGCCTAAGCAGTGGCGTCCTGAAGAATTGGATATTAAAATTACTTCCATGGAATTGCTTCCTGATGTGAAGGAGAAACTGGTTGAAAAGATAACAATTCTTGTACCGTTGTCTGTTCTGAATTCAGCCATGATTGCAGAGTTGTCTTCACTGACGAAAGATCATCCCGGAAATACAGAACTTTATTTTAAAATAATGGACAAGGATGAAAAGATGCATGTTGATTTGATATCCCGTCCGGTAAAATTATCTGTAGGGAAAGAATTAATCTCTTATTTAAAAGAACGCCCCGAACTTGAGTTTCGGATAAATTAAGTATATTTGCACCGTAGCATTGGAGGTTATAAACTTCTGGCTACCTAATTCTAACTATTAACTTTTAAAATTATGGCTTTAGCAATTACTGACAGCAACTATAAGGAAATTCTTGCAGAAGGAAAACCGGTTGTTGTTGACTTTTGGGCCCCTTGGTGTGGCCCTTGTAAGATGGTAGGTCCTATCATCGACGAATTAGCAACAGAGTTTGAAGGACAGGTCATCATCGGCAAATGTGATGTAGATGAGAATAGTGACATGGCCGCAGAATATGGTATTCGCAATATTCCTACTGTTCTTTTCTTTAAGAACGGAGAAATTGTGGATAAACAGGTAGGTGCTGTAGGCAAACCTGTTTTTGTAGAGAAAGTGAAGAACTTATTATAAGCTTTCAACTTAACAAATTAAGATTATGGGACTGGAAGACGATTTTTTACTCGCTGATGCCGATGATGAGAAGACCATCGAGTTCATCAAAAATTATTTGCCTCAGGAATTGAAGGAAAAGTTCTCGGATGATGAGCTTTACTATTTTCTTGATCTGATTGATGAATATTACTCAGAAAGTGGTATTCTGGATGCACAACCCGATGAAGATGGCTTTATTGACATTGATTTGGAAAAGGTGGTGGACTACATCGTGAAGGAGGCTAAAAAGGATGAAATGGGTGAATTTGATCCTGAAGAAATGCTATTTGTAGTTCAGGGAGAAATGGAATATGGAAACTCTCTGGGACAAGTGGAGTAATTCGTCTCCGGATTTTCTACAGTGAAACCCCGTTAAAGTTCTGATAAAGCTATTACCAGATAACTTTAGAAGGAAACGCAGATTAACGCAAATTATCGCAGATCAGAACTTGATCTTTGCGATAATTTGCGTTAATCTGCGTTTTTATGATGGCTGAGTTTACTTTTCCTTTTTTGTTATATCTCTTCCAGCGCATAATATTGGTAGTCTCTCAACAATGTTTGCAGGAATTTTTCATCGTTTCCTTCCGTTTGCTTGATGGATAGTAGAGAGCGAACTTTTTCAGCCAGTAATCTGACACGACGTGGGCGGTCTTTTTTTCCCGATGCCAGTGTTTTGGTTATTACATTGACCTGTTCTAAAGATAAGTCGGCTGCCGATACATATACCGGGTGATAACCTTTGGTCAGATAATCATATTCGTCAAGGCTGACTTGTATTTTCCGATAGTTTTTTTCTTTTATCACCATAGTACCGGCAGCAAGATCGCCCAGGCGTTGGTGATTTTTGGTGAGCAGAATGAAAATTACTCCCAACCCTCCTGTTATCGGTAAGTCTATGGGGAATAGCAACCAGCGGAGTAAATAAGAACTAAGGCTTGGTGTTGATCCGTCTGCCTTGACTACCCGTATATTGAGAAGCCGTTTTCCCAGACTCTGTCCACGATTGAATATTTCACAAAGGAGCGAATAAGTAAGAATCGGCGCATAGATAATCAGGAAGAAGAAGAAAACGGAGAATCCGGAAAAGGCATGTACATTGAGGTAAGCCAGCGTGAGACTAAGCCCCACTGCATATATAAATAAGAAGGTATAATCGATCAGCAGAGCAAGCATACGCTCGCCAAGACTCGCAGGCGTTTGGCTGATGCGTACGAACTGTCCTGTAATAATGGTGGATTCTGCCATTTCTTTTTAAACATTTTTGTGATTCCGTTGCAAATATATCATATTTCTCTTACTTTTGCTTCGGATTCGGACAAAACTTCTATCCGAACTCCCCTAAACAATGAAAGAAGTTACGTTTATCCGCCGGAACATTGAAAAATGGAAAGAGACAGAGAAGGTTGTGGAGAAAGCTGACAAGCTTAATCCGGACCGGCTTGCCGACGCATATACGGAACTGACTGCCGATTTGGCTTTTGCCCAGACACATTATCCTTCTTCGCGTATCACTATTTATCTTAATAATCTGGCTTCGGCCCTCCACAATGTGATCTACCGTAATAAACGGGAGAAGTGGACACGTATCATTACTTTCTGGACGCGCGAAGTGCCTCAGACTATGCACGATGCCCGTAAGGAGCTATTGGTGTCTTTTCTTATCTTTGCTGCCAGTGTGGTTATCGGTATTATCTCTGCTTGGAATGATCCGGACTTTGTACGGCTGATACTGGGCAATGGCTATGTAGATATGACACTTGAAAACATTGCCAATGGTCAGCCGATGGCAGTATATAATGGTTCGGAAGAGATGCCGATGTTTCTGGGTATTACGTTGAACAATATCATGGTGTCTTTCAACTGCTTTGCTATGGGCTTGCTCACAAGTTTCGGTACCGGATACATGCTTCTTTCCAATGGAATCATGCTGGGAGCTTTTCAGACTTTCTTTTATGGAGAAGGGTTGTTGGCTGAATCCATGCTTGCAATCTGGCTGCATGGAACGCTTGAAATATGGGCTATTATCGTGGCGGGAGCTGCTGGGTTGGCTTTGGGTAATGGCTGGCTTTTTCCGGGGACTTATTCCCGTGCAGAGTCTTTCCGCCGTGGGGCGAAGCGGGGATTGAAAATAGTAATAGGTACAGTTCCTGTGTTTGTTATGGCGGGCTTTATTGAAGGGTTTCTTACCCGTCACACCGAGTTCCCTACGGTACTGAGGTTAGGTATTATTCTTCTTTCACTTGCATTTATCATATTCTATTATATTTATTTACCAAACAGAAAGTCGTATGGAGTCACAGAAAGCTAAAATTGTATTGTATGCGAAGCGTACCTTTGGAGAAAAGATGAACGCCTCGTTCGATTTTATAAAGGAGAACTGGAAGCCTTTGTTTAAGTTTACAACTTACCTTCTATTGCCTTTATGCCTTGTGCAGGCATTGAGCTTGAATAGTCTGATGGGCAGCACCATGAGTCTTTCCTCCAATATACAGGCTGGCAGCAGTAATCCGTTGGCTATATTCGGGGCTATGTTTTGGGTGAATTACGGACTAACCATTCTTTGTTATATGATTGGCGTGATTCTGCTTACTGCACTGGTTTATACATTGATGAGGACTTACAATGAGCGCGAAGAACGCCTTGAGGGTATTACTCTTTCTGCCTTGCGTCCTTTACTGATGAAGAATGTGGGCAGAATGCTGAAGCTGACTTTATTCTTTTTCATGTTGTACCTTGTTGTTTTGGCAATAATAGTGGGATTGGTTGTATTAACTCCATTTTCTTTGATCATCACGATCCCTTTGTTGGTAGCTTGTGGCATCCCTATGGGGCTGTTTGCTACAATCTATTTATTTGAAAACATGAGTATAATAACAGCTTTCCAAAAGACGTTTCGTTTAGGATTTGCCACTTGGGGAGGAGTTTTTCTCATTATGTTGATTATGAGTTTTATTGCCAGTATTCTGCAAGGCATTACTATGTTACCCTGGTATGTTGCTACGATCGTGAAATATTTCTTTGCTATGAGTGAAGGGGGCAATGTAGTTACTGTATCTCCGCTCTATAGTTTTTTTCTTTATCTGCTGGGTATTTTGCAGACTTTTGGTGCTTATTTATCTATGATCTTCTCACTTATAGGTCTGGCTTATCAATATGGTCATGCTTCGGAAGTGGTGGATAGTGTTTCTGTAGAAGAAGATATTGATAACTTCGACAAACTCTGATTTTCTTTAGATGACTGCACCTGCTGATACTTTAGTTTATGATACTACAACCGTTGCTATCTGGCAAAGCGGTTCAGAGTACGATTATAACCGTGAATTACAGACTCCCGAAGTTGATTTGATCGGGTGGCTCAATTTGTGGCTGGGAAAGCTGTTGCAGAAAATATTTGGCAGTAAGTTTGCCGAACAGTATACTGAGATTGTGTTGGCGGGCTTATTTATACTTATAGTACTGTTATTGATCTGGTTCCTATACAAAAAACGTCCGGAACTCTTTATGCGTTCCGGAAAGAAGTTGGCTTATCGTGTCGAAGAAGACACCATTTATGGGATCAATTTTGAGAAAGAGATACGTGCAGTTATATTGCGCAATGAGTATCGGGAAGCGATACGTTTGCTTTACCTTCAGACACTGAAACAATTGAGTGATGCTGAGAAGATAGACTGGCAACCTTATAAAACTCCGACGGAATATACTTATGAATTAAAGTCAAATGCATTGCGGACTCCTTTTCGGGAACTGACCAACCGTTTCCTCCGGGTGCGATATGGTAATTTTGAGGCAACCGAAGCCCTTTTTTATGAAATGCAGACTTTGCAGAGAGAAATCATGAAAGGAGGTATGTCATGAAAACCAGCCATTGGTTTACTCTTATTATAGTTGTCCTCCTGGCAATAATGTTTCTGGTAGAATACAATTTGCCAAAGAAGTTTGTCTGGAATCCTACTTTCAGCCAGAACGATTATCAACCTTTCGGATGTGCCATTTTTGATGATGTGGTGGCCGACTCCTGGCCTAAAGATTATTACTGTAATGACTGGACTTTCTATAACTTCGCGAATGATACGACAGGTGAACCTTTGGCAATACTTGCTGTGGCTCAGAACTTCCGCTTTACAAAAACTGATAAGAAGGCAATCATGAGTCTTGCAGAGAGAGGAAATAAGGTGATACTGGCAGCTACTGCCTTTTCTTTGTCGGACACATTGGGATATGATATGACATACGCTTGGTTCCGTCCGTCAGAACTGAAGAGGGCTGTAAGTGAGTTCAATCGGCGTGATACACTTTATTGGTTGCCTGATTCTGTGAATTCTTATCCGGAAGCAACGTTTGAGTTTTATTCCCACCTCTGCAATGTTTACTTCACAAAGTACGATTCACTTTCCATTCCATTAGTGAGGAGAGGGTGCAGTGCTGCGTCCGGAACTGGGGATTCGATCACATTGTCTTTTAATGACGAGATACGGAAAGCGTTGAAAGATTCTTTGCCTCAATCACAGGATTCGGCACAATTTGCTGTCAATCTGCCTTGTGGTCCGGTAGCTATTCGTCGTCCGGTAGGAAAGGGAGAAATCATTCTTATTTCCACTCCCTTGTTGTTTACCAACTACGGGATGCTGGATGGAAACAATGCTGCTTATATTTTCCGTCTGCTTTCCTTTGCGAAAAACTTGCCTTTATATCGTACGGAAGCCTATACAAAAGCAGAATATGAGCAGCAGTCGCCGTTCCGGTATTTCCTGTCTCAGACGGCTCTTCGCTGGGGATTGTATCTTACCATGTTTACGATTCTGCTTTTTATGATATTCACAGCACGGCGGCGTCAAAGGCCGATACCTGTTATTCACCAGCCGGAGAATAAAACGTTGGAGTTCACCGAGTTGATTGGTACACTCTATTTCCAGAAGAAAGAGCATGGTGACCTCATTCGTAAGAAGTTCACTTACTTTGCTGAGGCCTTACGGCGTGAAATACAGATAGACATAGAAGATGATAGCAATGATACGGTCCTTTGCCGCAAGATAGCAGGCAAGACGGGACTGGAAGAGGGGAAGATTGCAAAACTGTTTGCCGGACTTCGCCCCATTGTTCGGGGAGAGCGGGAAGCTTTGGAACAAGAGATGAAAGACTATATAGATGGTATGAATGAAATATTGAATCGGATATAACAGATAGATTATGAATGATACGAATGAACCTTTAGCAGAAGTTACACCTCCTGCTCTTCCTTCGGAAGAAGTACAGAGCGAGGCTCCACGTACTGATCTGACTCTTTTTACGGAGAAAATAGAAGCTCTTAAGTCACAGATTGCTTCTGTCATAGTGGGGCAGGAACATACTGTAGACTTGGTACTTACAGCCATTCTTGCCAATGGGCATGTGCTGATAGAAGGGGTACCTGGTGTAGCGAAAACATTGCTTGCCCGTCTTACCGCCCGTCTGATTGATGCTGACTTTAGCCGTATTCAGTTTACTCCTGACCTTATGCCGAGTGATGTGTTGGGGACTACGGTTTTCAATATGAAAACGAATGAATTTGATTTTCACCGCGGCCCTGTGTTTGCCGATATGATACTTGTGGACGAAATAAACCGTGCTCCTGCCAAAACGCAATCCGCCCTTTTTGAAGTGATGGAAGAGCGTCAGGTGAGTATTGACGGCACTACTTATCAGATGGGAGAACTTTACACGATCCTTGCCACCCAGAATCCTGTGGAGCAGGAAGGAACGTATAAGCTTCCCGAAGCACAGCTGGACCGCTTTCTGATGAAGATAACCATGGATTATCCATCATTGGAGGAGGAAGTAAGTATTCTGGAACGTCATCATACAAATGCCGCCCTGGTGAAGCTGGATGATATTCATGCGGTAATTACCCGTGATGAACTTCTTACGCTTCGTCGCCTGATGGATCGGGTATTTGTAGATCGTACATTGTTGCAGTATATCGCTCTTATTGTACAGCAGACCCGTACCAGTAAAGCCGTTTATTTAGGAGCTTCGCCTCGTGCTTCGGTGGCTATGCTACAATCTTCCAAAGCCTATGCTCTGTTGCAAGGACGTGACTTCGTAACCCCGGAAGATATTAAATTTGTTGCTCCCTACGTGCTTCAGCATCGTCTTATCCTGACAGCCGAGGCAGAAATGGAGGGCTACTCTCCGGTCAAAGTAACGCAACGCCTCATTGATAAGGTGGAAGTTCCGAAATAATTGACAGCTTATTTAATTGACAGTTGACAATTGACAGTGAGCTGCGCTATTATGTTGCATAGTAGTTTTCTTTAGCTTTTAGCCTTCGGCTTTATAAGCTCTCAGCTTTCAACCCTAAATTAAGTTGTTAACAGTTTGAACTCATTATACAGCATAACAGCGTAGCTCACTGTCAACTGTCAATTGTCAACTAAATAAGCTTTCAACTAAGTAATCTTTCACCCCAGAACTCAGTCATTAACACTTTAAAGTCATTATACAGCATAACAGCGCAGCTCACTGTCAACTGTCAATTGTCAACTATAAAAAGTAATTCCTTATGTTATTCCTGTCTCGTCGCTTTTATATGTTTTCCATTCTTGTTATTCTGTTGCTATGCGGAGGATACCTGTTTGGTTCTTTGTTCCTGCTGGGACAGATAGCATTGCTTTTACTTGTTCTGGCAGTGGTGGCAGATGGATTTTTTCTTTATCGTACTAAGGGTATTGAGGCTTCCCGCCAGTGTGCCGACCGTTTTTCTAATGGTGATAATAACGAGGTTAAATTAAGAGTTGAGAGCCGTTATCCGTTCCCGGTCAAACTGTCGGTAATAGATGAAGTACCTGTGATATTTCAGCAACGTGATATCTGTTTCAAGCTTTCACTTGATAGTGGGCAGGCAAAAACGATTGTTTACAATCTGCGCCCCAGTCATCGCGGTGTATATGATTTCGGATATATTCGTGTGTTTGCCTCTACCCGCTTGGGTTTGGTAGAACGTCGCCTGTCCTGCGGCAAACAGCAAAAGATAAAAGTATATCCTTCGTATCTGATGCTTCATCGTTATGAGTTACTTGCCATGAGCGATAATCTGACGGAATTGGGTATCAAGAAGATCCGGAGAGTAGGACATCAGACTGAGTTTGAACAGATAAAGGAGTATGTAAAAGGAGACGATTATCGTACTATCAACTGGAAAGCCAGTGCCCGGCGGCATCAACTGATGGTGAATGTGTATCAGGACGAGCGTTCGCAGCAGATATACAATGTGATTGATAAGGGACGCGTTATGCAGCAAGCCTTTCAGGGGGTGACATTGCTGGATTATGCAATCAATGCCTCTCTTGTGCTCTCTTATGTTGCTATGCGCAAGGATGATAAAGCCGGACTGGTTACTTTTAATGAGTACTTCGATACGTTTGTTCCTGCCTCCAAACAGGCAGGGCAGATGCAGACCTTGCTTGAAAGTTTGTATGCACAGGAGACGACGTTTGGAGAAACCGACTTCTCTGCCCTTTGTGTACATTTGGCCAAACATGTAAGTAAACGGAGCTTGTTGGTGCTCTATACCAATTTTAGTAGTCTTGGCAGTATGAACCGGCAATTGGCTTATTTGCAGCAGCTTTCCCGGCAGCATCGTTTGTTGGTGGTGTTTTTTGAGGATGCTGATCTGAAAGAGTATATCTCGAAGAAACCGGTAGATACCGAAGGGTATTACCGGCAAGTTATTGCCGAAAAGTTTGCGTATGAGAAACGTCTCATTGTTACTACGTTAAAACAAAACGGTATCTATTCTGTACTTACTACACCGGATAAACTATCTATTGATGTGCTCAATAAATATCTGGAGATGAAGTCGCGGCAATTGATATAAGAACTTATTCAATGTGTCGATGGGCAATGTGTCGATTGACTGTGTACTCCTGTAATCAACTATATTCATAACTGATCATTAATGAACTACAGATTGTCTTTTTTACCATCGTATTGGCAAGGTGTTGCCATCGTATTGGCAATACCTTGCCTTTATGTTGGCAACACCCTGCCAACGCGGTGGCAGTATGAAGGAATATAGTTCATCACAGGGTTTGGTTCATTATTGAATCGATTTGAAGAAAAAGATAGCCATTCCGACTAATAATAATCCGAGTACTCCATAAACAATCCGTGCGCGCGGGCGTCCTATCCGTCGTACCACAACCTGAGCATTGTGTGCGGTAAAGAACCATCCCCAGTTGAATACTGCAGCAAGAAATGAAATGATTCCTGCAAGTGCGAACAGGCCCAAAATAAAATAATGCGGTGTCATTTGTATTAAAGAGTAATTTTCCGGCTGCCGTCTTCCGATTCTTCTATCGTTACTTTTACGGCATCGCCCGGCAGAAGCTCTTCTACCAGTTCCGGCCATTCGATAAAACAGAGGGCGCCACTGTAAAAGTAATCCTCATATCCCATATCATATACCTCGCTCAGCTTCTTGATACGGTAGAAGTCGAAGTGATAAATCAGCTCTCCGTTCTCGTCTGAGCGATATTCGTTGACAATGGCGAATGTGGGGGAAGTAATAACATCCGAAACCCCCAATTCCTCACAAAGAGCCTTCACAAAGGTTGTTTTTCCTGCTCCCATCTTTCCGTAGAGGGCAAACACGGTATTGTCACCCATTGCAGTAATGAACTCGCGGGCGGCTTCGTGTATTTGGTCTAATGATTCGATTTTAATTACCATAAAGTTATTAATAAGTTATAGGGTTATAAGTCATGGGGTGGCTACACTATCTCGATGTACCTTCTCCACCCCGAAGAGCATCCTCCCTCTCGGAGAGGGTTTTAGCAATACTACTATTCTACTATCATCGCTTGGCGCATCTCCCCGTGGGGGAAGCACTATTTGGCTTTTAGGGTGATGAGAGGGATAATCATTTCTTCCATGGAGATACCTCCGTGCTGGAAGGTATTGGTGTAATACGACACGTAGTAGTTGAAGTTATTCGGATAGGCCAGGAAGTCGTGTCCGCTGGCAAAGATGTACTTCGTACTAACGTTGGGTGACGGCAACAAAGCATCTGTCGGCCGGCTGATCTCAAACACCTGTTTCGGGTTATAGGACATGTTCCGTGACAGCTTGTAGCGTAGATTTGTGTTAATCTCTCCGTTGTTGGCCTGTACTTTGATAGGATTGTCTACACGGATACTACCATGGTCGGTAGTGACGACTACTCGTATCTTTCGTGCTGCGAGTTCTTTAAGCAAGTCGCGTACCGGTGAATGGCGGAACCAGGATAATGTAAGGCTACGGTATGCAGCTTCTGTCGAGGCCAGTTCACGTATCATTTTGCTTTCTGTCCGTGTGTGACTTAACATGTCTATAAAGTTGAATACTACTACGTTCAGGTCATTCTGCATCAGTTGTGGAAGTTGAGCCACAAGACGTTCTCCGGCAGACGCATCGTTTATCTTATGGTAAGAAAAGGTGTGCTGACGGCGGAAACGGTCAAAACAAGTCTGTATCAGCGGAGCCTCGTTGAGGTTTTTGCTTTCTTCTTCATCCTCGTCCACCCACAGATCGGGGAACATACGCGCTATCTGATCTGGCATCAATCCTGAGAAGATAGCATTACGGGCATATTGTGTGGCAGTGGGTAGGATGCTGAAATAGAGCTGCTCCTCGAAAGTAAAAAGCTCGGATAGCTCGCCGGCAACCACACGCCACTGATCATAGCGGAAGTTATCCAGTACAAGGAAAAACACTTTCTCTCCCTGATCCAGCAGAGGAAAGATGGTACGTTTCATCAAGTCCGGACTCATCATGGGGGCTTCCTGCACAGCATTTCCTTTGCGTGTGGGGTCCATTGTTTTCATCCAGTCGATATAGTTTTTCTTGATGAACTTGGTAAAGGCCGTGTTTGCTTCTGTTTTCTGCATGGAAAGCATTTCGCTCATAGGGCTGTCACTGGCTTCCAGTTCCAGTTCCCAGTATACAAGGCGGCGATAAAGCTCCACCCAATCATCGGTAGTGAGAGAATCGTTGATCTGCATACCTATCTTACCAAAGTTTTGCTGATAGGCTGTTTGTGCTACTTCAGAAACAATGTCACGGCGGTGCAGATTCTTCTTTAACGAAAGAAGTATCTGATTGGGGTTGACAGGTTTGATCAGGTAATCGGCTATCTTACTACCAATAGCCATATCCATGATATCTTCTTCTTCACTTTTGGTTATCATGATAACGGGTACGGTAGGAGAGATATCTTTGATCAGTGCCAGTGTTTCAAGACCACTGATACCGGGCATATTCTCATCAAGGAAGATGAGATCATAGTCCGTTTCGCGACAACGGTCGAGGGCATCCTGTCCGTTACTAACGGTATGTACCTCGTAGCCTTTCGACTCGAGGAAAAGGATATGGGGACGGAGAAGGTCTATCTCGTCGTCTACCCAAAGTAATCGGTCATTCTTCATCTTGATATTTACTATTTAGCTATTTACCATTTACTATTTGGTTGCGCAATTATTATTGCTATTCTTATTTCGCCACCAACTATTTTTAGCGTTTCCCGCATAGGGAGGTACGTCAAGCGATAAACACTATTTACGGCTATCACCGCCTGTCGAACCTCCCCGTGCGGGAAGCACCTAAAAATAGTTGGTGCCTGAACCTTGTTGTATCTCTTCACCGTCATCATCTTCTTCCGGAGCAGTTTCATCGATCGGTGGAAGATTCTGTAATGGTTCATCCAGTGTACTTCCATCTATTGGTGCTTCCTCCTCCTCTGTCGGATAAGGATCGAATGTCTTCTTATAGAAAGCATCATAATCGTCAAAACTATAGAATTGGTTCAGCAGTTCATAATTGGCTTGTGAGATAAGGACAGCTCGCATTCCGCTGAGACGTTCGTTCATATGTGGGTCAGCGTAAAGTTGTCGTTGGTAATACTGTGCCTCTCCGTAGTTGGCAAATGAACTGATGACGAGTCGTCCAATACCCCGGTCATGGGAGAAGGAGAGGTCAAAGTTCTTCACCATGAAGGATGAGAAATTGTAACGGGCTACTTCATAAAGTAGTTGGTTCTCGTTTACTTTTCCTTCTTCGTAAGCCAATATGAATAAGTAAGGCGTATTACGCTCAGAAGTAAAGACATGCGTACTGTCCATTCCGGCTATACGCGTGCTGTCTGCCAGGTCTTCTGCACTTCTGCGCGACCAGATACTACCAAAGGAGATACTACCTTCTGCCAGAAGACGTCCTTCCTGTACTCCTTTCAGGATGTGAGCAGCAAGATCGGTTATCTCATTTTCCGGATACTGTTGCACGAGCTCTTTCAGTTCGGCCAGGAATTGCTTCTGATCTCCTGCCTGCAAGGCACTTACGGCATGCAGGAACATAAATTTCGGACGATGTTGCCCCATCGGATATTTGTTGAAAGAGTACTCTGCATTGGCCACTACCTGTTTGTAATTACCTGCCATGTATTCTTTATAGGTATTGGCATAAAGCGAATCTTCCAGGTGCTTGCCATGTACAGCAATGTAGGCAAAGTCAGGATCGGCTAACATCCTGGCATATTTACTGTCCGGAAAGCGGCTTATCAGTTCCTGTTTATATAGGTTGGCATCTGCTATACGATCTATACGTCCCAGCATGAGATAAAGATTATAGTATGCCACATCCAGTTGCCCGAAATCCGGGAAATCATGAATCAACCGTCCGAGGGAATGTTCGGCACGAGAGAAGTTCTCCATTCTGTTTTTGAATATCATTCCCATGTTGAACAGTCCGTCTGACAAAATTTCGTTAGAGGCAGCCATTGCTTCCTCCGTCAACGGAATCTGTTGCAGGTAGAATAACGGGTTCTTTTCATCAATGGCAGCAGTAGAGGTCGTATCAGCAGGAAGCTGAGAATTATCTTTATTGCTTGGCGCATCTCCCTGTGCGAGAAGCGCTGTATCTCCTTGTGTGGTAGGAACCTCGCTGTTTATACTATCTTGTGCCTCATCGTAGTTGACTGGTTCAAAATCATCCAGGGCAACCACTGTTTTGTTTCTCCGCCGCCAGTTATCTTCCAGTTTGCGTCGTCCCCATAGTCGCTGGAAGTCAGCTTTACCTTGTGTTACTGCTTGCGAATTATAGAAATACCAGGAATCGTCTCCCGTAGGTATTGTAGGTTGCGTTGTAGTAGGTTGCTGTGGGGCATTGGCGGCATTTTCGGCAGCAATAGACTCACGCAGTGCATCCCGTTCGGCCTCTTTTGCCAGCCGTTTCGCCTCCTCTTCTTTCCGGATGACACGAGCTATCAATGTGTCGATCACCACCATCCGTGCGGCACTATCCAGTGATGCCAGATGTTGCAGGCTATCCTGCAACTCCACAGCCGTAGAGTAGGGCACCAGTTCGTCCAGTATTTCAGAACGTTTCGTGATCTCTTCATATTGCGTATGCGTCTTCTCCAGCAACCCGATAGCATCGGAGTAAGCCGTTTGTGCTTCCACATATCGCCCCATCTCCCAGCAGAGATTGCCCAGTGTGAGTTGCAGAATCCCTTTCTCCACCCCTCCGCGTGTACTCTTCTCCACTCCTAAGTCATATTCCTTAATCGCCTGCACCGTATCCCCCGCCGCCAGGTAAATATTCCCCAGTGCATAATAAATCTGATCCAGGTAATCCTTATTCTTATCACTCCGTGTCATGCGTCGCAGCTTATCCGTTGCCTTCTTTATTTCCGCCGCCTGGCGCACCTCCCCGGCCGGGAAGGCCTCTGTTTGGCGGATACGTGCATTTAGTTCCATTTCGTAGGGAGGGCTCATTTTGATGACCTTTCCGTAAGCCTGGTATGCTTTGGCGGGATCTTGCAAAAGCTGGTATACTTGTCCCAGAAGATAGTATTGCCGCGCTTTCTGTCGCTTATTCTTTTCATTTTTGATGGTAGTAAGCAGATGCGGGATAGCTTCCCGGTAGCGTTGGCAACCCAGCAGATAATGCCCGTAAGTTCGTGAATAGGCAGGAGCGAGGGTATAGGGCAGACTATCGTTATTTACTTTCTGAAGAACATCTTCTGCATCATAATACCACCCCATCTGTGTATAACACTGGGCAAGCCAGATACGTGCTTCTGCTGTAATTTTGGGCTGACCTGTGTACAGGCGGGCAATATATGAGAAAGTTGCAGCCGCTTCGGGAAAATCTCCTTTCTGAAACTGTGCTTTCCCCATTAACATCCAGGCGCGGTGCAGAAAAGGATTGAATTCCCGACGTGCCAGCCATTGTTTGTATTCTTCTGTGTAACGTTTACCTTGTTTGCGTTGAGGCTTCCGTTTGATGGAATGTACTGCGATAGCCTTCTGAGATTTTTCTATAGCCCGTTCAAAATCACCACTACCAGTTCCTACTGTTGATTTATTGCCAATAGGATAGAGTGGAATCATCTCCATATAGTTATCCTTGTTACTCTGTTCAATAGCTTTGCATCCTGATTTATATGCTTCGTTTCCGTTGAAGTATACGTTATATCGGGTAGTCATTGCGTGATAAAAGCGGCTTCCCGCTGTGTTCTTTTTGGTAGAGCAACCGGTAAGCAATAGGAGTAATACGAATAATGTGCCAATGTGCCAATATGCCAATATGCCAATTGTCTTGCGGATGATAGCACAACTCATAACTTTGCAGATCATAACGCAGCCAATTAACACATTGGCATATTGGCACATTGGCACATTATTCATTTTTTTATCACTTTGCATAGGGCATAAATAAGGATAGATACAAATATGATAGAGGCTCCCGAAGGTACTTTCCAGTGGTAAGAAACAAATAGCCCACCCAGGCATCCCAGAAAACCGATACCTATGGATAACCAGATGATTCGTTTAAAATTATAAGTGAACAAATTGGCTGTCATTTGTGGAATGGTTAGTAATGAGATAGCCAATACAATACCAACCATGCGCAGACAAGAAACAATTGTCAGTGCTATAAACATCATTAGCAAATACTCAAATACTGCTACGGGAATTCCCTGAGAGCGGGCAAACTCACGGTCGAATGCTACGTAGATAATGGGATGGATGAACAGGCAGAAAAAGATGATAAGTACTATAGCCAGTAATCCCAGCATCAGCAAGTCTCCTCTTGTGATGGTTAGAATATTACCAAATAGATAGGCTGATAAATCCGGAGCAAATCCTGGTGAAAGAAAACTGAACATAATGCCCAATGCCATTCCGAGTGTCCAGAATACTGCAATGGCAGAATCTTCACGCATATCTTTTCGTTTACTGAGCCACTCAACTCCGAAAGCCGACAATACAGAAAATACGGCAGCTGAAAGAATGGGCGATATACCAGCAAACAACCCCAGGCCGATACCGCCAAATGAGGCATGTGTAATTCCTCCGCTGATAAACACCAGTCGACGCGTCACTATGTAAGTGCCGATAATACCGCAGGCTATGCTGGCCAACAGGCTACCCAGGAGGGCATGTTGAAAAAAGGTATATTGTAACAGATCCATTCAGATACTTAACTTACTAATTATTAATAACGGCAGAAAGGTACTACTTATTATAATCAAGGATGCATTCTCCGTTCTCCGATGACGAGGAATACCTCGTCTTTCAGATTATCGGGCAGGTTGATACCTCTTAGTTGCAGACTACGAACCCAGCCGGCTACATCTGTTTCCTGCATCGTATAGAACACATCACGAAACATTTCTGTTTCTTCCTCCGTGTATGTTTCCGGTGCCCGGCCAATGAATTGATCCAGTTCCTCGTCATCATAATACTCTATCTCTTTACTGACGGCAGCCAGCAAGCTGTCTTTTTCACAGACTTCATGTTGTCCGCAACATTCTACGTCTACTTCTTTCACTTCAGGAAAGCTTTCCAACTCTCCGTTTTCTATCTTTTTTTGCAACCTTGCGTTGCGGATGTGTCCGGCTATTAATGCTACGAGGGTGAGTAGCAACAGACTTACGATCAGTATCCACATAATTCTAAATCTCTCATTTTGTGCAAAGGTACTGATTTATTTACCACAGAGTATACAGATTAACACAGATTATAGAGAAATGAAAAATTGGGGTAACCTTGTAAGGCTTCATTCTTTATTTTCTATTTGGAAACCTGCCTGTTGTAGATTCTCCCAATACGCGGGATAAGATTTGGAAACAACTTGTGGCTCTGCAATACGCATTTCCGGAAAACGGAGTGCTGCCGGAGCAAAAGCCATTGCCATACGATGGTCCTCATACGTTTGTATTACGGGCTGTGCTTCGGGCGGACAACGTTCACCGTCCCAAGTCAATATGCTGTCTTGTGCATCCCGAAGTATGTATCCCAATTTCCTGAGTTCTGTTTTTAGCGCAAAGATGCGGTCGGTCTCTTTTATCTTGAGGCTTTGTAATCCTGTGAATCGGAATGGTATGTTGAGCAAACAACAAGTTACGGCAAAGGTTTGCGCCAGGTCGGGGATATCGACGAAGTCTTCGTTTAGTTGTTCGACAAGTCTGTTGCTCTTTTTGAGAAGTACACCTTCGTGAATAAATTCGGTTGTTATCCCCAGTCGTGAAAATACTTCGGCTCCGCGGCTGTCTCCCTGATAGCTGTTACGGAACAAACCGATGAGCTCTATTTCCGCCTGTTCGGATAAGGCGGCTATCTGATACCAGTAGGAAGCTGCACTCCAGTCACTCTCTACCATAAAAGATACCGGAGTATAGGGTTGCGGGGCTACTTCAATACTGTTTTCTGAAGTCCAGGCGGCTTTTGCACCGAACTCCTTCATCAGTTGTAATGTAAGGTTGATATACGGGAGAGAGATGATTTCACCAGTAAGATACAGGCGTAATCCGTTTTTCAGAACCGGACCGATCATCAGCAAGGCGGAAATATATTGTGAACTGACATTGCCTTTCAGGGTTAGTTCGTTACCTTTTAGTTCAGTACCATGAATACGTAAAGGAGGAAAACCTTTCTTACCGGCATATTCTATTTGCGCACCCAGTTCACGGAGTGCATTGACAAGTATTTGTATCGGACGTTGTTGCATCCGTTCCGTTCCGGTGAGGATATGTGTGCCTTGTACAGTGCTTAGGTATGCGGTAAGAAAACGCATCGCTGTTCCGGCAGCCATGATGTCTATGGTTTCATTATTCTCTGCCAGTGCCTTGATCATTACCAATGTGTCATCGCAGTCGGACAAATTGCATGGAGGGGTTGTGCCCTGGGCCAGTGCATTAATGATGAGTGCACGGTTACTGATACTTTTGGAGGCAGGGAGTTGTATAGTAGTCCTCACTACAGAAGGAGCTGAAAGTTTGTAACGCATGGTCATAATTCGGATAGTGATTAATATATCTGCAAAAATAAGGATTTATTTTCGCATAATTCAACTATCAGGGTAGTAGATGTATTAATATACCTATCTATTGGTAAAATAAGGTCTATTTTATGAAAAGATATGCAATATAGTTGCATATATAAAGGTGGATACATACCTTTGCGACATTCCCTTATTTGATATAACAAAAGACCCGGTGAAGAGGAATATTAGAAAAAGAGTCTGCATTTCATGGCTGTTGCTTGCAACGTTCATGCCTTTCTTTGTGGTGAAGGCACTCCATCATCACGGGGGAGATAATGCTGTATCTTCTTCTTGTTCGGACACTCATCATTCTCATAACTCTCATAATGCTTGTGATGACTGTCTTATCTGTCAATTTTCTCTTTCTCTTTTTACGGAAGCCATATCATTTGATTTTACTCTTATATTACCGCTCATTTCCTATGAACGTGTTACTTATCCCGAAAAGATAGCTTACACGCTTTCTTATTCACATTATTTGCGTGCACCTCCGATAGTATAACTATCTATATTATCTTTTCACAGTATTATAAACAATAAATTGTAAATGATGCGTATCGGAATTATTTCGGGCGTGTTAGGGCTATGTTTTGCCCTATCCGTCCATGCACAAAAGTCCGATTCAATCAAGAGTGTGTCTTTGTCTGAAGTGGTGGTTACGGAGTCGTATCAACAACATCAGATGAGAAAGACTGCACTTACGGTTGATGTTGCGAACAAGGACTTTTTGCGGAAGAATTTTACAGGTAATCTTATGCAGGCTATAGCCAATATTCCTGGTGTACAGACGATGGACATCGGTGTAGGCACCTCTAAACCGATGATTCGGGGGATGGGATTTAACCGGATTGTAGTATTAGAAAATGGTGTGAAACAGGAAGGCCAGCAATGGGGTGCAGACCATGGATTGGAACTGGATGCTTTCAACGTGGATGCTGTCAATGTGCTGAAAGGTCCCTCTTCACTGCTTTACGGAAGTGATGCTATGGGGGGAGTGATCGATATAACCCCTGCTGTTGTTCCTTTGCTTAATCAATTCTTTGCTGAAGCGGTACTTCTGGGAAAGTCGGTTAATGGAACGGTAGGAGGGTCTGTTATGTTAGGATTCAGGAAGAATGCATGGTTTATGAAAATGCGTTACTCTGAACAACTTTTCGGAGATTATCATATACCAGCAGATACAGTGATTTATCTCACTCAAAAGATGCCATTGTATGGACGGAAACTAAAGAATACAGCTGGGCTTGAACGTAATGTCAGTTTCTTTACTCAGTATCATCACAAGGACTACAAGTCTGATTATGCGGTTAGTAATGTGTTTCAGAAAAATGGTTTCTTTCCCGGAGCACATGGTATACCCGATATTTCCCGCCTGCAGGATGATGGGAACAGTCGTAATATTGAGTTGCCTTTTAGTCAGGTGAATCATTTGAAGTTTACCACTCATCAGCAGTATGCCTGGGAAAATATACTTCTGTCCGGAGATTTCGGTTATCAGAATAATCATCGGGAAGAATGGAGTGCTTTTCATACACACTATGGAACACAGTCTCAGCCGGAAAAAGATCCTGATAAAGAACTGGCTTTTATGCTCAATACTTTTAGTTCTTCGGTGAGGCTACGTTTGTTCGGTTCTTCTTCCTGGGAGCATACGGCCGGCTGGGATAGCCAATATCAGCAAAACAGTATCTCCGGATACTCTTTTCTGTTGCCGGAGTATCACCGTTTCTCTACCGGATTGTTATGGCTTACTACCTATCGTCCTAATAATTCCTTTTCTGTTTCGGGAGGGATACGTTATGATTATGGTACAATCCATATTTCGGCTCATGAAGATAACTACCTGGCAACTTATCTGGAAGATCAGGAGTATGATAGTGAACAAGTGGATTTTTATCGCTGGAATAGTCATAAGGTAGATCGTCATTTCGGAGACTATTCTCTTTCGTTGGGAGTAGTGTGGAATCCGCTACCGGCACATTTGGTAAAAGTGAATCTGGGGCGTAGCTTTCGTTTGCCCGGAGCCAATGAACTTGCTTCTAACGGAGTACATCATGGAACTTTCCGTCATGAACAGGGAGATGCTTCACTTGCTTCCGAGCAGGGATGGCAACTGGATACTTCTTATCTTTTTGAGCGAAAAGGATTATCCGTGTCTGTTTCTCCATATGTGAGTTGGTTCAGTAATTATATCTTTCTGCATCCCACCGGAGAATGGTCTGTATTGCCCCATGCCGGGCAGATTTATCGATATACGGGTGCAGAAGCTCTGTTTGCAGGGATAGAAGCATCGTTTAGTATAGATTTTCTGCATCGGTTGAATTATCGCTTTTCCGGTGAGTACGTTTATACTTATAATTGTGACGAGCATATACCACTGAGTTTTTCACCTCCTGCTTCTATGCGTAATGTACTAACCTGGCAGAAGAACCCATTTACAGTTTATGCCGAGTGGCAATCTATTGCTTCGCAAAATCGTGTAGATCGTAATGAAGACCGTACTCCGGGAACTAACTTGTTTCATCTTGGAGGAACTCTGAATTTTCCGATAGGAGGGACGAAAGTAGAAATTACTCTGACTGCCCGGAACATATTCGATACCCATTATTACAATCATCTCAGTTTTTACCGGAAGATGGAAATTCCTGAACCGGGGAGAAACTTTCAGTTATTAATCAAAGTACCCATTAAACAGTTATTAAAATGAAAACAAAAATTTATTTCACAGCTATATTAGTAATCTCTGTTCTTACATTTTTTTCTTGTGATAAGGAAGATAGTGATACAACCAAACCGGTGATTGACCTTCATGAGCCTGCCGAGGGGCAAGCTTTGTTGATTGGTTCGGAAAAAGGAGTACACTTTGAAATGGATCTTTCGGATGACGTCATGCTGAAATCTTATAAAATAGATATCCATAATAATTTTGATCATCACTCACATGGAGGAACCAGAGTGAAAGAAGAAAGAGGAATTCCATTCGCTTTTAATCGTTCGTATGATGTTTCCGGCAAAAAGAATGTACACATTCATCATCACGACATAGTAATTCCTGCAGATGTAGCTCCGGGGGATTATCATTTGATGGTATATTGTACGGATGCAGCAGGCAATGAAACTTATGTAGCCCGTAATATAGTACTTAGTACAATGGCAGATGAGGACCTGGCGAGTAGGCTGAAAAGCTTACTGTTTGAAAGTTATACTGCTCTTTATTAGAAAGAATGTTATATATATAAAAAATGACATAGTATATTTCCGGATACAATAGTCTAAATAAAAAAGGTTAGTAATCATAAAATTACTAACCTTTTTTCAATTCAGTCGGGATGACAAGATTCGAACTTGCGACCACACGCCCCCCAGACGCGTACTCTACCGGGCTGAGCTACATCCCGAATTGCGGTTGCAAAAGTAGTGGTTTATTTTTAATTAGCAAATAAATTGAGAGGTTTTTGTTGTGCTGAAATTGTCTGTATTGACGTATTCCTTTTATTATTAGTGGATTGTAGTACGTAATAGATATGTTGTTTAGATACCCCTCTAAACAATAAGAATGAGGAAACGGATGTTGGTTTGGTGTTCCTTGTCTATGCAATGGTATGCAAAATGGTGTTCTCAGTAGTGATAAACAGTATTAAATCATCCCGAAACCTTAATCAAACCTTAATCGAACTGTAATTGAAAAGGCGGATGCAAAAGCGAGATGCAAACGGAGCAAAAGGTTAATGTAGGTTAAGGTTTGTCCCAGTTTCGCAATGTTTTAAGGAACCCTCCTTGTTGAACTGCTGCAATGATGTAGCTTTCATCATCGAAATTATCTACATATCAAAAAGAAGAAATCGGAGATTGTGTATTATAAAAGAGCGGGGTTTTATAAGGTGAAAGTGCAAAAGGAAGATTTGCCTTTAATTATCTTAAATAAAATCCAATCGGATATAACAGAGAAAGGAACTTATGTTATTGATTATATATTTGTAAATGACAGCATACTTCTGTTTAATGTGCGTAGATCAGAAGAAAGATGTTTTAATTAGAAGCTTCTAACGGAGCATTTAAAATAAGGGTGGGCTAATAGCCGTCCTACCCTGTTTGTTAGTATGGGTTAGTTCATAATAGAAGAGTAAAAGAACTAATATCTATTCGGTGTATTGATGAAAAATAATTCGCTAATATTGCGAATTTTACAATTATATGTTACCTTTGTATTATCAAAGAACAAATGCATGAATGTAGAATTTGAAAAAGAGTATTTGGTAGAACTTTACGAAAAAGGAAAGACCGATGATAAGAAACATCGATTTCAGCCTCAAATTATAAATGGCTATTTGAAGTGTGTTAAGGCTCTATTGAATGCTTCCCGAATGGAAGATTTATATCAATATAGAGCTTTGAACTATGAAAAGTTGAAAGGTGATAAAAAAGGGTTTTCCTCTTTGCGTATCAATGACCAATATAGGTTGGAATTTCGGGAAATTACCAATGCAGGCAATCAAACAGTCGTAGAAATATGTTCTTTGGTAGATATTACGAATCATTATAAATAGGAACTATGAGTATAACAGCGAACAATTTACAATCATTCCGTCCCTACCATCCGGGAGAACTGGTTAAGGAAGAATTGGAATGCAGAGGCATAAAACAAAAGGACTTTGCAAAGAAGTTTGGTTTGTCTTATTCCGCTTTAAATGAAACGTTAAATGCAAAACGTCCGATAACCACTGAGTTTGCTTTGCTCTTAGAGGCTGCTTTAGGTATCAATGCCGATTTGCTTGTAAGGATGCAAACAGACTATAATATACAGGTGGCACGAAAAAATAATTCTTTGCTTGAAAAATTGAATAACATAAAGAAGATAGCTGCTGTATTTTAAAGTGGATTCAGAAAACGCACTTGTAAACTCTTAAATGCAATAATGCAAACTACACCTACAAACCGCAATAATAGGATTAAATAAGCCAAGTTTCCCGAAAACCTTATTCGTAGGTAAAAAATAAGGAGTTAAGTGTTAGTTTAACTCCTTGACTTATATTGTATTGCAATTTTATTATCGATTATCTTATTCAATCCCCCCAGACACATACTCTACCGAGCTGAGCTACAGCTCCGAATTGTAGTTGCAAAAGTAGTGCTTTATTTTGAAAAAGCAAGGAAAATGAATAAATTATTTTATTTCAAATCTATTGCATATTGAAAATGAGTCAATTGCCAAATTACAAAGGAGTTGCTAAAAAAAACTGTAGCATATTTTTTTATAAAACTTTAAAGGGTTTCTGTTTGTTTATGAAAGAATCTAAATAGTATGGACTTTTTTTCTGTAACATAACACCAGAATTCCTATCCTTGCTATATAAAAGTTGGTTATATTATATTTTTGTACAACTATATTAATACATAATTGGCAAATGACAAACAAAATAAAAAAAGAAATATTAAAGATCAACGCTTTTGGTGAAGAATTCAGAATTTGTAGAAATTTGAAATATCTTCCTTTGACTGCTTATCCTTCTTATATCCAGACTGGGTTGATTGTTTTTTGTTTGAAGGGTAGTGCACGTATTAATATACATGATAATGAACATTTATTGTCTGAAAATCAATTAGCTGTTTTTTTTCCGGGGCAGCTTATTTCATGTACAGATATTAGTGATGACTTTTTAACGCTTACTCTCAATCTTTCGTCCACTTTTTATGATGATATTTTGAGTGGAATGCGCCGTTTTTCTCCTCATTTTTTTGTTTATATGAGAAGCCATTTCTGGTTTTCTTTAAATGAGCGTGAGGTTGTTGGCTTTTGTGGCTATTTTAATTTGATTTCTGATCGGGTAAAACGAGAACAGGTTGCTTACCGAAGAGAGGCATTGATACATTTATTGAGATTCTTTTATCTTGATTTATATAATACCTATCTTGATAGTTCCCTATTGATGGGAGGAACAAAGCCGGATGCCCGTAAAGAAGAATTAGCCAATCAGTTCTTTAAACTGATTATGTTATATTACAAGGAGAATAGGGAAGTCGCTTTTTATGCAGATAAACTGTGTATAACTTCCAAATACTTATCGGCGGTTATTAAGGAGGTGAGTGGGAAAACGGCTAAAGATTGGATCATTGAGTATATGGTTTTAGAGATTAAAGCTTTGCTTAAGAATTCAACTTTAAATATTCAGCAAATTGCTACTAAGACAAATTTTGCAAATCAGTCGTCACTGGGACGTTTTTTCAGGAAACATACCGGAATGTCACTTTTAGAGTATAGAATGCAGAAATGAAACAAACAAGAGATAGTTTAATGTTAAAGCGAAGAATTGTATATACAATTGTATTCTTACAGTTTTTCCTCCTCAATTCATTTGCGGCGGGTTCGCTTTTGAAAGAGGAATGTATTCTTTTTATTAATGCAAATTCGGATCTTTCGCCTTTGAGTAATCACATCATTAGTGAACTTATATATAAATTGCCTGTCGAATATAAGGGTATGACTATATCATCTGAAAACCTTAATTTGATGCGGATATCTGATGAACAACGGATGGATACAATCCGAAGGGACTTATTTGCAAAATATGAAAACAGTATTCCGCGACTTATTATTATTATGGGAGGGAATACATGGGCACTGATTCATGAAGAATTGGAGGAGCGATGGAAAGATACACCGGTTATTTTGTTTACAGAGAAAAATTATATAGGTCCTGTTGATGCCTATTTGCAAAAGGCGTCCATAACCCGTGAAGAACAAATGCCACTACGAAATATTATAAAAGGGCGTAATATAACTTTGGTTTATGCACCATTTTATGTAAAAGAAACAATTGATTTGATGTATCAGCAGATACCGAGTATGAATAAGCTGATCTTTATATCAGATCGTAGATGGTTTAGTGCTCAGAACCGGCAGGAGGTAGCAGAAACTGTGGTAAAATATTTCCCTGATTTACAATTACGCTTTTTTACGGAAGGGCAAGAGAATATAGAAGAGGTTATAGGTTCTCTCAAGCAAGCTGATAAAAATACGGGAATATTATATGCGGCATGGGAAAGTTATGATTCATTTTCTACTAATGTAGCGTTGTTACCGCGTACATATAAGAGAATTAACCAATATTCCGCACAACCTGTATTTACATTGACTGACATGATTGGGCAAACTGGTTTGGTAGGTGGATACTTTTCTTTGTCAAAAGATATCAGTAAGACTATAGCCGATATCAGTCATAAGATACTAAGTGGAGTAAAAGCATCTGATATACCTGCTGTGAAAGTTTATGCCGGACCGGTCTTTAATTATGAAGAATTACTTAGAACTGATTTATATCCGGAGCTTTGCCCTTCGAATACATTTTTCTACTATAAGCCGGTGAGTTTCATTGAGAAGAATAAATATATCTTAGCTACCATATTACTATGTGTACTTTTTGGAGTAATTATCTTATTAGTACGTATTTATTTTTTGAGTAATATTCGCAAAATGCAATCAAAACAGATTCAACTAATGAGCAATTACAATAATTTGTTCAATGACATGCCGGTTCTTTATCTGAGATGCCGATTGATAAAGGGAGAAAATGGGAAAGTTGATGATTATGTAATTAGTGATGTTAATCCAAGTTTTGAAAGACATTTTTATAAGAAAGAAGATGCTTTAAATAAGCGGGGAAGTGTGTTGAATAGTTCGGAGGTTTTTGCCAAACTGAAAGAATATATGGGTATGGCCGATCAGGAACAAAAACCAGTATCTTTTTCAATGCATGCGATGAATGGGCATAATTATGATGTACTTGTTATGGTTTCCAATCTTCCGGAAGTGGTTAATATTTTCTGCATGGATACTACAGAACTGATTCATACGCGTCAATCCTTACGAACAATTAATCATAAATTGTCTATGGCACTTGGCATTGCTGATATTACTCCCTGGAAATGGAATCTGAAGGAAGATAATGTTTGGTTTGACAAGAGTAGATTAATTGAAGACGATGAAAGATTTATTGTGAAAGAAGGGGCTTTTGCTGTTCCTGTTTCACAAATTATGAAAAGTATTCATAGTGAGGATATAAAGCGTGTGAAGAAGCTGTTTCAGGAATTGAAGGATGGTAAAAGAGAGAAAGTGAACGAACAGTTTCGCGTTTTTACAGCTTCGAAGGAAGACTATGATTGGGTAGAAGCATGGGCTGTGGTTGATGAAGCGGATAGAGAGGGGCAACCACTTGCTCTTATTGGTTCCGTTTTGGTCATTACAGGCAGAAAGAAGATGGAGCACGAACTTATAATTGCAAAGGAAAAGGCAGAAGAGGCAAATCGGCTTAAATCGGCATTTATTGCTAATATAAGTCATGAAATACGTACTCCGTTAAATGCTATTATTGGATTTTCCAGTATACTTGATACAGTTCAAACGGAGAAAGAACGTAAGGAGTATTTGCGTATCATAGAACACAATAATCAACTGTTGCTTCAATTGGTTAATGATATTATTGATCTGTCGAAGATTGAGGCGGGAGCATTGGAATTTGTTACTTCTAATGTCTACTTGGATGACATGATGAGAGAGCTGGAAAGGGCTTTTCTGCCGAAAGCTGATGCGGCTCACTTATCATTGAAATTTGATGATCAGTATGCGGAGTGTTATGTTAATGTAGATCGTAACAGGCTAATACAGGTATTGAATAATTTAATTTCGAATGCAATTAAGTTCACTGCTGAGGGCAGTGTGCATTTTGGTTTTTCCCGGTTAGATAATGGTATGCTTCGTTTTTATGTCACTGATACCGGACATGGTATTCCGAAAGAATATCAAAAAAAGATATTCGGACGTTTTGTGAAACTGAATAGTTTTGTTCAAGGTATTGGTTTGGGGCTCTCAATAGGTGAAACGATTGTGAAATATATGGGAGGTGAAATCGGAGTTGAATCAAAAGAGGGTAAGGGTTCTACTTTCTGGTTCACAATACCCCATCAAGAGGTAAATTTGCAGTAGTAGAGAGAAAACTACTGCAAACTAAGAAGCTGTTTTGAATTTCTACAAATATCTTTTCTGATTGACTTTCATCTCAAGGCATTAGGCGATAAACTCAAAACAGCTTCTTACTTATATCTTAAATTTATACTCCCATACACTCCCGATAGAAATCGAACATCTCAAAGATCAGGTCTTTATCAGCTGTTTGGTTTATGCTGATATCTCCGATGTCTTTCAGCAGAGTAAAATTGATCACTCCCGCTGTATTCTTTTTATCGTGTAACATGAAGGCGTAAAGTTGTTCGTATTGTTTACAGTCGAAAGCAAAAACACCATAGTTCTCTTTTATAAACTGTATGGTTTGCCGCATTTTATCTTTGGGAAATCCAACTTTAAGATGTGACAGATACAGTTCGCAGACGATTCCCCATGCCACAGCATATCCGTGAAGAACAGGACGATTTTCTGCGAGTGCCAGACTTTCAAATGCGTGTCCTACGGTGTGTCCCAGATTCAAAGCTTTACGTATACCATGTTCAAAGGGATCTTGTTCAACTATATTCTCTTTTACTTGTACGGATTGTCCCACAAGCTGTTTCAAATAATTGTAATCAATACTTTCTGTGTTAAAGTTGAGTAACTCTGTCCAGTGGGTTGTATTGCTGATGAGTCCGTGTTTCAACATCTCCGCATAGCCGGAGAAGAAGTTTTGAGTGTCCAGGCTCCGAAGGAATTCTGTTTCGATCAGTACGTTGTTTGCCGGAGCAAATACACCAACCTCATTTTTCAGTCCGTTGAAGTTAATTCCGGTTTTCCCTCCTACAGATGCATCTACCATCGCTAATAATGTAGTAGGAACATTAATATAGGCAAATCCTCTCTTGAAAGTGGCGGCGGCAAAACCTCCCAGATCCGTTATCATTCCTCCCCCCAGATTAATGAGCAGCGAATGTCGGGTAGCTCCCTTATCACTCAGCACTTGCCATACGGAAGCCAGGGTTTCCAGCGTTTTGTGTATATCACCCGCTCCGATTGTTATTTCGATTGCATCTTTCAGATAAGACACTTCCTTCATCTGGGGCATACAAAGACGGTGAGTATGTTCATCAGTCAGGATGAACAGGCGGTCGTGCGGGCACTTCTCTATGGCCTGACCAAGACTCAACTCCAGATTCTTACATAAGATAACTTCTTGCTTACTCATAATTCAATTTGCTTTTTCTACTGCAAAAGTATATAAAATATCTTTTTTTGCTTACTTTTGTCTCATTAAAACGTCAAATCAATGAAAGCATTACTACCTGTCTATTGTCGTCCTCTGGGATATGTAATCCTGGTTTTCGCTCTGTTTATCCCTTTTATTCTCGTGATGATGGGAAAAGTGACTGATACTAATCTTCTGTTTTACAAGGAATGTACTAAACTTCTGATGATAGTGGGTGCATTGATGATTATTTTTGCTTTATCCAAAAGTGAGAGTCGTGAGACGGAACAAATACGCAACTCAGCTACACGTAATGCTATCTTTCTGACCGTATTGTTTGTTTTTGGCGGAATGCTTTATCGGGTAGCTACCGGAGACTTAATAACGGTAGATACTTCTTCTTTTTTGACTTTCCTTATTATGAATGTTCTTTGCCTTGAATTCGGGATGAAAAAGGCGATGGTGGATAAAATATTTAAAAGATAATTGTAGTCCCATTAAACCTTTTGCGTTGTCAATTGTCAAAAAAGCAATTGTTACTATTACAAACGCATAGGCTAATGAAAAAATTATCTATTTGGATGGTACTGTCGCTACTATGTACCCTCTCCGCATTTGCACAAAACAAAATTATCACCGTCTCCGGGCGCGTGATCGAAGAAGACACGAAAGAACCTGTCGAGATGGCAACGGTTCAATTACTTGCTTTGCCCGACAGTACTCAGGCAGCCGGTGTTACTACACAGAAACAGGGTACTTTCACATTACCTAAAGTGAAAGCCGGAAAGTATGTATTGAGAATCTCTTATATCGGATTTATTACTCAGGAACTTCCTCTCCAGTTATCGGATAAGGCACCTGCAAAGAATGTGGGTACTATAACGTTGCATCCCGATGCAGTGATGTTGAGCGAAGCTGTCATCACGGCAGAAGCTCCTCAAGTGACGGTGGTGGAAGATACATTGATGTATAACTCTTCTGCCTATCGTACTCCAGAAGGTGCTATGCTTGAAGAATTGGTGAAGAAACTTCCAGGAGCTGAAATTGATGAAGACGGAAATGTCAAGATCAATGGCAAGGAAGTAAAGAAAATCATGGTGGATGGAAAGGAGTTTTTTGGAGGAGATGTAAAGACCGGACTTAAAAACCTACCTGTAAATATGATTGATAAGTTAAAAACTTATGATAAAAAGTCTGATTTAGCACGCATTACCGGAATTGATGATGGCGAAGAGGAGACTGTTCTTGATTTAAAGGTGAAAAAAGGAATGAATCAAGGATGGTTTGGTAATGCTGATGTGGCAGTTGGTACAGAAAAACGTTATTCTGGTAATTTGATGTTGAATCGTTTTGTAGACAAGACGCAAATCTCTTTGATAGGCGGTGGCAATAATGTAAATGATCAAGGTTTTTCCGGTGGAGGAGGAGGACCGCGATGGAGGAGAAACAACGGGCTTAATGCTACTAAAACAGTCGGAGTAAATTTTGCTACTGAAACTTCTAAATTGGAAACAGGAGGTAGTGCACGATACAATTATAAAAGTACGGATGTGTCTAATACTAATTCTTCTGAACGTTTCTTGACGAATGGTAATTCTTTTTCCAATTCAAATAGTAAAAACAAGAATAAAGTATCAGATTTTAATGCAGACTTTCGCTTGGAATGGAAGCCGGACACTATGACGAATCTTATTTTTCGCCCTTATGTTGCTTATGGTAAAACAGATGGAAAGTCTGGAAGTTATTCCGGGACTTTTAATGAAGATCCATTCAACTTAGTTCCTAATCCGAATGATTATTTAAATTTTGAAGATATTGATGGAAATGATCCTTTGCGAGATATAAGAGTAAATGCTACTAATAGCAACTCGATATCAGATGGGAAGAGCCTGTCTACTAATGCTTCCTTACAGTTCAACAGGAAACTGAATAATAAAGGACGTAATATTACTTTCCGTGGGGCTTTCGGGTATGGTGATAATGACAATGATCAATATTCTCAATATGAAACGCGTTATTATCAGATTTATAACTCTGTCGGTCAGGATTCTATCGAATACCGTAACCAATATATTGCTACCCCTACAGAGAATTTTAACTATAGTGCCCGCTTGACATATAGTGAGCCTATTGCACGTTCTATCTTTTTGCAGTTCAGTTATAATTTCCAATATAAATATAGTAAAAGCAACAAAAGTACATATGATCTATTGGATTACCCGGATTGGATAATAGGCGGAAGTCTCCCTGAAGGATATCAGACTCATTATGTGGATAGCCTTTCTAAAAATGCTGAATATAGATATTATAATCACGATATTACTACCAGCTTGCGTTTAATCAGAGAGAAATATCAACTGAGTGCAGGCTTTTCATTCCAACCGCAAAATTCAAAATTGTCTTATAAGAAAGGCGATTATATGATTGATACAACAAGGACTGTATTTAATTTTGCCCCTAATGTTGATTTCCGTTATCGCTTTTCTAAAGTGAGTCAATTGAGATTTACTTATCGCGGACGTGCTAGTCAACCAAGCATGGAAAACCTCTTGCCTATTACTGACAATTCCAATCCGTTAAGTATACGTATGGGTAATCCTGGCTTGAAACCTTCCTTTACACATAGTATGCGTATGTTCTACAATACTTATAATGCAGAGAAACAACGGGGAATTATGACACATGCTAGCTTTTCGCTTACACAGAATAGCATAAGTAATAGTACAGAGTATGTTGAACAATCGGGTGGCACGATAAGCAGACCGGAGAATATTAATGGAAATTGGAATGCATTTGCAATGTTTGGGTTTAATACTGCATTGAAAAACAAGAAATTTACTATAAATACATTTTCTCGTGTTAATTATGATAATAATGTAGATTTTCTTTTTGACCGGGAACAGAGAGTAAATGAGAAAAATAAGAGCACAGCTTTGAGTTTGAATGAAAATTTGAATGGGGCTTATCGTAATGACTGGTTTGAATTGTCTTTAAATGGTACATTGGGATATATTTTTGAGCGTAATGAATTACGGTCGGAAAGTAATCAGCAACCTTATAATTATTCTTATGGGGCGAGTACAAATATAACTTTGCCTTGGAGAATGACTATTTCAACGAATATTGCAAACAACAGTCGTAGAGGATATAGGGATGCAAGTATGAACCGTAATGAGTTAATATGGAATGCCCAACTTGCACAAACTTTCTTAAAAGGATCAGCGACTGTTAGCTTTGAAATGTATGATATACTTAAACAGCAGAGTAATATCAGCCGTTCGCTTACTGCCAGCATGCGTTCTGTGTCCGAGTATAATGGAATTAATAGTTATTGTATGCTTCATTTCATTTACCGTTTAAATGTTTTCGGTGGTAAGGGGGCTCGCGAAGGTATGGAGCGCCGTGGTCCCGGTGGTGGTGGGAGAGGCCCCGGTGGTTATGGTGGAGGACGTCCCCGTTTCTAAATTTACAGTAATCATAGAGAAAGAAGGTTCATGGTCCTATAATAGGATCATGAACCTTCTTTCATAAACAATGACAGTCTTTCTTTTCGAGATATCCTCCTTTTTCCGGTGGAGAGCACTGTACGACATGTACATCTCGTGCAGTACCAGATGTACATGTGGAGCTGCACGACATGCACATCTCATACAGTACGACATGTACATCTCGTACATCGTTCCTTTACGATCGTCTATCTGTTTGATTATAACTTTCATCCCCGAAGTCTTAGTTGATTACAATCTAATGAATCATATACTTTGATATACCAATCCTTTTCTCTACATTTGCTACTATGATTGATTGGAATCTTATATTCAGCCAAATAGCAACAGTGGCTTTCGATATCGTCTATTTCGGAGCCATTATTGGTACGATTATTGTTGTAATACTCGACAATCGTAACCCGGTAAAGACTATGGCCTGGATATTGGTTTTGATGTTCCTTCCTATCGTAGGTCTGGTTTTTTATTTCTTCTTCGGGCGTAGTCAGCGCCGTGAACGTATCATTGGGAAGAAAAGTTACGGGCGACTTCTGAAAAAGCCGATGGCAGAATATCTGGCACAAGATCCCTCTATATTACCAGGTGAGTATGATCGTCTCATTAAACTATTTCAACATACCAATCAGGCTCTTCCTTTTGAAGGAAACCGGGTGGAAGTGTTTACCGGCGGATATTCTAAACTCCAGGCTCTGTTGCGCGAGTTACAGAAGGCTCAGCGGCATATTCATATGGAGTATTATATCTTTGAAGATGATTCAATCGGGCGTTTGGTGAGAGATGTACTGATAGAAAAGGCGCGTGCCGGAGTGGAAGTACGGGTGATATATGATGATGTGGGATGCTGGCATGTACCGAATACTTTTTTTGAAGTGATGAGAGAAGCCGGTATTGAAGTGCGTAGTTTCTTAAAAGTACGGTTCCCATTATTTACGAGCAGGGTAAACTATCGGAATCATCGGAAAATAGTAGTCATTGATGGTGTGGTTGGTTTTGTTGGAGGTATGAATCTGGCCGAACGTTATATGCGGGGATTTTCCTGGGGAATCTGGCGGGATACTCACATAATGCTTCAGGGAAAAGCTGTGCATGGTTTACAAAGTGCTTTTTTGCTCGATTGGTATTTTGTGGATCGTACGCTTATTACTGCCTCCCGGTATTTCCCCAAAATAGATTCATATGGTGACTCATTGGTACAGATTGTGACGAGTGAGCCTGTGGGGCCTTGGAAAGAGATCATGCAAGGATTGACGATGGCCATTTCGGGTGCAAAAAGGTATTTTTATATGCAGACTCCTTATTTTCTGCCTACCGAGCAAATATTGGCAGCTATGCAAACAGCCGCATTGTCCGGAGTAGATGTCCGCTTGATGTTGCCGGAACATGCCGATAACCGGATTACCCATTTAGGATCTCGTTCTTATTTGGCAGATGTGCTTCAGGCGGGAGTAAAAGTCTACTTCTATAAGAAAGGCTTTTTACATTCCAAATTGATGGTGTCAGATGATATGCTTTCTACGGTTGGGTCTACCAATCTGGATTTTCGTAGTTTTGAACATAACTTTGAGGTAAATGCTTTTATGTATGATATGGAGACTGCTTTACAGATGAAGGAGATATTCATGACTGACCAAAGAGAATGTACTCAGGTATTCCTTAAAAACTGGGTGAAACGTCCCTGGCCTCAAAAAGCATTAGAGTCAGTAGTGCGATTGCTTGCTCCCTTACTTTAATATACACTATCTTTTCTTTTTGGCTCGTCCAACAAATACATGGTTTGTTAATATCGTTAATCGTTTTTTTAACCCTTTGAGGGCTGTTTTGCAAGATAGTACACTTTAGTACATCAAGATTGTACACTCTTATATGACAAAAGTGTACAATTAACACTCGGATAAGTGTACAGTTTGACCGGTTATTAAAGTATAGGTTTACATCTACTATAAATCAGGATGTTACATCAGATTAAGCATCTCTATCCTAATCTTACATATATTCTTTAAAAAAACGTGTAATTACTTTTTTGACAACTATGTGTTTGTCGTACAAACCTTCTTTTTACCGTATAACCTTACCGCCTTAAAATTTTATTTTGCTTTTATCTGAAAAATGAGAAGTTCACACTTCCGTATACTCTTCTTTCTATAAAATGCGGATTATCCTCAAAGTTATTCTGTTTACCATGTTCCAATACAAATAACCCTCCTTCTTTCAGAAGATTATTCTTGAATATTAATTCGGGTATGGTTTCCAGCTCTTTCAAATCATAAGGGGGATCGGCAAAGATAAAATCAAACTGTTCTCGTCCTCCGTTGATGAATTTAAATACGTCACCACGAATGGGGATACACTTGTCTGTCTGTACTTCTTGCATTATTTTGCAGATAAAAGAATGATGATCACGATCCTTCTCTATACTGATCACCCGGTCACATCCCCGTGATACTAATTCTATACTGATACTACCCGTTCCGGCAAACAAATCAAGAGCAGTAACTCCCTCTTCAAAATCAATGTAGTTGGATAATACATTGAATAAGTTCTCTTTGGCAAAGTCTGTTGTGGGACGTGCTTTGAACGTACGTGGTACGTCAAATCTTCTTCTTTTATATATTCCGCTGATTACTCGCATGTTAATAGGGCTTGCATATCAATATTAGTTTCAGGATTCATTATGAATGTCTGAAGAATGTATTTTCGTAATTCTTTTATTAATGTCTCTTTATCAGCCAGAATACCGGTAAGATGAAGTTCATCCCGTTCCTGATTAAAGTCCAGCTGTTTCCAAGCATATAGCAAATAATAAATGTGATCGGAAGTTCGTTTACACTCAAAGGTATTGACCAGTAGCAGATGTCCACGTTCATAGCAAAACAAATCAATAGCATCTTTACGCAAAGATACATACATCTTTTTACTATTACCCAACCGACTTTTGGTTGAAAAGTACTCACTCAATGGACTGGCTTGTGAATAAAATCGTGCTTCAGGATATTGTTCTTTGAGAAATAAATAAGCACTTTTATCCATTCCGAAAATAATTGTTATATTATTTCTAGATAAAACATTATAAAGCACTGTTTCATTTTCCTTTTTAGGATGATTATGATAAAACAGTGTTTCTGTATGTTCGTTATCGAAGAATTCTGAAGGAACAGGAGTGAAACGATTGCCTGCCATTAGGATATTGACCCGTTTGTAAGGTAGGGTTAATAATTCCGTCTCGCGGAAGACTTGCTTTAGATTCGCCGTGAGAGACAATGAAGGATTGATCTCTTTTTCAAAAAAAGAGAGTGAACTTTCGTAAATCGGATTGTAGATAGAAAAAGAAAATCCATCCGTACTCAGACGGATGGATAATGTATATTGTTCCGATTTACTATCGTCTATTTTATTATTCCCAGTTTCCGGCACCGTTATTAGGACTTTCTATAGAACCTACCATTAAACCACAGTATTTACCTAACTTAGTTTGAAGATCTTTTAAGTTAGCAATTTCTTGTCTGTCAAGACCATTCAGATAAGTATCGTATGGAGCCTTTACTTCAAACATAAAGATCGGAGCACCTGATTTTGCTGTGTCATTTTTAATAGCCATTTCAAATTGAGCACCGTTTCCAAAAGGAATGTATCTCATTGAATCAGCGTTGAAACCTCTCGGATAGATTGTATCCAATACAGCTACCCACATGGTATCACGCTTAAAGTTTGTAAGCCCCATTTTCTCAACTTCGCTGTAATTACCTGTCTTTTTAGCTTTGTTGATGATAGCCATTGCTTTTTTTTCTGTCATACCATCGTCTAACTGCTTATCTGTCAACTCACCAACTTTGTAAAGGAAAGGAAGTTTCTTGTTCTTTACAAAGTCAATCAAAGTATCAAAGCTGGCAGTATACTGACCTTTGTTTAGATTACGAAATTCCATCTGTGCTTTACGAATGTCGATCAAGCGTGCAATGACCGCCTGATCTCTTTGCTTTTTAGCTTCTTCAAAGTTGATAGGCCCCATGATGCTCGAATAGCAGATATAGATCAAAGCAAGCGCACACAGACCTAATACGATATTAAATACTGTTTTCATGATAAATATGTTTTTTAGTTGTTATATTCGCATCGCAAAATTAAAATAAATAAATCTAAATTCTATAGTTCCGGGAACTTTTTTCTCGTACAAAAATGATAAATAACTATTTAGAAAGGCAAATTAAGGAAAATTTTCCTTATCAACCAACTTTTGAACAAGAAATAGCTGTAAAATCTCTTTCAGAGTTTCTGCTTTCTCAGACCAATGATGCCGTGTTTGTGCTTCGTGGGTATGCCGGAACTGGTAAAACTTCATTGGTGGGAGCATTGGTGAGAACGATGGATAAGTTACAGCAAAAATCTGTTTTATTGGCTCCTACGGGCCGAGCGGCTAAAGTCTTTTCTGCTTATGCAGGCCACCCTGCGTTTACAATTCATAAAAAGATATACAGGCAGCAGTCTTTTTCGAATGAAATAAGTAATATCTCTGTGAATGACAATCTTGCTACACATACTTTATTTATAGTAGATGAAGCCTCCATGATTTCTAATGAAGGGTTGTCAGGATCTATGTTTGGTACAGGACGTTTGCTGGATGATCTGATACAGTTTGTTTACTCCGGTACGGGGTGCCGTTTGTTATTGATGGGAGATACGGCACAACTTCCTCCTGTAGGAGAAGAACAAAGTCCGGCACTTTTCACAAATGCATTGAAAGGATACGGCCTTGAAGTACGCGAGGTGGATTTGACACAAGTAGTGAGACAGGTACAGGATTCCGGTATTTTATGGAATGCCACCCGTCTCCGTGAATTGATAGCGAAAGATGAATGTAATTCTCTTCCTAAAATCAGGATTTCGGGTTTTGCTGATATAAGGATGGTTCCGGGAGGAGAGCTGATCGATACGCTTACTGCTTGTTATGAACGGGACGGTATGGATGAAACGATTGTCGTTTGCCGTTCCAATAAACGAGCTAATATATATAATAAAGGTATAAGGGCGCAGATATTGTATCGGGAAGATGAGTTGAATACCGGTGATATGCTTATGATAGCCAGGAATAACTATTATTGGACGGAAAAAAGTAAGGAAATGGATTTTATAGCAAATGGAGAGATAGCTGTCGTTCGTCGTGTACGCCGTACACGCGAATTGTATGATTTTCGTTTTGCAGAAGTCGTGCTGACCTTTCCTGATCATGAAGATTTTGAGTTGGAAGCAAACTTGTTGTTGGATACTCTCCATTCGGATGCTCCGGCTTTACCGAAAACAGAGAATGATCGTTTATTCTACAGTGTTCTTGAAGATTATGCGGATATTCCAGTCAAACGTGACCGCATGAAGAAAATGAAGATGGACCCACATTATAATGCTTTGCAGGTGAAGTATGCTTATGCAATTACTTGTCATAAAGCGCAGGGTGGGCAATGGCAGAATGTGTTTTTAGATCAGGGGTACATGACGGATGAGTATTTGACACCTGATTATTTTCGTTGGCTTTACACTGCTTTTACGCGTGCGACCCAAACGTTGTATTTAGTTAATTACCCGAAAGAACAAATTGTTTGATTGTACGATTTACAGACGAAACAATTACTTTTGTTTGTAAATAACTAAAGCTATAACGTTTATGAAGACAAAACTATTATTCTTTCTCTGTTCCCTCCTTTTGCTCTCTTGTCAGGATGATGAGAAGTTTCAGGTTCTTCGGCCATTGGGCGGACAAGTGATTTCCGGTTATCAACCTTGTACAAGCCTGGATTTGGGGATTCTTAGTCTTGAAGCTTTGGAGGTAAAGGATGGCGGTGATTGGACAGTAGTTTCCAGTGATGAGGCTGTTGTTAAGGCAGAAAAGGTAATTCCGGAAGGCGCATCCTACTCTTATTTATCAGTATATCCTTTGAAACAAGGAAAGGCGGTTGTGACTGTATCCAGTGAGAAAGGTGATGAAATATATATTCCCGTCACTGTAGGAACTTCGGTACGTACCTTGGATGTATGGAGTGGAGAACTGAACCATATAGAAGGGGTGAGCAAGGAAGATAGCTTACTCATTGTCGAGCATCTTTATGATGATGTTTTTCTAAGAAAGGGTGGTTATTATCGTTTTACTTATTCAGAAAAGAAAAAAGGAAAACTAACAGTCTGTACACCGGATGGAAAGATGGAAGAAGGTACTTTTGTGTGTGATCATGAATATTATGATTTGACTTTTGGTGGGAAAAATATTCATTATATGGTAATGTATAGTGAAACCGGATTTCAAGAGGTCACCCGCACAGAATACCGGCTCCCATTTTATTTGGTGGAAGATGTTACCGACCGGTATAGAGCAGATTATCCTACTATAAAATTAGTACAACGTGCCCAGAAAGTACGTTTAGCTGTTAATGACTAACTAAACTATTTTAAATAAAGATGAAACACATTTATACTTTTCTATTGTTAGCTATGTTGGGCTTGAGTATAGCTTCGTGTAGTGATGACAAACGTGATATTGTTTTTTTTACAGGTGATGCTCCTGTATATCAGACTGGGACATGTGCTAATTTGATATCTTCTGTAAGTCTTTATCCAATAAGACCTGAGGGGGAAATTATTGGTATTGATGGTGGGAGCGGAGATTATTCAATAGCCGGTAATACGAATGAAGCAGTTGTTGCTGTTGTGATGACTGTTTCTGAGAAGTACAAGAGGTTGCAAATTACTCCTAAGAATTTGGGTGAAGCAACGATAATCATTTCTGATGGCGACGGTAAGACTGCCGCATTAAAAGTGAAAGTCAGAGAGTATGGAAAAAGAATGGTAGTGAATGCTCAAGGAATCATTGTCAATGGAGAGGTGACGGATGAAAAAAAAGCTGAAATAGCCGATGGAATGAAAGAGACTTTTCCGGTTGCAATTAATGGTGGCTTTGAATTGGTGTCCGGGAAATCTGAAACATGGAGGGATGAAGGGCTACTTCGTGTTTATCATGAAAACTTTAAAGAAACTCCCGTTATAGGTAGTTATAGCTGGAATTTGATAATGGTGAACGGTAAAGAAAAAATGGGGTTCTCTTTTATATTTGATAATAAGGAATATCAATTTACGACATCTATAAGGGAAGAGCCCGAAACGCGTAGTAATAATACGAATGTTCTGCAATTATATGAAGATGTGACATCTCAATGTACTGTCGGATGTCCGGTAGGAACCAGAGTGTATAGGGGGTATAAAATATATCTTGAAGACTTATAGAGACTTATCCGGCTTCTTGAATCCAATATACACTTTTATAGCTGATGCTATCTGCTGTACTTTAAAGGTTACTTTTGCGAAATTGTATATTTTACCAGAGTTGAATGTAATAATGTTTCAATGCGATAGAAACAACTTTCTCTGTGCATTAAACAACTATAAGGTCGGTACAACGAATCACTCCCTTTGCCTGCAAACGTCATAAAACGTTTGAGAGTAAAGGGAGTGAATAGAAACTATCGTTGTGATATTACACGTGAACTGATAGTTTTAGTTTGGATGAGTTATTAATTTCTTTTTTCTTTTGAGAAGGAGTAAGGGAAATCAGTAGGTTGCGTACCTCTTTGCAAATTGGGCTGACTGCCCATATTATATTTTATAACTCCACCTTTGAGTATATCTCCATGTTTCAGATAATTCTTTGTATTTTCGGTACCATTAAACAGAAGTGATTCTATATACATATTATCGTTATTATTATCAGGAGCATCAATTATTAGGTTGTTGCCATTTTCCAGGTGGAGAGTTGCTTTTTTGAATAACGGTGCGCCAAGTACATATTCGTCTGTTCCGGGACATACAGGATAGAAGCCTAATGCAGAGAACACATACCATGCCGATGTTTGTCCGTTGTCTTCATCTCCGCAATAACCGTCAGGACCAGGAGTATACATGCGATTCATAACCTGGCGCAACCAGTATTGGGCTTTCCAGGGTTGTCCGGCATAGTTATATAGATAGATCATATGCTGAATGGGTTGATTGCCATGTGCATAGTTACCCATATTCATAACTGTCATTTCACGTATTTCGTGAATTACTTGTCCATAATAGCTTTCATCAAACAAGGGAGGAACGGCAAATACGGAATCCAGCATGTTGACAAATGATGTTTCACCTCCCATAAGGTCTATTAATCCTTGCGGATCGTGAAATACAGACCAGGAGTAGTGCCAGCTATTGCCTTCGGTAAATGCATCTCCCCATTTCAGTGGTGAGAAGGGAGATTGGAACTGACCGTCTTCATTGCGTCCGCGCATCAGATTGGATTTTTTGTCGAACACGTTACGGTAGTTCATGGCACGCTGTGCAAAAAGCTTTTGTTCCTTCTTAGGACGGTTTAGTGTTTTGGCAAGCTGGTAAATACACCAGTCATTGTATGCATATTCCAGTGTACGGGCCGTGTTCTCATTGATCTTTACATCGTAGGGCACATATCCTAATTTATTATAATATTCGTGTCCCAGGCGGCCTGTGGACGATATTTGAGGATGAACATTCCCGGTACCGTGGATGAGTCCCTCATACAATGTTTTTACATCATCTACCTTTACACCTTTCATATATGCATCTACAAGTACTGAAGCGGAATTGTTTCCAATCATGCAGCCCCTGTGTCCCGGACTTGCCCATTCGGGGAAGAAACCGCTTTCTTTATATGTATTGATAAGACCTTCCTGCATCTCTTTATTCATGGATGGATACATCAGATTAAGAAAAGGAAACAGGCAACGGAATGTATCCCAGAAACCAGTATCCGTATACATATAGCCCGGTAGTATTTCGCCGTTGTATGGGCTGTAATGAACAGGATTACCATTGGCATCCAGCTCGTAGAATTTACGTGGGAAAAGAAGTGAACGGTAGAGGCATGAATAGAATGTGCGGTATTGGTCCAGGTCTCCACCTTCTACTTCTATTTTACCTAAAACTTCGTTCCAGGCATCTTTACCCTTTTGCATAAGTGCATTGAAGCTGTCATTACCGAGCTCTTGCAAATTTAACATCGCTTGCTCCGGACTGATAAATGAAGAAGCTATACGGGCGTGCACAATTTCTCCTTTTTGGGTTTTGAAACCAATGACAGCTCCTGTGTGGTCTGCCGTTTGTTCAAGTACATTTTCGTTTAGAGATTGATTGGCAAAGGTAGCCTTGTATGTGAAGGGTTTATCGAATTCGATAACGAAATAATTTTTGAAATTCTGAGGAACACCACCACTGTTACGGGTTGTATAACCAATAACTTTGTTTTGTTCAGGTAATACTTTTATATATGAACCTTTGTCGAAAGCATCTACAACAATGTAGGAGTGTTCATTCTCCGGGAAGGTGAAGCGGAAAAGAACCGCACGCTCCGTTGGAGTCACCTCAGTAACAACGTCATGTTCGGCAAGGTATACTTTATAATAGTGCGGACGGGCTACTTCTCCCTTATGTGAAAACCAACTGGCACGTTTTTCTTCATCAAACTCCGGCTTGCCAACAACGGGCATGATAGAAAACTGACCATAGTCGTTAATCCATGGACTGGGTTGATGAGTTTGTTTGAAACCGCGAATTTTATTGGCTGTATAAACGTACTGCCATCCGTTGCCCATCTTACCGGTTTGAGGAGTCCAGAAGTTCATTCCCCAAGGCCGGGATATGGCAGGATAAGTGTTCCCGGTTGACAGTTCATAGCTGGACTGAGTCCCCATTAGGGGATTGACATATTGTGTCCAGTCTTTTGCCTGAATAAAGAGTGTACTACTAATAGCACAGATTAATAAAATAAGTCTCTTCATAATACTTTGAATTTAGTGTTTTATGATGTGTATTAAAATTGGGACAAAAATAGTAATTGATTTTTTGATTTGCTTTGGACTGATATAAATATATTGTTCTCTACAATCTTATAGTCAATTGGAATTGAATTCTTTAATGAGTTTAAGACGGACTCTATACTGTTGCCATCCGTTACTCTCGCAGATATGCGGGGGATATTTGTCTGGTGAGAAGTTTTTGATAAAGTTTGCTTTATCATCTCTGGGTTGCATAAAAGAAGTTGCAGGATTCATTGATGTTATAGTCTTTCAGTTATACTTGATAATAATCGGCTGTTGCTGATTCATCGTCATGAGAGAATTTAGAGTGTATTCCTAATGAGGCTTCTGCTTCTTTATAAGGCAGGGTGACAGGCATAAAAGAGATATCATACAGATCACCGGCACCTGTACCCGATAAGTGATTGTGACTGAAACCGGCAATGGTACTATCCGGATAGAAGTACCCTGATATGCGGTCCCATTCGGGAAGTCCGTTATCCGGGCTGAGTTGAACCATACCCAACGGAGCCTGTGTCCCAGGATATGTGTTGCCGGTGAAATCAGTACCAATGAAAGGGTTAACATATTGGGTGTAGTCTGTAGATGCTCTTTCCTGGGAAGAAGTGCAAGCTGTGAGGATTAATACAAGGAGGAGCGGTGTGTAGAGTACTTTCATACAATAGGTGTTAGTGATTAACATCGTTTCAAAGCACAAATTTAAAAAATATAAGATGAATAAGTGATATAAAGGTAGAACTTTGTAGTTAATAAATAGAGGATTTTGCCTGCTTTGAGGATATGGAGAGAAAAAAGAGAGGTGTACCATTTGATATTGTGGTACACCCCTTACTTTTTATTCGATTCTTAGATTCAAATTCCTGCCAATTCCAGCACTTTCTCTACTGCTGCATTTAGTCCATCCGGATTTTTACCACCGGCAGTTGCAAAGTGAGGTTGTCCGCCACCGCCGCCTTGAATCAGTTTAGCTGCTTCTTTCACCAGATTTCCGGCTTTCAATCCGCTGGCAACAAGATTATCACTGATCATAACTGTAAGCATTGGTTTTTCGTGATCAACAGTACCAGCTACGAAGAATAAGTTTTCTGTAATCTCTCCACGGAGCTGGAAAGCAATGTTTTTCACTGTTTCAGCAGGTATGGGAGCACAGAATCTAATGACTTTGAAACCATTGATTTCTTGTACGTTCTTTAGTAGACGTTCTTTGACCGAGGCCTCTTTTTCTTTCATAAAGTCTTCCAACTGCTTCTTTAATCCGGCATTTTCATCAATATACTTGCGGATTGCGATGCCTAGGTCGGGAGTATTATTGAAAAGAGCTCTAAGGTCATTCAGTGTATCTTGTATGGTATCCAGCATTTCTTCAACTCTTGCACCTGTGTAAGCTTCAATACGGCGTACTCCAGCAGCGACAGAACTTTCAGAAATGATCTTTATCATACCGATACTTCCGGTAGCGGCAACATGTATACCACCACAAAATTCGATCGATGATCCGAATTGGATTACACGAACTCTGTCACCATACTTCTCACCAAATAAAGCAATAGCACCCAGCTCTTTAGCTTCTTCAATAGGAATGTTGCGATATTCTTTGAGAGGAATATTGGCGCGTATTTTGGCATTCACAAGGTGTTCTACCCGACGCATTTCTTCATCTGTTACTTTTTGGAAATGAGAGAAGTCAAAACGTAGAGATTCCGGTGTTACCAATGATCCTTTTTGTTCTACATGTTCACCTAATACTTCGCGTAGTGCTTCGTCCAGTAAGTGAGTAGCAGAGTGATTGGCTGCACAGGCAGCGCGTTTTTCAGTATCTACACATGCCATCATAGGAGCCTCCAAATGTTCCGGTAGTTTCTTGGTGAAATGGATAGGCAGGTTGTTTTCCTTTTTAGTATCAATAATCTCTATCGTTTCAAATTCACTTACCAATACACCGGTGTCACCTACCTGGCCACCACTTTCGGCATAGAAAGGAGTACTGTCAAGTACGATCTGATAGAGGGTCTGATTTTTTTGTTTGATCTGGCGATAACGGAGGATTGATACTTCATATTCTGTATAATCGTAACCAACGAACTCGCTGGTTCCTTCTTTCAGAATAATCCAGTCACCTGTCTCTACAGCGGCAGCATTACGGGCACGTTGTTTTTGCTGTTGCATTTCGGCATCAAATTCTTCGATGTTTACAGTCATGTTATTCTCACGGAGAATTAATTCTGTAAGGTCAAGAGGGAACCCGAATGTATCGTATAGAGTAAAAGCATCTTTTCCGCTGATTTCTGTCTTTCCGCTTGCTTTGGCATCGGCCATAGTCTTGTCAAGCAGGCGGATACCTGTTTCCAAAGTACGCAGGAAGGCTTCTTCTTCTTCCTTGATAACTTTTTCAATTAATCCTTTTTGTGCGATCAATTCCGGATAAGCCTCACCCATATTTTCGATTAATACCGGAAGGAGTTTGTACATAAATGCCTGTTTTTGTCCGAGGAAAGTATATCCGTAACGAACAGCACGACGTAGAATGCGGCGGATTACATAACCGGCTTTTGCATTTGACGGCAATTGACCATCTGTAATAGAAAAGGCTATGGTGCGGATGTGGTCGGCAATAACACGCATTGCCACATCTTGTTGTTTATCTTTTCCATATTCAACGCCAGCCATCTGTGCAATAGCTTTGATCATTGGCTGGAATACGTCCGTATCATAGTTGGATGTTTTACCTTGCAATGCCATGCAGAGACGTTCAAAGCCCATACCTGTATCGATAACTTTGGCAGGAAGTGCTTCGAGGCTGCCATCGGCTTTGCGATTGTATTGCATAAACACAAGGTTCCAGATCTCGATCACTTGGGGATGGTCATGATTAACAAGGTCACGACCGGAAATCTTAGCACGTTCTTCTGCAGGGCGAAGGTCTATGTGAATCTCTGAACAAGGACCGCAAGGGCCAGTGTCACCCATTTCCCAAAAGTTATCATGCTTGTTGCCGTTGATGATGTGGTCTTTCGGAAGGTATTGTTCCCAGTAAGAGGCTGCTTCATTGTCTCGTTCCAGTCCCTCTTCGGGGCTACCTTCAAATACTGTAGCATACAAATATTCCGGATTCAGTTTCAATACATCTACCAAATATTCCCATGCCCAACTAATGGCTTCTTTCTTGAAATAATCACCAAATGACCAGTTACCCAACATCTCAAACATGGTGTGATGGTATGTATCATGTCCCACTTCTTCAAGATCATTATGCTTTCCGCTTACGCGAAGACATTTCTGTGAGTCCGCAACTCTGTGGTATTTTGCCGGGTGGTTACCCAAAATAATATCTTTAAACTGATTCATCCCCGCATTGGTAAACATGAGGGTTGGATCATCTTTAATCACCATTGGAGCCGATGGAACGATCTGATGTCCTTTCGACTCAAAGAAATTCTTGAATGAATCTCTGGTTTCTTTTGCAGTCAACATATATCTTTTAGCTTTGTTAGTTTTTCAGACTTCAAGTTTTTTAGTTTATACTGAATGTATGGAAAGAGTTCTTTGAAGGTCTTAATAACTTAAAAAGTAAAGAACTCAAAAATATAAAAACTTAAAAAACAGTGCAAAGATAGCTTGTTTTTATTATTTTTGCCCCATTAACCATCGAAATATTTCCTAAGATGCGCAAAGTTTACTACATCTATAATCCGCGAACGCAGACCTATGACCGAATTTATCCTACTGTCCGGCAACGGGCATTGAGTATTCTCCGTCGTCTTTTTATCGGTATGGGACTGGGAGCCGGTAGTTTTATTGTACTGTTGCTCATTTTCGGTTCTCCTTCCGAAAAAGAACTGAGGATGGAAAATAGCCGTTTACTGGCACAATACAATGTGCTTTCCCGCCGACTGGATGATGCGTTGGGAGTATTGCAGGATGTACAGCAGCGTGATGATAACCTATATCGTGTGATTTTACAAGCCGATCCGGTGTCTCCGGCTATCCGTAAAGCGGGATATGGCGGTACTAATCGTTATGAAGCGCTGATGGATATGGTAAACTCTAAATTGGTTGTGAATACTACTCAGAAATTGGATTTACTTACTAAACAGCTATATATCCAGTCTAAATCGTTTGATGATGTAGTAGCAATGTGCAAAAATCAGGATGAAATGCTTAGATGCATGCCGGCCATTCAGCCGATTTCGAATAAAGACTTAAAAAAGACGGCTTCCGGATACGGGACACGTATTGATCCTATTTATGGTACTGCTAAGTTTCATGCCGGTATGGATTTCTCTGCCAATCCCGGGACAGATGTGTATGCTACCGGAGATGGAGTGGTTGTAAAGATGGGGTGGGAGACTGGATATGGTAATACAGTGGAAATAGACCATGGCTTTGGATATCGCACACGGTATGCCCATCTCAGAGAATACAGAACGAAACTTGGAAAAAAGGTAGTGCGCGGTGAAGTTATTGCCGGAGTAGGTAGTACAGGTAAAAGTACAGGGCCTCATTTGCATTATGAAGTACATTTTAAAGGACAGGTGATGAATCCGGTGAATTATTATTTTATGGATTTGAGTGCGGAAGATTATGATAAGATGATTCAATTGGCCGCTAACCACGGTAAAGTATTTGACTAAAGATGGGCATTAATACAGATAAGAATTTTAAGTTATATTATTCGATAGCTGAGGTTGCAGAGATGTTTGATGTAAATCAGTCATTGCTTCGTTTCTGGGAGAAAGAATTTCCTCAGATTGCGCCTAAGACAAGTGGGCGGGGGATACGTCAGTATCGTAAGGAAGATGTGGATACTATTGCCTTGATTTATCATTTGGTAAAGGAGAAAGGAATGACTCTGCCTGGTGCACGCCAGAAATTGAAAGATAATGGAGAGGCCACTATTCGTAATTTTGAAATAATCAATCGCTTGAAAGATATCAGAGAAGAATTACTGTCTATAAAAAAAGAACTGGACGAACGATAATCGTTGTCCGGTTCTTTAGCCTGTCATTTGATTTTTAATCTTTCTAATTAATTCTCTACACGTGTTACAGATTTAATATTCTGAATCTTTCGCAGGTTATCACAGATCGCTTTAACATCATCTACATCGTGTACATAGAGTTGTACTTTCCCCTCAAAAATACCATCGTTAGTTTCTATATCCAACTTACGAATGTTTACGTTAAGTTGTCGTGAAATGACTTGAGTGATTTCGTTTAAGAGTCCCATGCTATCTATACCTTTGATATAAATATACACAAGGAAAGAGAGTACTTTGTGTGTATCCCATACGGTGGCAATAATACGGTTACCGTAACTACTTTTCAATTTGGCAGCTACCGGACATTGGCGCTTGTGGATGATAACGCGGTCATTTTCGTCTATATAACCCAAAACATCGTCTCCCGGAATAGGATGACAACATTCTGCTATAATATACTGCTTTTGTAGTGCTTCTTCGGTAAGCTTCAATATCTGTTTCGGATTGATCGCTTCTTTTTCTTGTACCTCTCTTTCTTCCGGTTGTTTTTCTTTATTTCCTCCACCAAAAGAGAAAGTCAGGTATTTTTTCCAGTTACTGCTTTGCTTTTCTTTTAATTCATTTTTGTCGGCATCTCCCAGAATAATACTTTTGTTCCCTATGGCTACAAATAGCTCTTCTTCATCCTTCATGTTATGCAATTTGGATAACTTCGCGATGATTACATTGTCCGGGCGGATTTCTTCTTTTTTCAGAAATTCGTTAAGAAGTTCCTCTCCTTCTTTCTGATTGATTTTTCGTTCTTTACGCAGAATGGCAGCTATTTTGGCACGAGCTCGCGCCGTGGTGGCAAATACCTCCCATTGGGGTTGTACACGTTGTGATTTTGAAGTCAGAATCTCTACCTGGTCACCACTTTGCAGTTTGTGGCTCAGAGGAACCAGTTTGTGATTTACTTTTGCGCCGATACAGTGACTGCCAATGTCTGTATGCAATGAGAAAGCAAAATCCAGTGCTGTGGAATTCTGAGGCATGGTTTTGAGTTCACCTTTCGGTGTGAACACAAATATTTCAGAAGCAAACAGGTTGAGTTTGATTGTATCCAGAAAGTCGATAGCATCCGGTTGAGGATCATCCAGTATCTCTTTGATGGTTTTCAGCCACTTTTCAAGTTCTCCCTCGTCTTCACTACCACCTCCTTCTTTGTATTTCCAATGGGCGGCAAATCCTTGTTCTGCAACGTCATTCATGCGTTCACTGCGAATCTGGACTTCAATCCATTGTCCGTTGTTGCCCATCAGGGTAACATGCAGTGCCTGATATCCATTGGCTTTGGGGTGACTTACCCAGTCGCGCAGGCGGTCAGGATGAGGCTTATATATTTTGGAGATAGATACATATATATCAAAACAGTCATTTAGCTCTTCTTCCGGATTTCTGGGTTCAAAGATTATACGTACAGCGAGCAGGTCGTATATTTCTTCAAAAGGGACATGCTTGGTTTGCATCTTATTCCAAATAGAATAAATGGATTTGACACGTGCCAGTATACGATATTTTAACCCCATTTTATCCAGTTGCTCCCGGATAGGTGCAGTAAAATCATTGAATACCTTGTCTCGTTCGGCGGCAGTAGCATTTAGCTTTTCTTCAATTTCCAGATATTCTTCAGGATGTTCATATTTGAAGCTGAGGTTCTCCAGTTCTGTTTTTATCTTATACAATCCCAGGCGATTGGCTAATGGGGCATAGATGTAAAGTGTTTCTCCTGCAATTTTATATTGCTTGTTGGGTAACATGGAACCCAGTGTACGCATATTGTGCAGACGGTCGGCGATCTTAATGAGAATTACGCGAATATCGTCTGACATAGTGAGCAATAGCTTTTTAAAGTTTTCTGCCTGAGCCGATGCACGATCGCCAAAGATACCACCGGATATTTTGGTAAGCCCGTCTACGATTTGTGCAATCTTAGGACCAAAGATGTTCTCAATGTCTTCTACTGTATAATCTGTATCCTCTACGACATCATGAAGTAAGGCTGCACAGATAGAAGTTGAACCTAATCCTATTTCGTTACACACAATTTTAGCAACTGCTATCGGATGCATAATATAAGGCTCACCGGAACGGCGTTTAATACCTTTATGCGCCTGATTGGCAAAATTGAATGCTTTTGTTATAATTTCAACACGTTTACGATGCTTGGTTGCCAGATAATCGTTCAGTAATTCCTGGAACGCTTGATCGATCATCTCTTCTTCTGCCAGTTCTTTTGGGGGTATATTAGTATCCATAAATGTCATCTTTTCATTGCTTTCTGCAAAAATAAGCAATTTTCAACTCGATGCAAGCAAAGATGTATTTATTTGTATATTTTCAGTTGTTTTCCTGCTGCAATCTTGGTATTTCGTAATCCGTTCCAGCTTTGAATGTCTTTTATGCGAACTCCATATTTTGCTGCAATGGTTCCCAGTGTTTCCCCGCTTTTTATTTTGTGGTAGGTTGGCGTTCCTTTTCCAACAGAAGCTTTTGTCCTTGTACTGCTTGGCGGAGTATTATCATTGATAGCAATCGTTTTCCGGTTTCTGAATAACTCATCAGCCCGGTGAGCATAAATAGTATCTTGCTGATCAATAAATATACTGATGTGGCTTTGCGGCAAGCGGAGTGTGTAGGATTTACTGTCTCCCGGAATTATGTTCTTTTTATATTGGGGATTAAGACTTTTGATCTGTTCGATACTAATCCCACAAATGTCTGCGATCTGTTCAAAGTGCAAATTCTTATTTACTTGAACCGTATCTGTACTGGCGGGAATATTTGTTTCCATCGGGCAAATATTATGATCGCAGTAGTAGGTCATTACATAGTTGGCTGCAATAAAAGCTGGTACATATCCGCGGGTTTCTTTTGGCAGGAGATTGTATATATCCCAATAATCTGTTTTTCCATTTGCGCGGCGTATAGCCTTGTTAATTGTTCCCGGGCCGCAATTATAAGCGGCAATAACAAGATTCCAGTCACCATATATGGCGTATAACTCTTTCAGATAACGTGCTGCCGCCCAGGTTGCTTTAATCGGGTCACGGCGTTCGTCCACAAGGCTATTTGACTCGAGTCCATACATTTTACCTGTAGCCAGCATAAATTGCCATAAGCCGGAAGCCCCTGCACGGGATACGGCAGAAGGATTTAAAGCTGATTCAATAATAGGCAGATATTTGAGCTCCAGTGGAAGGTTATAGGCATCGAGTGCTTCTTCAAAAATAGGCATGTAAAAGTTGCAGGCACTCAACATGAAAGAGACCTGATTGCGCAGACGTCCTGCATACATATCAATAAATTTGCGTACAATTTCATTATACGGCATTTCCATGATAGCGGGGATGCGCGAAAGACGATCAATATATACGGAATCACTGAACAGTGGATTCACTTCAGAAGTACTGCAATCTTTGCCTAAATCGATATAGTTTTTGGCTTTCCAGTCATTAAGCAGGCTGTCAAGCGGATAAGTCATACTTTTGGGAAGGTCAATACTTTCCTGGCGTTCGGTGCCGTTTTCTTTGATAATTACGTCTACACTTTGTGCTTTTACCTGTGTACTTACTAACAGGAAAAAGAGAATAAATGGATAATAGTTTTTTAGTTTTTTCATTCTTAGTTGTTGATCTTCAGTTGTTTTAAAACCTAAAGCTACATTGTACACCTACCGATTTATTCATCGGGCGGAATTGGTCGTTAATGATTGTTGGTTCAACCCGCAGACTTAAGTCCGGGGTAATATCAAAATTTGATAATTCTGCATCAACATAAGCGTCGATTACAGAAATCAGGTATACGCCAATAAAAGCGAATATACTAAGATCTCGATAACGACGGAACATATCTTTACGTTTTCGTAAAACTTCTTTGGCCTGACTATCTGAATAACCTGTAGGAGGTAAAATGTCAAGATGGCTGTTGGTTGTTGGGTCACTGTCCATTATATCCAGATAAGCTTGCGAGTAATCTTTATACATTTTCCCATTCCAGCTTAGTGCATAAGCACATCCGGCAAATCCTCCATAGATAATGGGAAGTTTCCAAAACTTACGATTGTAAATTTGTCCTCCTCCCGGGAAAACGATTGCCAGCCAGGTTGCTTTTGTCGGATTTGGAGTCCATATTTTCTCCGGTATGGCAGGAGGTATGGTATCTTTGGGTTGGGGCAGAACTACAGCTGTTTCTATCTCTTTCAGATTCTTTTTGTTAACCTTATCCAGACTATCAGCTACTATAGAGGCTGCCGCTTGCATTTGGGTACTGTCTATTTTGAGTACTGTGATACTGTCTTTATTGAGCGGAGCTCTGTTTACGGTCAAAGAATCTTTCTCTGTCGGACTGTTGATTTCGCGGTGCCGGCGCGCACGTGCTTTAGGTGCTTCACGTACTGTAATGGAGTCGTGTGGCGCAACCTTAGCAGGTGCTTGTGCATACACATCAATCCCTGCTACCTGTAGTAAACAGAGAAGCAGGGTGATAATATATGGCTTGTATATTTTATATTTTCTTGTCATTTACTTCTTTAACGTGTCGAAGATTTCCATGATACGTTCCAGATCTTCTTCATTATTGAAGGGGATGCTGATTTTACCTTTTCCTTTTTCAGAGCAGGTTAACTGTACCTTAGTATTGAAGAATCCCGAAAGATGTTGCTTTAGCATATTGAATTCTTCCGGTAGTTTGGAACGCTTTGGTGTGATTTTGCGTGTTCCGCTTTTTACGGTTTCTCCTTCGCTCAGTGATTTTACAATTTCTTCTACTTTGCGTACGGAGTAATCGTGCTCCAATATTTCTTCGAATATTTTTACTTGTAGTTTAGGGTCTCCCAATGTGATTAATGCACGGGCATGTCCCATATCAATTTGTTTGTTTTGCAATGCCATTTGAATGGGTGCCGGTAATTTCAACAAGCGCAAATAGTTGGCAATAGTAGTACGTTTCTTACCTACTCGTTCACTGAGACGTTCCTGAGTCAATTCATATTGTTCCAACAAATGTTGATAGGCAAGGGCTATTTCTACTGCGTTAAGATCTTCACGCTGAATATTTTCAATCAGCGCCATTTCCATTACGTTTTCATCATCGGCTGTGCGGATATAGGCTGGAATTGTTTTTAACCCCGCTTTAAGTGAGGCTCTGTAACGGCGTTCTCCAGCTATAATCTGATATTCATCCTCTGTAAGCTTACGCAATGTGATAGGTTGGATAATACCGATTTCAGAGATAGAATCTGCCAGTTCCTGCAATGCCGTTTCGTCAAATTCCCGACGTGGCTGATTAGGATTAACTGAGATTTGTGACAACTCTATCTCATTAATAGACGAAGAACCTTCGGTCTTTACTTCATCCATTGAAAGCAGAGCGTCTAGCCCGCGGCCTAATGCATTTCTTCTTTGTGTTGCCATATACCTCGTTTATTTACTATTTCTATTGATAATTTCTTGTGCTAATGCCATATGATTTTTGGCTCCGGTTGATTCTGCATCATATAAGATGGTTGGTATACCGTAACTGGGGGCCTCACTTAGTTTGACATTACGTTGTACTACAGTCTTGAATACCAATTCCTGGAAATGGCGTTTTACCTCATCATAGATCTGATTGGCCTGACGCAGGCGTGAGTCATACATTGTTAGTAAGAATCCTTCTATTTCCAATGCGGGATTAAGTTTGGATTTTATAATTTTGATGGTATTCAATAATTTACTGATCCCTTCGAGAGCAAAGTATTCGGCTTGTACAGGGATGATTACAGAATCGGCAGCGGTCAGTGCGTTAATAGTGATGAGTCCCAGCGAAGGCGAACAGTCTATTAATATATAATCATATTCTTCCTTCAAAGGAGTTAATACTTCTTTCAATATCTTTTCGCGGTTCTTCAGGTTTAGCATTTCTATTTCTGCTCCTACCAGATTGATATGTGAAGAGATGACTTTCAGTGATTCAATTTCTGTGTCATGGATAGCATCCTGTACATCAGCTCTATCTATAATACATTCATAGATTGTACACTCTGATTGCTTAATATCAACTCCCAGACCGGATGAAGCATTTGCCTGTGGGTCTGCGTCAACCACCAGTACTTTCTTTTCGAGTGTAGCAAGTGAGGCTGCGAGATTAATCGTAGTCGTTGTTTTACCTACACCGCCTTTTTGATTGGCCAAAGCAATTATTTTTCCCATATTATCTAATTTTATCGGCTGCGAAATAAGTGATAATAACTCAGAGCGCCTACGAAAAAAGAGAAACTTTACTGATTCTGTTGATAAGTCATCTGTTTTGTTAATAACTGAACAATGAAATCTTTATGTATTCTTTTTCTTGGCCTGCAAATATACATATTTATATTAAATAACGGGCTGCTTTTTTACTCACTTGCAGAAGATTAAGATTTGTAAACGCCTGCAAATGATTATACCTGAAAGTAAATAATAACTCCTGTGCCTTCTCTGAATGTGTATAGCAAAATATCTGCAAAGCTTGGATGTGAGGTTTAAGCAAGGGGGAGAGTTGGTGATAAACGTTCTTTTTGTTACTTTTGTGCTGAATTATAAAGACTAAGGAGATTATTATGGAAAATAAGCGGCCTTTGATACTTATCTCTAATGATGATGGTGTCATGGCAAAAGGTATAAGTGAACTTATAAAGTTTCTTCGTCCGTTAGGCGAAATTGTAGTTATGGCGCCCGATACTGCCCGTTCGGGTAGTGGATGTGCAATTACCGTGACGCAACCTGTACATTATCAGTTAGTTCGTAAAGAGGTAGGATTGACCGTATACAAATGTTCCGGAACACCGGCTGATTGTATTAAACTGGCTTGGAATACAGTACTTGAACGGAAACCCGATTTGGTGGTAGGAGGGGTTAATCATGGTGACAATTCGGCTACGAATGTTCATTATTCTGGTACGATGGGAGTTGTTATTGAGGGGTGTCTGAATGGAATTCCTTCTATTGGTTTTTCTCTTTGCAGTCATGATCCCGGAGCCGATTTTGAGGCTGCAGGTCCGTATATCCGTCAAATTGCTTCTCAGGTATTAGAAAAAGGACTACCTCTATTAACTTGTCTGAATGTAAATTTTCCTGATACAAAGGAACTTAAGGGAATTAAAGTCTGTGAACAGGCTAAGGGACGATGGACTAATGAATGGGAAGCTTGTCCCCGAAAAGGAGATAGCAATTACTTCTGGCTGATAGGAGAGTTTACAGATGATGAACCGGAGAATGAGAAAAATGATCATTGGGCACTTGCTAATGGTTATGTTGCCATCACTCCGACCAAAGTGGATGTGACGGATTATGAGTTTATGAATGAACTGAATAAATGGTTTGAATAATGAAATATTATCTCATTGTTGGCGAAGCTTCCGGTGATTTGCATGCCTCTCATCTGATGACTGCATTGAAAGAAGAGGATCCACAGGCCGATTTTCGTTTCTTTGGTGGTGACTTGATGGCTGCTGTTGGAGGAACAATGGTGAAGCATTATAGAGAACTGGCTTATATGGGATTTATTCCTGTGTTGTTGCATTTACGCACTATTTTTGCCAATATGAGGTGTTGTAAAGAAGATATAGTATCCTGGAATCCGGATGTTGTTATTCTGGTGGATTATCCCGGTTTCAATCTGAATATTGCAAAGTTTATTCACTCTCATACTCAAATACCTGTCTATTATTATATTTCGCCAAAGATATGGGCTTGGAAGGAATATCGTATAAAGAACATCAAACGTGATGTTGACGAGCTTTTTTCCATTCTTCCCTTTGAAGTTGAGTTTTTTGAAAAGAAGCACAACTATCCGATACATTATGTTGGTAATCCTACAGTAGATGAGGTGGTTGCTTTTAGTGATTCTCATTCGGAGAATTTTGGAGATTTTATTCGTGACAATAATCTGGAGGATAAACCGGTTATTGCTCTTCTTGCCGGAAGTCGGAAACAAGAGATAAAAGATAATCTTCCCGGTATGTTAAAAGCGGCTTCTGCTTTTCCTGATTACCAGTTGGTGCTGGCGGGAGCTCCTTCTATTGTTCCTGAATATTATCAGCAATATGTAGGTGATACACAGGTGAAAATTATTTTTAATCAGACTTACCGGCTTTTGCAACACTCTGATGTTGCACTTGTCACCTCTGGCACAGCAACATTGGAAACTGCACTTTTCCGGATTCCTCAAGTTGTATGTTATTATTTGGCATGCGGTAAGTTTGTGTCCTTTTTGCGTAAGCATATTCTGAAAGTAAAGTTTATCTCTCTTGTTAATTTGATAGCTGATCGTGAGGTTGTAAAGGAACTCGTTGCTGATACAATGACGGTTGAGAATATGAAAATGGAGTTGGAACGACTTTTATTTAATAAGGAGTATCGCCGGAAAATGTTGGATGGATATGAATTTATGGCTCAGCGTCTTGGGCCAGCAGGAGCCCCCCGGCATGCTGCCCGTGAAATGATGAAATTGCTTAAAAAATAAGATATCTTTTGATAATAAATCTAAAGCCGGTGCAGTAAATGCCCGGCTTTTTTATTTATCTGATAGAAACAAAAAAGAAAGGAATACATATATGAAAAGGTTGAATTGTTTTTTTTTGGCGTTGTTATTGGTATTAATTCCTACTTTGCAATCATGTGATGAGGGCGATGGATATTCTATCGGACAACGTGGAGGGAGTTGGGCTACGGTCCGTGTAGTGAGTGGTGATACATATTATTTAAAGTCCGATAATTATGGGAGTCTTTGGCCGGCTGCAACAAGTGTTTATGGATTTAAACCGGTAGATGGTAAACGTATGCTTGTTATTTTCAATCCTTTGTATGATAATTATGGGGAATATGACATGGCTATTAAGGTAGAGAATCTATTTCCTATTACAACTAAGCAGGTGGAAGACTTAACTGCAGAGAATGAAGAAGAGATAGGCAATGATCCGGTCTCTATTCTTAAAGGTGATATCTGGATTGCTAATGGATATTTGAATCTTATATTCGAACAGAACAGACCCGTCTACGGTCCGCACCTGGTTAGTCTGGTACGTAATACAATAGAGAAAGCGGAAGAGGATGGATATATCCATTTAGAATTTCGCTATAATACGCAGAAAGATCTATCCGGTTGGTTTGGCTATGAACCTGTTTCATTTAATTTGAACTCTCTGGACTTTGAAGGAAAGAAGGGATTGAAGCTGAAGCTGAATTCATCCGTGAATGGTGAAGTTGAGTTGACGTTTAACGTGAAAGAAGCGATGTCTGTACCCCCAATAGCTCTGAATCTTGATTATAACACATTGGAAGCAGGTAAGACGGAATAATGTTTACCGAGCTTTCAATTAAAACGGGCTTGTCTTTACTGTTGGAGACAGGCCCGTTTCTGTATATGAATCTTTTTTTAAATCCATGTCAATACATACAGATAAACTACTGCTGCAGGTATCGCCATCAGGGCGCTATCAAACCGATCTAGCATTCCACCATGTCCCGGAAGAATAGAACCGGAATCTTTGATATGGAGCTGACGTTTTAGTAGTGATTCCGTAAGGTCACCCCAGGTACCGAAAATTACTACTACTAATGCGAGTCCCGCCCATTCTGCTACACTCATAATCGGAAAGAAATGAGCAAATACAAAAGACGAAGCTATTGATACAATACCTCCTCCAATAGAGCCTTCCCATGATTTTTTGGGAGAGATACGTTCAAAAAGACGATGCTTTCCTATTAATGAACCTACACAATAAGCTCCTGTATCATTCAACCAGATGAAGACGAAAATAGATAGTGGCAATATCGGGTTGTAGCTTACAGAGGAATCTTCCGGATTATTGTGAAAAGCCAATGCACTTAATAAAGCGAAGGGCAATGCAATGTATAGTTGGCTCAACATAGAGAAAGCCCAATTGAGCACAGGATTTTCCTTTTTCAGATACAGTTCGCTAATCATCATATAGAGAAGCAAAAGTAAATAAGGAAGGAATATTTTAGAGTCTGATGCATCAATGCAGAATCCCATAATAGCCAGAAACAGATAAGCTCCGCCCAGCATAGTAATGTTCTTATTGACACTGGCACCTTCTATATTATTGACCAGACTTCCAAATTCCCGTATCGTCAGAGCACTGATCACTATAAAAAGTGCTCCGAAACTGAATGGGTGATAGAGAATACATCCTACCAATATGGCTACAAATAGCACTCCTGTGATCGCTCTTTGTATAAAATTGCTTTTCAACGTATTTAGATTTTAATTTTGTAATTCGGTAGCTGATGCTTCGGTAGAGGCTTCAGCTTCTTTTTTTGCTTCTTTCTCTTCGTTCATTTTCTTTTCAAGAGCTTTCTCTGCATCTGCAGCGTCTTTGCTTTCTTTAGCTGCCATAATTTCTTCAGAACGCGATGCCCATGGGCGTTTACCAAAGATACGTTCTACATCCTCCGCAAAGATAACTTCTTTGTCTATCAACAATTGAGCCAACTGATTGTGCCCGTCTCTATGTTCGGATAGAATTTGTTTAGCCCGTTCGTATTGTTCATTGACCATTTTCTTTACTTCTTCGTCAATCAGTTCAGCTGTCTTTTCACTATAAGGACGATTGAAAGAATATTCATCGTTGTTATAGTAACACAGATTAGGCAGCCTGTCACTCATACCAAGATAAGCAATCATACCGTATGATTGTTTCGTGACACGTTCCAGGTCGTTCATCGCTCCGGTTGAGATTCTTCCAAGAAATAAATCTTCTGCAGCACGCCCACCCAAAGTGGCACACATCTCATCAAGCATTTGCTCTTTAGTGGTAATTTGACGTTCTTCCGGCAGATACCAGGCAGCGCCTAATGCACGACCACGCGGCACAATTGTTACCTTAATCAATGGATTGGCATATTCAAGTAACCATGAAATAGCGGCATGACCTGCTTCGTGCAGTGCAATGGAGCGGCGTTCTGCTTCGGTAGTTATTTTTGTTTTCTTTTCCAGACCACCAATGATACGGTCTACTGCATCCAGAAAATCTTGTTTACCGACAAATTTCTTTCCGTGGCGGGCTGCAATCAGGGCAGCTTCATTACATACATTGGCAATGTCTGCTCCTGAAAATCCTGGTGTCTGGCGGGCAAGCAAATCTACGTCTACACTATCATCTATTTTTATAGGACGCAGGTGTACACCAAATACTTCTTTGCGTTCATTTAAATCGGGTAAATCTACATGGATTTGGCGGTCGAAACGTCCGGCACGTAGAAGTGCTTTATCCAATACGTCTACGCGATTGGTAGCGGCAAGGATAATAACACCACTGTTAGAACCAAAGCCATCCATTTCTGTCAAGAGCTGGTTCAATGTGTTTTCACGTTCATCATTTCCTCCCATTGCCGGGTTTTTACCGCGGGCACGTCCTACTGCATCAATTTCATCAATAAAAATGATACAAGGAGCTTTCTCTTTTGCCTGACGAAAGAGGTCGCGAACACGGGAAGCACCTACACCAACGAACATTTCAACAAAGTCCGAACCTGCCAATGAGAAGAATGGTACATTAGCCTCGCCAGCTACCGCTTTGGCAAGTAAAGTTTTACCGGTTCCCGGAGGGCCTACGAGCAGTGCACCTTTAGGAATTTTACCACCCAGATCTGTATATTTCTGTGGTTGTTTCAGAAATTCTACAATCTCTTCTACTTCTTGTTTGGCTTCGGCAAGTCCTGCCACATCCTTAAATGTGATTTTAATGGCACCGCCTTTTTCAAAAAGTTGTGCTTTGGACTTTCCTACATTAAATACTCCGCCGCTACCTCCACTTGCTCCACCACTCATTCGGCGCATAAAGAATATCCAGAGTCCGATGAGGAAGATGATCGGCAAAAAATTTATTAGGATAGAACCAAAAATATTGTTCTTTTTATCGTAGCTTATAGAGCCGTCAAAATGACCTTCTTGTTTTTCAGCATCAATGAAATTACCAAGACTTTCACGTGTTGGAGCTTCAGTGGTAATCATCGGATTTTTGCCAACGCGGGTTGAATCTTGTTTGAATACCTTGCCTACGAATTGCGGCTTGATAAATACTTCAACCGAGCTGTCGTCATATCCTACTACTTTACTAACATAACCTTCACGAACGTATTGTTGAAATTCGTCGTAAGGTATCTGTTTGCTGATAGTTCCTCCTTGATTGCTCCACCAAAGCCCCAGAAGCATCAGGGCTATAATCATGTACATCCAGTTCAGGTTGAACTTGGGCATATTTACTTTATTGGGTTTCTTGTTGTTATCTTCCATATTGAAAAATTAGTCAATGTCGGGGATCGTTGTTAACTTGGCATCCGCCCAAAGATTTTCCAGATTATAGAAATATCTGGTTTCGGGCAGAAATACGTGTACCAGCACGTCTGAATAATCCATAGCTACCCATTCGGCATTTCGCAGACCATCTATTGCAAATGGCTTGATGTCTGTACCTTTCCGGGTGAAATCTTTGATTGAATCAACGATGGCTGTTATTTGGCTGGGTGAGTTACCTTGACAAATTACTAAATATTTGCATATTGTATCGCCAATGTTTGTCAGGTCGGCTATAACGATGTTTTTACCTTTTTTCTCTTGAATTCCTTCTGTTATCTTTTCAATTAATATTTTCGTCTCGTTCATTTATAGGTTGAAATTTAATAATCAATGCTTTTACTTCTCCTTATAACAAGGAAGCTCTTATCTTTGTTTCTTGCTACATTAACATAATATAGGTTACAAATATACGCTGAATTCTTGTATCAAAGAAAGTTATGTCGTAAAACTCTTCTTTTTTTGTGTTTTTTAGGGATGTATCCTTTAAAACAGAGAGGGTATCATTGATTTTTTGCAAAAAAAATATGTGAAATGTTTGAATTTACCAAATTCTTTGTATCTTTGCACCCGCAAATGAGGAACAATTAAGTTGATTGTTTGAAAAATAAGTATTGGGCTATGGTGTAATGGTAACACTACAGATTCTGGTCCTGTCATTTCTGGTTCGAGTCCAGATAGCCCAACAAGAAAGCGTGAAATGTCTTTAAGATATTTCACGCTTTTTTATAAGCTAAACCTATATGAAAAAATAAAGGGAATGCAATCATTCATATTCTTTTGATGCACTCCCTTTATTTTTTATATCTTTACTGTTTTGGTTTATTCTTCTTCTTTAATTGATTCATCAATTACTTTAATTTTTTGCAAAACCAATTCTAAGTCAGCTTTTAACTTATCTACTTTTCGGTTGAGTTCCGTTAACAGACTATTTCCCTTTTTAGAAGCAGATGTCAAGAAGCCAAGGTTATTTTCATAAGTTTGGAGTTCACTTTTCATGTTTTCGTATGCGCGAACCAGTTTCTCGCGTTCTCTGTATAGAGTCTGTGAGCCTCCTCCTTGAATGTTGCTGATGTTGGATTTGAAATTACTCAGTTTCTTGTTTGAAGCGCTTATATTAAAACGTTCAAACAGCTGATCAATCAGGGTATGGTATTGTTTGTACAGCTTATCTTTTTCCTTAAATGGTACATGTCCTATGGCGTTCCAGTCTTTCATCAGTTCGCGAACCTGTTTACCTGCTTCTTCCGTATCCATAGATTCTTCAATAGCAGTTAGTTGGTTGATGATGTCTTTCTTCTTCTCCATGTTCTCTATTTCGACGGAGCGTTGTGAAGAAGTTGCTTTATTTTTCTGTTCAAAGAAATAATCACAAGCAGAAATAAAACGTTTCCATACTACATCTGAGTATTTTTTTGAAACTGGTCCGATCGTTTTCCATTCTTTCTGCAATTTGGTCAATGCGTCAGCTGTTGCTTTCCAGTCGGTACTGTCTTTCAATGCTTCTGCTTTTTCGCACAATGCTTTTTTCTTCTCCAGATTTTCGTTCATTCCTTCTTTCAATGCTTTGAAGAATTCTCCTTTTTTCTTGAAAAAGTCGTCGCAGGCATGGCGGAAACGCTCGAATATTTTTACATTCATCTTTTGCGGTGCAAAACCGATTGTTTTCCATTTGTTTTGCAGAGCAATAACTTCCTGGGTTTTATTTTCCCAGGCTGAGAATGTTTTCAATTCGTCATATGTGATAGCTTCCACAATTTCGCAAATCACTGTTTTCTGGTCCAGATTATGTTGTTCAGCTTCTTTCAAAGCTTCGAAGTGCTGCTGATGGCGACGATTGACTACTGTAGAGGCTGTTTTAAAGCGGTTCCATACCTCATCACGAAGCTCTTTTACTACAGGACCTGTATCACGAAATTCCTGGTGCAACTTCTGCAGTTGATGGAAAGCGGAAACAACATCTTCTTCATCCGCGAGCTTTTCAGCTGCTTCGATAAGGCGATTCTTTATTTCGAGATTTTTCTTGAAGTCATATTCGCGGAATTCGTTATTGAGTTTCAGTATGTCATAGAATTTTTCTACATATAGCTGATAGTTCTTCCAGAGTTCATTTACTTTAGACTGGGGAACCAATTTGGTTTCATTCCACTGCTGTTGTAGCTTTTTAAATTCTGTATATGATTTGTTAGCGTCATCAGGCGATTCTACCAATTCTTTGAGTTCTTCTATGATTGAAAGCTTGATTTGCAGATTTTCTTCTTTCTGCTTTTCTTGCTCGGCAATCTGGGCACCTCTTTTTTCTTTGATAACAGCCATGACATTTTTGAACTCCTCTTCTATCACATCGCTCTGTGGTACGTAGTCTTCTTCTGAACCGCCGTTTTCAACAAATAACTTCTTGGCCGCTTCCTGTTCAGCATTATGTATCTTATAAAAAGATTGCTTTAAACTGTCCAATTCTTGCTTGTTGGCATTTTCTGCATTCTGGGCAAGTTCTTTCATCCGTACAAGTACTTCCTCTTTTGTTACCGGCCGAGGAGCTGTTTCGGGTTGTTTTTCAGCATTTGTTTCTTCGGCTGGAGTTTCTGTTATTGTATCAGAAACCTCAACTGTTTTCTTTTCTTCTTCTAACTCCCCTGGATTCAAAGGTTGGTTAGTGTCATGAGAGTCCATCATTGTATATTCGTTTTAGGAAATGGAGATTTAACTCCTTTGTTACATTAGGTCACAAATTAATGAAATAAAACGATTACTTCATACTTTTTTGCCTGATTTTTTTTTATTTATCTTTCATTTAGGACAATAAAACAGTAATTCCCATATAGAGCATCATACCGATAATGTCATTCGTAATGGCTATAAACGGTCCTGTAGCAATGGCTGGGTCTATTTTAAGCTTTTCAAGTGTCATCGGGACTAAGGTACCAAAAATAGAAGCAAACATCACTACTGCAAATAAACTGATAGATACAGAATAGGTAACGGTTGCCATGGCACCAAAGCGAATGAAATTATATGTATATACTAATAAAGAAATAATTGTTGCATTGATTAATGCTACTATTGCTTCTTTGGTAACTTGCTTAAGGGTGTTTTTAGTATCGAGGGAACTGTTCGCTAATCCCTGTACGATGAGTGCTGAAGATTGCGTTCCGACATTTCCTCCCGTACCTCCAATCAGTGGGATATAGAGAGCCATTTCAGGGTGAGCGGCAAAGGTTGCATCGAAATTTCCTAATATCATGGAATTACCAATACCACCCAGCATACCAATAAGTAGCCAGGGAAGACGTGCAGTGGTTTGCCGAAGAACATTATCGTCTGTTTCTACGTCTTGTGAAAGTCCGGAAGCTAATTGGTAATCGCGTTCCGATTGTTCACGTACTTCATCCATTACGTCGTCAACGGTGATTTGTCCAACAAGTCGTCCGATGCTATCTAATACCGGAATAGCTACAAGGTCGTACTTTTCAATGATTTGGGCAACTTCGTCAATGGGCGTGTCTACATGTACAGAGATCGGATCTTTCTGCATTACGTGTTTTACTTTTGATACGGAAGGTGAAGTAATCATCTTCTTCAAAGGGAAGATACCACGTAGCCGTTCGTCATCGTCTATTACATATACATAGTAAATTTCGTCCAGTTCTTCAGCTTGCTGACGCATCTCTTTCAGGCATTCCGGCATACTCCAGTTTTCGTTGACGAGCACCATTTCAGTTCCCATCAAACCACCGGCTGTATCTTCGTCATACTTCAAAAGGTCAACGATATCACCTGCCTGTTCTATGTCTTCAATATGTGAAAGAACCTCTTCCTGCTTTTCCTCATCAAGTTCTCGCATCAGGTCTACGGCATCGTCCGTATCCATGTAATCAACGAAACGTTTGGCGATTGTTTCGGAAGGCAGAATTTCAAGGAATTCTTTACGAACATCCTCGTCCATTTCTACCAATACGTCGGCGGCGGTTTCGTTATCGAGCAACCGGTAGACAAAACGGGCCTCTTCCGGGTTGAGGTCATTACACAACTCGGCTATATCAGCCGGATGAAGATTGATAAGAAATTCCTTAACCTTATTAGCATCTTTTTGCTCAATAAGTTGTTTAACGTTGTCTATGTATTCCTCGTTCATCTTATTTATATCTGATATTTAATGAAGATATACTATTTTCCCATTGGGCGTTAATACTTCTCTGATACTGTCTCCCTGAAACTCTTCGAATGTAATGCTGAGATCGGGCTTTTCATCCGGATAGGTGATATTACTAATCTTCAACATGGTGTGAAACAGGTTATTTGCACTGATTGGGCTTTCTTTATGACTGTTCAATATATCGTATATTTCCGGAAACTGTTTTCTATAGGAATCAGAAAGCCATATGATAAAGGGTACATGCACTTCATTCCGACTCGGATTTGGGCTACTGTGCATCAATTCTTCGGTTCCATCATCATACAGATTTTCTGCATGATCGGAAATATAACAGACAGCAGCTATGCATGATTGTTGCTGTACCCTTTTTATGATTTCAGATAATATAAAGTCAGTATACAGAACCGAGTTATCGTATGAATTAGTGACAATTGTTTTTTGGTCTTTACTAATCTCATTGTAACTAAAATCTTTAGGCATTGCCGGTTTGAACTTTTCAAAGTTTTCAGGATGCCGGTAGTTGTATTTGAAGTGATTGCCCAATGTATGAATTACAATAAATTGCTTTTGCTTGTTGCAAGTAAGTACTTTATCCAGTTTGGGCAATAATTTTTCATCATAATTATTGTCGGCACCGTAGTCTACCAATTCAAAGTGATGGTAGTCCGAGTTATGAGCTATCCGAAGAACGTAAGGGTCATTGAAAGATTGGTTGGCAATCCACGCTGTAGAAAAACCACACTCTTTAAATGCTTCCGGAAGTGTTTTTTCTTGATATGCTATCTCCGGTGATTCCGGAGTGGCACGGCTTAACAATAATGGAAGTGCCCTGACCGTAATATTGGCTGTAGAAAGTACATCTCCAAAGCTAACCAGATTCTCTGTTTGCTCAAGTTGTGGAGTTGTTTTTCTTTTATAACCATTTATAGAGAAATGGTCTGCACGGGCAGATTCTCCGATAACCAGAACATATATTTCTTTTTCATTGGGTGGAGTCAGACTTTGTACGTTAAATTTGAACGACTTTAATCTTTCATTCATGGCCTTGACCTCCGAGTTGTCTTTCAGATGCTTGGTATAAGATAGAAACAGGTTCACAGGAAAGATTTTATAATACTGGTGCACAACCTGGTACGAACTGACTATCAAACGCCCTGAAAAAGTGCTACCGGAAGGGGATGACAAGAATGTGTTTGCAAACAGAGTTATATTCCAGATGATGAAAAGAGGAATTAAAGCAATACGAAACCATTTAGTTCCTAAATAGTGGTTTGAAATCTTATGTACTTGTCTAAAATAAATCCCCCATACTAACAGCATTATGATAATTTCTAATTTGAAAGAAGACAGAACTTCCATACTCTCTTTGAAGTCTGTTTGAAGCATAGAGGTTATGAATGGGGACGAAACCGGCATTCCTAACAGTTTCAGGTGCATTATCTCAATTGGGGCAAATAACAGGAAAATACCTTCAAAGAGGAAATAGAATTTGCTCTTCAAAAAGGAAAGAGGAAGCAATAATACAAGTGTATATAAAAGTAAATAGCCAATCCTGTCGCTGAATTCTTTTTGTATATCGACAGACATGAACAGGCTGGACAGGCAAGGAAGGAATAGGATAAAAAATAAGATTCCTATTCTTCCTTTTTCCAATGTGTCTTTATTTATTTTATTCCATATTGTCAACATCGTTATTGGTCTTGTGACTCTTTAGAGCTTCTTCTACACTGTTAGTCAAGTCGATAAACTGTTGTACCGATAGTTGCTCTGGCCGTTTATTGAATAAAACATCTTCCGTCAGCGGGCATTCTTTGCCTAATATCGGTTTAATAGAATTGCGTAATGTTTTTCTACGTTGATTAAAAGTGGTTTTTACTACTTGTTTGAATAGCTTTTCGTCGCATCCCAGCTCAATTGTTTCATTACGTGTCATACGTATTACGGCGCTTTTTACTTTGGGAGGCGGATTGAAGACATGCTCGCTGACCGTAAAGAGATATTCCACCCGATACCATGCTTGTATCAATACGCTGAGAATACCATAAGTTTTGCTTCCCGGCCCCGCTGCAATACGTTCGGCTACTTCTTTCTGAATCATACCGGTACAACAAGGTATCAGATCTTTATTTTCGAGCATCTTGAAAAAAATCTGACTGGATATGTTATAAGGATAATTTCCGGTTAACACGAACTGATTGCCATTAAAGACACGTTGCAGATTCATTTTGAGAAAGTCGTCTTCTATAATACAGTCTTCTAATGACGGATAAGCTTCACGCAGATAGGCTACCGATTCATAATCTACCTCTACTACTTTCACCGGGCGTTCCTTTTTTACGAGGAACTGTGTGAGCACACCCATTCCCGGTCCAACTTCCAGAATAGGAAGTGTAGGAAACGTATCAACAGTGTCGGCAATATCCTGCGCCACTTTAAGGTCTTTCAGGAAATGCTGTCCGAGAAACTTTTTAGGCTTTACTAATTTCATTTATCAACTAAATAGTTACTTTTGCAGTCGACAAAGGTAATTCTTTTACTTGAAGAATAAAGAATTAAGAATGAAGAAACTAATAAAAAAGGCTCTGAAACTTATTTTACCATTAGTTTTGGGAGGCTTTATCTTGTACTGGGTCTATCGTGACTTCGATTTTGCAAAGGCGGGTGATGTGCTGCGGCATGGCGTAAACTGGTGGTGGATGCTTTTTTCATTAGCGTTTGGCGTATTCAGTCACGTCTTTCGCGGTTGGCGCTGGAAACAGACATTGGAACCTTTAGGAGCTTTTCCGAAAACGAGCGACTGTGTAAATGCTATTTTCATTTCCTATGCTACCAATCTTATATTACCTCGGGTAGGAGAAGTGTCCCGTTGTGGTGTCCTCGTCAAATATGATGATGTCTCATTTGCAAAATCTTTGGGTACGGTAGTTACTGAACGGCTGATTGATACTATTTGCATTGTTTTTATTGCCGGTATCACATTCTTATTACAGATGCCTGTTTTTCTCACTTTCTTTGAGGAAACCGGGACTAAGATTCCTTCCATTGTTCACTTGTTGACATCCGTATGGTTCTATATCGTTTTGTTTTGCATTATCGGGGTAATAGTGCTTCTTTACTATTTGATGCGTGCGTTGTCTTTCTTTGAAAAAGTAAAAGGGGTTGTCCTTAACGTTTGGGAAGGAGTGATGTCTTTGAAGAATGTGAAAAATATTCCTCTTTTCATTTTGTATACAATCCTTATTTGGGTTTGTTATTTTTTTCACTTTTACCTCACGTTCTATTGTTTTGGGTTTACTGCTCATCTGGGGATTCTTGCCGCACTTGTTATGTTTGTAGGGGGTACATTTGCTGTTATCGTTCCTACTCCCAACGGAGCCGGGCCCTGGCATTTTGCTGTTATCTCGATGATGATGCTTTACGGAGTAAATGCAACCGATGCAGGAATATTTGCCTTGATTGTACACGGAATTCAAACCTTTTTAGTAGTTTTGTTGGGAATATATGGTTTAGTGGCTTTACCACTAACTCATAGACAACGAAAATAAGAACCTAAAATTAATTCGTTATGAGTACAATCCTCTCTTTAGCTCCACAGAATGTGTGGAAGCATTTTTATTCATTAACTCAGATTCCGCGTCCGTCGGGACATATGGAAAGAATAACTGAGTTTCTTCTTAATTTCGGAAACAGCCTGGGACTGGAATCATTTGTAGACGAGGTTGGTAATGTTATTATCCGCAAACCTGCTACTCCGGGTATGGAAAACCGCAAAGGAGTAATTTTACAGGCTCATATGGACATGGTGCCTCAAAAGAATAATGATACAATACATGATTTTGAGAAAGATCCTATTGAAACTTATATAGACGGTGACTGGGTGAAAGCCAGAGGCACTACACTGGGTGCCGATAATGGATTGGGTGTAGCTGCTATCATGGCTGTTCTGGAAGCCAAAGATTTGAAACATGGTCCATTGGAAGCTCTTATCACAAAGGATGAAGAGACAGGGATGTATGGTGCTTTCGGACTTAAACCGGGAACGCTGAACGGAGAAATCCTGTTGAATCTTGACTCGGAAGATGAGGGCGAACTCTATATCGGCTGTGCAGGTGGTATGGATGTTACAGCTACACTTGAATATAAAGAGGTGGAGCCCGAAGAGGGCGATATTGCCATCAAAGTCACATTGAAGGGATTACGCGGTGGACACTCCGGATTGGAAATCAATCAGGGACGTGCAAATGCCAATAAGTTGCTTGTACGTTTTGTTCGCGAAGCTATTGCTACTTACGAAGCTCGCCTGTCTTGCTGGGAGGGTGGAAATATGCGTAATGCTATTCCGCGTGAGGCTTCTGCCATTGTTACTATTCCTGCTGAAAATGAAGAAGAGTTGTTAGGACTGGTAAAATACTGTGAAGATCTTTTTAATGAAGAGTTTTCTGCTATCGAGACTCCTATCAGTTTCAAAGCCGAACGGGTAGATGTGCCTGCAGGACAGATTCCGGAAGAGATCCAGGATAATCTGGTAGATGCTATCTTTGCCTGTCAGAATGGGGTAACCCGTATGATTCCTACCGTTCCTGATACTGTAGAAACTTCTTCTAACCTGGCTATTATTAGTATTGGTGGTGGTAAAGCAGATATCAAGATTCTTGCTCGTAGCTCAAGTGACAGCATGAAAGAGTATTTGACTACAAGTCTTGAATGCTGTTTCTCTATGGCCGGAATGAAAGTAACAATGACAGGTGGATATTCCGGTTGGCAACCGAATGTAAATTCTCCGATTTTGCATGCAATGAAAGAATCTTATAAGAAACAGTTTGGGGTAGAACCTGCTGTGAAAGTAATTCATGCCGGATTGGAGTGTGGTATCATTGGTGCTATAATTCCGGGACTGGATATGATCTCTTTTGGCCCTACATTGCGTTCACCGCACTCTCCGGACGAACGTGCACTGATTCCTACTGTACAAAAATTCTATGACTTCCTGGTGGCTACATTGGAACAGACCCCAGTGAAGTAACTGGTAATCAGTTTGAAAATTATATAAGGCTCTGTTCACTTGGTTTATGTGGACAGGGCTTTTGTAAATTAACATTGTTAATGCTATATCTTAACAGTATAACTCTTTTCTGTAAGAGTGTACACTCTTGCTGTATAAAAATGTACATTTAAGCATGGCAAGAATGTACATTTAACACAAGGAAAAGTGTACACTTTTGTATGCCTTTAAAAAGGTTCTTTTTGGCTTTGAAAATCAGTGCGTTGAAACTTAAATAATGCATTCGTCTTACTTTTCGGTTGATTCTTCAGAGTGTTTGTACTTCTTCTTTTAGTAACTATAATACTAACCGATTTTTTTTATTCCATAATTGTTTGATAGGTAATAAGAAAACTCTCCGATTGTTTTTTGAGTGATTCTTTTTAGTTATGGCAACAAATGCTTTACTTTGTAACAGACAAAAGATATTCGCATGAAAAAACTGCTTAATTACCTTAATAGTCCTTATCCTGTATTTTATCAGCGCTGGAAGATTGCAGTGATCTCATCAGTTATTGTGTTTTTAATATTAGCTTTGTTACAGCCGTTTGGTATAAGCAGTATCGAACATCATAAATTAGGTATCTTATTGGGATATATGGCAGTGACAGCAATGTTTCTTTGTATTCCGGTCTATTTGTTCCCTGCGTTATTTCCAGCGTATTATGAGGATGATCGCTGGACGGTTGGGAAACATATTCTTAGTCAGGTATATATTTTCTTTTTTATAGCCATTGGAAACTGGCTTTATTCCGCCATTGTATTCAATTGGGGATTTCGTCTGGATATTTTTTACAGCTTCCTGCTTTGTACAGTGATCATAGGCTTTTTCCCCTCTGTACTTTTTATCTTGCTGAACCGAAACCGGTTATTGGCCTTTCATCTCAAAGAAGCTACAGAAATGAATTTGCATCTTCAGAGATTGGCTGCTACTGCAAATGTTGAAAGAGTGGAGCAGGAGGAAAATGTGATTCTTTTTGCCGGTGGCACAAAAGAAGTATTGGAAGTGAATACATCCGATTTGTTTTTTGTAGAGGCGGATGGTAATTATGTGAAAATAACTTATCGGAAGAGTCATGAACCGGTAAGAAAACTGCTACGTATGACAATGAAGCAGGCTGAAGAGGCAACGGCTGTTTATCCTTTCATTATTAAGTGTCATCGTGCATTCCTGGTCAACTTACACGCAGTGTCCCGGGTGAGTGGAAACTCGCAGGGATATCGTCTTTTGCTCGATGGCTGTGAAGAGGAAGTACCCGTTTCACGTGCTTATAGCAAAGAGATCAAAACACTGATAGAGAACATGAATGAGACATAGCCGTTCGTCACAAAACAAAGCAATTCGTCACAACGAATAGGTCATTTATCACATATCCGGGTTGTCTGTCCCGGATATTTTTTTCCCTCTGTTCTTTCCTTTATGTTTGCCAGTGAAAACGTTAGCAAGCAAAAAATGAAAGATCTGTTTTTTATCTCAATCGTAGCTTTGTTTCTCTTTTCTGTTCATGTGCAGTCGCAGGTAACAGTAAAAGACACGATATTTCTTACCTCTTTTTCAGATAGTGTTTCACTGGATGAAGTGGTAGTTAAAGGAAGTAAAACTCCCCAAATGAACAGTCGTTGGAGTAATATGCAACCTGTGGAACTGGTAACTGTGGGAGGAGCAAGCGGTAATCTGTATCAAGCATTGAAGACCCTTCCCGGTACACAAATACAGGGAGAAAGCGGACGCTTGCTGGTGCGTGGTGGAAGCAGTGACGAAACGCAAACTTATATTGATGGTATGCATGTTCTCAATCCTTATACTACTACCAGTACAAATACCCCGGCACGCGGACGGTATTCCCCCTTTATGTTCAGTGGCATCAATCTCTCTACAGGCGGGCATTCACAAGAGTATGGTGAAGCCTTATCGGCTGTACTTCCTTTGGAAACGAAAGATGATAGCCCGATTAATAAAGCGGGGATGAATCCTTCTACTGTTGGTATAGGTGGTGGCGGGAATCGCTCTTTTAGAAGAGGTTCTATTGCTTTGAATCTCGATTATCAGAATCTTGCTCTTTATAATAAAGTATATCCGGGAAGGGTAAACTTTGAGAAACCATATGAACTGTTTTCGGGAGCTACCCAGTTTCGTTATCTACCTGCTGAGAATGTAATTTTTAAGATATATGCCGGCTATGACCGGACAGATTTTTCTAACTATACCGGTGAAGACTGTCGTCTGTTCCGCCTGAAAGAAGACAATGTCTATTTGAATGCCACCATCCGCACGAAAACATCTTCCGGTTGGAACTGGTTTGCCGGAGTAGCTTACTCTTTTTTTGATCGGAAAGTAGAGGGAGCTGCTGTAAGCGATGACAATTGGAACGAACGTCAGAGCGAACTACATCTGAAAGCAAAGCTGACTAAACGCTTGCGCCCTTTTTTGCAACTGGATATGGGAGTGGAATCTTTCCTTCGCCAATATAGAACTCGCTATTCTTTCGGGCTTCTTGCCGCTCAAAAGAATATTACCCCAACGGTAGAAGCCGGATTTGTTACAGCTACTCTTTATCCGTTTGAGAATTTGAAAGCCGAACTCTCTTTCAGAACCGAGTATACATCTCTGAACCGGAAGATAAGTTATTCTCCCCGTCTGGCACTTCGTTATACCTGGAATGAGATTGTATTCTCAGCTACGTTGGGTCGTTATACCCAATCGGCGGATAATAAATATCTGGCGCAACAGACTTCTTTACGTTCCGAAGCTTGTGAACAGTATAATGTAGGAGCTTTGTACGAAGCAGCAGGGCGTTTCTATAAAGCAGAGGTATATTACAAAAGGTACAATCGTCTTACACTTTTTACTCCCGATGGTCTCACTTCGGACGGATATGGGAACAGTAAAGGAGTTGATCTTTATTTTGAAGATCGTTCTTTATTAAAAAACTTTGAGTATTATCTTTCTTATTCCTTCAATCTATCTAAACGCAAATGTTTGGAGTACAGTGAACTGACTACTCCACAGTATGCCACCCGCCATAATGCTTCTTTGGTATTGAAATATACTATTCCCAGGCTGCGTACTATTATTGGCCTTACGGAAGGGATTGCGAGTGGGCGTCCATATCATAATCCCAATCGTCCCGGTCTGATGAATGATGAAGCAAAACCATATAACAGCCTTGACTTAGGCGTTACTTTTCTGGCTACTAAGAAGATAATTATACATGCTTCGGCCACCAATATACTTTGCCGTAAGAATGAGTTCGGACGAATAGATGGTATCCCGTTACGAGCTTCCAGTGATCATTTCTTCTATCTCGGTGTCTTCATCACCTTAGGTAAGAAAGCTGCTTATGATGTTTCTAATTTTTAAATACATGTGATTATGAAAACAAATCTGATTTTCTTATTTTTAGTTTTTGCAAGTGTAATAGGTAGTGCTCAGACATTAACCTTGAAAGTAGAAGGTATAGAGAACGTGAAAGGGTATCTCTATGTTGGTATTTACAATTCTCCGGAGTCATTCATGAAGAAACCTGTAGTTGGATTCAGAGTGCCGGTGCAGGATTCGGTTATGGTCGTTCCCTGTCAGGGACTACCTGCCGGTACGTATGCCATTTCATTGTTTCAGGATGAGAATGAGAATGGAGTATTGGATACCGGCTCTTTCGGACGCCCGATGGAGAAGTTTGGCTTCAGTAATAATGCTGAAGGTGTAATGGGAGCACCAGCTTATAAGAAGTGCGTTTTTGAGTTCAGGGAGGATATGATGATGAAGATTCAATTGAAATAGGTTATTATCAGAGTATTAATTTGTTGGCATATGTCCAATTAGGACATACCCATAATAGTACAGCTGATCCTGATAATACATTTGATATCAGGCGGCTGTTTTTTATATCAAACTGAAAAATGACAGAACGTTGATCATATTATTTTATGTATGACTTACTGGTCAGTTCTCTGTGGGAATTGTATACAAGTTATCAGTTCCCTTCAGTCTTATCTGCTATTCTTTTCTTTCTGTAATCAGCTAATTCAAATGTTCTCTTTTGCCCGCCTTATAAATCATAAAATTTGTCGAATAACTTTTTTTTATATATTTTACTGACTTTTAATTCGGTAACCATATTAAAGGGATACAGCATAACGCAGGCGCTTTCCTGTATCATACTGAGATAATTTATATTGATAATATAGGTTTTATGTATCTGGATAAATTCAGCTCCGTAGTTTAGTATGACTTCTGCCGTTGTATTATGTTTCAGGATCACATGCCGGAAGTCATCTAAAATGATTTCCCATAGTTTACGTTCGGAATTATATCGGAAATATCCGATATTTTGTGGCCTCAATATAACCTTGTCATTCGTAATCGTAGTTATAAGCAGGGGCTTATCCGTTGGGTAGTGCAAAGAAGAAACCGGAGCGGATTGGGCGTTCTTTTTACTTAGATAATATCGGTTCATTACCAGCAACAGGTCATCTTTATTCACTGGCTTAAGCAAAAAATCAAAAGCTTGCATACGGAGTGCTTGTAGCATATACTTATCATATGATGTGTAAAATATAGTACTCATTTCCCAATCGATTTTGGAACGTAATGTTGCCAGAAATTCCAAACCATTGATGTCGGGCAATTCGATGTCCAAGAATATTAGTTGAGGCTTATGTTTCAGGATGGCTTGTTTGCCATCGTGGCTGTTAAATGCAGTCGCTATCACAGTAACATCTTGATAAACCTTCAATTCGTTGGACAGAACCGTTGCAGAAGGCTTGTCATCGTCAATAATGATAACTTTAGTTGGGACACTCATGAGTTGTTTGGTTTATATTAAAATTGTAATTATCAGGAATAATAAGTTGGGCACAGCATCCGGTCTCTCCCTTTTCATCCCGGTATTCTGTCAAATTATAGCTCATTTGTTGTCTATTTCGTTCATTCAACAGTTGAATTGTTTGTGACACTACTCGCAAACCGTTTTGAGTTTTATTGTCTCTGTTTGGCAGGTTTAGAGGTTTGCCGTTGTTGCGGACGTCAATATGGATGTTATGTTCTTTTCTGAAGATATGGAGTATAAGTTTCTTCTTTGTATTTTTATCTGTATCAGTAGGCATATCTTTTAGTCCGTGTTTAATGGCATTTTCCACAAAAATCTGTATCATCATAGATGGTAGTTTTATTTGTTCCGGTTCTATTCCCTCTTCCAAAATAGTTTCATAATTGAAATTTTCTCCAAGTGATTCCCCTTCTATACTGACATAAAGTTGTATAAAGTCTATTTCTTCTTTCAATGAAGTACAAAATACGTTAGCTAGTGTCTGTCCCTGCCGGAGCAGATTGACTAATGTGTGTAATTGGGTAGGTCTTCCCTGCTGCTGTGCCAGTAATTCATGATTCAGTGCATTATATATAAAGTGAGGTGTTATTCGGTTACGTATATTCTCCATACGTAGCTCTACGATTCGATGGAGCATCTGTTCTTCTTTGAACTTGGCTTGTTTTCGTCGATAATACAATAGTGGTAGGAGTAATAATAGGATAAAGACTGCTATACCTAACCATATATAAGTTTGCAGTAATTCCTTTTCTTTTTGTCCAATGTATATCTTTTGATAAAGAACTGTCGTATCTCTTTCATATTGCATTTGCAAATCGGCCGTTTTCATCTTTACCCGGTCGTTTCTCAGTGAATCATTCAGTGTATCGTATACTTTTTGATACTGGTAAGCTTTTTTCCAGTCGGGCTTTTCTGTATAATATCTTTGTAGAAAATCCAGCCTGCCTAAAGTCTGTTCCGGTTTGGTATCCTTAGGAAGCGTATATTCTCCAATGAGCAGTTCCACCTGTTTATAGTCTTTTTTCTGTAAGGAAAGTTCCATTAGCAGTGTATAGAGGTAGGGTAGAACGGTTTCGTTTTGCATCTCTTTAAAGAACCTAATATTGTCATGTAACAAGCTGTCTGCTTTTTGGGGCTGTTTAAGTTTGAGATATACATCTACTAAATTGGCATGGCATATCTGTCTTTCCCATTCCAGTTCGGGCTGTGCATGCAAGAAAGTGTCCATCTGTAAAAATGTATTCAGGCAATTTTCATAATCACCTTGATAGTAATAGTCGTTTCCTCTATTGTTCAAGTAATTAAATTTTTCGTGTGTCATCATACTATCCCATAGTTCCAAACTTTTATCCAACCATAGTTTACTTTGTTTGAAATCATGCAGAGTTGTGTAGGTAGTGGCAAGTCCTCCATATAAGGGGACATAATTGTCTTTGGCTGTCTGCACGGAGTCTGCTAGGTAAATGGCCTTTCTATAGTAGAATGCACTTTGTGCCAATTCGCCTTTTTGTTTATAGGCATCTGCCAGATTGTTATAACATAATATTCGTTCTTCAAAATCGGGGTCTTGTTCGGCCACTTTTGAAGCTTCTATACTATAATATATCAGTGAATCTGGGTTTAAGAAAAATTGTGAATAGTAGGCGGCTTTGGTTTGCAGGCATTTGATGCGCATCTTATTTCGTCTGGGAGTAGAGGATTGTCCGGATAGATAGTTCATGTTTAGGGTCAGGTTACTGAGCATGGAGTCTGGTTGTGACATGTAGAAATAGAGTATAATATCGTACAAAACGAAATCGTAATAGTCATCGCTATCTTTTACTATTTTCTTCCCCTCTGTGATAGCTGTTTTTGCGAAAGTCACATTGAAGGTTCTGATGGAGTCGTGAATCTCTTGTTTTAATAATTTTATTTTCGCTTGCTCTTCGAGAGATAGCATGTCTGTGTTTTTATTTTTCTGGCAAGCACCTGTCAAGATGGAAAATACAAGAATGAATAAGGGCGTTTGTATATATATACTTTTCATTAATATTTGTTTTTATTTGGGCTTTGATATATTGTTTGACTGCGAATTTATAAAAAATATTCTTTATAAATTTATTCGGATGAGCTAAATAAATAAGAAATTTACCTGTTATTCTGTACTTTTTGCCTTTTAATTGTGATTTTCGTCCTTTTATGATAAAAAACGGGAAAGTTAATTTATTCTTTTTCCTTTCACATTTGTTTATGTATACTTTGGGAGGTCAGATTTTGTGTGTTTTTGAAACTGTTCAGTTAGTATACCGTCATATCAATTATTTTTTGCTATTATATTAAGAAATCTAGTGATATGCTAATTTGAATAATTGATGTATCTGGAAAATACATTGTATAATAACGTAAAGAATATGCGGGTTTTCTTGTATATTACATCTCGTTTGGATGAATATATGTTTTTGGGGGAATCTAATTTTCATTAATACTTCGTTTGCTGGTAGAGAAACGAGTCTATTCTCTATCAGCAAACAATAGGATGTGTAACGTATTTATTATTAACTTGTTTGATATAAGGACATGTAAAATGTATCTTTTTCTTTTTGAATGAATATTTTCCGTATCTTGAGTATATCTGTTAGGAGTACGGTCCAATTTTTATTTTTACCTCTCATAGAATTTGTGTTCTATAGTAATAGGTACATTATTGAACTTTTTGGGTTAAAATAAGCCATTTCTTTTACTCGTTTTAATAAAAAAAAGTCCTTTGATCTCTGTTTTTTGACCTATTAATATGAATAGTTGGCCTGTTGTTATAGGATGTTGGAAAATGCTATTTGTGGGCGATAAATATCTTATCTATATTTGACGAAAAATATTGATGTGTAAAATTTGATTTGATTACTAATATTAATATTAAAGACTTATGAGAAAAATTTTATTTGTAGTTCTGTCTGTAAGTTTGATGGGATTGATGACTTCTTGTGGAAGTTCAAAGAAAGCACAACAGTATAATGTACCGTATTCTCAGCAACCTCAAGTTGTTGTACCGTCTCAACCAAAGGCAGGAGATCCTGTGGAACAACTGGTAAAAGAATACACAGCAGATGGGTTTAAAACAGAGTCGATGGCTTTTACTATGTATGAGTCTATAGCAACATTCCGCCAGAAACTGATTTCCAATTCTAACCTTATAGAAATTGTTAGTGACGGTGAGGGAGCTAGTTCTTTCTCAGCAGAAATGCAAGCACAGAACGCTGCTGCAATAAAATATGCTACCGCTGCTGGTAGTGTAATAACAGGCGGTATGGAACGGGATTTTGGTAAAGTAGAAGGAGGAGCTTATGATGTCTTTCATGGCGCTTATGTACAGGATGTAGCAAGTTTTGTTATGCCTTTACTGCAGAAGAGTATGAAATTCGTGAAAAAGAGTGGGGATGATTATGTTGTACGTGTGGGCTATACACTTGATGAGAATAATGCATCCAAGGCTCGTAATAAAGCTTTTGATGAGGCTTTGAAAAAAGCAGGAGATGGTATGACTTTAGGAGAAGGTGTCCGGAAATATGTAAAAGAGTTTGTTAAACCTGAAAATTGATGAAGTATTTAATTATTGTTTGTATATTGACATTGTTCAATGTGTCTCAAGTTTGTGCAAGAGTGATAAATCGGTCGGAAAAAACTCCGGAGTGGGTAAAAAAGGGGGAAGCGAGACTTAATGAAAATCGCTCCAATGATACTTATTATTTTAAGATTATCCGAAATTCAGGTACGGTACTTGAAGATTTAAAGAAACAACAATTAGGTGCCTTATCCCTGTTTGTCGGACAATATAATCAAATAAGTGGGCAGGCTCAAACTGATATAAAAGAGATATCGGGTACACAAGGACGCCAAAGTCGTCAATCTTATGCTTTGACATATGTCAATGATAGTCGTACGGATGTTTTTTACGCTCGTTTGGTTGATGAATATTGGGAATATATATCTTATCCGGAAGGTACAAATGGATATGAGTATTATGCTCTGTTCGCTGTTTCTCGTCAGGCTTCGGCTCCTGTATTCGATGATGTTTCATTTTCTACACATTACGGTATGCAAGGCTTTGTCCGTTCATTAATCCCCGGTTGGGGACAGATGTACAAAGGTAGTACGACAAAAGGGCTTTGCATTCTTGGAGGTGAAGTAGTATGCGTGGCCGGTATCATTGTCAGTGAAAGTTTGCGTTCTTCTTATATTAAAAAGATGAAAGAACAACCCAAATTTGCCAGGGATTATAGTTCAAAAGCGGATAATTGGGAGAATGGACGTAACTTTTGTATTGGAGCAACTGCGGCATTGTATGTTTATAATCTGATAGATGCCATTGCTGCTAAAGGAGCTAAACGGGTTATTGTAAAACCTGCGGGTAGACCCAGCTTTTCATTGGCACCCGCTATCATGGATAACGGTTGTGGGCTGACATTTGCTTATCGGTTTTGATCTCTTATTTAATTCAAACAAACGGAAACAAATGAAAAACAAACTGCTACTACTTTTTCTTATGGTCACCTCTTTTCCCTTCTTCGTTTTTGCTCAGCAGACAGCGGATTATGATCGTTATGTTCAGCAGAAACGTGAAGAGTTTGAGCAGTATAGACAGAAAAAACGTACTGAGTTTGAAAACTATCGCATCCAACGTAATAAGGAGTTTGCTGAATATCTTGCGAAACGTTGGATAGAATACCAGCATTATATTGGTGTTGAAGCTCCTCCTTGTCCGGATCCGGTAAAACCGGTTATAAAGTTTGACGATAGTCACGATACACCACCGGCTAAGTTACCGGTAAAAAAAATTGTGACTATACCTAAACCTCAACCGCGTGTTCCATTGAATATTATGCCGGATACTCCTGTCCCTTTTCCGGAAATACCATCGAAACCTGTGCCTGATCAACCTTTACAGCCATCTGTGACTCCTGTGTCTACATTTAATACCCGTTTTTACGGAACCCTTTTACGGGTGAGATTAGAAGAACGGGATAAGTTTACACTCAATAGTATAGACGAAAATGTAATTAGTGCAAAATGGAAAATATTGGCGGATGGTCGTATGGATAAAGTTGTTGATGACTGTTTGGTTTGGCGTGAAACGATGCATCTAAGTGATTATGCTTATGTACAAATGTTAGGTACATTGTGTAATGCCTTTTGGGGAGGATATTATTCTAATGAAGCAGTCTTGATGCGGGTCTTTTTATTGGCACAGAGTGGCTATGATGTGAAATGCGCCCGTAAAGGTAGTAATCTGGTGCTGCTACTTGCTATAGCAGAGGATGTTTATGGAATCTCTTTTTTGAATTTGGATGGAAAAAAATATTATACTATTGATGATCCGAAAGGATCGGAAGGATACTATACATTTCCGCAAAAATTTTCTCCTGAATCTCAAAGTTGTTCCATAATGATGCGTGAGAAGATAGAGCTTGTGAATAAGCAATTGAGTCCGGTTCGGCGTTTGACCTCTAAGCGCTATCCACAACTAAGTGTGGAAACACAGGTGGATAAGAATTTGATGGATTTGTATAGTGATTATCCCAAATGCAAATGGGATATGTATGCAAGTACACCGATGAGTGACTTGCTGTCGGATGATTTACTGCCTACATTAAAAGAATGTATTGCCGGTAAATCAGAGATAGAATCTGCTAATATGTTGATAAATTTTGTGCAAACTGCCTTTGAATATATGACAGATGGGGAACAGTTTGGATATGAGAGACCTTTTTTTGTGGATGAAACTTTCTATTATCCATATTCGGATTGTGAGGACCGCGCTATCTTGTATTCCAATCTGGTGCGTAGGTTACTTCATCTTGATGTAGTGCTGTTACATTATCCTAAACATTTGGCTACAGCCGTACGATTCACTTCGGATGTGGAGGGTGATTATGTGATGGTGAACGGACAAAAATATACAGTATGCGATCCTACATATATCGGTGCTGATATCGGTGAGGCGATGCCGCAGTTCAGGAATTCGGAGGTAGAAGTTGTGAAATTTTGATTGTGACTTAAGAATATGGTTATCTGTGAATAACAAAGAGTTGCATCTAAAAGGTGAATAGGAGCGTGATTTAAATAATTTAGACATGAGAATATTGAATGTGAGGTGGTGGTGTTTTTTTGTATTTGTTTTTTTATTAGCTGCTTGTGCTAAGGATGAAGTCGATTTAACCGGAAATGTTTATGGAAAAGTTACGGATACCTCTACAGGTGAAATATTAAGTAATGTAACGGTGAGATTGACTCCTGGTGGTATGTCGCGGACTACCGGCAGCGACGGAACATTTGAATTTCAGAGCTTGGAATCCGGTCAGTATGAATTACAGGCTCAAAAGGAAGGGTATACGAATAATACCAAACTGATAAATATGGAGACCGGGAAAACGGTAAGCGGTGATATTACACTTACTCCGATAAAGGCAGATTCCAAATTGGTGTTAAGTGTTTCTACACTAAACTTTGGAGTAAAAAACACTTCCCTCTCTTTTGATATCATTAATCGTGGAACGGCTAAATTCAACTGGAATATTTCCGGTTTGGAAAATGTGAATTGGTTGGAAATAAATCCATCTACCGGAACTGTAGAAGCCGGTAAAAGCCATGCCATACAAGTGAACTTACTTCGTGAACGATTGACGGAGAGCAAAGAGGCGACGATTCTGATCAATGCAGATAAGGAATCACTTGCTTTGAAGATCACTGCTGAGGTAGAGAATAAATCATCCAAAATAGCATTGAATACGAATGTGCTCAACTTTGGCAAAGATTATTCTTCATTGACATTTGACATTAAAAATATAGGCAATGCAGGGAATGTAAATTGGACAGTCAGCGGTATTGATGTGGATTGGATAAAAGTAACTCCCAAAACAGGCACTACAAGCATGGGCAACAGTAGTACAGTAAAGGTCGATCTGGATCGTACCAAAGTGATAGGTACCATGAATACGACGATTCTGGTAGAAGGAGATGGAGAATCGTTTCGTCTGACAATCAATGCGGAAGAAGCCGGTGGTGACACGCCCAATCCTCCTGCTATAGATGTGACGAACGGTTTGTATGCCTATTATACCTTTGAAGACGCAATAATGGATCAGGCTGAAACCGAACTGACCGGAGTAGGAATTGGAAGCTCGTTTGTTGATAGCTATAATGGAACAAAAGCTTTAAAGATTCCGGCAAAAGAGACGGCTTATCTGTCTATTCCGGACGGGTTGGTAGATCAGAAAAAGATGACTATCTCGTTTTGGGTGAAAGGGTTGAGTGATGGTCATATATTCCATGTGGTTCGGAAAGAACTAAATGACAATATGTTTGTATTAGCAATGGAAAATGGCTTCTTGAAGTTTGTAGTAACCCATTATGACCTTTGTTATCAGTACTCAAAGATGACTTCGTTTGTACATAATTCTTTAGGGGATGCTTGGCATATGGTGACATTGGTTTCGGATTTTAATGATACAACTTATGCGACAATCACGACCCGCTTGTATGTAGATGGTATTTATACCGATCAGATAACCGAATCTGATAATCCATTCTCCGAATCGGAAGGGATGTCCGATGCAAAACACTACAATAGAGGGCTTAAATTTGTCTTTGGGGGAAAGATAGGAAACCAATATGAGCCGTCTCTCTCACCGGTTTCGCTGACTATAGACAATCTGAGAGTTTACAAAACCCGCATGCTGAGTGCTGACGAGGTGAAACAAATCTATAATTCGGAAAAAGCCCGTTAAAGGCTGGGAACATGATGATGATTGAGCATTAAACTACTATATAATTATGATGAAAGCAATTTTTAGAGCTGTTGTTGTTGTGACACTTTTAGCTGCTATTGGATCGTGTACAAAAGATATGATCGATACGACCGGTGATTTAGTGGGTATAGTGAGTGATAGTCAGACCGGAGAACCGTTATCCGGTGCATCTGTTACTCTTACTCCTTTGGGAAAGACTTCTTCTACCGGTAGTGACGGACGTTTTGAATTCAATGAAATCGAAGCGGGTCCATATAAGATTCAGGTGAGTAAGGATGATTATCAAAGTAATACGAAAGAGGTGACTGCGATGGCTGCCGAGACAACGCAGGCTGATATACAATTAAAACCTCTCTCACCGGTGTTGACGGTCAGTCCCGGAAGTCTTGATTTCGGACCATCTGCCACTACGCTCACGCTTAATATCATAAATAGCGGGCAAAGCACTTTGAAATGGCAAATAAGTGAAGATGCCCAGTGGCTCTCTTGTCTTCCTACCTCCGGGAATACCACGGTGACAGAACAATCTTCTGTAGTCGTGTCTGTGGATCGGGCAGAATTGAGCCGGGGAAATTATTCCCAGACAATTGCTATAGCTTCCAACGGAGGAAGTGCAGTAGTCAAAGTGACAATGTCCGTAGCCGGCATTGCTGTTAGTTTATCTCCCGAAGAGTTAGATTTTGGTTCCATTACCTCTTCCATGCAATTGACATTGACAAATACGGGTACAGGTACTATTTCTTATTCTCTTACTCCTTCCAATGAGTGGATTGTACCTGATAAGACAAAAGGGATGTTTACTTATTCGGAAGTCGTGACAGTTGCTGTCAATCGTTCAGTGTTGTCTACAGGAGATTATACTGGTGAACTTTCTCTTAAGGTAGGCGATCAGTCGGTCTCCGTGCCGGTTAAAATGAATATTCCTTCTAAAACCAAACCTACCGTATCTTTTATATCTATCGATAATCCTACTTTCAACAGTGCACAGTTGAAAGGGGCTGTTGTTTCTATAGGTAGTGCCAAAGTTACCCGTCATGGCTTCTGCTGGAGTACAGAGCAGGAACCTACTGTAGACTTACCGGGGAACTGTAATTTGGGAGATTGCATCGTTCCCAAGGATTTTACATACAACCTTACCGGCTTAGAGGCCAATACAGCCTACTATGTACGTGCTTATGCCGAAAATGCAGAGGGCGTTTCCTATAGTAATGAGATGAGATTGAACACTTCCGGCACTCCTTCCAAACCGACAGTAGAGACAGGAAGCGCTTCTGATATACGTACGGAGCAAGCCGGTTTCTCCGGGAATATTATCAATCTGGGCAATGTCCCTTCACTTATTCAATATGGGCATGTGTGGAGTACCTCTGCCAATCCGACTATCGATCTATCGACTAAAACCCAACTTGGCAGAACCCAAAGTACCGGTGCTTTCAATTCTACTTTAACGAATCTTTCTGCTAACACCACTTATCATGTCCGGGCTTATGCTACGAATGAGATAGGTACTTCCTATGGAGATGAAGTTACGTTCGTAACAAAATTAGGTGATTTGAGTTTGGCAACTGCTCAGGTGACGAGTATCACCCATCAGGCTGCTACCGGTGGGGGTACGATTACAACTTTGGGTGGAAATACCGTTACGGAACGCGGCGTTTGTTGGAGTACTTCCAGCAATCCGACGATATCAGGATATAAAGCTGTTTCTTCGGACAACGGCAATACTTTTACATGCAGAATGGAAGGGCTGTCTCCCAAAACTGCTTATTATGTACGGGCATATGCCAATACATCCGGCGGGACGGTTTATTATGGGAACAATGTGACGTTTACCACTACTCATGAAATTACTTTGCCTGCTTTATCAACGGTGACGGCATCGGAAATAGGCGTTTCAAAAGTTTCACTTGCCTGTTCTGTAACAGACAATGGTGATGGTAAAGTCTCGGATTGTGGTTTCTGTTATGGCCTGTCAGCCAATCCTACCATAAATGATAATAAGGTTAGTTATGGTGCGTCAAATTCGACATTCGGACGCACGGTAACCGGACTGTCCGAAAATACACAGTATCATGTTCGTGCCTATGCCACCAATGAAGCCGGAACAGCTTATAGCAGCGATATGACTTTCACCACGTTGGAGGTAACTGCTCCTGCCGTGTCCGGGATTACTTTCGGTACTATCAGCAATACTTCTGCTGCCTTTACGGCAACAGTGACATCGCTTGGAAACGGAACGTTGGCAGATGCCGGTTTCTGTTATTCCACCACTTCCTTCCCCACTGTATCGGACAAGAAGCTGTCTTGTGGAAAAGTTACCTCGCTATCTAAAACAGCAACCGGGCTGACTCCGGAAACGAAATATTATGTCCGTGCCTATGCCATCAACGAGAAAGGTACTACTTACGGTGTGGAAAACTCGTTTTCCACTACCAAGACGGAAGTGAACCCTTATACCACTTTGACGGTAGAGACTTCTTATGGGTCTACCACGTTGGACATGGCAAAAGTAACAGGAGGAACTTTTGATATGGGTGCTCAATCCACTTCATCCTCAAGTGCCAATTATGATGTAGATGCCAATACAGACGAGAAGCCGGTTCATAAAGTAACTGTTTCTACCTTTTATATGAGTAAAACTCCCGTTACTCAATATCTATGGTATGTAGTGACGGGAGGTTATCCGAATATAAGTAGTACTTACGGGCGTGGAGATACATATCCGGTTTATAATATTACGTATGACCAATGTCTGGCTTTTATTAATAAGCTGAATTCATTGACGGGTAAAAAATTCCGTATGCCTACCGAGGCGGAATGGGAATTTGCCGCCCGTGGTGGAAACAACAGTGAAGGTACGAGATGGAGTGGAAATACTTCTTGTGGCTCTGTTGGCTGGTTTAGTGGAAACTCCGGTGGTAAGACACACCCTGTTGCGGAGAAATCTCCGAATGAATTGAATATTTACGATATGAGTGGCAATGTATGGGAGTGGTGCTCGGATTGGTATGCCAATTATAGCAGTGCATCTCAAACGAATCCGACAGGAGCTGCATCGGGTAGCAATCGTGTGATGCGTGGAGGTAGTTATAGTGATGCTGCCAATGATTGCCGGGTATCCATGCGGAGTTTTATAGCTCCCTCCAACAGTATGTCGACATTGGGACTGAGATTGGTAATGGAATAAATGAATAATTTAAAAAATAATAATATGAAGAAGAATCTATTTGTGTTATGTCTTTTATTGTGCACAACAACTTTAGTCAGAGCACAGTTCAGTGGGAATGGTGCAGGCACAGCCAATGATCCTTATCAGATAACAAATGCGGATGAATTGTTTGAGGTAAGGAATGACTTGTTGGCCTCCTATAAGTTAATGAATGATATTGATTTGAAACAGTGGATTGAGGAAGATAATCCAACACAAGGATGGAGCCCGATAGGAAATGAGGATACTCCGTTTCAAGGGACATTTGATGGGAATAATAAAGTTATTAAAGGGCTGTATATAAACCGTTCTTCTTCTGACAATATAGGCCTTTTTGGCTATATAAAAACTTCTGTAATAAATGACGTAGCTTTATTATCTCCTATTATTTCAGGAAGTAATAATGTTGGAGGAGTAGTGGGAAAATGTGGTTATAATAGTTCTGCCGACATAATAGATAATATGAATACAATAAAAAATGTGATTATTATAAGGGGGGATATTTCCGGGAAAGAAAATGTTGGAGGAGTTGTCGGAACTATTGAACCTTCGGATTATAATTTTCAATATGGTAAAACCCCAGTATTTCCAATGTCCATTGTCGGATGTTATGCGTCTTCCATAATAACTTCTTCGGGTGTAAATACAGGGGGAATCTGTGGGAAAATTTGTTCAGGACAATATTATTATTATTACTCCTCTTACTCTAGTGGCGCCGGAGCAACTTATCAAGTTTTGTTAGATGATAATGTATTTGCAGGAATAATGAATGCTAAGTCTGTAGCGGGCGGTATAGTTGGTTGGTCGGTAGGATATTCTCTGAATTCTGATTTCTTAAAGTCCTGTTATAATATTGAACGAAATCTAGTAACAGGAACAATAAAAAGCAGTGGCTCGAATGTCTGTGGAATAATAGGTCAATATACAGAACGATATAAAGAAAAAGAACGTACTGTCAAATATAATGTAAACATTGCGGATTCTATGTTTGTATTAAGTACTGCATATCGGATTGCAGATGAACTTTGGCCCAATAATTTTGCCTATTCGGGTACCAAAGTGTTTGTGAATGGAAAACCTGTCACTGTGGAAGATAATAATTATAATGGGACAGCTTATGGTCTTAAGACGTTGAAGAAACAGAGTACTTATGAAGGTATGGGCTTTGATTTCTCCAATCAATGGGCTATTGTTGAAGGACAAACTTTCCCTTATAATAAAAGGCAAAGTGCTCCTCCTACAGTCACTTCTTTTACTGCAGGCAGTAAAGGGAGCATCTCCGGCACGGCTACAAGAAATGGAAGTGTTTACGTTATGGTTGGAAACAATGTTTATGAATCGTATATCCTTGACAATAAGTGGACTGTGACATTGGGAGCTATCTCTCAAGGCATGACGGTGAAAGTTGCAGCGCGTTGTGATGGCTCAATGCCATCTATACTTGTTACGGCTGTGGCCACCTCAGGCAGTGGAGAAACTCCGGATGTGCTTAAAGGGGATGCCAATGGCGATAGTTCTGTGGATACGGCCGATGTTGTGGCTATTGTCAATCATATTTTAGGCAAGTCTTCTGTTTCATTTGTAGAGGTCAATGCCGATTTGAATGGCGATGGACAGGTATCGGTAGATGATGCGGTGGCTACTGTCCAGTTGATTTTAGATAAACAATAAAATAATAGGATGATGAGAAAATGTTTATTTCTTTTGTGCTTACTTCTGTTTGCCGTAGGAGGGGTACAAGCGCAGTTTAGTGGAAAAGGCTCAGGCACAGCCAATGATCCTTACCAGATAACTGATGCGTATGAACTGTCGGAAGTAAGGAATGATTTAGCAGCTTTCTACAAGTTGATGAATAACATTGATCTTACAGAATGGATTAATGACAATAATCCTATCGCCGGATGGGCGTCTATTGGAACTTCCACAGGCCCATTTACCGGAACATTTGATGGTAACAACCAATGTATCTATGGTTTAAAAATAGATCGCTCGTCTCTTGACAATATAGGATTATTTGGATTTGCTAAAGGAGGGAAAATAAGTAATGTTGCATTAGTTGAGCCAATAATAAAAGGCCGGAATAATGTAGGAGGAATTATAGGTGCACAGGGAGTTATCACTAATTGTGTCATTATAGGGGGAAGTATTACCGGAAATTCTGTTGTTGGAGGTATTGCAGGATACTTTAATGGAAATAGTATAATAGGATGCTATTGCAATGCTATTGTTAGGGGAGCGGATTATGTTGGAGGAATAGGAGGACAGTTCGGCAATGGATCAGCAACAAATAATATTTTTTCGGGTGATGTCTCTGCGACAGGTGAGTTTGTAGGAGGAATTACCGGTTATCTGTCTGACTACAGAACTGTAATTACATATAATTATATGACAGGTAGTATAGAAGGTAGGGAGTTTGTTGGTGGAATTGTAGGCGCATATAGTTTAGCTTATAATACTGTTTCAAATAACGTTTGTATTGCGGACGAGGTTCGTGCTACTTCTTCTATTCCATATCGTATTACTCAACAAACTACTACCGGTAATCTCGCCTGGGCCAAAACCCGACTCATCCAGAACGGAAAGGAAATCGTTGCTGAAGATAACGGATATAACGGAACCTCTTATGGTGAAAAAACACTGAAGCGTTCTACTACGTATATTGGTATTGGCTGGGATTTCAATAACACATGGACCATTGCCGAAGGAGAATCTTATCCTTATTTGAAAGCACAGACCGATTATCCGATTGTCACTTCATGTGAAGCAGGCAGTAAATGTTTTGCTAAAGGAACAGCTCCCACGGGTGGGAAAATTACAGTGATAGCTGGTGAAGGAATTTATTCGTCGGCTATACTTGATAACACATGGGAAGTGGCACTTGGTGCAATGAAGGAGGGAGACATTATCCAGGTCTTTTCTCAGATGGAAGGTAAATTACCTTCGATAGTGGTGACAGCTGTGGTGACAAAAGGAGGGGGGATATCGCCGGATATTGTAAAAGGAGATGCCAATGGCGATAGTTCTGTGGATACGGCAGATGTAGTTGCGATCGTCAATCATATCTTAGGTAAATCTTCTGTTTCATTTGTGGAGAACAATGCCGATTTGAATGGAGATGGACAGGTATCGGTAGATGATGCGGTAGCTACTGTCCAGTTAATATTGGATAAACAATAAATAGACTGAAATGATGAAGAGATTTATAGTAAGATTAGCTTGTATTTGCCTTTTTCTTTTTGCTTATACAGCACTTGTGCAAGCGGAAAACAACGCTTCTGCAGCCGGAACGACACAACTGACTTTAGTACCTGCCACGTTGTCGGCAGGCACTAATACGACACTTTCTTTCGATTTGGTCAATTCTCTTCCGGTGACTGCTTTACAGTTTGATGTGATGCTACCGGAAGGTTTGTCTGTGAACACCATAATCAATGAAGACGAAGAGGAGGTGCCTGCCATTACGCTAACCGATCGCAAAAAGAGTAGCCACTCTTTAAGCTGCAACCGACGGGAGGATGGACGTTACACGGTGGTCATCCTTTCTATGAAAAATCAGGCATTTAGTGGAGAAGAGGGAGCATTGGTTAATATATCCGTTGCCGTCTCTTCTATGTTGCCTACGGGAAGTTATGACTTGGCGGTAAGCCAGATTATCATTGTCCCGTTAGAAAGCGAAAGACCGGGAACTACGATTAAGCAGTCGGACTTTACGGGGCATGTCTCTGTCAATAATTCGAGTGGTGATACAGGGTCGGCTCAATTGTCTTTGGCAGCCGGCAGCTTGAAAGCGGGAACGGAGCAGACTATTTCTCTGAACCTGACCAATGAAACGGAAGTAACTGCTCTGCAGTTCAATGTAAAGCTTCCGGAGGGTGTCACCCTGTGTACTATGAAGAACGAAGATGATGAAACCGTACCGGCTATCACGCTGACCGATCGCAAAAAGAGTAGCCATTGGCTGAGCTGTAATGAGCAGGAAGACGGCAGCTATATGGTGGTGCTTCTTTCTATGAAAAATCAGGCGCTTAGCGGGACAAGCGGAGCTTTGGTAGATATGAAGGTATCGGTTGCTTCTACTGTGACTACCGGAAGTTACGAGGTGGCTGTTAAGGATATTGTTATTGTTCCATTACTGAATGGAAGGCCGGGGATTTCGATTAAACAGCCGGAGTTTACTGATCGTATTTATATTGAAAACACCGGTGGAGGAGGTGACGTAACCGGTCCGGTTGCGCTGTCTATTCCCGCGATGGCATTGGCTCCCGGCGCTGAAGGGATATGTAATATTGATATGGTGAACGATCGGGATATCTGCGCTTTTGAGTTTAAAATAAAGTTTCCCGAAGGCATTAGCATTGTCGAAGCGTATAATGAAGATGATGAGTGGGCTCCCTCCATCCAATTGACAGATCGCAAGAAGAGCTCGCACCAGATCAATTTCCGCAAGAAAGACGATGGCAGTTACAGAGTGGTGGTAGTTTCCATGCAGAATGCTACCTTCAAAGGTAACAGTGGTGCAGTGGTAGCCATTAAGGTGAAGGCTGATCCGGAGCTGAAGGAAGGGAGTTATGGTGTTATACTGAGTGAAGCGCTATTGGTCACTCCGTCGGAGGAAAAGATAACGCAAGAAGATGCAAGTTATGCCATAGATATAAAAGAAGGCGTGGGCATTGAAAATGAGAACACAAACGGAATATCCTGTATATGTCAGGAGGGTGTCTGTCTGATTCGCGGCACGTCTGTTGGTGATCTTGTCGAAGTCTTTAATGTAGAGGGTTGTAACATTTATTCGGAATCCAGTACTGGAGAACAACTTGTAATACCCGGGGTGGAATTTCCTTCCGTGCTGATTGTGAGAGTCTCTCGAGCCGGAAAGCTGATCTATGTACGGAAGCTCGTATTACAATGAAACTAAGTTTGTTGTGAAATAATGATTAGATGATATGGCTAAATATTATCTTTTTCTGATAGAGACCTTGCAACATCAGGAATGTTTGAAAGAAGAGGTCTTGAAATATGTCAACTCGTTTTTAAAGACTCATAGAGAGCGAGCCTCTGTAGATGTTTTTTTTCATTATTTCACGTTGGTGAGTTATAATAACGGTAGCTATAAGATTCTTATAGACGAGATGGATCTTACGGAAGTTGCCCCTTTGGAAGATATTGAGTTTGATAAGGAACCCTCTTATTATAGATATGGATGTACTTATTATGTACTTGATACTTTTATAGAAAAGGTTCAGCGAGGTATTTCAAACCGGGAGGACAGTGTTTCTATAAATATAATCTCCGGAGGACGAAATAATACGGTTAAAGGGCATTGGGGGCTTGAGGTATTAAGATTAATTGAATCTAAGCAAGAACAAGGCTGGAGGTTCTGCTACTCCGGAATGGATGTTGTAAATAGACAATTGAAAATCGATCAAGGTATAAGGACTTTGTTTCGTTGGGATGCTACTGTCCTTTTCCATTTTATGTCGGGACCGAGGACCTTGGCAAAGAATCGGGAGGAGGTTGAAATCGTCAAAGAAAAGAAAATGGAAGAAGATGTTAAGAAACCTGAAATGCTTTCATTGATAAGTCTGGCCGGAAATGATTCTTTTTCTCTGAACGATATACAATATACGAGTTTCAGGGATTTTTGCAGGAGAGATGAAACATATCAGCCTGGTGTTATAATACAGAAACACGGATTTTATGTTTTGATGAATCACAAAGGGCAGCTTATATTGGAATATTCGAGGCTGTATCCCTGTTTTGATAGTTACGATTATGCCAATGAAGATCGTTTTCATCGAAATTACTGGTTGTGTAAAGATGAGCAGGAATTGATGGTTAAATATGAGTATATTACACACAACCATTTCAGTTGCAGCGATGATGATTATTCTACTTGCCCGATGCCTGCTTTTCTGGGGCCTGCCGTATTCTATGATGATGGGACAGGTGTGGTAAAAATAGGAGAGTGAGTTTTGAACTCTTCTTTTGTTAAAGAACTATATGTACATGGGATTATTTATAAAGATCATCCCATGTACTTTTTAATTTTTCATCTTTCTGACTTTTTGTTCGTGTTTTATAAAAGTAACGATTTGTTTTGGTACGAAAAAGAATAATTTTATATACATTTGCGCATTCCGGACAATAGATCGGTTTATAGTTTTCATTTATAAAAACTACTATGCAAAACACACTCCTTTTTATATTTATCCTTCTGCTTCCTATTGATCTGGTGGCACAAGAAACATTGGGTAAAGTGGTGAATACCCTGAAAGAACGTATTAACTTATCGGCATATGCCCAGTTGGGATATACCTATAACAGTGCAGCCGATCCGGATAATACATTTGATATCAAACGGGTTATTTTTATGGCAGACGGGAAGATTACAGAACGTTGGTCATGTTATTTTATGTATGACTTTGCAGTCAGTTCTCTGCAGGAATTATATACAAGTTATCAGTTCCTGCCGGGGCTGTCTGTTCGCGTAGGGCAGTTTAAAACACCCTATACCATGGAAAATCAGTTATCACCTACAACGGTAGAGCTGATAAATTGCTATTCTTTGCCGGCATGTTATCTGGTTGGTATCAATGGAAGTGATGTCCTTTGTTCTGCAAGCGGGGGGCGGGATATTGGTTTGATGATTTATGGCGATTTGTTTAAAAAACTGCTGACTTATAAAGTGGCGTTGATGAACGGGCAAGGTATAAATACAAAAGATAAGAATTCTCAAAAGGATGTAGTGGGCTATCTGTCGGTGAACCCTTTAGAGTGGCTTACTGTGGGTACTTCCGTTGTTATCGGTAAGGGACATTCTGTTGCGGGAGCACCAATTCATGGAATAGAACCGGGTGAAAACTACCGGCGTAACCGCTGGAGTATGGGAGCTTTCTTAACAGGAGAAAAGGCGAGCCTGCGTACGGAGTTTATGTTAGGTAAAGATGCTGATGTGAAAAGTAACGGAGGATATGTTACCGGATGTATCCGGATCATTCGTAATGTGGAAGCCGTTGCTTCTTATGAATATTTAAACCAGGATGTTGTTGCAGAAGATAAGCAATCAAATTATATGGCTGGTTTACAATACTGGTTTTATCCGAAGTGCCGTCTTCAGCTTCAATACACTCGTTTGACTCCGAAACATAACGATCCTTCGGATCTGGTACAGGCTCAGGTACAGGTACGATTTTGACTGAAGGAGAATAACTATTTGTTTTTTTAAGCTAAAAAGTGCCATTCTTTAAACTTTATTCTGTTTCTTTGTTCTAATATAAAGTGACTTAAACTTTGAACATATGAGAATAAAACAGATTTGCATGATGGTATTGCTTGCTTTAGGAGTAGCCCCCTGGGCAAATGCGCAGACGTTTGACAAATTATGGAAACAAGTGGATCAGGCTGAACAGAAAAGTCTGCCACAAACAGTTATTCAGTTGACAAACGAGATTTATAAGAAGGCGGAAACTGAGAAAAACTCTCCGCAAATGCTGAAAGCTTACACATGGCGGATGAAGTATCGCGAGATGCTGACTCCCGATAGCTTTTATGTAAACCTGAACGGGCTGGAGCAGTGGGCTAAGACTGCGGAAAAACCGATGGACCGTGCCGTACTGAATTCGCTGATAGCGGGTATCTACTCCGACTATGCCTCCCATAACCGCTGGCAGATATTCCAACGGCCGAATATTGTGGATGAAACTCCTTCCGCTGATATACGTGAATGGAGCGGAAATATGTTTGTGCAACAGGTGATGCAGCATACCACAGAGGCTCTGAAAGACAAAGAGTTGTTATTGGCTACGTCCGCACGTATCTATATCCCGTTTGTAGAGTTAGGTGATGCCAGCGAATATTATCGCCACGATATGCTTCATCTGTTGGGTAGCCGTGGAGTAGATGCATTGAGAAATGTAAACGGACTGGATAAAGACTCTGTTGTGAATGCCGGCATTGAGAATATCTATCAGGAGATGCTTGATACTTACAAAAGGGTTAATATGGATGATGGCTACGTGCTCACCATGCTCAATTATCTAGACTGGCGGCGTAATTCCGATAATACCTTTGTGCCCTACCGTGCACCACAAAAGTTGATAGGGTTGACGCAAGACCCCTATCTGGCGGGACTTGACAAATTACGAACTGAGTTTAAAACTCATGATATCTGTGCCGAAGTTTATTTGGCAAAAGCAAGATATGCTATTGAGAAAGGACAACAGGCAATGGCTTTACAGATTTGTGATGAGGCTGTCAGGCTGTATCCGGACTACAAACGTATCAATGCTTTAAAGAATCTGAAACTGGAGATTCTGAATCCCGCTTTGTATGTACGTGCTGATGAAGTCGCTTATCCCGGTGCCGACATGAAGTTGATGGTCAACCATAAGAATCTGGATGGCTTTACTGTACGTCTATATCAAGAGAAGAAGTTAGTGGCAGAAGAACATTATTCTTTGCTTCGTCCCGAAAACTATCAGGAGCGGGATACTGTTTTCACCTTCAAAGCTCCTGCAGAAGGTAGCTATGTGATGCGTATTGTTCCTGATAGCAAAGCAAGAGAAAACAGCGAAAGCAAACTGAATGTGACACGCTTCAAGGTATTGACATTACGTTTGCCGGGTGATCAATATGAAGTAGTAGCCCTCGATTGTATGAGCGGGCAGCCTGTTGAAGGAGCGCTCATTACTCTTTATACGAATGATGAAAAGAAACTGACGGAGTTCACTACCAATGCGGAAGGAAAAGCTAAGTTCCCTTATAAAGGTGAATATCACTACCTGACTGCTACTAAAGGGCAGGATATTGCAATGCCTTTGCAAAGTATTTATAGAGGTCGCTATTATGCTTATTATGGCGACGGTAAGCCGACTGATTATGTGAAACTACTGACAGATCGTTTACTCTATCGTCCGGGACAAACGGTTTATGTGAAAGGGATTGCTTATGAGCAGCAACTGGATACAGCCAATGTGTTAGCTAACCGTACTTATACGTTGACCCTTACTGATGCCAACCGACAGGAAGTAGGTAGGAGAGAACTTCGGACCAATGAGTTTGGTTCTTTTGTTACAGATTTTACATTGCCCGCTGCCTGTATGAACGGTACATTTACACTTTCTACAGAAAAAGGTACAACAACGATTCGCGTGGAAGAGTACAAACGTCCTACCTTTGATATTACTTTTGATAAACTGACAGGATCTTACAGCCTGGGTGATAAGGTAGAGGTAAAAGGCTCTGTTAAAACCTTTAGTGGTGTTTCGTTGCAGGATTTACCGGTAAATTACACCGTTACCCGTTTCTTACGTTTCGGTTGGAGAGGGGTACAGACGGGTGTAGAACCCGTTGCTTCGGGGAGTGTGTTACTCAACGAAGACGGACAATTCACTGTTCCGGTGTTGCTGGAAGGTGATAAGAAGATGGATTTAGGGTATTATGTTTTCCGGATAGATGCAACGGTCACTAATCTGGCAGGAGAAACACAGACCTCCTCTTATAACGTGAGTGTAGGTAATCGCTCCGTGACATTGGGAGCTAACATTCAGAATCCGCTATGCAAAGATGATTCTATCCGGCTTACTTTTATTGCTACCAATCTTGATGGGCAGCCCGTGAGCGTAGAAGGAACTTACAAACTGTATCCGGTTGCAGACGGTGCAAAATCCGAAGATGTGATAAAGGGGACTCCGGCCTTTTCCGGAACCTTTGTATCCAATAAGGAGACACTTCTTCCGGGATGGGCCTCCGTGTCTTCGGGAGAATATCTGTTAGTGATGTCTGCAAAAGATGACCAGGGACGGGAAGTGACTAATAAAGAAGAAGTGATTCTCTTCTCAACTGCTGACAAACGTCCTCCGGTAAATATTCCGGTATGGTATTATGCCGAGAATACATCGTTTGATGCTGCGCATCCGGCTGTATTCTATTTGGGTACTTCAAAGAAAGATGCATACGTCATGATGAATCTATTTAGTGGTAATACAATGCTCGAAAGCAGGATATTGCGCCTGTCCGATTCTATAGAACGTTTTGAATTCCCCTATAAAGAGTCGTATGGCAACGGATTGTCTGCTACATTCTGTTTTGTAAAAGACGGTGGAGTCAATCAGCAAACGGTGAGAATGACAAAGCGTCTGCCGGACAAAACCTTGACGATGAAGTGGGAAGTGTTCCGTGACAAACTGCGTCCCGGTCAGGAGGAAGAGTGGAAACTCACGATTAAAACTCCACAAGGAATGCCGGCCATGGCCGAGATGTTAGCCACCATGTATGATGCTTCGTTGGATAAAATATGGAAAGATACTCAGAATTTGAAGTTGATCTATAACCTTTCACTGCCCATTGCTCGTTGGATGGATGGGTACTGGGGAATGAATTCCTACAATTACTGGTTTCCATATAAGAGTCTGAAGGTGCTTCCTATGACGTATGACCGGTTCATTATCCCGGGTGCTGCCGGGATGATTCCCGAAACTGAGATATATACTTATGGCTCTACAGTTGCCAGAGGTGTAAGAGTACGAGGCTTAGCGAAAGCTGAAGCAAATGCTCCGATGATGTCTATGGTATCAAAAGAAGCTGCCAGTGATAAAGCTGATGTTGTTTTCACAGAAGAACTGGCAGAAGGAGCAGCTGGAGAAAATCTTCCCGAGGCTACGGAAGAACTGCGTACAAACTTTGCGGAAACAGCTTTCTTCTATCCGCAACTTCGGACCAATGAGCAGGGCGAAGTCTCTTTCTCATTTACTATGCCACAAAGCCTTACCCGCTGGAACTTCCGTGGATATGCCCATACCAAAGGCATGCTGACTGGAATGATCGACGGATCGGCAGTGACCAGCAAAGAGTTTATGCTGACACCGAATCTGCCCCGTTTTGTCCGTGTAGGTGATAAGACCTCTGTTGCTGCCTCAGTAGCAAACCTTACCGGAAAGAACCTTACCGGAACAGTCAGTTTTATTCTCTTTGATCCGATGACGGAGAAGATAATCAGTACACAGAAACAGAAATTCACTGTAGAAGCCGGACGCACTACCGGTGTTAATTTCCTGTTTACCGTTACAGATAAGTATGATGTATTGGGGTGCCGTATGATTGCTGACGGTGGTTCGTTCAGCGATGGTGAACAGCATCTGTTACCGGTACTCAGTAATAAGGCCAATCTGGTAGAAACTGTGCCGATGCCTGTTCGTGGAGAAGAGACACGGGTTTTCTCACTCGACAGTTTGTTCAACGGCCATAGTAAGTCGGCAACCGACCGTCGCCTGACCATCGAGTTCACCGGTAATCCTGCCTGGTATGTAATACAGGCTTTACCTTCACTGAGCATGCCCGATAACAGTGATGCTATCTCCTGGGCTACTGCTTATTATGCAAATACATTAGCTTCGTACATTATGAACTCACAGCCGCGTATTAAAGCTGTGTTTGATAGTTGGAAACTGCAAGGTGGAACGAAAGAAACATTCCTTAGCAACCTGCAAAAGAATCAGGAAGTAAAGAATATTCTTTTGTCCGAGTCTCCCTGGGTAATGGAAGCGAAAACTGAAGAAGAGCAGAAAGAGCGTATTGCAACGTTATTCGACCTGAATAATATACGTAATAATAATATCACAGCCCTTACTCGCCTGAAGGAGCTTCAGCAGCCTGACGGTTCCTGGGCATGGTACAAAGGGATGAATGGCAGCCGGTATATCACCAATTATATTGTAGAGTTGAATGCCCGTCTTGCCATGCTGACTGGTAAACCATTGGAGGGAGATGCTTTGGTTATGCAGCGTACTGCTCTCAGCTTCCTCAATAAAGAAGCGCTGGAAGAGTATAAAAATATCCGTAAGGCAGAGAAGAATGGCGATAAAGTGAAAGGGCTTTCTGCCTCAGTATTGAAATATCTTTACCTTGTTGCTATTTCCGGTGAGCAGATCCCACTTGCAGAGAATCAGACAGCTTACAATTACTTCCTTTCAAAAGTTACGGAAACGCTGACTACCCGTTCTATGACCGATAAGGCACTTGCTGCCATTGTTCTGGAGAAGGCCGGACATAAGAAAGAAGCATTGGAGTTCATTGCCTCTTTGAAGGAGTTTTTGACAAAGACGGATGAACAGGGTATGTCCTTTGCTTTCAATGAGAATCCGCATTCATGGGGCGGTTTGCAAATCCCGGCACATGTGATGGTGATGGAAGCCCTTGAACTTGTTTCCGGCGATTCGTCAACGGTAGAAGAAATGAAACTCTGGCTTTTGAAACAGAAACAGACACAGGCATGGGACTCTCCGGTGACTACGGCAGATGCTGTTTATGCATTGTTGCAAGGTGGTACCAATCTGCTCGAAAGTCAGGGAGATGTACGTATTGTTATTGCCAATGAAGTGCTGGAAACACTTTCACCTGCCAAGACAACCGTTCCCGGATTAGGATATATCAAGAAGACATTTACTGATAAGAAGGTGGTAGACGCCCGTAAAGTAACTGTTGAGAAAAGAGATGCCGGAATAGCCTGGGGAGCTGTTTATGCACAATATCAGGAAGATATGAGCCAGGTGAAACAGCAGGGTGGCGAATTGAATGTAGATAAGAAACTGTATGTAGAACGTCTGGTGAATAACGTTCGTCAGTTGCAGCCTGTTACAGCCGGTACGGAACTTGCTGTTGGCGACAAGGTTATTTCACGTTTGACGATTCGCCTGGATCGCCCGATGGATTTCATCCAACTGAAAGATCAGCGTGCTGCTTGCTTTGAACCTATGGAAACGCTTTCCGGTTATCGTTGGAACAATGGATTTGGATATTATGTCGATATAAAAGATGCATCTACCAATTTCTTCTTTGACGGATTGGGTAAGGGAGTCTTTGTATTGGAATACAGCTATCGTGTCAGTCGTTCCGGAACGTATGAAACCGGATTAGCAACGCTCCAGAGTGCTTATGCTCCGGAGTATGTTTCCCACTCCGCTTCAATGAAAGTGACGGTGAAATAAGTGCTGATTCGAAAACGGTTGCACTTATTATAAAATATTGATTGTATTGGAACGTAGATTAACACAGATTTTCGCAAAAAATATGATAGAGAAAGAGTCGTAATTTCTTGTCTTTGCGTCAATCTGCGTTAATTTGCGTTTTGTCGTTATAACAGCGCAGCCTGCTAATCACTAAACCGCTAATCACTATTAATATTCCTTTCAATCCGTTCCATATCTCGTCGAAAACTCCTACATTTGTGCTTCAAATATAATATATAAAGCATGAAACGCAGTATACTCTCTATATTAACTGTTTTTATTATTACTTTGTCTGCCATTGCCCAACCCCGTCTTTCGTCCAATAAAGAGACGCATAACTTTGGGCAAATTGAATGGAAACATCCTGTAACTGTAGAATATACCATTACCAATACCGGAGATAAACCATTGGTACTGACCAATGTCACTACATCTTGTGCCTGTTCGGTTGCCGATTGGACGAAAAAGCCGATTGCTCCCGGCGAGAAAGGTACTGTCAGTGCAACTTTTGATGCCAAAGCCCTTGGTCATTTTGAAAAAACGGTTGGTATTTACAGCAATGCACAACCCAGTCTGGTATATCTGAAATTTGTAGGTGAAGTGGTGCAGGAAGTTACGGATTTTGCAAAAACACATCCCTACGCCATTGGCTCTATTCGTTTGGACCGTACCGAATTTGATTTTCCGGATGCACACCGGGGAGAAAAACCTACCATTACGTTCAGTGTAGTGAATTTGTCGGACCGTCCTTACGAACCTGTACTGATGCATCTTCCTCCTTACCTGAAAATGGAAAGAACGCCGGATGTGGTTCTGAAAGGAAAGAAAGGAAAGATTAAACTAACGCTTGATACGAAACAACTCACGGATCTTGGCCTGACACAGACTTCTGTCTATCTGGCTCGTTTTGCCGGCGATAAGGTGAGCGAGGAGAATGAGATTCCTGTTTCGGCTATTCTTCTCCCGGACTTCTCGGGTATGACCATGCAGGATAGCCTGAATGCACCTGCCATCCGCTTGTCTGAAGCCAACATTGACCTCAGTGCCCGGTTGGCTAAGAAGAACAAAGCTTCTCATGATATTGTTATTACCAATACAGGTAAAGCACCTTTGCAGATCAATAAATTGCAGGTATTCAATTCCTCGGTAGGAGTGAGCCTGAAAAAGACGGTTCTTCAACCGGGTGCAAGTACCAAGCTGCGGGTTACCATTCATAAAAAGAATACAGGCAAGAAGAAACATCACTTGCGTATTCTGATGATCACGAATGACCCGGCACGACCGAAAGTAGAAATTAATATAAAACGATAACCCCTAAATATCATTACCATGGAACATCCGGAAAACAGCGAAGAGTACAAAGGACTGGTTGTCAACAAAGGTATTGAGCAGCCCTCATCGGTAAATCCTTATCTGAAACGTAAACCGAAGAAGCGCCAGCCCACTGTAGCAGAATTTGTGGAGGGTATCGTGCAGGGAAATATAACGATCCTCAGTCAGGCAGTGACCTTGGTGGAAAGTGTGAAGCCCGAACATCAGGTTATAGCCCAGGAAGTGATAGAAAAATGTCTGCCATTTTCCGGAAACTCCATTCGGGTAGGGATTAGTGGTGTACCCGGTGCAGGAAAGAGTACTTCAATTGATGTCTTTGGCCTGCATGTGCTCGAAAAGGGAGGTAAGCTGGCTGTGTTGGCTATCGACCCGAGTAGTGAGCGTAGTAAAGGGAGTATTTTAGGGGATAAGACCCGTATGGAACAATTGTCCGTACATCCCAATTCGTTTATTCGTCCCAGTCCTTCAGCGGGTTCGTTGGGTGGTGTAGCGCGAAAAACCCGTGAAACGATCATTCTTTGTGAAGCCGCCGGTTTCGATAAGATTTTTGTAGAGACAGTGGGAGTGGGGCAGAGTGAAACGGCTGTGCACTCTATGGTAGATTTCTTCCTGTTGATTCAGTTGGCAGGCACAGGTGATGAACTTCAAGGTATTAAGCGCGGTATCATGGAAATGGCGGACGGCATTGTTATCAACAAAGCTGACGGAAATAATATAGACAAAGCGAACTTGGCTGCCTCCCAATTCCGCAATGCTTTGCATCTTTTTCCGGCTCCCGACTCTGGCTGGACACCACAGGTCTTGACGTATTCCGGTTTCTATAATATAGGTGTGAAAGAGATATGGGATATGGTTTATGAATACATCGACTTTGTGAAAGCGAACGGATACTTTGAGTATCGACGCAATGAGCAGAGTAAATACTGGATGTATGAAAGTATTAATGAGCAGCTTCGCGATAGTTTTTATCATAATGCTAAGATAGAATCGATGCTATATGAAAAAGAACAACAAGTGCTTGGCGGTAATCTGACCTCTTTTATAGCAGCAAAGACATTATTGGATACCTATTTTGAGGAATTGAGAAAATAGGGATATTTATTCACTTTTTATCTGTCATCTTTCGCTCTTGGGTGGGGCTTTTTTGAAAAGGAAATTGTACCTTTGTGCTCCTAAAAGAATAATATCATTTATATATACAAAAGATGACGAATAATAATGTAATTGAGCAGGAAGAAGCTCTGTTGCTGAGGCGTAAACTTGACTTGTTGCTCCGTACCGGTAAATTGTTGGTAGAAAGTGCTGCGGATACAAACCGGATTGTGCGTAATATGAAGCGTATAGCTGCTTATTTGGGGTTGCCGGAAGATAAACTTCATATTGATGTAAGTTATACAATGCTGGTTGTGAATGTCAGTGACGAGGCGCACTCTTTCTCTAAATTTCAGAAGTGTGAGAAGCATGGTATTAATATGACGGCTATTTCTGAAGTTAGTAAACTATCCTGGCGGGCTATTGAACATGATTATTCTTTGGATCAGTATGAAGAAGAACTGGAGAAAATCTGCTCCCGTCCGCGTAATTACATTCCTTATCTGGTAGCCATTGGTGCAGGTTTTGCCTGCGGAGGTTTTTGCAAGTTGTTTGGCTGTGACTGGATGGCTTTCTTGCTGGCTTCTGTTTGTGCTTTTGTTGGTTTCCGTGTCCGTGCTCGATGCATGGAGTTTGGTATCAATGTATATATGAGTATTGCCATTGCGGCTTTTGTTTCTACTTGTCTGGCTTATGCCTCTTCGTTTAGCGGACTTTCATCTACTCCTTATCATCCGCTTTTGGCCTGTGCTTTGTTTATTGTTCCGGGTGTTCCGTTGATCAACTTTGTGGACGATATGATAGACAATTATCTGTTAGTGGGTATCACGCGTGCTGCTAATACTGCTATGATGGTGGGTGCTATGGCTTTCGGTATTGTTCTTGCCATCCGTTTGTGTGTGATGGAGGATGTCAGTATTGATAAAAAGTTCAGTGAATTGAGTATGATTCCCCATGATCCTTATTATGTATACGCGATTGCTGCCGCAATTGCCGCAATGGGTTTCTCTATGATATTCAACATTCAGCGTCGTTTGCTTTGGGTGGTAGCCATAGGCGGTATCATAGCTGTGTGTACACGTAATTTCGTGAATTTCGAATTAGGTTTCGGACCGGTGATCGGTTCGTTTATGGGTAGTTTTGTAGTTAGTCTGATAGCCGTGAAAGCCGTTCATTGGTTTCATGTGCCCAACCACGTATTGACCATTCCTTCCGTCATCCCTATGATTCCCGGTGTATTGATGTATCGTTCTTTGCTGGGACTTATCGGCATGCACGGTGTAGTAGGTGAAGTAACAGTTGCCTTTTACAACGGTATCAATTCTGCTCTTATTATTCTTTGCATAGCTTTAGGCGTAGCTGTCCCTAACATTTTTGCCCGTCGTTATATTGCCAAAGACCGCCAGAAATTCCTGGAAGAAGAACTGGCAAAGAGAAAGGCGAGGGGAAAATTTATAGAATGGTGATGAGTGGTTAGTGATGAGTGATAAAGCGCAGCCACTCATCACTCATCACTAATCGTTAATCACTATAATTCTCCTTCCTTTTCCAAATCCGCCCTCGACTTGCTTTGTGTCACGATGTATACACCCAGAAATACCAGACCGATGGCGATTCCCTTTTGCCAGCCAAAGGTACCGATACCCATGACTACTGCTGCGATAGACGCGATGATTGGCTGTACATAGTTGTACATACTTACCACTGTGGGACGGAGTAACTTCTGTGCTGTCATTACGCAGATGTAAGCGATGAAGCTTCCTCCCAATACTACATATAAAACTTGCCAGACGGCGGGTACGGAAATCGTGCTCCATTCAATTGCTGCCACATCCTGATAAGAGAATGGGATGTAGCACATAGAAGCATAAATGAACATCCATTTATTGATGGTAACAGCAGAATATTGCTGGGTAAGTCCTTTGAATACAGTTAGGTAGATAGAGAAACTAAGTTGTGCCAACAGGCAGAGCAGGTCTCCCCAGATACTACTATTGGCATCTCCTGAAGTCTGACTGCCTAAGATAAGTATCAATGCTCCCATTGCTCCGACAAAGATACCTAATACTTTCTTGTTCGTAACCGGTTCTTTCAGATAGATGGCGGCTACAATCATTGTGATGATAGGCAGAGTGGTAGTCACAATAGAGGCGTCAATAGGAGAGGTCAATGACAATCCGAAGATGAAAACTCCCTGATTAAATACCAATGCAAACAAGGATGCAAAGAATATTTTGAGCATATCCTTATGATTCACATGTTCCTGCTTGCAGAACATGGAGAGTATCCAGAAAGCGGCAGCTGCCCCCACCATTCGAAAAGTAGTGACCGAAAGAGCTGAAAACTCTTGCAAAGCAAATTTTCCGATGGGAGCCATTAGTCCCCACATCACATTGGCAGTAAGAGCAAACAGATGTCCTTGTACGTTCTTGTTGATATTCATCTTTTTAGTGACCTTTATTGAAAACTGCTGCAAAGGTAACCAATTTATCATTTGAATTGTTTATATTTGCCTTGATATAAAGTAAGAATAGCATGGAAAAACAAGCCAAATATATCCGGCGTATTGAAATAAAAGGGTTGTGGAAACGGTTTAATATTGCCTGGGACCTGCGTCCCGACGTGAATATCCTTTCCGGCATCAATGGGGTTGGTAAAACAACGATCCTGAACCGTTCCGTAGGTTATCTGGAAGATCTTTCCGGTGAGATGAAGAACGGAATGAAAGACGGGGTAGATATTTACTTTGATGATCCCGAAGCTACTTATATTCCTTATGATGTAATCCGTAGTTATGACCGCCCTCTTATCATGGGCGATTTTACTGCCCGGATGGCTGATAAGAATGTAAAGTCTGAACTTGATTGGCAGCTCTATCTCTTACAACGCCGTTATCTGGATTATCAGGTGAATATAGGCAATAAAATGATTGAACTTCTAGCCGGTAATGATGAAGAAGAGCGGAAGAGGGCAGCTACTTTATCGTTGGCTAAAAAGCGCTTTCAGGATCAGATAGATGAACTGTTCAGCTATACCCGGAAGAAAATAGACCGGAGGCGGAATGATATTGCTTTTTATCAGGACGGTGAGCTCTTATTGCCCTATAAACTCTCTTCCGGCGAAAAACAGATGCTTGTTATCTTGCTGACTGTATTGGTACAGGACAATGAACATTATGTTCTTTTCATGGATGAGCCGGAAGCCTCGCTCCACATCGAGTGGCAACAGAAGCTTATCGCTATGATTCGTGAACTGAATCCCAATGTACAAATAATACTGACCACTCATTCGCCTGCCCTCATTATGGAAGGCTGGCTCGATGCTGTCACCGAAGTAACCGATATTACAACGAATGTAGTTGACAATTGACAGTTGACAGTTGACAATTGACAGTTGATAGTTGACAATTGAGAATACAGAGTAATTTCAATCGTAAATAGTAAATCGTCCAATCGTAAATCTCACATGGCATGGCTCAAACCCTACGCGACAATCTGACTTCCTCTTACTTTAGTGCCGCCCATAAGCTTTATCCCAAGAACACACGCCGGAGAATTGTAGCTTATGTGGAAAGTTATGACGACGTGCCTTTCTGGCGTACGTTGTTTGAGGAGTTTGAGAATGATGAATATTATTTTCAGGTAATGCTTCCTTCGGCTACCTCTTTGGCAAAGGGGAAGAAGATGGTATTAATGAATACCCTGAATACGGCCGAATTAGGAAAAAGCCTCATCGCCTGTGTGGATAGTGATTATGATTTTCTTTTGCAGGGAGCTACTGCTACTTCCCGGAAGATAAACAGAAACAGATATATCTTTCAGACCTATACCTATGCCATCGAAAATCATCATTGCTTTGCAGAGAGTTTGCATGAGGTATGTGTACAGGCCACACTGAATGACCGTCCGTTGATTGATTTTGCTGCTTTCATGCGGAGGTATTCCCAGATAACTTATCCTCTTTTTCTTTGGAACGTCTGGTTCTATCGGCAGCATGATACACACACATTTCCGATGAGTGACTTTAATACATATATCCGGTTGCTGGACGTCAACCTGCGGCATCCTGAACGATGCCTGGAAGCTCTACAAAGGACGGTCTTTGCCAAACTATCGGAACTGCAAACCCGTTTTCCTCACTGTATTAGTCGGGTGGATGCTTTAGGTTCCGAACTGGAGAAGTTAGGATTGGTTCCGGAAACCACCTATCTTTATATTCAGGGACATCATATCATGGATAATGTAGTGATGAAACTTCTGATACCGGTTTGTACACTTCTTCGCAGAGAGCGGGAACAGGAGATAAAGAAACTGGCAGAACATGATGAACAGTTTCGTAATGAACTGACTTGTTATCAGAACAGTCAGATAAATGTGGAAATCATGTTGAAGAAGAATAGTGCATACAAAGCATTGTATCTTCACCAATGGTTGCGTGACGACGTAAGGGAATTCCTGGAGAAAGGATAGTGACGTGAAACAAACAGGGTGTTTTGCCGTTGCCCTATTATAACGGCAGATAAAGTATAACAATGGAAAAAATTACAGGTATAATCAAGGAAATTCTCCAGTCATGGGGATTTAATGAGTCGTGGACTGATGATTTAACGAGTACTATCATTTTAGTTATCATTTTGGCTATTGCTTTTCTGGGAGATGCCATTTGCAAGCATGTTATCCTGACGACGGTTACCCGGCTTGTGAAAAAAACAAAGGCCACATGGGATGACGTTGTGTTTGATCGCAAAGTGATGATTTACCTCAGTCATCTGGTGGCACCTATCATTCTGTATATACTGCTACCGCTTGCCATATCCAATGCCGGCCTGCTGACTTTTATATTACGTATTTGCATGATTTATATCATTGCAGTCTTTTTAAAGTTTATCAGTGCACTTCTCTCTGCACTTTATCATGTATACAGCGAGCGTGAGCAGTTTCGCGACCGTCCTTTGAAAGGATTGTTACAAACGGTTCAGGTCATTCTTTTCTTTATTGGTGGTATTATTATCGTCAGTATTCTGATTGATAAATCGCCGATGGTGTTGCTTACCGGTCTGGGAGCTTCTGCCGCTGTCCTGATGTTGGTGTTCAAAGACAGTATTATGGGCTTCGTTTCGGGTATTCAACTTTCTGCCAACAATATGCTGAAGGTGGGAGACTGGATTGAGATGCCGAAGTATGGAGCCGACGGAACGGTGATTGAAGTAACCTTGAATACCGTAAAGGTACGTAACTGGGACAATACCATTACCACCATTCCTCCCTATGCTCTGGTCAGTGATTCTTTTCAGAACTGGCGGGGTATGCAGGAGTCCGGAGGACGACGTATAAAGCGTTCTATCAGGATTGATATGAACAGTGTGAAGTTTTGTACTCCGGAGATGTTGGCAAAATACCGGAAAATACGTCTGCTGAAAGACTATATCGAAGAGACGGAGAAGGTAGTGGAGGAGTATAACAAAGAGCATGGAATAGACAACTCCGTGTTAGTGAATGGCCGTCGTCAGACCAATTTAGGTGTATTCCGTGCCTACCTGACTAATTATCTGAGAAGCCTTCCGGCAGTCAATCAGGATCTTACATGTATGGTGCGTCAGTTGCAACCCACTGAACAAGGTATTCCTCTCGAACTCTATTTCTTTTCGTCCATCAAAGCCTGGATACCTTATGAAGGTGTTCAAGCCGATGTGTTCGATCATGTGCTTGCCATTATTCCAGAATTTGATTTGCATGTCTTCCAGAATCCTACAGGAGAAGATTTCAGGGCGTTAAGCAGGAATGATTAAGAATTTAGACTAATACTATTTACAACAATGGATGCGCAGCAAAGTTATATTATCCGTGAGATTACTCCACTCTCTGACAAAGATTGTTTTTATATAGCCGAGCGGTATAAGACGGAATTCACATACCCTATTCACAATCATGCCGAATTTGAACTGAACTTTTGTGAGAAGGCTGCTGGAGTACGTAGGATTGTAGGTGACTCTGCGGAAGTAATTGGCGACTATGATCTGGTGTTGATTACCGGGCAGGATCTGGAGCATGTCTGGGAGCAAAATGAATGCAACTCAAAAGAGATACGCGAGATAACTATTCAGTTTTCCCCTGATCTTTTCTCTAAAAACTTCATTAATAAGAATCAGTTCGATTCTATTCGCCGGATGTTGGAACGTGCGCAAAAAGGACTTTGCTTCCCTATGTCTGCCATTATGAAAGTGTATTCCATGCTCGACACATTAGCTTCTGAAAAACAAGGATTTTATGCTGTGCTTAAGTTCATGACTATTCTGTATGAGCTTTCTCTTTTTGAGGAGGAATCCCGTACATTGTCCAGTTCTTCTTTTGCGAAGATCGATATCCACGCTGATAGTCGGAGGGTACAGAAGGTACAGGAATATATCAATCAACACTATAAAGAGGAGATTCGTTTGAATAATTTGGCAGATATGGTAGGAATGACTGCTGTTTCTTTTAGCCGCTTTTTCAAACTTCGTACCGGAAGAAGCCTTTCTGATTATATTATTGATATCCGTCTTGGGTTTGCTGCTCGCTTGTTGGTAGACTCTACCATGTCTGTAGCCGAAATCTGCTATGATTGCGGATTCAATAACCTCTCTAATTTTAACCGGATATTTAAGAAGAAAAAGGCATGCTCTCCTAAGGAGTTTCGGGAGAATTACAGGAAAAAGAAGAAGATCGTGTGAGAAGTGGCAGGGTTGTAACCCTACCTCCTCATAATTCTATAACCTCCTTAATTCTTCCTTTGTAAATGAGGTATTTCTTATTGCTTTCAGATTATCTTCCAGTTGGGCTACCGAACTGGCACCAATGATGACTGATGTTACTAAATCATCTTTTAGAACCCATGCCAGAGCCATCTCTGCTAAGGTTTGTCCCCGTTCCTCTGCCATTTTGTTCAGTGCTTTGATTTTGCTTAAAACATCTTCTGTGAGTTGTTCCTTTTTTAGGAAACCTCCGCGGGCCATTCGTGAATCTTCGGGAATGCCATTGAGGTATCGGTTTGTCAATAATCCTTGCGCTAAGGGAGAGAATGCGATAAATCCGGTACCGTTTTCTTTAGCTTGCCGGAGGATACCTTCTTCTTCCGGTTCCCGATTGAACAGGTTATATTTTCCTTGATAGAGCAAGCAATGCACATCTCTTTCTGCCAGATATTTGTAAGCAAATTCAGCGGCCTCTTTCGGGTATTTGGAGATACCTACATACAATGCTTTTCCCTGGCGGACAATATCTACCAATGTTTGCAATGTTTCTTCCAATGGAGTCACCGGATCATAACGGTGCGAATAGAAAATATCCACATAATCCAGATTCATACGTTTCAAGCTTTGGTTGAGGCTTGCCATCAGATATTTTCTTGATCCCCATTCTCCGTAGGGGCCCGGCCACATATCGTGTCCGGCTTTCGTAGAGATAAACAGCTCATCCCGGTAAGGAAGGAATGATTTTCTCATAATCTCACCGAACGTTTCTTCTGCCGAGCCATAGGAAGGCCCGTAGTTATTTGCCAGATCGAAATGAGTGATTCCCTTATCGAAAGCATAATGCGCCATTCGCTGGCTGTTGGCAAATGTATCTACATCTCCGAAGTTATGCCACAGCCCCAAGGAAATTTCCGGGAGCATGATTCCGCTTTTGCCACAACGTCGGTACTTCATACCGTTACTGTATCTCTCGTTGTCGGGTGAATAAACAGGGTTTATCATATTTGTAATTATTAGGTTATTGTATAAGCAATGTTGCAGAATAAGTTAGTATGAAAACAAAGATATAGCTTTTTTATCAATCCGGATGTCTGAGAGATGTCTTTCTGTCCTCTGGGGGAGAATAAATCGTTTATTGGCGGAGTCAACATCCTGTTCCTGCTGAGTTTCGTTTTGTTTCATTAGGTTGAGAAAACAGCTTAACTCTGTTGGTCGGTGATAAATAGTATAATGATATGATAAAATAGTATTGGATACTTTGTACGGACTACACTAACTTTGCATTATCAACTAATAAAACAGAAAAGACTTCGATTATGAGCCTATTTAAAGACAAAATTGCTACCTTGCTGGCCGAACATGAGGAATTCCTCGCCCGCAAAAACAATCCGATGAAAGGTGGAAATGGTATTATTACCCGTTATGAACATCCTGTGCTGACTGCTGCCCATACGCCGGTATTCTGGCGTTATGATCTGGATGAGAAGACGAATCCTTATCTGATGGAGCGTATCGGCATGAATGCAACCATGAATGCCGGTGCCATCAAATGGAACGGAAAGTATCTGTTGATGGTACGCGTGGAAGGTGCTGACCGTAAATCGTTCTTTGCCATTGCAGAGAGTCCTAACGGAATAGATAATTTCCGTTTCTGGGATTATCCGGTGACGATGCCTGAAGATGTTGTTCCGGCAACGAACGTTTATGATATGCGCCTTACCGCTCATGAGGACGGTTGGATATATGGTATATTCTGTGCCGAACGACCTGACGATAATGCTCCAGCAGGAGATTTGTCGTCGGCAACGGCTACAGCCGGTATCGCCCGTACCAAGGACTTGAAGAACTGGGAACGCCTTCCGGATCTGAAAACAAAGAGCCAGCAGCGTAATGTTGTATTGCATCCGGAATTCGTTGAGGGGAAATATGCACTTTATACCCGTCCGCAAGATGGATTTATTGATGCCGGAAGTGGTGGTGGTATCGGTTGGGCATTGGTAGAAGATATGACGCATGCCGAGGTGAAAGAAGAAGTCATTATAGATAAACGCTATTATCATACTATTAAAGAGGTGAAGAATGGAGAGGGACCGCACCCGATCAAGACCCCGCAAGGCTGGTTGCATTTGGCTCATGGGGTTCGCGGATGTGCTGCCGGATTGCGTTATGTATTATATATGTATATGACTGACCTGAAAGATCCGACAAAACTGATTGCCTCCCCTGCCGGATATTTTATGGCTCCGGAGGGTGAAGAGCGTATCGGTGATGTATCGAATGTATTGTTCAGTAACGGTTGGATTGCTGATGAAGACGGAACGGTGTTTATCTATTATGCCTCTTCGGATACCCGTATGCATGTAGCTACATCTACCATTGATAAGTTAGTGGACTACTGCCTGCATACACCGCAGGATGGCTTTTTCTCTTCTGCTTCGGTGGAGACGCTGAAGAGGATGATAGAGAAAAACAAGAAAATAGTGATTAGTGAGTAGTGATGAGTGATTAGTGCCATGCGGTATAATTGCGCAGCCTACTAATCACTACTCACTAATTGCTTATCACTAATCACTACTCACTCGTCACTAATTACTCTTTTTCTACCATGATAAAACTCAAAGAAAAAATAGGCTACGGTTTCGGTGATATGGCTTCCTCCATGTTCTGGAAACTGTTTGGCTCTTATCTGATGATATTCTATACGGATGTTTTCGGACTTCCGGCTGCTGTGGTCGGTACCATGTTTCTCATTACCCGTGTCTGGGATTCGGCTTTCGATCCGATTGTGGGAATCATTGCTGACCGTACCCATTCCCGTTGGGGAAAGTTCCGTCCTTATCTGCTGTTTCTTGCCATTCCTTTCGGGCTGATTGGCATATTGACGTTTACTACTCCCGATCTGAGTGATACCGGCAAATTGATATACGCCTATGTCACTTATTCGTTGATGATGATGATTTATTCTGCTATCAATGTGCCTTATGCTTCATTGTTGGGAGTGATGAGTCCTGATCCGAAGGAGCGGAATACACTGTCTACTTATCGCATGACATTTGCCTATATCGGTAGCTTCATAGCTCTGTTGCTGTTTATGCCTATGGTGAATTACTTTAGCCAGGGACACAGTGAACAACACGGTTGGATGACGAGTGTGATAGTCATAGCAGTCATGTGTACGATACTGTTCTATGGCTGTTTTGCATTGACGCGCGAAAGGGTGAAACCTATTAAGGAGGCACAAAGCCCGTTGAAGGAAGATGTGAAAGATTTGCTTCACAATAAGCCCTGGTGGATTCTGCTCGGTGCAGGTATTGCTGCATTGATCTTCAACTCTGTTCGCGACGGGGCCACGGTTTACTATTTCAAGTACTTCATTGTGGAGGAAGATTATGCTACTGTTTCCTTCTTCGGAGTCTCGTTTGTACTAAGCGGGCTTTATCTGGCCGTGGGGCAGGTTGCCAATATCGTAGGGGTAGTTCTTGCTGCGCCACTCAGTAACCGTATTGGTAAGAAAGCTACCTACATGGGTGCCATGGTGATTGCTACCGTACTGAGCATTATCTTCTATTGGTTTGGAAAGGGAGACATTGCACTGATATTCATTTTCCAGATACTGATTAGTATTTGTGCCGGAAGCATTTTCCCGCTGTTATGGTCTATGTACGCCGACTGTGCCGATTACTCTGAGTTGAGAACCGGCAATCGGGCTACCGGGCTGATATTCTCTTCTTCTTCCATGAGCCAGAAATTCGGTTGGGCAATCGGTAGTGCTATCACCGGTTGGTTACTTGCTTATTTTGGTTTCAAGGCCAATGCTGTACAGAGTGCTGAAGCGATTCATGGCATTAAAATGTTCCTGAGCTTCCTGCCGGCAATAGGTACAATGCTGAGTGTACTATTTATCAGTATGTATCCGTTGAGTGAGAAGAAGATGAAAGACATCACGGCAGAACTGGAGAGAAAACGGAATTAAAAAAGTAATACGAATCAGTAATTCAAACCAGATCCGATATGAATCAGTTCACCACAGAGGACACGGAGGGCGCAGAGATATTATTTTCTCTGATGAAACGCGGATGATCGCAGATGAACGCAGATTAAAAACTGTAGTTCTTTATTTTATCGTTATTTCCCTTTGCGAAAATCTGCGTTCATCTGCGTTTCAATAAAGATTTAAAACTCTGTACCCTCTGTGTCCTCTGTGGGGGTGGGGAAATACATTCAAAACCATACAAATATGAATCAATCTATATCAACTTTGAAGCAAGAGGTGCAGGAGGTACTAACTACCAATATCCTGTCCTATTGGATGAACCGAATGGTGGACGAAGAGAACGGTGGTTTCTACGGGCGTATCACCGGCATGGAACAACGGATGCCCGAAGCAGAGAAAGGAGCTATCCTTAATGCCCGTATTTTGTGGACTTACTCCGCCGCATATCGTTTGTTGAAAAAAGAAGAATATCTTGCTATGGCCACCCGTGCCAAAGAGTACATTATTCACCACTTTTACGATAAAGAGTTTGGTGGTATTTATTGGAGTCTCGATTGCAAAGGAGCGCCGCTCGATACAAAGAAACAGATTTATGCCCTCGGCTTTGCTATTTACGGACTGAGTGAGTATAATCGCGCTACCGGAGATAAGGAAGCTCTTGACTATGCCGTACGCCTCTTTGAGAGTATCGAAGCATATAGCTTTGACACTGTGAAGAATGGTTATTGTGAAGCCCTTACCCGTGAGTGGGATGAAATGGAAGACATGCGTCTCAGCGAGAAAGATGCCAATGAACGTAAAACAATGAATACGCATCTCCATATTCTCGAACCCTATACCAACCTTTACCGGGTGTGGAAAGATGAACGGCTGAAAAGTCAATTGTATAATCTTATCCTGATTTTTACCGATAAAATACTAAACCGGGAAACGGGGCACTTGCAACTCTTTTTTGATGACGACTGGAATAGCAAGTACCGGATTGTTTCCTACGGCCATGATATTGAAGCTTCCTGGCTCATTCATGAAGCTGCATTGGAGCTGGGCGACAAAGACTTGCTGGCAAAGGTAGAACCGGTTGTGAAACAAATAGCGATAGCAGCTTCTGAAGGGTTTACTCCGAAAGGAGGGATGATTTATGAAAAGAATTCCGATACTCACCGGGTAGATGCCGACCGTCATTGGTGGGTACAAGCTGAGACAGTGGTTGGCTATATGAACCTTTTCCAGCATTTCAATGATAAGGAGGCTTTGCAAAAGGCCATTGCCTGCTGGGATTTTATCAGGAAGTATCTCATAGACCGAGAGAATGGTGAATGGTATTGGAGTATCCGTGCCGATGGCACAGTGAACCGCGAAGATGATAAAGCCGGTTTCTGGAAATGCCCTTATCATAACGGGCGTATGTGTATGGAAGTACTGATGAGGCTTTGCCTCGTAGAGTAATGATTCGTTGCCCGGCATGCAGAGTTGTTTTACATGTACATGTAAAGCTGCTCCACATGTACATGTCGTACTGTCCCACATGCACATGTCGTACTGCTTTACATGTACATGTAAAACAACTCCCCACACCGGGCAACAATACATTCCTTCCTAACCTAACCAATGAGCCATCCCGGGCAATCCTGTCTACCTGATATTTAAATAGTCTCATCGCCTGGCGTACCTCCCTGTGCGGGAAGCACTAATAGTCTGTATTTTCCGGATCAAAGTTGGTCCAGTTATCCATCCAGTTGTCTTGTGCGGAGAAAGCACCGATATAAGTAACTTTTTCCAGTTGGGTAGCATTGGGTACGGCATCGAACGAAGCTTTACCCAGCAGTGGACTTTCGCTTGTTGGTGCATATTTCTGTCCTACGTTTTTCGTGTCGATTAGTTTCAGATCGTCTTCGTTCTCAAACACTGTATTTCCTTTCTGTGCTTTGAAGAAAGTGCTGGAATAAGACGGTTTTGTTTCGTCGTAAGTAATCTTACCGTCGCTGTATGTACCAAGTACATCTTCGTACTTCTTGTTAGCATCCGTACCCACAACCGAGTTCTTGCCCAAAGCCAGATAGATGTTTTGCAATACGATCTTCCCTTCTTTGGCCGATTCAACCGTATTTCCTTTTTCACCGTCGATGATCAGTCCGATAGGCCAGCCGATGGCTACGGAATTAACGCAATTCAGGTTACTGCTGCGACGTATCTGCATAGCCGACTGGAATTTACCAAGACCGGAGTTGTTATTAGGATAGAGATCACCGGCATTGATGTAGTCCGAAGTATTCTGGAAATCAGCGTTGAGTTTTGTGGCAGGGCCTACAAAGGTAACATTACTGAATACAGCTGTCGTAATAGGGGTGGCTGCGATATTACCGTCAGCGCAGTTGTCCGACTCAAATCCGTTACTCTGTGATACGTCTGCAATTTTCGGGTCACGCACGCCCAGGCAGAATTGCACGTTTCCGGAGAATCCATTGTCCGTATCAAAGTCGTCGTCCCAGCCTTTGTAAGCAATCAGGTGCTTGCAGTTTACGCTTCCGCCGAACCATTCAAAAGAATCGTCATTAGAATAGGATACCTGCAGGTGGTCTACTACCGTACCTTTACCTACCGAACCGAAAGTGATACCGTTGATTTCCTTATCCTTTTCAAAAGGGAAACCGGCAAACTCTACACGGATATATTTGAAGATACCGGAGTTATCGTTATCGTCATTGCCTCCATGTTTGGTTCTGGGACCACCTTCTATTTGCTGCTCTTTCTGATTGTTATTTGCCTTTCCGCAGATGATGAGTCCACCCCAGTCACCCGGACGGCGGAGACCTTTTTTCATCATGGAAGTCATTACAATCGGTTCTTGAGCCGTACCTTCGGCAATCAGTTTACCACCACGTTCTACAATTAAAGCGGCTTTTGTACTTTTGTCGCCACGGATTACCGTACCCGGGTCAATGGTAACCGTCACTCCGTCAGTGATGTAACACCAGCCTTTCATAAGATACGTACCTTTGGTGATGTGTACGTTCTGTTTCACTTCCCATTGTTGGGCACCCTCATTATTGCCGAAGAGTACTTCCAGATCTTTAATGTTGGTGTCCTCATTCGGATCGATAAAGTAAGAAGGAGCACTTTCGTTATCGCTACAACTTGTTATGGTGCCAAGTGCCAATATAGATGAGAGGCAAAGGGCTGCAAACATACTCTTTTTCATTGTCATTCTTTGTTTAAGTGATGAATTATAGATTAAAACTAATACTCAGATTAATATTTCTTCCGGGCTGATAAGCGCGGGTGATCTCTTCATGTTCGGACTTCACGTCACCTTTGCGTACCTCCGAGACCTGTTTGAAGTAAACTTTTTCGGCAAGCAGATCGCGTACACCGGCTTTCACTTCCCACCGGCCGAACTTCTTACTTAGAGAAAGGTCTATCGTGTTGCGTGGCATCTCGTAGGAGTTGGGTAAGTTGTTGGTGTTTTCACTTCCGGCACTTCCTACACTGCGGCCTACTCCGATGATGCGTTTTCCGATACGGTTGTAAAGTACGGCAGTATTCAGTCCCAGCTTTTCATTCTGATAGAAAAGGCCTGTATTGATGAGGTAAGGAGATTGTCCCTGCATGGGGCGGTCAAGCTCAATGCTGTTCTTGTCGAATTCTACTTTACTCTTGATCCATGCTCCGTTGAAAGTCCAGCTTAAATCTTTCAGGCCGATAAAGCCGAGGTTCTTACGGATATCAAGTTCGATACCATAGTTGTTGGCTGCTTTGGCATTCTTATAAGAATAGGTGAGGTCTGTTCCTCCGTTCACGGTATAAGTCCACTCTATCGGATTCTGGAAGTTCTTGTAGAAAAGTGCTACTGAGATCACCTCTCCGCCGGAAGGATAATACTCATAACGGAAGTCTATATTCTGAATATACGCAGATTTTAAGTCCGGATTTCCTTCTACCGGACTTGCCAGATCGAAGTCATAATATACGGAACTGGAAACTTCACGGAATTCGGCACGGTTGACGGACTTTCCGTAAGCCAGACGCAATTGCTGCTTTTCCGTCAGTTCATAGCTGATGTTCAGAGACGGAAACAGGTCATTATTGGTATAGTACTTGCTTTTGGGGCTTTTGGCTGTAGAGCGGGTATTGCTGATCAATTCCATTTGATTGTACTCATAACGTACTCCCGCGTAGATATTAAAAGCTCCCAAAGGCAGATTGGCTCCTATGTATCCGGCTGCCAGGATATTATTTCCACTGTAGTCATTCAGTTTGTTGGGCTCTTCAAAGAGGTGAAGTTTGTCTAAACCATAATTCTCCGGACGTAATACGGTATTTATCATATCCATATAGCGAAAGTCAGCCGGGAGTGTGTTGCTTGCCTGATTCCAGTTATAATAGAAGCGGCGGGTGGTAAACTCACGTGTACGGTATTCGCTGTAAGCACCGGCTTTCAGTGTCGGATTGAATGTACCGAAAGAATATTCGTGTTGATAGTTAATGTTGGCCGAAGCAATGTGTTCGTCCAGCTTGTAGAACTCACGGCTGATATCCGAACCACTGGTTAGCCCTATCCTGTCCTTTTCAAGTTCATCATTCAACAGGATGCGGCGACGGTCGGGCATATTACGGTTGGCGTATGCATATCCGGTACTCCAATCCAGTTTGCCGTTGTCAAAGGTATGTTTTCCGGTGAATTGCCCGTTGTAGGTAGTCCGGCTGGAGTAGTAATATTCCATACTCCGTTCATTATTGCTCTGTGCATCTATACCTTCGCGGGTGGTGTACCGACTTTTGCCAAGCTGGTTGAAGATGTTCTTGAATTCAAAATGATGGCGGCTGTCTTTGGGTTGGAAAGTAAGATTTGCCATGGCTCCGAGGCGCACATCGTTATTGTATTGGTTGTCTATGCTTCTGCGTAGATATACTGAGTGGTCATGAGTTACGTCATAAGCTCCGAACAGGGAGTTTTCCATATCCTTGTAAGTTTTATAGCTGTTGCTATAGTTCAGTGTAACCAATAGACCGTATTTGCGTCCGCTTTCCGTATCCCAGATGTGGCTGTAGGAAGTATTCAGTTTCAAATCGGGCAGGGGCTTTTTGTTTTTTACGGTCCAGTCATTGTTCAATCCGTTATTCATCAGATCCACGGCCTTGCCATCAAAAGTATTCATTATTTTGTCAATGCCTCCTTGTAGTGAACGTAGCCCGTTGTCGAAACCAAGCAGATCGGTTTTGCTTCCCTTGTTATAGTAGAAATCCCTGAAATGGGTATTGTCATTTACTGCCGCACTCACAGAGAGGTTAAAGCTGTTTTCACTTGGCATATCTTTGGTATTGATCAGAATAAAACCTCCTGTGAAGTCCGAGGGATATTCCGGTGCAGGACTTTTCACGATCACCATGTTGTCAAGTTGTGAACTGGGAATGATGTCAAATGAGAAAGCACGTGAATCGGCTTCCGAACTGGGCACGGCCCCTCCGTTTATCCATACATTATTATACCTTTGCGAGAGTCCGCGTACCATAACAAACTTTTCATCGATAATGGATACACCTGGTACCCGCTTGATAACCTCCGAAGCGTCTTTGTCTTGTGTTTTACTGATTTGCTGGGCCGATACTCCGCTTTGTACTACCAGGCTTCGGCGTTGGTCGGTCATCATTGCCACATCGGTATTTCTTTTCATTTGTGCCACAACGGTGACATCACTCAACGTCTGTGCGTCAGCCTCCATCTCAAAGTTAAGTATGAGTGGCGCATGGGTGACCTTTATATCTTTCTGTATAATGTCTTTATATCCTATGTATCTTATTTCAAGCGTATATATACCACTCTTGAGATTGTTGAATTGGTACTTGCCGTCCATGTCGGCAACTGTTCCGAGTGTAGTCCCTGAAAGTTGTATGGTTGCTCCGGTCAGTGGCTCGTTTGTAACCCGGTCTGTGACTGTACCATGAATGTTACCTGCTTGTGCTGCAAAAGTCAGTACGGTGAGTAAAAAGAAGAACGAAATTGCTTTTCTAAATGCTTGTTTCATATTCATTATAGGTGTATTTCTTTTGACGTTGCAAAGGTGCGGAGAAGGGATTACATAGGTAATACACTTGAAATACAATTGGTTTGCACTTCTGTTACAATCAGGTGTCTTTATGGGTTTTTCGATAGGTGAAAATGCTACATGTAAAAAAACTCTTTTAGTGCCATAATATATAATTAATTAATTACTTTTGCCGAATATAGATAATTGTATTGTATGGCCGTTTCTACTAACTTTCAATGCAACGATTACGAACGTTTGCGTGAGCTTACTTTTTTAGCACAAATAGGCTGGTGGGAGGCCAATTTTGCTACCAGAACTTTTCGTTGTTCTGAGTATATTTGCGATTTACTTAAACTGGAAAACGATGAGATCAGTTTTGATTCGTTTTCTCGTTTGATCCGGCAGGATTATAATGGACGTACCAAGCGTGAATTCATCTCTTTGTCATACATTGATGTATATGATCAGACTTATCCTCTGCTTATTGATGGAAAGGAAATATGGATTCATTCACATCTGGGTTCTAAGAAAAGAAATGAAGCGGGTGAATTAATAGCCTTTGGCTATATTCGTCAGGTGGAAGGAGCAGAAAAAGATATGGCAGCGAGGCTTGCTATACGTACTAATGAACAACTTGCACGGCAAAACTCAATTTCACAATCGCTCTATTATTTTGTTCAGGAGGCGGATGCTACACTCGGTATCAATAGTATATTGAATGATATACTTCAGTTTTTTCAGGGAGGGCGCGTTTATATCTTTGAGTATGACGAGGAGTGTAAACATCATAGTTGTATTTTTGAGGTCTTGGCAGATGGAGTGAAGCCGGAAATTGATATTTTACAGAATATCCCGGCTCAGGAACTTCCATGGTGGACGGAGAGAATTCTTTCCGGGCAGCCAATTATCCTTAATTCTGTTGAAGACCTGAAGGAAAAAGCTCCGGCTGAATATGATATTCTTAGTAAGCAGAATATTAAATCGCTGTTGGTTGTCCCTCTCAAATCTGGGGAAAAAGTACGTGGGTATCTGGGAGTGGATTTAGTGAAACGTACTCATATGTGGAGCAATGACGACTGTCAGTGGCTCTCTTCATTAGCCAATATTATCAGTATTTGTACCGAACTGCGTTATGCCCGTGATGAGGCTAAACACGAGCAGGCTTTCATGCACAATTTGTTTCACTATATGCCTATCGGATATATTCATATAAGTATTGTACGTGATGCTGAGGGTAAGCCGATAGATTATCTGGTCACTGATACGAATCAGATGTGTACTGATCTGATGGGGATTCCAAGTACTGATTATATTGGGAAATATGCCAGTGAACTGCATGTTAACTATCAGCAGAAGCTGAATTATATTGCTGATATTATAGATGGGAGTGGTTATAAAGAATTAGAAGTATCTTTTCCTGTATCCGGTAAAAATAGCCGTTGTATTGTTTATTCTCCTGAAAAAGATGAGATAGTGGCACTCTTTGTTGATATAACAGAGACTGAACAGGCACACAAGGCACTGGACCGTAGTGAAAAGCTCTTGAGTATAGTCTTTGCTAATATTCCTGTTGGTCTAGAAATCTATGATCAGAATGGTTTCATGATCGATATTAATAATAAAGACATGGAAATATTCGGGGTTCGTGACAAAGCAGATGTATTGGGTGTTAACGTATTTGATAACCCGAATATATCGGAGGAAATCAGAGAACGGATGCGCAATGAAGAAAAGCTGGATTTTCGTATGAATTATACGTTTACCAGTATACGAGAATATTATGAATCTGAAAGAAAAGGATATATAGCTCTCTATACCAAGGTGAGTAAGTTCTTTGGCAAGGATGGTAAGTTTCTCGGGTATATATTTTTGAATATGGATAACACCGAGCAATTGGATGCTATCAAAAAGATACAGGATTTTGAAAACTTCTTCCTTTTGATTTCTGATTATGCTAAAGTAGGCTATGCGAAGCTCAATCTTCTTGATAAGCAAGGATATGCTATAAAGCAGTGGTTTAAGAACATGGGTGAGGAAGAGGATGCTCCGTTGGCAGATATTGTAGGTGTGTATAGTAAAATACATCCCGACGATCGTGAACAGATTCTTAATTTCTATCAGGAGGTAATAGAAGGACGTAGTAAAAGTTTTCGCAGTGAAGTCCGTGTGCACAAGACGGCGGAGGAAATGCAGGATTCAAAGGCACCGGAATTTTCTGAATGGAATTGGGTGCGTATGAATATTATGATGTCTCATTATGCTCCCGAAGAAGGATTAATAGAGATTATAGGTATCAATTACGATATCACAGAGATGAAAGAAATTGAAGTCAAGCTGATTGATGCCAAAGAAAAGGCAGAAGAGGCTGACCATTTGAAAAGTGCTTTCCTTGCCAATATGAGTCATGAAATACGTACCCCGCTGAATGCTATTGTCGGTTTCTCCGGATTGCTGGTAGAGACGGAAGATATAGAAGAACGCAAACAGTATATAAGTATTGTTGAAGAGAACAATGAATTGTTGTTGCAGTTAATTTCAGATATCCTTGATCTATCGAAGATAGAAGCCGGTACTTTTGAATTTACTATCACGGAAGTAAATGTGAATATGTTGTGTGAAGATATTGTACGCAGTATGCAAGGAAAGGCAAGCGAAGAGGTGGATCTGGTGTTTGATAAACATCTGCCGGAATGTTATATCATGAGTGATCGTAATCGTTTGCATCAGGTTATTTCTAATTTTGTGAATAATGCAGCTAAGTTTACTTCGGAAGGAAGTATAAAAGTGGGATATGAGCAACTGGAAGATAACAGACTTCGCTTCTATGTGTCCGATACTGGTATTGGGATCGAAGAAGAATATAGGGTGCAGATTTTTGATCGTTTTGTGAAGCTGAATTCATTTGTTCATGGTACCGGTCTGGGACTTTCTATCTGCCGGAGTATTATAGATCAATTACATGGTGAGATAGGAGTGGACTCTGAACCGGGTAAAGGTTCCTGCTTCTGGTTTATACTACCAATTATATAAATATCATCAGGATATACGAAGGGCACAGAGTTTTTCTTTTATAAGACTACTTTGTGCCCTTTGTGTTACTTTATTTCTATGGGAGTGTGATTATAAGCCGAATGCGAACTTATCTATTGTCTGATAAACTACACTTGCGATTCCCAAACCTACAATACCCAATACACAGATTGCCAAACCTATTCTTGTGCAGTTGTCACTACGGAATGCCGGTGCCGGGTTGTCTGAAGGAGTAATGTACATAGCCTTCACTATTAACAGGTAATAGTATAGTGAAATTACAGTGTTGATCAGAGCTATAAATACCAACAGATGGAAACCAGCTTGGAATGCTGACATGAAGATAAAGAACTTAGAGAAGAACCCCGCAAACGGTGGAATACCTGCCAGTGAGAACAGAGACAAGGTCATAATGAATGCCAGCTTCGGGTTTGTCTTATAAAGTCCTGCATAGTCTTCAAGAGTAAATCTTTGGCTGCGAAGCGCTACAATGGTAATCACTGCAAATACGCCCAGATTGGCTACTGCATAGACCAATATGTAGTATACGAGTGAAGACATTCCGGAAGCTGTACCGCCAATTACACCCAGCATAATATATCCTGCCTGAGAGATACTGGAAAATGCCATCAGGCGTTTCAGGTTCTGCTGACGGATCGCAAACAAGTTAGCTATTGTAATAGATACAATTGTGATCCAATAAAGAACCTCTTGCCAGTCTGCTATCATTGGGGCAAATACCTTAATCAGTATTGTGAGAAGTACGAAGGCTGCCGAACCTTTTGAGATTACACTTAAATAGGCTGTTACTACACTCGGTGCACCTTCATATACGTCTGCCGTCCAGAGATGGAAAGGAACCAGAGAAAGTTTGAATCCCATACCGGAGAAGAAGAATACAAATGCCATTACCTGTAACATATTACCATCAATATGTGCAGGCAGATCATTGAAGTAGAGAGTACCGCAAGTTCCATAAACCATTGATAAACCAAACAGTAGTAAAGCGCTGGAAAATAAAGCTGTTAAGATGTATTTAGCACCTGCCTCGGCAGAGTGGTGCCGGTATTTGTCAAAGGCAACAAGTGCTGCCATCGGAATACTGGCTGTTTCCAGTCCGATAAAGAACATTAGGAAGTGTCCGGCGGAAATCATCAGATACATACCCAGCAAGGTGGATAGTGTTATGATATAAAATTCACCGCGTTTGATTGCTGTGTCTTCTAACTTCAACCATTCGGCAGCCATGAAGAATATAATAATTGTACCTATATTGAGCACTGCTTTGATAATGGTTTGCATCGGTGTATATTGATACATTCCGCCAAAAGCTTCCGCATTACCGGTTGCAGGTACCAGGTTGATAACCGTGTGAATGATCAGCAGTGCAATAGGAAGCAGAGTTGCAAAACGTGCATGACCAGGGGTATTTCGTTTTTCCGGGTCCATAAACAAGTCGGCCAGGAATACAATGAGGATAACCGCTATCAGTGATAACTCCTCTTTCATATATAGAAATTGTGAATAGTCCATTCTTAAGTGATTTATGAGTTATGATTTATAAATGATCACGGGATTAAGTTGGATACTACAGGCAGAACACTACCGGATATCATATCACTTATCCAGAACGGAGCCAACCCCAGACCAGCTACACTAATGATGAGGCAGATCACTGCAAAGCGTTCATCCCAGGTGGCATCTGTCAAAGCCAGATGATGTTTGTTGGTACAAGTTCCGTAGAGTATTTTACCTACGAGACGCAGAATGTACACGGCTGTGATGACAATACTTGTACAAGCAATGATTGTCATTGTGCGATAGAATACACCGGCATTCTGGAAAGAGCCAACAAAAATAGTCATTTCAGCTACGAAGCCACTTAGTCCCGGAAGTCCCAGATTGGCAAGACCGGCAATAACATAACATACCGAAAGAAACGGCATCACTTTCATTAATCCGCTCAATTCGCGGACGTCACGTGTGTGAGTACGTCCGTAAATCATACCGATAAGAGCAAAGAACAAGGCTGTCATCAATCCGTGTGAAAGCATCTGGAGCACAGCACCTGTGCAGGCTGTCTGATTCATCATCAGGATAGCGAAAAGCACCAGGCCACAGTGGCTTACGGAAGAGTAGGCATTGATGTATTTAAGGTCTGTCTGGACACAAGCAGAGAAGGCACCATATACAACGGAAATACCCGTCAGAATCAGGAATATCCAGCTTAGTTCGTTGGCAGCTTCAGGCATCAGATACATGGCAATACGGAAACAACCGTAACCTCCCAACTTCATCAATACTCCGGCATGGAGCATAGATACAGCTGTCGGTGCCGAAGCATGACCGTCGGGGCTCCAAGTATGGAATGGGAAGAGGGCTCCCAGTACACCAAATCCGAGGAATGTAAGCGGAAACCAGATACATTGTTGTGAGAAGGGTATGTTGTGTAACTGTGCTATCTCAAGGAGATTCATTGTTGTACCGCCTGATCCGAAGAAGATCCCCAGAATACCTATCAACAGAAAGGCAGAACCACCCATCAGCATTAGTGTCAGTTTCATGGCTGCATATTCTTTGCGTCCCGAACCCCATACACCAATAAGCAGGTACATCGGAATAAGTGCTATTTCATAGAACATGAACATTGTGAACAGGTCTATTGAGATAAAGAACCCGAATACTCCCATAGATAGCAAGGTGAACCACAGAAAGTACTCTTTGGTAAGTGGTTGCAAACGCCAGGAGGCGAATGTTCCGGTAAATACGATGACGGCCGAAAGTAGTAACATAGCTACAGAGATGCCATCGACACCCACGGAGTAAGCTATGTGAAGTGGTGCATACCATACTGTGTCGGCCCGGAAAAGCATCTCGGAGGTGTCTCCACCGGCACGTGCCTGCAAATATCCTACTGTTAACGCAATAGCCGAAATCAACAGTGCCGAAGAGCCGACAACCATTACCGTGCGTATCTGCGCGATGCTACGGCTGAGCCATAGGGCAAACAACATCAGCAGAGGGATTAGTACGAAAATTGATAAGAAATTCATCTTTATATTTACAATTTAACGATTTACGATTTACGATTGAAATTACTCTCAGAGAATAAGCAACAGGATAAGTGCCAGTGCTCCACAAAGGAATACATAAGCATACTGTTGTATCTGACCACTTTGTAAGCCACGAATTGAATCGCTTGCTGCGTTGGCAGCCCAGGCTATGAAGTTGAACGTACCATCTATCACATGACGGTCAAACCATGCAATGGGCTTACTGATGCAACGGAAAATAATCCGATGAGTGACGAACTGGTACATATCATCAATGTAGAAGCGATGATAAGCTGCTGTCCACAGCCCGGAGAAGCGGCGCTGTAAACTGTAGGCAAGTGGCTGATTTTTGCCTTTGTACATATAAGTGGCAAGTGCGATAGACAGAAGGGCAACTACAATACTTGTTCCTGCCACCGTCCAGTCCAGATGAATGGTATAGGATTGTCCGTTGGACGAGATAAAATGTCCGAAAGGAATGAATCCTGCTCCACAGGTAACAAGTGCCAGGAATATCAAAGGGATAGTCATGGCCAACGGACTCTCGTGAGGAGTATGTGCTGCATGGAGCTCTTTATTCTCGCAGCCCCAGAAGATACCGTAATAAAGGCGGAACATGTAAAACGCAGTCATTGCCGCAATCACAGTCATAATCCAACCCATAACCGGGCTGAAGGCGAAGCAGGCTGCCAGAATTTCATCTTTAGAGAAGAAACCGGAGAAAGGAGGGATGCCTGCAATGGCCAGACATGCAATCAGGAATGTGATATGCGTCACAGGCATATATTTGCGTAATCCGCCCATAGCCGACATTTCATTGGAGTGTACCGCATGGATAATACTACCTGCACCGAGAAACAGCAATGCTTTAAACATAGCATGCGTAAACAGGTGGAACATAGAAGCCATATAACCCAGCCCCCCGTGATGCGGATCAGCAGAAGTACAAACTCCGAGAGCAACAATCATAAATCCTATCTGTGAGATAGTAGAAAAAGCAAGTACACGTTTTATATCACTCTGCACACAAGCTACACTTGCTGCATAAAATGCAGTAAATGCACCCACGTAGGCTATCCAATGCAATACATCCGGTGCATAGGCAATGAATAATGGGAACATACGTGCCACCAGATATACTCCGGCTACCACCATGGTTGCAGCGTGAATCAAGGCTGATACAGGTGTCGGACCTTCCATCGCATCCGGCAACCAGATATGTAACGGGAACATGGCACTTTTTCCGGCGCCACCCACAAACATTAGTCCAAGTGCTAAAGGTAGCATGGAGGCTCCTCCGCTGATTAGTGAAACCGTGTCGGGGGTGAACCCGAATGTACCTCCGTAATATCCATAAATGAGGATACCGATTAAGAAGCCCAGATCGGCAAAACGAGTAACGATAAATGCTTTTTTACTTGCTGCAATAGCTGCCGGTTTGGTATAGTAGAAACCGATGAGCAGATAAGAAGAAACACCTACCAGTTCCCAGAACAGATACATCTGGAAAATGTTGGTAGCTACTACCAGACCCAGCATCGACATGGTAAACAGGCTCAAAAAGGCATAATAGCGCTGGAATCCTTTTTCTCCTTTCATGTAGCCGAAGGAGTAGATATGTACCATTAGTGATACAGTAGAGATGACAATGAGCATCATTACTGAAATAGGGTCGAGCAAAATTCCCAGATTGAATGTCAGTGTTTCTGTGAAAGGAAGCCATTCGATGTTATAAGGTATCCATGTAGCAAACGTACCATCTTCCAGGCGTGGAGCCGAGAAATATTGCACCGCAGTGACATATGATAACACAGCTACCACTCCCAGCACAGTAGTGCCAATGATACCCGCTGTGCGGTGTGTCATCCACTTACCTCCGATTCCCAATAATAGGAAAGAGAGGAAAGGCAGGAGAAGTATTAATATTGTATATTCCATTTGATTAAATTAAAAATTGAAGATTAAAAATTAAAAATTCTCCCCCTCACCATTTCATTTCATCCAGTTTCTTTACCTGAATACTTCGGATGTTACGGTAGATATTGATCATGATCGCGATAGCGACTGCTGTTTCTGCGGCTGAGATAGCTATAGAGAACAATGCGAAGAAATATCCTTCCAGACCATCCGGAAAAAGGAAACGGTTGAATACAGCGAAGTTGATATCTGTTGCATTCAGCATTAATTCTACGGATATCAGTATAGCCAACGTGTTGCGGCGTGTAAAGAATCCGTAAATTCCTGCAAACATCATGATGGTTGAAACCACCAGATAATATTCCATGTGTATCATCATATCTATTTACGATTTTATGATTTACTATTTACGATTGAAACTATCTTTGATTTACGAGGTTATGAAGAGCTTACTTCAATTGTCTAATCGTCAATCGTCCAATCGTCAATCTCTTTATCTTTTACGTGCAATTAACAATCCACCCACGATGCAGGCCAATAATAGGATACTGACTGCTTCGAATGGCAGAATATATCCGTATTTGTCTCCTGATAACAATGCATGTCCAATTGTTTTAATTGTTATCTCTACCGGTTCAGGGCTGCCTACGGATACAAAGCGGTGGCTGAGTGTAATAAACAGCACAATGATTGCTCCTACTACTGTTGTCCCCAGTCCGGCTATGAGTTTACTTCGTTTCAACTTTTCGGCACGATCGCCTTCTCCACTGGTTAGTAGGATAGAGAATACGTAGAGTACCACAATACCGCCGGCATAAACCATTATCTGCACCGAAGCCAGGAATGTGTATCCCAGCAGAAAATAGATACCTGCCGTACCGAACAGGACGAAGAGCAGGTAAGTGGCCGAACGCACGATGCGTTGCGTTGTCACCGTCATAATACACATCACTGAGATGAATGCGGCCAGAAAGTAGAATACTACTGTTTCAAGTGTAAATTCCATGAATTTAGTGTTTAGTGCTTAGTGATAAGTGATTAATAAGGAAGTGGAAAGATACCGCAACTTGCTAATCACTGATCATTAAACGTTAATCGTTATTTACTTATTACTTTACTACCCTCGTGGTTTAGCTGCAAGACGAGCTTTGAACGGTCAAATACGGCATGTTCAAAGTTCTGATCGAACGTAATAGCATCATGTGGACAAGCGTTTACACAAAGCTGGCAAAACATGCATGCACCGAGGTCGTATTCGTATTTGGCAAGTATTTTTTTCTTTTTGCCCTCTGCTGTTTCGATTGTTTCAGTAGTGATACTTATCGTATCGTTAGGGCAGGCATTTTGACACAATCCGCAGGCTATACAATGGTGCTCATTGTTTTCGTTATGTGGCATATTCAGTGTGCCGCGAAAACGGTCGAACATCTTCAGCTCCTTCCGGTTCTCCGGATATTGCTCTGTAATTTTCTTACGGAAGTACACCTTCATGGTAGTCTTCATTCCGGTCAGCAGCGTACCGATACCATGAAACAGACCTCCTAAATATGTATATTCTTCTTTTTTCATTCTTCTATAGTTCTTATTTAACTTATTGCTCTTATCGCTTGGCGCACCTCCCCGTGCGGGAAGCACTAGAAGTGCAGGCCAAAGACTACGATTAATACCATTAGCAGCAGGTTCAACAATGAGATAGGCACCAGGTATTTCCATTCCAATGCCAGAATCTGGTCGATACGCAGACGCGGGAAAGTCCATTTCACCCACATCAGCAGGAATACTACAAAGAATGCCTTTGCGAAAAACCAGATGAATCCCGGTATATAATCCATTACTGCATTAAATCCGTCCAGTCCTGAAATGTGTAACGGCATCCATCCTCCGAGGAAGATAGTAGCAGCTACAGCAGATATGATAAAGAGATTCAGATATTCTGCCAGATAGAAGAATCCGAAGTGCATACCCGAATATTCTGTATGATAACCTGCCGTCAATTCACTTTCCGCTTCGGGAAGGTCGAACGGACCACGGTTACACTCGGCATTACCCGCTATCAGATAGATGATAAATGCAATTACTGCCGGAATGTGTCCTTTGAAAATGAACCAGCCATTGGCTTGGCTTTCTACTATTTCAGAGAATTGCATAGTACCCATCAGTATTACCATTGTCAGAATGCTCAATCCTACGGAGAGTTCATAACTGATGATTTGTGCACCACTACGCATTGCTCCGATAAGAGAGAATTTATTGTTAGAACCCCATCCGGCAAGCAGGATACCTACTACGCCTACACTTGAAGCTGCCAGCAAGAAGAATACGCCTACATTAAAGTTGAGTACCTCCATGCCTTTATTGATAGGTAAACACGCAAAGGTGAGAAAAGAAGCGATAATTACCATGAATGGAGCCAGGTTATAGAGAAACTGATCTGCTCCTTTCGGATTGAAAATTTCTTTGGTGAGCATTTTCAGCACATCGCATATTACCTGTATAGAACCCCAGGGGCCTACGCGCATCGGACCAAGACGGCATTGGAAGAATCCGCACACCTTACGCTCCATATATATAAGTACAATGGCCAACACAGCATACATCAGTATAATGCATACCCCTATTGCCACACATTCGATGAATACAGCCCATCCTTCCGACATGACGGAAGTCAGCATTTGGTGTATCCAGTTTGTTACAATACTAAAGTCAAACATATTTATAGTTACAATTTGACGATTTACGATTTACGATTTAAAACACTCTTTGTTTACGATTTTTCCATTTACCATTTACTTTTCCCGTTTTTGCACAGCCAAATTGTAAATTGTAAATCGTCCAATCGTAAATTTCTTTATCTGTCAATATCCGGTACCACATAATCCAATGTTCCTCCGATAGCAATCAGGTCGGCTATTTTTGCTCCACGGCAGATGGTATCGACTACACTTACCAGTGGTAATCCTGTTGAACGATAGTGCAGGCGATAAGGAGTTTTGTCTCCCCGGCTTTCAAGATAAACGCCGAACTCGCCACGACTTCCTTCTACAGCAGCGTAGTATGAACCTTCGGGGACACGGATGATTGGTTTCATCTTCTCCTGGAAAGGACCTTCGGGGATATTGTCAATCAATTGCTCTATGATGTTAAGACTTTCCATAATCTCATCCATACGTACCATGTAGCGAGCGAAAGAATCGCCTTCTGTATAGATTATTTCTTTGAAGTCTACTTTGTCATATACTCCGTAAGGGATACGTTTGCGAACATCGCAAGCCCATCCGCTGGCACGTCCTGTACCACCGGTAGCACCAAATGAAATTGCATCTTCGCGACTCAGTACACCTACACCTTTCAAACGACTTTGGGCGATTATATTGCCTGTAAATACGTCATGATATTCGTGAATAATTCCTCTCATATAAGGAATGAATTCTTTTACCCGTTTTACGAAATTCGGATGCAAATCGGCCTGTACACCACCAATGGTGTTGTAGTTCATAATTAATCGGCCGCCACAGGTTTCCTCAAAAATATCAAGTATTTTTTCTCTGTCCCGGAAACCGTAGAAAAAGGCAGTCAGTGCTCCCAGGTCCATACAAAGGCAGGCATAAAACAACAAGTGGGAGTCAATGCGTTGCAATTCATCCATGATAGTGCGGATGTACTTCACACGGTCACTCACTTCGATGCCCATTGCCTTCTCAATACACATACACAGGGCATGCCGGTTCTGGTGTGCTCCTAAATAATCGAGACGATCCGTTAGCGCCAGTGTCTGCGGATAGGTGAGGCTTTCGTTCATTTTTTCGATACCACGGTGGATATATCCACAGTTGGCATCTATCTTGTGAATAATTTCACCTTCCAGTGATACGCGAAAGCGGAGTACACCATGTGTTGCAGGGTGCTGCGGGCCGATGTTCACTACATATTCTTCGTCTCCAAAGAGAATAGTTTCTTTATTTTTGATCGTTCCGTCCGGGTTTAATTCTATTTCTGTTGTAGTATCGATGGTATCCTCGTTTGTCATGCAGAGCGGATTATCCTTTTCCGGATCATTATCCTTACGTAACGGATAACCTGTCCAGTCATTGCGCAGGAAAAGACGTCTCATGTCCGGATGTCCCGAAAAGACAATACCAAAGAAATCGTATACCTCACGCTCATTCATCTCTGCTGCTTTCCAAAGATCACATACAGAAGGAATCTCCGGAGTTTCCCGGTTGAGAGTAGAGGTTTTTATAGTGATGCGTTCTCCGGTTGTTGTCGATTCAAGGTGGTAGACTACTCCCAATCCACGGATTGTGTCCGGTGCATCACCTTCATTAGGCTCTCCCCAGTCCATACCGGTGAGGCTTTCGAGGAAATCCATTTTTCGTTCGTTTCGCAGGTGTGTCATTTCTTTACGCAACGCTGCGGGTTCAATATATTTAATTTCTTGCATACTATATTAGTGATTAGTGATAAGTGATTAATGATAAGTGAGTAGTGATTAGTGAATGAGTATACGCTACATGGTACTAATCACTAATCATTAACCACTACTCACTGTTTCTCTTTTCCTTTCTGTTTGTTCCGCCGAAGAATTTTTCAATCTTCACCTTGCGCTGCAACTGCATCATGCCATAGTAAAAAGCTTCAGGGCGGGGCGGACATCCGGGAATATACACATCTACCGGTAGAATCTTGTCAACTCCGTTCAGTACATGATAAGACTTCTTAAACGGTCCGCCACTAACGGCGCATCCACCTACGGCAATCACGTATTTCGGATCTGCCATCTGATCATACAGACGTTTCAGTACCGGTGCCATTTTGTTTGTTATAGTGCCACATACCATAATCATATCTGCTTGACGCGGACTGGCACGGGCTACTTCAAACCCGAAACGGGCCATGTCATAACGTGCGGCACCAAGTGCCATGAATTCGATACCACAACAACTGGTTGCGAAAGTAAGCGGCCACAGCGAGTTGCTGCGTCCCCAGTTGATGAGGTCATCCAATACTCCCACGAAGACGTTTGCTCCGCCTGCGTTGAGCTCTTGAACCAGCTTCTCCAACGATTCGTTGTCGGCAAATTCCTCATACGGGATAGATTTTATTTTTGGTTTTTTGGTTATTTCCATTCCAAAGCTCCTTTCCGCCAGGCATAAGCAAGTCCCAGCACTAATATTACTAAAAAGAAGATAACGCTAATTAGCGCCTGTACGCCCATGTCGCGTACTACTACAGCCCATGGAAAGAGGAACACTGTTTCTACGTCGAACATCAGAAACAGGATAGCAAACAGGTAGTAACCCACACGGAATTGCATCCATGATTTTCCACGTGTAGGAATACCACATTCATAAGCTTCGAACTTTTGTGCATTATATGACCGTGGAGATATGGCTCTTGATAGAGCTATAACCACGCCGACAAATGCAATTGCCGTTAGCAAAACAACAACTAACAATGTAAAATTCATAATCCAAGTATATATTTAGATTGAGAAACGTTTTTCTGAAACTAAACGGAAGGTGAAATTCACCGTAGATTACGCAGACTGACACAGATAAGTGAAATAGAGTACATTGCATAATAACATTGTACCTGTGTAATCCGGAGGTAAAACTAAATTAAGATTTTCCTCTGCCCGTATATGTAGAACATTATCGGGTCTGTAGGATTGTGCGTATATTGATGCGATGAATAGATACAATCGGGAGGGATAAGACCTTTGTATTCACACTGGCGTACGGTTAACCTGATAAAGTTTTTATCGGTAGGTACGTGTGAGAGGTCACTATAACCCATTTCGCAGGAAAGTACAGAATAAAAGTGATAAATTTTTTCAATAGCATTTCGCACAGGCCGCGCCTGTGAAACGGAACATTCTTCGTAGCTGTGAATATCTGGTATGACAATTTCCTTTGTTACATCCATCATAGCTGAATGGAGTAACAAAGTGAATATTAAAAATATACCATATTTTAAGCTTTGTTTCATGTTTCTTCCTTAAACGGCTGCAAATATAGGATTTAAATTCATTCTTTTTGTAATCTCTGCATGACAAAAAAGGTTTTTTTAACTCACTACAGAGTGTTTCCCGCATGGGGTGGTAGCCAAGCGATAGTTAATCTGCGTTTATCCGCGTTTCATCAGATAATTAGAATCCTGTGAAACTTTATGGGGGCTTTAATTTTTTTTCCAGAAATCCGAACTAAACAATAATAATACAGTGAATAACTCGAGTCGTCCCAGCAACATAAAGAATGACATTAACCATTTTCCCATCTCAGGTAGTTCATTCCACGAATAAGCGGGGCCACACAATCCGAGTCCTGGTCCCATATTTCCCAGACTCGATATAGTACATCCCAATGACTCTAATAAACCTACTCCCATGCCCATCATAGCCAAGGTTCCGACAATAATCAGCACTGCATACAAGAAAGAAAATGCCAGTACAGTGGAGCGTATGGAAGGTGATATCACCTGTTTATTTACACGTACCGGAAGCACTGCATTGGGATGTGTAATATGTTTGAATTCATTTCTGGATATTTTAGCCAATATCAATAGGCGGATACACTTCATTCCTCCTGTAGTACTTCCTGCACAGGCTCCTATAATCATGATAACAGTTAGTGCCCCCCATAGCACAGAAGGCCATGTCATATAGTCTGCAGTTGCAAATCCGGTAGAAGTATGCAGGGAGGTTACCTGAAAAAGCGACTTGCGAAAAGCCTCTTCAACTCCCATCGAACTATTGTAGTAAAGCACAATTGCGATGAAAGCTGTAAAGCCTATTACTGACCAGAGATACCATTTTAATTCGGCATCGTGAATGAACTTCCTGAATTTACCGTTGACAAACAATAATAATAAGGTGAAGTTTATACCTGATACAAACATGAATATAGATATTACATATTCTATATAGGGAGAGTGATAATATTCAATGCTGGCCTGTTTGGTAGAAAAACCGCCTGTCCCTGTGGTAGCAAATGCATGGCAAATACTGTCGAATACATCCATTCCCCCCAACATTAGTAGAATGATGAGTGCCCCTGTCAGTCCGGCATAAATACTCCAGATCCATTTGGCCGTGATACCAATGCGCGGATGTACTTTATCGTGTGTAGGGCCACTGGCTTCGGCCGCAAATACTTGGATACCACCTACTCCGAAAATGGGCAGTACGGCGATTGTAAAAAACACAATTCCCAGTCCTCCGATCCACTGCGTCATGCTGCGCCAGAAAAGAAGTCCGTGTGGCAGTCGCTCGATATCATCCAGTATGGTTGCTCCGGTGCTACTAAAACCGGACATTGTTTCAAAGAAAGCATTGGTGACAGAGGGTATATAGTTACTCAGATAAAATGGTAACATTCCGAAAAGTGAGAAAGCTACCCAGGCTACGCTGACGATAACATATCCGTCACGACGTCCCAGACGCTTTTCTGCTCCCTGACCGATGAGGAGCAATAGGAAACCGGCACATGCTGTAATTCCTGCCGATTGCAGAAAGCTCAATAAGTCGTCCTCCCGATAGAGCAATGACACTCCTCCGCAGCACAACAACATAGCTGTCTCTATTAATAATAGAAACCCTATGATGCGATATATCATCTTTGAATTGATCATTTCTTTAGTTGACAGTTGATAGTTGACAGTTGAAAATCGGCTGCGCTACCATGCTGCATAGTAACTTTCAACTTTCAATTCTCAACTAATTAAAGTATTTCTCGATTTTCTTTATCATCATACTCAGGCAGAACACTACTACGTGATCTCCCGCGTTTACTTGTGTGTCACCGGTTACCAGTATACCTTCTCCATTCCGGATCATACCTCCAATGGTGGTTCCTTTGGGCAATCCTAAATCCTTGATGAGATGTTTGGTTACTTTTGAACCGGCTTTAACTGTAAATTCGGCTACATCTGCATTGGCAAATGTAAGGCATTTTACATTGCTGACATCTGCATCCAACATCATTTGATAGATGTGGCTGGCGGCAATCATCTTTTTATTGATGACTGTACCGATATCCAGGCTCTCTGCCATACCGATATAGTCGATATTTTCTACCTCTGCTACTGTTTTGTCAACGCCCATACGTTTGGCTGCCAGACAAGCCAGAATATTCGTTTCTGAATTTCCGGTCAGCGCTACGAAAGCTTCCGTGTTTTTTAATCCTTCTTCGATAAGTAGATCCATATCGCGTCCATCTCCGTTGATAATCATGGTACGGTCGTCCAGCAATTCCGTGAGCCGGTTACAACGACTGATATCATTATCTACGATTTTTACTTGCATATAATCCGGAACATACTGAGCCGTACGTACGGCAATACGGCTTCCACCCATAATCATTACATTACGTACATCGGCGTAATCTTCTTTACCCGTTATTTTGCGTATGTAGGGGATGTATTTACGGGTAGTAGTGAAATAAACAATGTCATTAAGCTTGATAACATCATCTCCCCGGGGGATGATTGTATCTGTGCCTCGCTTGATGGCTACCACATGATAAGGAATACTGGGGCCACCTAACTGGTGAAGCGGTATATTCAGGATTTCGGCTTTTTCACGCATCTTGGCACCAATCAATATAAGCGCTCCACCACAGAATTCCCACCACTGGCGTACCCAGCTCATTCGCATAGATGATACTATTTCTTTGGCTGCCAGCATTTCCGGGTAGATCAATGAGTCTACACCCAATTTCTTGAAAAACTCTTTGTTTTTGGGCAACAAGTATTCGTAGTTGTCAATGCGAGCCACTGTTTTCAGCGCTCCCAGGTTATGAGCCAGCATACAGGCTGTCATATTCCGGCTCTCGTCCGGGGTTACGGCTACAAACAAGTCGGCTTCTTTTACTCCTACTTCTTTCAATCCGGAAATAGAAGAAGGAGAGGCGGTGACAGTCATCAGGTCAAAGTTATTACTCAACGCGCTGAGTTTCTCTTCGTCGTCGTCCATTAATATAATATCCTGCTTCTCGCGGGATAATAATTTGGCGAGGTGTGTGCCTACGTTACCGGCACCGGCTATGATTATTTTCATTTCTGCTTATTGCTGTTCTTTTTTTTGTTCTATTTCCGGCACTAACTGTGCATTTAGGGGAGATACAACTTTCTGTCCGGTTTCTCCTTCCAGTTTAAGTCTGGTTTCACGGGTGATGCTTCTTCCTCGCCGGGCGATATCTATTGTGGTCGTCAGAAGTATCCGGATTGTTGGATTCGGGTTTCTCTTCAGACAAGTTGATAGCTTCTTTCTTTGTCATCTTTCTCCCACCCGTTTGTTCTTTCTACTTCTCCCTTCTCTAACTCTCTCACTATTCCTTCTTCATCCAATCCGCAGAGTGCGTACAACTGCGCAACTGTTCCGTGTTCTACGAAATGATCCTGTATACCCATACGCCGTATTTCGGGGTTGTATCCCTGATCTGCCATAAATTCCAGTACCGCACTGCCCATACCTCCGGCTCTGATACCGTCTTCTATGGTTACGATATGTTTGAATTGTTTCCCCACTTCATGAAGCAACTCTTCATCCAGTGGTTTAAGAAAACGCAGATCATAATGAGCTATACTTCTTCCGGGGTGTTCTTTCTCCACCCGTGCTATGGCTTTGGCAGCTATATTGCCTATGGGACCAATGGTGATGACAGCCAGATCGCTTCCTTCTTTCAGCTTTCTTCCACGTCCTACGGGAATTTCCTCCAACGGACACTTCCAGTCTACCAATACTCCCCGTCCGCGCGGATATCGTATCACGAACGGGCCTTTATCCGGCAGTTGGGCGGTGTACATCAGTCGGCGCAATTCATGCTCGTTCATGGGCGATGCCACAGTCAGGTTCGGTATCGGACGCATATACGCCATGTCGAACATGCCGTGATGGGTGGGACCGTCTTCACCTACCAGACCGGCACGGTCGAGGCACAATACCACCGGTAGATTCTGAATGGCTACATCATGAATCACATTGTCATAAGCCCGTTGCATAAATGAGGAGTAGATATTACAGAAAGGTTGCATGCCGTCTTTTGCCATTCCTCCGGAGAAGGTCACGGCATGCCCTTCGGCTATACCGACATCGAATGCGCGATCCGGCATCTGTTCCATCATGTAATTCATGGAACATCCCGTAGGCATGGCAGGAGTGACTCCTACGATACGTGGGTTTTGTTGTGCCAGCTCAATTAGGGTATATCCGAAAACGTCTTGGAAAAGTGGTGGCAATCCGTTTGTGTTGGTAATCAGACGTTCTCCTGTCTTCGGATCAAATTTGCCGGGTGCATGCCAGATACCCGGGTGCTTTTCTGCCGGTTCGAATCCTTTCCCTTTCAGGGTGTGCAGGTGAAGCACTTTAGGTCCTTGCATATCTTTGATATCCCGCAGGATACGGGCAATGTTTTTCACATCATGTCCGTCCACCGGTCCGAAATAACGGATGTTCATCCCTTCAAAAATATTCTGTTGCTGGGCGACAAGTGATTTCAGACTGTTTCCCAAGCGGATGAGTGCTTTCCGGCGATCTTCGTTCAGCAGTCCCATCTTGAAAAGCAGGCGTGAGGTTTTGAATCTCAGTTGGTTGTAGCGGTTGGAAGTGGTCAGGTTGAACAAGTATTGTTTCATTCCACCTACGCTACGGTCAATAGCCATATCATTGTCATTCAGTATGATAAGTAGGTTGTTCGGAGTAGCAGATGCATTATTGAGTCCTTCAAAAGCCAGTCCTCCACTCATCGAGCCATCACCGATGACGGCTACTACATGTCGGTTGAGTTCCCCTTTTTTCATTGCTGCCACTGCCATGCCCAACGCTGCCGAAATGGAGTTTGAGGCGTGTCCACAAGTAAACGTATCATATTCACTCTCTTCGGGCGAAGGGAAAGGGCGGATACCTCCCATTTTCCGGTTGGTGGAGAAGGTATCGCGGCGTCCTGTAAGAATTTTGTGTCCATAGGCCTGATGCCCTACATCCCATACGATGCGGTCATAAGGCGTATTGAATACATAATGCAGAGCCACCGTGAGTTCCACTACTCCCAGACTGGCGGCAAAATGTCCCGGGTTACAGGAAACTTCTTTGATTATGTCTTGCCTTAGTTCATCACATACTTCAGGCAATTGTTCGGGCGTGAGCCGTCGCAAATCTTCGGGAGTATTCAGGACGTTTAGCAAGTTATATGTGGGTTCATTTTTCATGTTTTGACTGAATTGGTATGCAAAAATACGAAAAGAAAAGGAAAGACGTTCTTTTTTGATTGGAAAAAGCAGAAATGATGTGTATTTGTACAAATTATTGTAAATACGTGTCGGAGATTCCTGCAAATGTACTGTTGTAGTACGGCTCTTTTACAAATAGAACCAATAAAATGACATGAAAAACGAAACAAACTAAGAACTTGTTTTGATTTTTATTCGGCGCTTATTTAGTCTTATTTTTTGTTCGTTTGCAGCTTTGTTTTTAGGAGCATAGCGGGCTATGTGACTAAAAGCGAAGTTGCAAACGGGCGAAAAAGAAGGCTGAAGAAATCCGAAATAAACCAAAAAAGAGATTCTATAAAAATCAAAACAGTTTCTTAGCATGCTCTTTTATACAAGATTCCGAACGGGATTTTTACATACCCCCTTCACTTTGATCAGAACAGAATACTTCGATATGATGTCGATCATATAATACAAATAGGTATAAATTCCCCGGAACTTTGTCACAAGTTGATGTTTGAAATTATAAGATATGTTTATGTAGAGCAGATATCGAAATTAGGACTACCGAAATATTTTAGCTTCTTTCAGAGAGATTTGCTTTCAGCAGTCCTTTCTCTATGTTATTTTTTATTCATTTCGAATGTCAAATCTTCCATCGGGAAACCTTCACAAGATTCTCCATTGAGTTTAGCTCTCTCAATAATCAGTTTGAATTTTAGCGTCTTGTCCTGATAGGTGAACACCCCTTTGTCCGTGGCGGAAACAGTTGCTTCTATCTCTATAACATCCGGTTGTTCTCCTTCTTCTTCGGAAGGATTTTCGATTGTAAACTTTAGAGGTTTAGGGTCTAAAGTCTGTAATATTTGCGTATAACCTTCATTGAATGCCGGTTTGTAACCTACTTTATAGCTGATGTCGCCTGCGAGTTGAATGATTTCCGGTGCCTTTTCTTCTCCTACGATGCTGGTTATTAAGACATCAATCGGGAATTTCCCAAAGTAGATAGTGTCTTCTTTGACTCTGACTTCTACTTCTATCTGGAGAATTGGGGTTGACGAAGTGCTCGATTCAGTGAATGCAATGTTTACTTTACCTGTATAATTACCTTCTATATCCTTTACGGATATCACTTCGGGTGTATCTCTATCGTTACTACAGGCAGTAAATGTCGTTATACCGAGTGTCAGTGTCAAGGCGGCAATAAAAAAAATGCTATAATTGGTTGCTCTCAGAAAGTGGTTTACTTTTATGCTTTTCGGGTTATTTACAATTTTCATTTGGATAAAAATTAGATTATTATTTCAGTGAATTAAGGTGTACGTACAGTTATATAAATGTTGATTTTGAAGAAATACTGCACCTCATCTGCTAAAAAAACTTATTCACCTCTTTTCAGGTTCAGAGTTTTTCTATATTTTCGCCCTAATATTTAATAACGTGCCAATTGAATAATATGCCAATTGGCTATGCTGTATTTTATGAAACCATGTCGAATGGTAATTGGCATATTATTTAATTAGTATATTATTAAATTATTATGATGAACTTTACCACCTTCGTTGAATTACCCAAAGGATTGCCGCCTATCACTCATGCCCAGCAATTATTGTTGATGGGTTCTTGTTTTGCCGAAAATATTGGTAATTTGCTGAAAGAGAATTCCTTTCATTGTGATGTTAATCCTTTCGGGATACTATATAACCCGTTATCTATTTCGGAGGCATTAAGACAAATTCTTTCGGGAAAAACATATACCACCTCCGATTTATTCTTCTTTCGCGATTGCTGGCACAGTGCGATGCATCACGGAGCATTTTCGGCAGAATCTTTAGATGATGTGTTACAGAATATCAATACCCGCTTGCAACAGGCCCATGCCCGGATAAAGAGTATGGAGTGGCTATTGCTTACTTGGGGAACAGCCTGGGTGTATGAACAAGGAGAAGACAGACGCATTGTGTCAAACTGCCATAAACAGCCGGAAAAATTGTTTGTGCGCCGAAAATTAACAGTTGAGGAGATAGTGAATGAATATGCATGCTTGTTTCGTGAGTTCCGGGAACAGAATCCCGACTTGAAGATACTTCTTACCGTTAGTCCCATCCGACATGTACGCGATGGCATGCATGCCAATCAGCTCAGTAAAGCTACTTTATTGTTGGGCATAGAACAGCTGCAAACTCTTTTTCCTGAATTCGTCTTCTATTTTCCTTCTTATGAGATTATACTTGATGAACTCCGCGACTATCGCTTTTATGCGGATGACATGTTGCATCCGTCTCCTGTGGCTATCCGTTATTTGTGGGAACGCTTCTCCGTTGCTTTCTTCTCTGACGAAACAAAAAAGATTATGGAAGAATGTGAAAGTATTCGCAAAGCGCAGGCACACCGCCCCTTCCATCCGGGTTCAGAGGAACATAAAAGATTTTTAGGACAAATTGTGTTAAAAATAGAACGACTTAAGGAAAAATACCCGTACTTAGAGTTTGAATAATGTGCCAATATGCCAATATGCCATATGCTGCGCCATATTTTCCGAAGATATGCGAATAGTAATTGGCACATTATTAAATTGAATAATTATTATGTTGTATACGATTGAAACTATAACCGAATGTATAGGTGCCTATAGAGTGGGTACTCTTGAAGCAACTATTGACTGGCTGTTGACTGACAGTCGTTCTCTCAGTTTCCCCGAAGAAACTCTTTTTTTTGCCTTGACTACCAAACGAAATAAAGGAGCACGCTATATTCCTGACCTTTATGAACGAGGCGTACGAAATTTTGTTCTTTCAAAAGAAGACTTTGAGGAATGGAAAAGGAAGAGTGGAGACGGAAAAGAGGAGATGGAAGAGGGGAAAATAGTTATGCGGCACACCGATGGTACAGTAACTTTCAACTCTCAACTCTCAACTTTCAACTTTCTAATTGTCAGTAATCCTCTGAAGGCCCTTCAGAAGCTGGCGGAACTGCATCGTGAGCGATTTCAGATACCGGTTATCGGCATCACCGGAAGCAATGGAAAAACGATTGTAAAGGAGTGGTTGCATCAGTTGTTGAGTCCGGATCGGGTGATTGTCCGTTCGCCTCGTAGTTATAATTCTCAGATCGGGGTTCCTCTCTCCGTATGGCAGATGAATGAAGAAGCCGAACTGGCTATTTTTGAGGCTGGTATCTCTGAGATGGGAGAGATGCGTGCTTTACAGAATATGATAAAGCCGACTATAGGCATTCTGACCAATATTGGTGGAGCACATCAGGAGAACTTTTTTTCTCTGCAGGAGAAATGTATGGAAAAACTGAGTCTTTTTAAAAATTGTGATGTCGTAATTTACAATGCCGACAATGAGCTGATAAGCAATTGTGTGAGCAAATCAATGCTCACTGCCCGTGAGATAGCCTGGAGTTGTCGGGATGCAGAGCGTCCTCTGTATATAAGCAAGATAGTAAAAAAGGAAGATCATACAGTTATTTCTTACCGTTATTTAGAGATGGACAATACCTTTTGTATCCCTTTTATCGATGATGCTTCTATTGAAAACTCACTGAATTGCCTTGCTGCCTGTCTTTATCTGATGATGCCTGCCGATCAGATCACAGAACGAATGGTGCGGCTCGAACCTGTGGCTATGCGTCTTGAAGTGAAGGAGGGGAAACATGGATGTGTACTTATCAATGATAGTTATAATTCTGATTTGGCATCGCTTGATATTGCTCTCGATTTCCTTGTAAGGCGTTCTGAAGTAAAAGGGAAAGGGATGAAACGTACACTTATCCTGTCGGATATATTAGAAACCGGACAGAGTACCACGACTCTCTATCGCAAAGTAGCTCAATTGGTACAAAGCCGTGGCATTGATAAAATAATAGGCGTGGGACCAGAGATATTTTCCAGTGCCGCTCGTTTTGAGATAGAGAAGTATTTCTTTCATACTACAGAAGAGTTGATGGAGTCGGATGTATTTCAGAACCTGCATGATGAGGTGATACTGATTAAAGGTTCACGCGCATTCAATTTTGATCTTGTTTCTGACAGGTTGGAGTTAAAAGTGCATGAAACAATACTGGAGGTAAATCTGGGGGCTATGGTGGCCAATCTGAATCATTATCGCTCTATGCTTCAGCCGGCAACGAAAATGGTATGTATGGTCAAGGCTTCAGCCTATGGGGCCGGTTCTTATGAGATAGCCAAAACATTGCAGGAACATCAAGTGGATTACCTGGCTGTGGCTGTGGCCGATGAAGGAGCGGAACTGCGTAAAGCAGGCATTACTTCTTCTATTATGATCATGGATCCGGAGTTGACTGCATTCAAAACAATGTTCGATTACAAGCTCGAACCCGAAGTTTATAATTTCCACTTGCTCGATGCATTGGTAAAGGCAGCGGAGAAAGAAGGAATTACGAATTTTCCGGTACACATCAAACTTGATACGGGAATGCACCGCCTGGGTTTCTCCGAAGAAGAGGTACCGGTGTTGATACGTCGGTTGAAGAACCAGAATGCATTGATCCCACGTTCGGTATTTTCTCATTTTGTAGGGAGTGATTCTCCTCAGTTTGATGCTTTTACACGTGGGCAGATTGAGATATTTGAACGGGCTTCCAAAGAATTGCAGGCTGCTTTTCCACATAAAATTTTGCGGCATATTTGTAATACGGCAGGAATAGAACGTTTCCCCGGTGCACAGTTCGATATGGTTCGTTTGGGTATAGGACTTTATGGAGTCAGTCCGATTGACAACTCCATTATAAATAACGTAAGTACGCTTAAAACCACTATCCTGCAGATACGGGATGTGTCCGCACAAGATACGGTGGGGTATAGCCGGAAAGGACATTTGACCCGGCCTTCACGTATTGCTGCTATTCCTATCGGTTATGCGGATGGGTTGAATCGTCATCTGGGATGTGGGCATGGCTATTGTATGGTGAACGGTAAGAAAGCTTCTTATGTAGGTAATATTTGCATGGATGTTTGTATGATTGATGTAACCGATATTGACTGCCAGGAGGGTGATGCTGCCATTATCTTTGGTGACGAACTACCTATTACCGTGCTTTCGGATGCATTGGATACTATTCCTTATGAAATCCTCACAAGCATCTCTACGCGGGTGAAGAGGGTGTATTATCAAGAATAGGAGAATGGAGAACGGAGAGGGTAGAAGTGCCATGTGGCATAATAGCGTAGCCTCTTTCCTTCTCCCTTTTCCATTCTCTTTAACTCCATAAAGGAGTTAAAGGTTTTGTCCTCTGTGGTGAATTCACTATATTTGTCCCGAAAAACTTATATATACTATATATCTTATGATAAACTTGTTATTATTAGGCTTCCTGCCCAGTGGCTCCGAATGGATTATTATTGCACTCGTTATTCTGCTGCTTTTTGGTGGAAAGAAGATCCCCGAATTGATGCGTGGTCTTGGAAAGGGTGTGAAAAGCTTCAAAGATGGTGTGAATGAAGCGAAAGATGAAATCAACAAAGCGAAGGACGAGATTGACGAACCTGCAAAAACAACGGATAAGGATAAGAAATAACGATGGCTGAAATGACTTTCTGGGACCACTTGGATGAACTGCGTCGGGTGTTGTTTCGTGTCATTGGAGTCTGGTTTGTACTGGCGGTGGGATATTTCATCGCGATGCCTTATTTGTTTGACAGCGTAGTGCTGGCTCCTTGCCACAATGACTTCGTGTTTTATGATCTGTTGAGGTACATTGGTGAGAAGTTCGACCTGACGGATGACTTTTTTACGCAGGAATTTCAGGTGAAGCTGGTGAATATCAATTTGGCAGCTCCTTTCTTTATACATATGTCTACCGCCTTCTGGATGTCGGTAGTGACTGCCATGCCCTATATTTTCTTTGAAATATGGCGTTTTATCAATCCGGCACTTTATCCCAAAGAGAGGCGCGGGGTGAGGAAAGCGCTTAGCATAGGTACAGTTATGTTTTTTCTGGGCGTATTATTGGGATATTTTATGGTCTATCCGCTCACGCTCCGTTTCCTCTCTACCTATCAGCTTAGTGCGGAGATTGAAAATGTAATCTCACTAAACTCTTATATAGACAACTTTATGATGCTGGTACTCTGTATGGGACTCGCGTTTGAATTGCCTTTAGTCACATGGTTGCTATCGTTGTTGGGGCTTGTCAATAAAACATTTCTCCGGAAATATCGCCGACATGCAATTGTCATAATTGTAATTGCTGCCGCCATCATTACTCCTACAGGTGATCCGTTTACATTAAGCGTTGTGGCGATTCCGCTCTATCTGCTTTATGAAATGAGTATCTTGATGATTAAGGACAAAAAGAGTGATTAGTGATCAGTGAATAGTGCCATGCGGATCATAGCGCAGCTTACTAATCACTGCTCACTAATTCCTAATCACTGCTCACTATTTCTCCCATCCTTTTTACCTTTCGGAGTCTGGGATGATCAAAGTTCTCAACAACTTCGTGTTGCCACATCACCTCAAACGGTATATGTACCGCGTATCCACCAATGGCTAATACCGGTTGAATATCTGATTTTAGTGAGTTACCTATCATCATGAATTTTTCAGGGGCTACTTGCAGTGTATTTATTAACGTAGCATACTCCTTTTCTGTTTTGTCCGACATGATTTCTACATAATCGAAATAAGAGGCCAATCCGGAACGTTGGAGTTTTCGCTGTTGGTCGAGAAGGTCCCCTTTGGTAGCTACTATTAACCGATGGCGATTGCTTTGTTTTAATGTTCGGAGGGTTTCTTCTACTCCTGGCAATAATTCTATCGGCATATTAAGCAGTGACTTGCCCAAAGACAGAACCTCGTCTATTATTTCGGCTGATACTTTGTGGTTACTGATGCGCAGGGCAGTTTCTATCATCGACAAAGTAAATCCCTTTGCTCCATAGCCATAACTTTCCAGATTATTCATTTCTGTTTTGAATAGTTCGGCAGAAATTTCTTTTGTGTCTTTGTATATGCTTAATAAGTTGGCGAATTTCCGTTCAATTTCCTGAAAGAAAGGTTCGTTACTCCACAGTGTGTCGTCAGCATCAAATGCTATAATTTCTATATCTTTCATTTTTTTGTATGTTTATGACAAAAGTACTTAATAATCTTCTAAATTAGCAAGATTGGAAAAGATTCCTTTGATAAGTACGTCTATTTTTGCAGTGTGAAATAATCAAAGAATATGGAGCAAAGAACATCAACAACCGATGAGTATCACAGATGTGTCAACATTGTGGTGGAGTACATAAACAATCATTTGGGCGAAGAGATTGACCTGGAAAAACTGGCCGAAATTTCCTATTTCTCACCCTATCACTTCCACCGTATAATGAAGGCGTTTCTGCACGAACCGTTAGGAGCATTCATTGTACGTACCAGGATCGAGACTGCAGCCCGGTTACTACGTTACAGTATAATGTCTGTGAGTGATATTGCTTATCAGATAGGCTATGGTTCTCCTTCTTCGTTGTCGAAGGCTTTTAAGCAATTCTATGGTATTTCACCCAATGAATATAGAAACAATAAAGACCACATTATTATGAAACCATTAGAAATAAATCCGGAACTGGACGTGACGATGGAAGTACGCGAACAGCAACCGAAACAGGTAATTTATGTTCGACTGACAGGGGCGTACATGGCCTTGGCATATTGCGAAGCTTGGAAAAAACTATATGCTTATGTGAGCGAAGAAAAAATAGATGCTCGCTATATGGAATATATCTGTATCTACCATGATGATCCGAAGGTGACCGAGCCGAAGAATCTGCGGACAGATGTGTGTTTCACCGTGCCTTCGCCAACCCAACCCAGAGGAGAGGTCGGTGTAAAAGAAATCCCGGGAGGGAAGTATCTGATATTTCGCTATAAAGGGCCTTATGCTAATCTGGGTGCCGTATATGATACTATTTATGGGCACTGGATACCACAGGGCGGCTATACGGTAAGCAATTCACGTGGATATGAATCCTATCTGAATAGTCCGGAATCCACACCTCCGGAAGAGTTATTGACGGAAATATACATACCGGTGGAATAATATATCCGAATTAAGATGGGTATCATCAAGTGTACTTCTCCGTTTGGAAGCATAAAAAGCCTCTTCTCTCGAAGGGGCTTTTCTTGTTTACTTACCTATAGATTGAAGCAAATTCAAATATAATGAATGCTTAATGGCAGTAAACGTTAAAGCGAAAAAAAGGGAAGTCTCACGACTTCCGCAATTCTTCTAACCTTAAATCTAAATCTCTATGAAAAAAACGTAGCGCAAATATAGCGGTTTGTTCGCTATTTAGGTGTTAATAAACCGCATAAAGAAAGAATAAAGGCTAATGATTGCAAACGTTATTTAAAACAATCTTGCTTATTTGCCAGTTTTATCAGACTTAGATAGATCGGGTTTAGTTTCAGTAGGTTAGGAACTCCGGTGATAAACATTTGTTTTCGGGCACGGGTCATGGCTACGTTCAGTTTGCGGTCTATCAATATCCCATTGTCTTCTGTCAGATTTGAGAGGAATTTGAGCTGATAAGGGTAATTAATGCAAAAAGAATAAATAATGATATCCCGTTCACTTCCCTGAAAACGTTCTACGGTATCAATCAGTATTTCATTGAGCAGCGGAATGCCCAGTCGGGCTATTTCTTGTTTAATAAGTGCTATCTGACTGCGATAGGGGGTGATGATTCCCAGGGTACGCGCTGTATTGAAGTTTTCTCCTTCTCTTTGATAGATTGTCAGAGCCAAACGGGCTGCTATACGGGCTTCAGAGTGGTTCATCTTGGCTGATGCGCCTGCCGGCTCCGGTTCGGAAGGGTAAAAAGCAAGGCGGGTGATATCTGATGAGTTTTCCTGCTGGTGAGAAAGCCCTACAGGGAGCAGACGTCCTTCGTAGAAAGTACGATTGGCAAAGAGAGCTACTTCCGGGTGCATACGCCCTTGCCGGCAGAGCATGTCGAAGGAGAATTGACAATTGACAGTGGACAGTTGACAGTTGCTGCGCTGTTTGCATGCTGCATAGCCACTGTCCACTGTCAATTGTCCACTGTCAATTGTCAACTGTCCACTGTCCATTGTCAATTCTCTAACGGTACGGTAGAGACGTTCAAAGAGAGAGTCTTTGAGATTTGTCAGTCCGATGGTACGTAACTGCTCATCATATACTTCTGACTGCTCTTCTCGTTGAAGGACTACAGCTGGAAGTTGTTTATGATCTCCGATAAGGATGAATTTACCAATAGCATCGTTACCTGTTATATTACGCGCACAGAGGATACCTAATAATTGTGGTTCAAGAATTTGAGTAGCTTCGTCAATAATGGCTACATCAAAAGTTTTTAGTCTGAACAATTCTGGTTTGCCGGAGATAGAGGCTACTGTACCTACGAATATCCGGCAACGGGTGATCCTCTCCACCACTTCCGAACGGCGGTTACAAAGGGCAAGTTCATTTTCTATCAGGTGGTTGCGATAGGCTTCGTCACAAGAGAGTTCACTCCCTACACGGATAAAATCTACCTCAGGTTGTATAGAAGAGAGGGATTTACAAATTTCGTCTACGGCACGATTGGTATATGATAGGAGAAGAATTTGCGTATTCTCTTCCTGATAGAACGTCTCCACCATTTTTTTCAGGGCACATGAGGTTTTTCCTGTACCCGGAGGTCCTATCAGCAGAAAGTAATCCTGTGCAGCCTGTGCTTTGAGAGCAACACGACTGAAGTCATCCGGTGCGGAAGAAATATGGGGGAAAAAAGTTTCATCGAAAGCGGGAAGGCGTTGGGCAAGCAATAAATCTCTGCGCCTTTGGGTGGCCGATGCAAAAGCAGATAATCCCTGATACATATTCCGGAAAGTAGTGTCCATTGTGTCATGTTCGATAGCATACAGACTTTCAGGAGGAAGAACGGACGTATTTTGTTGGGTAGCTCTCAGTCGGATGTGTATTTCATTTTCGGTGAGAGATTCTATGTTAGCTTTAAATACCATTTTGTTGGTGACGTTGTCTGTATCTGTGTTGCGTTCATATAATACTATGGCATCCCCTTGGCGGAAATTAGGCAAGGCTTCTTCCCGAATGTCTCCTCTGGATAGGATAATACTTGCTTTGTGTTCATTGGCAGCATGGTTTTCTTTGATACGAAGGTCATATAGAATTTCTCCGGCCTCGCATTTTTCTGCCAGTGTTGAAAGCCATAAAGCAGCAGCTCCTGTGCGGCCTTCATAATCTACATCCCCTGATTTTGAAGTATATAGCTCTTTGGTGATGAAGTTGTAGATTGTGTAAAAATAAGCTTGTTCCAGAGAAGAGAGTGCAGAGAGGCGTTGGGCAAAAACGTCAATGGAAGGACGAAGGTATTGTTCCCAAAAACGTCCTTGAAGTCCTCGTTCATTTAACGTTTCAGCATTGATTGACTGTAACTTTTCGGCTGTATATTCCGGACTGTTGCGTAACTGAATACCATATTCGTCAGCTACAATGCGATTGCGTAAATCGATAACCCGACGTACCATTGCCCATGACGGGCGGGCCGGATAAAGTAACGGATAACGCGTATATAAAAGATAAGCTCTTACCCGGTGGTGATCCATTTTCATCGAATATTGGAGTACTGCCTGGTAGAGAAGCATTTGTACCTTATTATTTTCTTTGGGTTCTACCTTGTTACGGATACTGTATTCGTCACCTTTTCCGGATTTCATTTCGATGAATGATGACATATCCCGTTGCATGTAATCCAGGCGTCCTTGCAATCCCAATGCTTCGCAAATATAAGAAGGTTCCAATACGGCATCTGTTTTATCCATTTCATAGCCGGGGGCATGGAAGGTGTCGGTCACTATCTCCCGGATATGTTCAAAGTGTTTCTTACAGTCATCAAAGAACTGTCGCTCCTTTTCCTTATCTTGTAAATCAGTACAGGCTGCCAGTTCAATAGGGTAACGGCGGAAAGCTTTTTGCATACATGAACGATAGTCCACCTCTCCGTCCGCATGGATCCATTCGTCCAGAAAGAGGTTGGCAATATTTCCCAAGAGTAGAGGGCGTGCATTCTCTATAGGTTGTAAACGTGCCAGTAGATAGTTGGCAGGATGATGCCCGTAATCGCGAAAGCATTCTGCCAGCGAACTGATATCTATCAGATAATCCGGTTCAAGAACGATGAAAGAGGGAGTGAGTATTCCTTCCTCATCAATGGCTACATCAAGTAGATTGATTTGTGCATGTTGCCAGAGAAGTTTACAGGTTTCTGCAAACTCTTCATTTATTTGTGGAATATTGTAGCGTACCCGCAGTGGTTCGTCAGCAATACTATCCAGTGGATTGACGTATAAAAAGAAATCATCCGAATACTGGAAACAAACCCGCATTCTTTCCACTCGTTTGTGAGCCGGTGGAGCAACGATATAAGTAGCATCTGCCTTAGGGAGTAGCTGGTACAATGTTTCAGGGATATCGGTTCCGGAGAGTTTCTTCAGGAAAAAGGCAAGAGTTTTTACATCACGCAGTAGCTTTTCCCGTTGGGGAGCCTCTCTTCGGTTTAAAACTGCGTTTGAGGTGAGGCGGAAGGTATGCAGACGGTTTTGTTCTGCAACGGACAGTCCGGTACGTGTTGCTACGAAGCTGATTCGTGCGGACAGATCGGTCATTTGCAGACTTTCGTTCTGCATCTGGCTGCGGCAAAGACGCTCGAGCAGGTCGCGCATTTGTTTATAAGCCATGCCAAGTTTGTCATCCTGAGTACGGCAAGCGGTAAACAGGATGTCGAAAGACTCTTTGATTTCCTCTTTTTCCATGGGGACAAAGATAAAGAAAAAAAAGCTGTATCAACAATCCGTCGATACAGCTCTTTGCTATTTATAAATCTTGTGTGTGAAAGATTATTCCAATATGATAGGTTTGTATTTTGGAACCAGTGCTTTCATTACAATCCAACCGATAAGATAGGCTACTGCACAAACGCAGAAGATAATGAAATAACCGGCTGGTTTACCCGAGAATCCCATAAACTCCATGGCAGGACGTACGAACTGTGCACCCTGGGCCAGTAAGTCAGGAGTCATTTCCACTTCGTTTCCATCTACTATTGTTGAACCGGAAGCGTATACGAACAGATTACCTGCTACTTTCTGAAGAATCATAGAGCCGAAACCACCAGCCATGCCACCGATACCGGTAATACTTGCAATAGCTGTTTTGGGGAACATATCACTTACGGTAGAGAAGATATTTGCCGACCAAGACTGGTGAGCAGCACCACCGATACCGATCATAATAACAGGAAGCCATGGAGAAATAGTACCCAACGGTTGAGCCAGCAATACCACCAGCGGGAAGAATGCGAAAATCAACATCGCTTTCATACGGGCTGCATACGGGTTCATACCTGTTTTATTAATAAAGATTGTAGGAAGCTTACCTCCATAAATAGATAGCATGGTGATTGCATATAGCGTAAAAATCAATCCCATACCCAAACCGCTTGACGTTTTAATACCAAACTGTGTGAACAGATAAGAGGGAGTCCAGAAAAGGAAGAACCACCATACACCGTCTGTCATAAACTTACCGAATGCGAATGCCCAAGTCTGTTTGTAGCTGAAACACTGCCAGAATTTCATCTTCTTTTCGTTCTTTTCCTCTACATAAGTGCCACCTACTTCGTGTTTGTCCTGTTCGATGTATTCCAACTCAGCTTTGTTCACGTGTTTGCTCTTTGCGGGAGGAGTATACATGAACACCCAGAAACCCATCCAGATGAAACCGAGGGCACCAATAACAATAAATGCCATTTCCCAACCCCAGAATTTGGCAAGAACAGGAATGGTTAACGGAGCAATCAACGCACCGATAGAAGCACCGGCGTTAAAGATAGAAGTTGCATAAGCGCGGTCCTTCTTTGGGAAGTATTCAGCTGTTACTTTAATAGCTGCAGGGAAGTTACCGGCTTCACCAAGTGCCAATACACAGCGGGCAGCCAGGAAGCAATACATACTGACAGTAGCAATAGTAACTACAACAGTACCTGTTGCAGCAGCCAGTTCAGCAGCACTGTGAAGACCCACTACATGCTCAGTTACTATACCGCAGACTGCATGAAGACATGCACCTACTGACCATACACCAATGGCCCAAAGGAAACCTTTCTTTGTTCCCATCCAATCAACAAAACGTCCTGCAAACAACATGCAGATTGCATATACAATGGAAAATACAGAGGTAATAGTACCGTAGTGTGATTCGTCCCAGTGGAATTCAGGTTTGATAAATTCATCCCACGTCAGCGATAGCACCTGACGGTCGAGGTAGTTTACTGTTGTCGCGAAAAATAACATAGCACAGATAGTCCATCTGTAGTTTGTCATTTTACCCATCGCATTTTGAATTGTACTCATGATAAATGATTTAAAATTATTAGTTCTGATTCTGGGCTCAAAAATACACATTATTTGATGTAAATCAACATATTTATTGTCTCTTTTGCTGTAAATTTTGTCTGAATCCTACCAAAATCGTCCAAAAACACTAAAAAACTACGTTATCGCACACGAAATAAATGTTTGCGTGCACGAAAACTTATAAATACACTATTTGAATCGAAATATACACACCTTATAAAAAAAGACTCGCTATCTTTGTCCCATTAAAGGAATAAATCTAATTACCGATAACCAAAATGAGAATGAAAAAGAATTCGATTTGTAAATTTTTTGTCCTGGGAGCTTTGCTCTGCTCCGTTTCTCTGTCTGCTCAGAAAATAAGTGATAAATTGCCCTGGTCCGTTCGGATGACGGAATCGGAGATGATTCGTTGTCCCGAATCCTGGCAACTCGATTTTCAGCCTAAACTGAAATGGGATTACTGTCATGGGCTGGAGCTTCAGGCAATGCTCGATGTATATGATACATATGGAGATAAAAATATATATGATTATGCACTGGCATATGCCGATACGATGATTCATAATGATGGTAGTATTGTTACTTACAAACTGCATGAATACAATATTGATCGTCTGAATTCCGGGAAATTCCTTTTCCGTATTTATGAAGAATCCAAAGATGAGAAATATAAGAAAGCAATTGATTTGTTGCGTAGTCAGCTTGACACACATCCGCGCAATGAGGATGGTGGTTTCTGGCATAAGAAGATTTATCCCAATCAGATGTGGCTCGATGGTATCTACATGGCTTCTCCTTTTTACGCAGAATATGCTTTCCGCAACAATCAGGTGAAGGATTATGCAGATGTAGTGAATCAGTTTATTACTGTAGCCCGTCACACATACGATCCACAGAATGGGTTGTATCGCCATGCTTGTGATGTGAGTCGCCAAGAACGTTGGGCCGATCCTGTAACGGGACAATCTAAACATAGCTGGGGACGTGCTATGGGATGGTATGCGATGGCTTTTGTTGATGCACTCGATTTTATTCCGAAACATGAAGCGGGACGTGATTCAATGCTTGTCATTCTTAATAATATAGCAACGCAGGTAAAACGAATTCAGGACCCTAAAACCGGATTGTGGTATCAGGTACTTGACAAGAGTGGCGAGAAAGGAAACTATCTTGAATCTTCCTGCTCAACCATGTTTGTATATGCCTTGTTCAAAGCGGTACGTATGGGATATATTGATCAGTCTTACCTGGATGTGGCATTGAAGGGGTATAGAGGTATTCTGGATAACTTTATTGAAGTAGACAATGACGGTTTGGTGACTATAACGAAAGCCTGTGCTGTTGCCGGATTGGGTGGAAAGAACTATCGTTCGGGAGATTATGATTATTATATTAATGAAACGATTCGTGATAATGACCCGAAAGCTGTAGGGCCATTCATTATGGCGAGTCTTGAATACGAACGTTTACAGAAAAAATAATGGGAAAGTTAGCGAGAGTAAGTCTATTGTTGCTGTTAGTTTGTATCGGAACGGTACAAGCACAGCAGAAACAAGATACGATTGTAGTGGCACGTGATGGTACCGGAGAATATCGTACTATTCAGGAGGCGGTTGAGGCTGTTCGTGCTTTTATGGATTACACCGTTACTATATATATAAAGGATGGGGTTTATAAAGAAAAGCTGGTTATTCCTTCATGGGTTAAGAATGTACAATTGGTAGGTGAGAGTGCCGAGGGTACTATTGTTACATATGATGATCATGCTAACATTAATAAGATGGGTACTTTTCGTACTTATACTATTAAGGTAGAAGGGAATGATATTACTTTCAAGAACCTGACTATCGAGAATAATGCTGCGCCGCTTGGACAAGCGGTAGCGCTACATACAGAAGGTGACAGATTGATGTTTGTCCATTGTCGTTTTCTGGGAAATCAGGATACGATATATACCGGCAGGGAAGGAGCACGTTTACTCTTTACCGATTGTTACATAGAAGGAACTACCGATTTTATTTTTGGTCCTGCTACTGCACTCTTTGAGCGTTGTACTATTCATAGTAAACGAAACTCTTATATAACAGCCGCTTCTACTCCTGAAAATGTAGCGTTCGGTTATGTATTCAAAAGTTGTAAACTGACGGCTGCTCCTGGAGTAACTAAGGTCTATTTAGGGCGTCCCTGGCGTCCATATGCATCTACTACTTTCCTCAATTGTGAGTTTGGAAGTCATATCCGTCCTGAGGGGTGGGATAATTGGCGCAATGTAGCAAATGAAAAAACAGCCCGTTATGCCGAGTTTGGAAATACAGGTGAAGGTGCTGTAACTACCGAAAGAGTGAAGTGGGCAAAACAATTGACTCCTAAAGAAGCTTTGCGTTATACGATTGAGAATATTTTCACGGATAGTAGCAATTGGTATCCGTATAAATAGTTGAAAGAATACAATATTTCCACATAATTAATCAGTTTCTACACAACATAGAATGATATCTGCCATAGATTTGTATCCGATGATGTTATGAGAATCCGTTGTTACCTTTTTGATAACTATAAGAAGCATAGAAAATAGACTCCTACTCTTATACCAATACTATTCCGTATGGGTGGAAAATCAAAAAATGGTAATTTTATAGAATAAAAGAGAAGTCTTCCCTCCGCAATAAAGTCGTGATGACTTATGGGGATGATGTTCTTTGCAGAAGAGGGTGTACCAGTTTCCCTGTACACCCTCTGTTTCTTTTTATTTTAAGAAGTCTGCTCGCATCGGACTGAAACAGTCAATCAGTATCCCGGCTTCCAGACAAACGCATCCATGCTCTGCGTCAGGTTCAATATAAACACCGTCTCCGGTTTCTACTATCTGTTTTTCACCGTTTACGGTGAATTCAAATTTACCGCTTGCCACGTATGTAGTTTGGGTGTGGTAGTGAGTATGTGGTGTTCCTATAGCTCCTGTTTCAAACTTTACCTTTACCAGCATCACCTGTCCGTCGTATCCCATAATCTGGCGAACAACCCCTTCACCTGCCGGTTCCCATACTTTTTCCTTCTCTAAAATGAATGTTTTACTTCTTGTTTTCATACTTCAAATTTTAAAAACCTGTTCAAATATACAATTATTCCACCTAAAACAACGGTTTTTATACGCCATTCAGCTAAAAACTCTGTAAGTTTGCACAACAATATAAATAAGTTCGACAAAAATGAAAAATAAACTGGTGGCTCTACTGAGCTTGTTCTTTCTTTTATCTGCTTTCAAAGCAGATAAACCGGTGCTTACCATATTTATGATAGGCGACTCTACAATGGCCAACAAAAATATTACAGGTGGTAATCCGGAACGTGGGTGGGGGATGATGCTACCCGGATTTTTCAGTGAAGAAGTACGTATTGACAATCATGCGGTAAACGGACGTAGCTCTAAAAGCTTTATTGATGAAGGGCGCTGGGACAAAGTGATTTCCCAGGTGAATAAAGGGGATTATGTCATTATTCAGTTCGGACATAACGATGAAAAGCCCAAAGAAGACCGACATACTGTACCAGGAACGACTTTTGACGCTAATCTGCGCCGTTTTGTAAATGAAACCCGGGCAAAAGGGGGGATACCTATTCTTTGCAATGCAATTGTACGTCGTAATTTTGTCCGTCCGCTGGATGAAAGTATAACGAAGGATACGCGTCATGATGCCGGAGAAATAGAACCGGCTCAGGAGGGGGATACTTTATTTGATACACATGGCGCCTATCTTGAATCTCCCCGCAATGTGGCAAAAGAGTTGGGAGTGCCCTTTATTGACATGAATAAAATTACTCATGATCTGGTGCAGGGGTTGGGGCCGGTAGAATCTAAAAAAATATTCATGTGGGTAGCCCCCAATAAGGTGCCGGCTTTCCCGAAAGGGCGTGAGGATAATACACATCTCAATGTATATGGGGGGCGTGTAGTAGCTGGTTTGGCAGTAGATGCCATTGCCAAAGTAGTTCCTGAATTGGCAAAGTATGTTCGTCATTACAATTATGTGGTGGCGCAGGATGGTAGTGGTGATTTCTTCACTATCCAGGAGGCTATCAACGCAGTGCCTGATTTCCGCAAGGATGTGCGTACTACTATTCTTGTTCGCAAAGGTATATACAAAGAAAAAGTTGTGGTACCCGAGAGTAAGATTAATGTTTCACTGATAGGACAGGACGGTGCTGTGATTTCTTATGATGATTATGCCAATAAGAAGAATGTTTTCGGAGAGACCAAGGGAACTTCCGGATCATCTACCTGCTATATTTATGCTCCTGATTTTTATGCAGAGAACATCACCTTTGAAAATACTGCCGGACCTGTCGGGCAAGCTGTAGCTTGTTTTGTCTCTGCTGATCGGATCTTTTTTAAAAATTGCCGGTTCCTTGGTTTTCAGGATACACTCTATACATATGGAAAAAACAGTCGTCAGTATTATGAAGACTGTTACATAGAAGGTTCTGTCGATTTCATATTTGGCTGGTCTACTGCTGTTTTCAATCGTTGCCATATTCATAGCAAGAGAGATGGTTACGTTACAGCCCCCTCTACCGATGCAGGAAAGAAGTATGGATATGTATTCTATGACTGTATGCTTACTGCCGATGATAGCGTGAAAGGCGTTTATCTTTCCCGTCCGTGGCGTCCCTACGCGCAGGCAGTATTTATTCGTTGTAATCTGGGCAAACACATACAACCTGCCGGATGGCATAATTGGGGGAAAAAGGATGCAGAGAAAACGGTATTCTATGCCGAATATGAGAACTTTGGAGAGGGTGCCAATCCAAAGGCCCGTGCTTCTTTCTCTCATCAGCTCAAAAATCTGAAAGGATATCAGATAGAGGAAATCCTGACCGGAGAAGATGGATGGAACCCTGTAAAGGATGGAAATGCATTGGTAAAAGTAGTGCGATAATTAAAGTTTGTGCAATGTTGAAACGAATCAGTTTTTGCTTGTTGAGCTTCATTTCATTGGCAGGTGTGGCACAAGAGATATCTTCTTATGAAATAGAAAAAGATTATCCTGTTTTTCTCGATCAGATAAAGCAGGAACTTACCTATCCTATGGCTTGGGGAAATAGTCCGTTGACAGATTTTTCCATTTGGCGGAAAACTGTTCGTGCTACTGTATTGGATGCTATGCTGACTCCTCCTCCTGTTGCCAGGGAATATAATATGGAGGTGGTATCTGTAGAGCATCGTTCCGGATATGAAGCCCGTAAGATTCGTTTCAATCTTTCTGCCTATTCCCGTGTACCTGCTTATTTACTTATACCTGAGGGAGAAGGACCTTTTCCCGCTGTTGTATTACTCCATGACCACGGAGCACATTTCTCCATTGGAAAAGAAAAAATGATTCGTCCTTTTGAAGTCGATTCTCTGGTGTTGTCGGATGCTGACAAGTGGGTACATCAATGCTATGATGATCAGTATGTAGGTGATTATCTGGCTTCCAAAGGCTATGTGGTGATTTCTATTGATGCCCTTTTCTGGGGAGAGCGCGGGCGCAAGGAAGGTGTACGTTATGAAAGCCAGCAAGCATTGGCTTGTAGTTTTGAGATGCTGGGACGCAGTTGGAGTGGATTCATTTCTTATGAAGATATGTATACCACTGATTTTCTGGCTTCTTTGGAAGAAGTAGATGCGCGTCGAATCGGTTGTATGGGATTCTCGATGGGTGCCTATCGATCTTGGATGCTTTCGGCTCTGTCTGATAAAATAAAAGCCGGAGCGGCTGTTTGTTGGCTTACGACGACGGAGTATCAGCTCTCTCCCGACTATGGACGTGGTAAAGGAGATTCTAATTATGCCAATGTACTTCCCGGATTAAGGCGTTATCTGGATTATCCTCACATTGCTTCTATAGCTTGCCCCAAAGCGATGCTTTTTTTTAACGGCCGGAAAGATAAACTCTTTCCGGTTCCGGCTGTAGAAGATGCTTATGCACAGTTACATCGGGTCTGGAAGAGCCAGTCTGCCGATGATAAACTGATTACCAGACTATGGGATTTACCTCACTTCTGTAGTAAAGAGATGCAGGAGGAGATACTGATATTCTTTAATAAGCAACTTGCAAATTAAGAAACTGTTTTGATTTTATTTTAGCCTCCTTCTGAGAGTTTTTTTTGAGGATTTTATCTGTTTTAATGAGGAGCATAGTGGGCTATGTGACGAATGAAAACAGGTAAAAAGACCGAAAATAAAACTCAGAAGGCGCTAATAAAAACTTTTAAAAATAAACTCAAGACAGTTTCTAAATTCCTGCTCAGATCTTAATCCGTTTTGTGCTAAATGGTGTTTGTCATTGCCATTCATCTCTTTCTCCGGTATCGATAAAGTCCTGTCTTGTAGAGGAACGTATGAGACCTCGGTGAGTAACGTTGTTTTAGATGTACATGTAAAGCAGTACGACATGTACATGTGGAACGGTACGACATGTGCATGTGGAGCAGTTAAACATGTACATGTAAAACAAAGCTGTGCACCGGAGAAAGAAACGTTCTTTTCTGAGAAAGGCAAAATGCAACACCGGACAATCCATGGCATACAGATGAGACAGATCAGGTGGATAATAACGGATCTCTTATTTTATTCATTGGTAATCAGAGAGAAAGAAAATCAGATCTGTCTTATCCGTTTCATATGTGTGTTATAGAAAACACAAAACCATTTAGGTCATTATTTATGAGAATTCAAAACTTAAACAAACGTTGGACCTTAGCCGGTATAAAATAAACCCTAAACTTGCAAACTTTAGCTTGTAGCTTACCACATTACCTACTTCTTTTCATGCTAATACCTTGTTAAAAAGAACACAAAAATAGAGTGAAATTCGGTTTAATTTGTATCTTTACAGCATGGAAGTTTATAAAATGATGAGAAGAATCTTATTTCTGATAGCATTTTTGAGTATCGCGCTGGCGACTGATGCCCAGCGTAGCTGTTTCTTCACCCATTATTCTTCGGAGGAAGGTCTGTCTCAGAACACTGTAATGAGCATTCTGCAGGACCACAAAGGTAATCTCTGGTTTTCTACCTGGGATGGAATAAACCGCTTTAACGGATACTCTTTTAAGACTTATAAAGCACGGCAAGGAAGTTTTATCAGCTTGACTAACAATCGTGTCGACCGTATGTACGAAGACCCCGGTGGCTTTTTGTGGTTGCTGACTTATGATAACCGTGCTCATCGTTTTGATCCGCGTACGGAGACTTTCGAACAAGTACCTGCTGCCGGTCAACCGGGTAGTACTTCCAATGTAAATACAATCACTGTACTCCCTTGCGGCACCGTTTGGTTACTTACCGAAAATGATGGTGCCATCCGTGTGACTACGCCTGCAGGGGCAAACCACCTCTCTACTGACATTTATTCGGCAAAGTCCGGACTTTTCCCTGCTACGAAAGTTTTTAAAGTATATCAGGATGCCAACAATAATGAATGGATACTCACGGATAATGGCTTGGGGCTGATTCGTCCGGGGGAGAAAAATCCGGTTTCTTATTTTGTAGAGACCAAAGAACGGTTTTCTGATCCCAAACAGGCATTCTACGCTGTACAGGAGAATGATGCGGAGATTTGTTTTGGTTCGGATAGGGGACGTGTGTGGCGTTACCAGAAAAAGAACGGTCAGTTTGAGTTACTTGAACTCCCTACTCGTTCGCGCATTGCTTCTATCAGTGCAGTAGGAGGGGATAAGGTAGTTATAGCCACTTCTACCGATGGTTTCTTTACTTACAATCTGAAAACTAAAGAATACATACATTATTCCCATATTACTTGTCGTAATTTACCTACCGCACCTATTATTTCGGCTTATGTAGACAAATCTTCCGAAGTATGGTTTGAGCAGGAAGAGCCCGGAGTAGTAGTTCATTTCAATCCGGCTACCGGAATATTAAAACGAGAGCAGATACGTGTAGAACCTACTGCCGCCGACCGTTCGCGCCCTTCTTTTCATATTCACGAAGATGTCAACGGATATCTTTGGGTACATCCTTATGGCGGAGGTTTCTCTTTTTATGATCGCAAAGAGCAACGGCTTGTACCTTTTTATGATGAATTAGGAAGTGACGACTGGCGCTTTTCCAATAAAATTCATTCTACTTTTTCAGATAAACAAGGCAATTTATGGATCTGCACTCATTCCAAAGGATTAGAAAAGGTGACTTTTCGTTCAGTCCAGTTTAGTATGTTGACTCCTGAAGAGCATAGTTATGAATCATTGAGCAATGAAGTACGTGCACTTTGTGAGGACAAGCATAAAAATATATGGGTTGGATTGAAAGATGGGCGTCTTCGTGTGTATGATGCAAACCATAAATATTTGGGCTTCCTGACCGAAGCGGGTACTGTTTCACTTTCCGGTGTGCCAATGAAAGGTACGGTCTATGATATTACTCAGGATTCAAAAGGAATACTTTGGATTGCTACAAAGGGCGATGGATTAGTACGTGCCGAGTCGGTTGCACCCAATGGATTATCCTGCAAATTATCCCGTTACCGGTATGATGAAGATGATATGTATAGTCTGAGTAATGACAATGTGTATTGCGTTTACGAAGATCATAACGGAAGAATCTGGGTAGCGACCTTTGCCAACGGAATCAACTATATATCAAAAGATAAAGCCGGTAATACCATTTTTGTCAATCATCGTAATAACCTGAAAGGATATCCGATTGATCTTTGTTATAAAACCCGTTTTATTACATCGGACAACAATGGGCATCTCTGGGTGGGAACCACAGCCGGAGCAGTTGCCTTTGATGAGAATTTTAAAACTCCCGAAGAAATTCAGTTCCATCACTTCTCTCGTAATCCGAATGATGCAAAGAGTCTGAGTAATAATGATGTGCACTGGATTATTGCCACGAAGAAGAAAGAGCTTTATCTTGCTACTTTTGGAGGAGGCCTCAATAAACTTCTTTCTATTGATAAAGATGGAAACGGGGTGTTCAAATCGTATTCCGTGCTTGATGGGTTACCTTCTGATGTGCTGCTTTCCATCCGTGAGGATAAGAAGCAGAATTTATGGATGAGTACGGAGAATGGTATTAGTAAATTCATTCCCGGCGAAGAGCGTTTTGAAAATTATGACGACCGTAGTATCACTTTCCGTGTACGTTTCAGTGAAGCAGCTTCGGCTGTTACCTCCAAAGGGAAAATGCTTTTCGGTGCCAGTAATGGTATTTTCATGTTCGATCCTGATTCTATCAACAAAAGTCGCTTTGTACCTCCCATTGTATTATCTAAGTTGGTGATAGCCAATCAGGACATTGTTCCGGGCGAAGGATCAGTATTGAAGGTAGGCTTGGACGATACAAAAGAACTGGTACTTTCTCATAAAGAAAATATTTTTGCCATTCAGTATGCAGCACTCGATTATACGAATCCACAGAATATTCAGTATGCTTATATTCTTGAAGGTTTTGAACATCAGTGGACGTATGCCGACCGGCTGCGTAATGCCACCTATACTAACTTGCCGAAGGGACATTATACATTTAAAGTACGTTCTACCAATAGTGACGGTGTGTGGGTGGACAATACCCGGTTTCTCGACATCGTAGTACTGCCGTCATTCTGGGAAACCCCACTGGCCTATTTCCTTTATGTATTGTTTATTCTGCTTGTGATTTTCGTGGCTGTTTATATCCTCTTTACCATTTATCGGTTGAAGCATGAAGTGTCTGTTGAACAGCAGGTTTCGGATATCAAACTGCGTTTCTTTACTAATATATCTCACGAACTTCGTACTCCGCTGACACTTATTGCCGGCCCTGTAGAGTATGTATTGAAGAATTCTAAATTACCGGAAGATGCCCGCGAACAGTTGGTGGTTGTGGAACGTAACACAAATCGCATGCTTCATCTGGTCAATCAGATTCTTGACTTTCGGAAGATTCAGAATAAGAAGATGAAGATGCAGGTACAGCGTGTCAATATAGTAGCTTTCGTGCGTAAGGTGATGGATAATTTTGAATCACTGGCCGAAGAACACAATATTGATTTCTTGTTTGAAACCGAAAAAGATGAACTTTATCTCTGGATAGATGAGGATAAATTGGAGAAGATCGTCTTTAATCTACTTTCTAATGCTTTTAAATACACACCGAGTGGAAAGTTGATCCGTGTATTTATTCATGAAGATGAAGGAACGGTTTCTGTAGGCGTACAGGATCAGGGCATTGGTATTGCCGAGAGTAAGAAGAAGTCTCTTTTTGTTCGCTTTGAAAACCTGGTAGATAAAAATCTGTTCAATCAGGCAAGTACCGGTATCGGCCTTTCATTAGTGAAGGAGTTGGTAGAGATGCATAAAGCTGTTATTTCTGTTGATAGCAAACTGGGTGAAGGCAGCTGTTTCAAAGTCGATTTCCTCAAAGGAAAGGAACATTATGACGAAACGGTTGAGTTTATTTTGGAAGATGCAGTTACTTCTTCATCCATGGTTATTCCTGCTCCTGTAATGGATGCTACGGCTTCCGTTATTCCGATTGTTAATCCGGAAGAAGATATACAGGATGAGGAGTCGGAGGCAAATTCCAATAAGGAGGTAATGTTGCTCGTGGAAGATAATCAGGAGCTGCGTACATTCCTGCGTACTATTTTCTCTTCAACGTATCGGGTGGTAGAAGCTGCAGATGGGTTGGAAGGCTGGAATAAAGCACTCAAGTTTGTGCCGGATATTATTATCAGCGATGTCATGATGCCCGAGAAAGATGGTATCGAGATGACTAAAGAATTGCGTGCCGATATGACTACCAGCCATATCCCTATTGTTCTGTTGACGGCTAAGACTTCTATTGAAAGTAAGCTGGAAGGGTTGGAGTATGGTGCAGACGATTATATAACGAAGCCTTTCAGTGCTACTTATCTGAAGGCACGTGTTGAGAATCTGCTTTCCCAGCGCCGGAAACTGCAAAGTCTTTATAGAGACAATCTGATGAATAATACGCATGTTTCTTCTTTATCAACCTCAGAAGAAACTGCTACAGCAGAGGAAGAAAAGCTTCCGGATATGTCTCCCAACGACCGTAAGTTTATGGATAAACTGGTTGAACTGATGGAAGCAAATATGGATAACGGTGATCTGGTGGTAGACGATCTGGTGCGGGAAGTTGCAGTCAGCCGTTCTGTTTTCTTCAAAAAACTGAAGACACTGACGGGCTTGGCTCCGATTGAGTTCATAAAGGAGATGCGTATCAACCGTGCCGCACAATTGATAGAGACGGGTGAGTTTAATATGACGCAGATTTCCTATATGGTAGGTATTAATGATCCCCGCTATTTCAGTAAATGCTTTAAGTCTAAACTTGGTATGACACCGACTGAGTATAGAGATAATCTTGGAAAGAAGTATAATTAATTGTTAGGTGGGGTCTCGTGTAACTTCCTCTGAAACGAGGAGAGGTGGATAAATTGTTTTTTTTATTGGTTTATCAATATGGAGGATGCAACATTATGTTGCATCCTCTTTTTTTCTGCCGGGCGGTCAAAATTGTGCCCCTTTTCAACTAAATATTACCCTATTAAGAGTCTCAAATTACAGAACTTTGCCCCATAATCAACTTTAGTATTGTTAACATGAAACAAAAGTCTTACAAAATGAAAAACAGACGAATAGCGTGGCTGTTGGCTATGTTATTGATAATCCCTCTGGGAGTTTTTGCGCAGAGCATTCCTGTAAAAGGGATTGTGACCGATTTGGACGGAGAACCGATCATTGGCGCTTCAGTAGTTGAAAAGGGGAAAACGAGTAATGGTACCATTACTGATTTGGACGGTAATTTCTCCTTGAAGGTTTCCGGGAAAGGTAAAAAATTGGTTGTATCTTATATTGGCATGACTACCAATGAAGTAGATGCAGTAGCCGGAAAGGTATTGAAGATTGTACTTCGTGATGATGCCCAAGCATTGGATGAAGTGGTTGTTATCGGTTACGGCACAAGTAAACGGGGGGATTTGACAGGTTCAATCGCTTCGGTAGGTGAAAAAACACTGAAAGATATTCCTGTAACTTCTGCTGCATCAGCTATCACCGGACGTCTTGCCGGTGTAAATGTAACCACTACCGAAGGATCTCCGGATGCCGAAATCAAAATACTTGTGCGTGGTGGCGGTTCTGTTACGCAGGATAACTCTCCTCTTTTTATAGTCGATGGATTCCAGGTAGAGAATATCAATGATATTTCTCCTACCGATATTGAAACAATTGATGTTTTAAAGGATGCTTCTTCAACGGCCATCTATGGTGCTAAAGGAGCGAATGGTGTTGTACTGGTGACAACCAAAAGCGGTAAAGCCGGTAAAACAGAAATCCAGTTTGGCGCTTCGGTCGGATTCAGTAACGTGTACAATATGAACGATATGCTTTCACCTTATGAGTATGTATTCTATCAACGCGAATTGGATCCGAGTGCAAGTGCCGGATGGTTCGGTCGTTTCGGGAGATGGGAGGATATTGATATCTATCTCTCTAAAGCAGGTACCGACTGGCAGGATGTGATGTTTGGTAACACGGGTGTCAAACAGAATTATAATGTAAGTATCAAAGGTGGTACGGAAGATTTAAAATATAGTGTAAGTTATGTTCACGACGATGAATCGTATATCATGAAGACCTCCAACTTTTCTCGTGACAATGTGAATGCAAAAATCAATAAGAATATAGGTAAGAAACTATCTGTAGAGTTGGGTATGCGTTTGTCAAAGACTACTATTGACGGTCCGAAAGTATCTACCGGAAACCGCTTGCGTAACATTGTGAAATATGCACCGATCGGTACTTTGAGTGCACTTTCCGAAGATGATATGGGAGGAGATATTTATAATTCGGAGGACCTGACTGACTTGAATGACCCCTATTATAATATTGTGAATAATTACAAAAAACAGAACCGCTTCTCCAATGTGTATAATGCTGCTTTCAACTGGGATATCATAAAAGGATTGAGATTCCGTGCACAAGGTTCCTATACCTATATGTACGATGATACCGATGATATTTACACCAACAACACCGGAGAAGCTAAGAATAACGGTGGTATGCCGGTAGCCAATCGTTCTACGATGAAAGGAAACAGCTACGGAGGAGCTGCAACACTGGAATATAAACTAAAGAAAAAGAAACATCGTTTTGATGCATTGCTCGGTACTGAGCTTAATCATAGCCAGAAGATAGATATGAGCATAAAGTCAATGTTCTATCCGAATGATTTTACGGCACAAGACATTCTGGCTATGTGGAATATGGGTAAGGAACAACCTACTTATACTACAATCAATGAGCCGGCGCGCACCAGTTCTTTCTTTGGTCGTGCCAACTATTCTTACAACGATCGTTATTATATTACGGTCACTGCCCGTGAAGATGGTACCAATGTATTTGCTCCCGGCAAAAAGTGGGGCTTTTTTCCCGGAGCTGCTTTGGCGTGGAGAATCTCTGAAGAGAACTTTATGGAGCCTACTCAAGACTGGTTGAGCAACTTGAAACTTCGTTTGAGTTATGGTCTTGCCGGTAATGCCCGTGTAGGTTCTTACTGGCGTCAGAATTATGCTTTTGAAACATCTGCCAATAAGATTTATTATCCGGGAGAAGAATCAACCGGTTCATTAAAGACTTCAACGGTACTTCGTAATGAGAACCTGACCTGGGAAACCAAGTATTCTTCTAATTTAGGCTTCGATCTGGGATTTTTCAATAATCGGCTGAATGTGACTTTGGATTTCTATAAAGACATTACTAAAGATTTGATCCTGAAAGTACCGTTGCCCTCACATTCTGGTTATGAAAGCCAGTACCAGAATCTTGGTCAGACTACTAATAAAGGTTTGGAATTGACTTTGAATGGAACAATTATCGAGACAAGGAGTTTCAGCCTGAGTGCCAACTTCAATATCTCGTTCAATAAAAACCGTGTAGATGCACTGGACGGAAATAACGAAATGATCGTTTCATCCAATACGGCTGATATAGGTAAAGACGACTACCGCGTTATTGTGGGCAGACAACTCGGACTGATCTATGGATATGTGGCAGAGGGTATGTATGGATTTGATGATTTTACGTTCAATGAGGTTACTAAGTCATGGGAGATTAATCCGGGAGTGGTAGATTGCTACGATCTGATGTCGAGAAGTGAAAAGTATTATGGTCCCGGTCATATCAAATTGAAAGACCTTGATGGTGATAAAAAGATTACTGCCGAAAACGACCGTCAGGTGATTGGTAATGCATTACCAAAACACACCGGTGGGTTCAGCCTGAATGCAACCTGGAAAGGATTCGACCTTTCTACCATGTTCAACTGGGTATATGGTAATGACATTCTTAATGCCGGTAAGATTGATTATACAACCTATGCCGGAAGTAAAAAATATCAGAATCTAAGTTCAATCATGTCTATGGAGAACCGATTCCTTACAGTTGATCCTGAAACTGGAAAGAATATTTATTATGGAAATGATGCCAATCCGCAACGTCTGATGGAGTTGAATCAGAATGCACGCATTTGGCATCCGCTTACTAACTCTACTATCATTACGGACTGGGCGATAGAAGACGGCTCTTTCCTTCGTTTCAGTAACCTGACAATCGGTTATACGTTGCCTAAATTGTTTACTCAAAAATTCGCCGTACAGAATCTTCGTGTTTATTTTACGGCCAACAACCTGAAAACATGGACCGCTTACAGCGGGCAAGATCCTGAGGTTAGTACTTCCGGTAACAATCTGACCCCCGGTAAGGATATCTCGGCTTATCCGAAATGCCATAGTTATATTTTTGGTCTTAATGTTACATTTTAATTTAAACAAGCCATGAAAAGAAAAAATATATATACTTTATTCCTGTGTGTGACACTGTTATTCAGCTCATGCGAGGATTATCTGAATACAGAATCTCCTTCTGTACTGAGTCCCGAAACCGTATATACCACAAAGTCTATGGCGGAAGCCGCATTGATGGGGGTATATGCTACGCTTGCCAGCGACAATTTATATAAAGGACGTATGTCTATCAATTGGCAGGGATATTCGGATATCGAAGGATATAGAGGGTTTGCCGAAACAGGTTACAACTCCGGAGAAACCGGATTCCAGCACTTCTGGTGTGATATCTATGAGTATCGTTGCCGCTGGACGGATGGTTTTCGTATGGCAGAGTTGGCTGCTACAGCTGTTGAAGGCATTCGCAATTCGCCCTTGATGGAGACTGAAAAAAAGGCAATGCAGGTTTATCTGGGAGAGGCGTTGACATTACGTGCATTAGCCTATTTTGAGTTGGTTCGTTATTGGGGAGATGTTCCTTATAAGGAACAAACGGCGAATTCCGACTTGTCTAATGTGTACATTGGGAAAACAGACCGCGACGTTATCTATGATGGTATTATAAAAGATCTGAAGGAAGCAGCCGAATATTTGCCGTGGATGGGACAGGATGGTTATACCAGTGAACGCATTACGAAAGGTTTTACTCAGGGTCTACTGGCACGTGTTGCTTTGTTTGCCGGTGGGTGGTCTGTGCGTGATGCCAATCAGTTCTCAGATGCAAATGTGGAGCATCATCCGAGAATTGACGATCTGAACGGTTATTATACAGGACGTCGCAAAGACTGGAAAAAATATTATGAGATAGCCGAGCAGGCATGTGCAAGCGTTATAGGCAGTGCGGATAATCCTCACAAACTCGATCCCGATTATGGAGACATCTGGAAAACAGTATGCCGCCTGGACTTGAATAGTTATAATGAAAACTTGTTTGAAGTAGCCATGGGGATGGGACAGGTTGGTGACATCGGTAACCTGATGGGTTATGGCATGGGTACTAATACCAAATATACAAATGGCCGTAGCATGGGTGGAAATTATGTATCTTCACATGCCTATTACTTCTATTCATTCGATCGGGATGATTTACGCAGAGACTATGCGGTGACTTGGGCTTCTTATCCCAACAATGATACGAAAGAAACCATCAAAGGCGATATGCTCAATATGTCATTGAATAAATGGAACTTCTTCTGGACGTCAGACGGATGGAAATCGCTTCTCAGTACGGCAACCAACCGTCTGGGTAACGGTATCAACTGGATTATCATGCGTTATCCGGACATATTGCTGATGTATGCCGAAGCGCGGAATGAACTCTATGGTCCCGATTCTAAAAGTGAAGTGGCACATATCAGTGCCCGTGAAGCGCTGGAGCAGGTACGCGAACGTGCTTTCGGCGCGGGTTCTCTTAAAATAAAGCAATATGATTCTGATTTCTTTAAAGCCGTAATGAATGAACGTGCTTGGGAATTTGGAGGAGAGGCGATACGTAAGATGGACCTGATTCGTTGGGGAATGCTGGATGAAAAGATTGAAGAGATGAAGCAAACACTTTGTCTGATGATGGATGGCACACAGCCATTTACTATCTTCGACAAGAGTTTCAACCCGGGTGATATTCCCACAAGCGTTTACTATAAATATGAAGATCCTGCACTGCCCGAATTTATTGATTATAAATCAATTGAGTTCTATAAGGAATTGCCTGGAAATCCTGACGAGAGCATTTATACAGAGGTTCAATGGGGATCGGGACGCCATCAATACAGTGAGAAGAAGCCAACAGCCCATCTGGGTGCATATGTCAGTGTACTGTGTGCTGCGTCCGGTTTGATGGCAGAATATGATTACTCTTCTTTCTACAGCCGGCTTCAATACGGTACGGATATCCGCGATATCATGGTGACCAAGACGATGGGAAACGGTAAATGTAATAACAGGCACTTGTTTGCTATTTATAATCAGGATGTTTATGAAAGTAAGGGGCATGTGAGCAATTCTTACGGTTATTAATTATTTTAAGAAGAATGAATATGAAAAATATAATAAGTCTGCTATTCGCCCTTTTGTCATGCACTCTTATGGTGAGCTGTGATGACGAAATTAATGATTGGGGCGTAGATTCGAGCCACGATAGACTGTTTCGTCCGCTGTCATTTGAAAGTAAATCCGTAAGGGCTACTGCTGTCGAGATCAGTTATAACAAAGTAGTAAATGCTTCTGTATATATATTCGAGTTTAGCGAAGATAGTTTGCAGTTTAATAATATTGTGCGTACTGATACGATTTTTGCTGATACGCTGACTGTTTATTCGGATGATTCTAACCAGACAAAAGTAGAATATCGCACCTGGTTTAACAATCTGAAAGGAGTAACCAAGTATTCCGTTCGTATGAAAGCAATCAGTAGAGCCTTGGTTGAATCGGGTTATGTAAGTTTCTTTTTTGAAACTCCCAAAGAACAGATATTCACAAGTAATGTTCCGGAGATAGACAAAGTAACTCTGTATTGGACACCGGTCAATGAATTGACGGAATTTGTAGTTTGGGAAAGGAATAGCAGTACGGGCGAACTGATAACGGAGACTGAACGGCGTATCAATTTGCAGGAAGAAGGAGTTGACTTGAGTGCAGGTGTGTATGTTTTGAAAGGTTTGAAGAGTGGTACTCCCTATACCGTTCATGCATTCAACGGAGAAAATAAGCGCGGAGAAGTCTCTTTCCGTACTTCCGGTATTCCTAATTCTGTGACTCTTGCTGTCACGCCCGATACTCCGATTAATGCCGAACTGAGAAGATGTGCAGAGGAAGGGGTAACCAGCCTGACCTTAATATTTGAAGGCGGACAAACGTACAATTATATTGGCATAAAAGAAAGCGAGAACGACCCTGACGGTATTGTTATCCCGGGTGGTATTGAGAATCTGGCATTTGCCGGTACGCTTTCGGCAACAGGCGAGTTACCTTTATTGAAACTGGGGGCCGTCTCTTTGAATGAGATCGTACAATCCGTCTCGTTTGATAAGCTTGCCTTAGATGGTGAGTTGAGTAACTATCTCTTCAGCTTTGGTGATAAGCAGTTTAAGACGATCAGTTTCACCGGATGTAATATATCCAATTATAACCGCTCTGTGGTACGTTGCACGGCATCGGGTGTAAAATTGGACGCTGTAATATTCAATAATTGTATTATCGACCATGTATCCAACAACGGTTATGCAATGATTGTTACCAATCCCGCAGATCTCGGAATCGTAAATGTCTCAAACTGTACATTCATCGAAATGGGTTCATTGATCGATGCACGAGGTGGAATGGACGATATAACATTTGATAAATGTACCATTTACAATAATGAGTTCGGAGCCAGCAATTTCTTCCGTTTCCAGGTACAACCTACGGAGATAGCTGTAACCAACCTGATCATTGCCGGGCCTAATAAGAGTACGGAACTTGGTTGTGGATATGGTAATTACAAATACCTGGATTTTGCAACCTGTTATCTCACTTCTGAAGTGAAGTTGAATACAAGTCGTCCGTTTGCTAATATCAATACTTTCTCCGGTACGGCAGATGATTTGTTTGCTAATCCTGTCAATGGTGATTTCCACTTTAAAGCGGGTGTTAAATTCCCGGGTGAAGGTGTAGCCGGAGACCCTCGATGGAATAAGTCTAATTAAATCTGAAATAAGTAGCATTTCAAATTTAGTTCATACTATGACAGCGTTTTATTGAAACGCAAATGATCGCAGATTTTCGCAGATTAAATGGCTGCGCTATACTTGAGCGATGATATTTTTTGCGTGAATCTGCGAGTTTCTGCGTTTCAATAATAATATCATATAATTTAGAACGATTACTTAATAGATGCGTTATGAATAAAAAGAATTTCATATACTTGCTTGCATTCCTCCCATTCCTGTTGGGAGGATGCTCTGAAACAGAACAGTTTTTTAATCCTCCTACAGGAGTAGTACCTTCTGAACCCGAACCGGAACCCGAACCCTCCGGGGAGCTTTGTGCCTTTCCTGGTGCTGAAGGATTCGGACGGATGACCACCGGTGGCCGTGGTGGAAAAGTATATCATGTGACCACTCTGGAAGATGGAACGAAAGCAGGTACACTGCGTCATGCCATTTCTCAAAGTGGTGCAAGAACCATTGTGTTCGATGTGGCAGGTACTATCTTCCTTACAAGTGATCTGAATATCACCAACGGAGATTTGACTATTGCCGGCCAGACAGCTCCGGGGCAGGGAATCTGTATCGCTACATACCCGGTAACGATCAAAGCCAATAACATCATTCTCCGTTACCTGCGCTTTCGTGTGGGCAATGAAGGAGGGGGCGAACCCGACGGACTGGGGGGGATGGAAAACAAGAATGTCATTGTAGACCATTGCTCCATCAGTTGGTCGATAGATGAATGCTGCTCTGTATATGGAGGTGAAAATCTGACCGTTCAGTGGTGTATTATTTCCGAGAGTCTGCGTACAGCCGGTCACGGAAAAGGTAAACACGGATATGGTGGTAACTGGGGGGGAGCCGGTGCTTCCTATCATCACAACTTGCTGGCACACCATGAGAGCCGTGCGCCACGTCTTGGTCCGCGCCCGTTTACTCAGGAGCGTGAACACATGGATATGCGAAACAATGTGATTTATAACTGGGCAGGTAACGGATGTTATGGCGGCGAAGGCATGAATGTGAATATTGTAAACAACTACTATAAACCGGGCCCTGCTACTCCTGCCAAAAAGGCGGTGCGTTATCGTATTGCCGGAGTCGGCATCCGTACTACGGAATATGTGGCTACCTATCCGGCATTTGCCCCGATGCTGCATGTATGGGGAAAATATTATGTGGATGGAAATGTGATGGAAGGTACGGATGAAGTGACCAATGACAACTGGACAAAAGGCATGTACGAGCAGATCGACGATTCAAGGAACGACGGATTGTTCACTGCAGTGACCCGTGATACGATTCGCCTGGCACAAGCGCTTGATGCCGGTGTGGTAACTACACATACCGCAAAGCAGGCATTTGATCTGGTACTGGCGTATGCCGGATGTTCCAGACAAAGAGACATCGTCGACGAACGTATTGCGAAAGAGACTAAAGAAGGAACAGCTACCTATATCGGAACAGTGACCGAGGATGCTGCCAATGCTCCCGGTTTGATTGATTTACCTTCTGATGTAATGCCTGAAGGTGCAACCAGCCCCTGGCCTACCTTGTCTGACGGAGGTGTTACAGCCGACCAATTGAAAGATTCGGATGGAGATGGTATCCCCGATGTATGGGAAACTGAAAATGGTTTGGACCCGAATAATGCTGCCGACGGCAACGCTAAAACTCTGAGCAAAGAAGGGTACACTAATCTTGAGGTCTATCTGAATGGATTGGTTAGTGAGATTACTGAAAAACAGAATAAAGTCAATTAGTATAGAGAAAGGTAAAAAGTTTGTGGTTCAGTAAAATCACATTTAGCTGAAGTTATAGAGCCTGTTTAAATTTTGCTCAGTATTATTTTGAGAGTTATTTTTGAGGATGTTTTTCTGGTTTTATGAGGAGGATAGCGGGCTATCTGACGAGTAAAAACAGGGAAACAGACCGAAAATAAACTCAAAATAAACTGATAAAAACTTTTAAGAGGAAAATTTAAACAGGCTCTAACTTGGTTAGCTAAATTTTGCATGTGTAAGATCCGGGCTTGAGATGAGTCCGGATCTTTTTCTATTCATAAGGTCGGATTTTCCTCCTTTTACGTACGATAGTCCCCTCTTGGGCAATAGGAAGAGAGTAGCTTTGTACCTGATAGCTAATCTTTTGTTTAACTTAAAAAATGAAAAGCATGAAAAAAGTATTTCTATTTAAAGTCTTTGTTCTTTTAAGCTGCTTGTTCTGTATCCCGATAGGGTTAAGGGCCGATGGAGTTACCTTGACAGCTACATGGCCCTTTACAAGTGGTCCGGGCAATGAGACTTCTGCTGTTGTCTCTCTCGATAATGTATTTTCTGCCACCTCTTTCAAATTGGGCAGTAATCTTTCTATTCCATCTACGGGGACATCCGGTGATCTTACGTTTTCTCAAATCAGACCGGGAGAGCAACACAGTACTGCTGCTACAGATGGGTCGGATGATGTGACATTTACTGTGATACCTAAGAAAGGTCTTACTTTCACGCCGACGAGAATCAGTTTCGCGGCTTGTCGTTTCGGTACGAGCGGAGGTAATTTAATTATCAGGTGTGCGAATGGGGACAATGTTACCACATTGGCTGACGTCACTACATTGGGACGTAGCGGGCAGGAGATTCCTTATACCCGATTATCCTACGACATAAAGGGGTATGAGGTGAAAGAAGGGGCCTTTGACATTTCAATTTCTGTCTATACGTTGGCCAATAACAAAACAATCGGTCTGACCGGTGTGCTGTTGGAAGGTATTGTTTCCGGTGAGGCGGAAGATGTGGAGTCCTATACTTGTACAATCTCACTTTCGGACGAGAATGCCGGGCAGGCTACGTTGAATCCGGTTGCAGGGCGCTATGATGCAGGAACTGTTATTTCTGCTGCTGCTACCGAGAACTTCGGTTATCACTTCCAGCACTGGACAGATGGTGAAGGGCAGGTTTTATCCGATTCCAATCCTTATTATTTCAATATAGAAAAGAATACTACCTTAGTGGCACAATATAGCAAGGCAAATACTTATTCGCTGAGCCTGAACCTCGAAGGTGGTGCCAATGCCAATCTGGTTACTATTTCTCCCGTTGGTACTATGATCAATGGCAAGAGGATGTATGAAGAAGGAACTGAAGTTTCTTTGACTGCCACAAACAACCCTATTCTTACTTTCCTGAATTGGGAAGACAATTCTACTGCCAGAGTCCGTACGATTACCATGCATCAGGACCACAATGTTACTGCTAAGTTTAGTGCCTGTGACTTTATTGTGGGTTGGGACATGTATCAGGATGAACCGGGCAGCGAACGCCCTGCCGACTATAAGAGTGATACTGAAAATGCCGGTTTGCTCTCTTTGCACAAAGAAGATAAAACTACTTCAAGCTGGTTGCCGAAAGGTGTCGCCAATGGCCCTTACAACGATATGTATTGTGCTGTTTGCTGGAAAGCGTTGCGTGTCAATACAGTGACCGAAAATGATCCGTTGCCTCTGAAGGAATTATATTATTATGAAGTATCATTTAAAACATTGGGTTACAGCAATGTGAAAGTATCGGCCACAATGGGTTGCAACTATAATGCCTTTTCTGTTCAGAATGCCGAGTATTCTGTAGATGGTGTTAACTACACCCACTTGGGATCTATCACCCTTGAAGCAGCGAAGTCCTGGTATACAGGTCATTTTAATTTACCTTCAGAGTGTGATGGAAAAGAAAAAGTATATGTTCGGTTCCGTCCCGATGTGACATCTGCTATTGTAGGTACTCCTTCCGGTCTTGACGGGACTTGCATCACTGATGTTTTTGTAACGGGAGATGCGGGTGATGTCATTCCTACACCTCCGGTTCTGGTATCTTCCATACCGCAAAAAGAAGATATGGGCGTATCTGCCGGTGGATCCATCATACTTACTTTCGACCAGAGAGTTCAAGCCGGTACGGGCGATTGTACTTTGGGAGAAGAAAGATTGAAAGGAACCTTCAGTGGCAAGACCGTTGTTTTCCCTTATAGTGCCTTGGAGTATAACACTACTTATACGTTTACCGTACCGGAAGGTGCTATTATCAATAAGACCGGGAATGCTTTTGCCGGAACTACTTTGACTTTCACAACGATGGAACGTAGACAGCCCGAAGCCAGACTCTTTGACGCTATCATCGCACAAGATGGTTCCGGTGATTATGTTACCGTGCAGGAAGCTATCGATGCAGCGCCTGCCGGGCAAGTGAAACCTTACCTGATTTTCATAAAGAAGGGTACTTACAAGGAGCATGTCAATATCCCCGATTCAAAACCGTACTTACACTTTATTGGTCAGAGTGCCGACGAGGTTATCATATCGGATGATCGCCTGTGTGGTGGTACGGGAGATCCTTCGATCCCGACTTATGGAGTAGCCGATGGTGCAACAGTGGTTTGCCAGGCAGCCGATTGCTATTTTGAGAATATCACCCTCGAGAACTCCTGGGGAGTAGAAAAGAATAGTGGTCCGCAGGCATTGGCTCTTTATACCAACAACGACCGTATCATATTAAACAAGTGCAGGTTACTGAGCTACCAGGATACCTATCTTACATCCACCAAGAACAATGCGCACCGTCATTACCTAAAAGATTGTTTCATTGAGGGTGCCGTCGATTTTATTTATGGGGGTGCCGATGTCTACTTCGATGATTGTACGTTGAACATCGTCCGTCCGTCGGGCGGTTATATTGTAGCTCCGAGCCACGGTGCATCTACAAAATGGGGATATGTCTTTATGAACAATACCATTACTACAGATCGTGTCAGTGATCCGTCCACCTATTCCATCTGGTTGGGTCGCCCCTGGCACAATAATCCGAAGACAGTCTTTATCAATACTACCGCCGAAGTATCTATTCCTGCTACCGGATGGTATCAGACGATGGGCGGACTTCCTGCTCTGTGGGCCGAATACAATACAATGGATAAGGATGGAAATCCGGTCGATCTGAGCAATCGCAACACTTATTACTACTACATGGATGGTGATAAGAAAGTAGAGGGATATTCCAAAGCTGTATTGACACCGGAAGAAGCGGCTGCGTATACAGTGAAGAATATTCTCACAGGCGAGGATGCATGGCAACCTGTTTTAAGAACTGAGGTTTGTGCTGCTCCGGTAGTGAAGGTTATGAATGGTAAAATAAGCTGGGAGGCTGTTCCTTTCGCCATTTGTTATGCAATATCCAAAGACGGAAATGTCATTGGTTTCACCACAGAGACGTCCTATGATTATGATCCGATAGCTAAATATACAGTTCAGGCTGTCAATGAATACGGAGGTTTAAGTGGCATATCTTCTTCGGGTGTAGGCATTGAAGATACATTGGTAAGTACTGATATTATCAGAACCGAATACTTCACAGTAGAAGGTTTGAAAGTACAAGCTCCGATCAAGGGTATCACGATCGTTCGCTATCATATGAGTGACGGAAGTGTGAAGACGGAGAAAATACTTAAATAAATAAAAGAAAAGGCGGAGTAATCCGCCTTTATTCATTCCCCTTTCTCAAGAACTGCATAGGCTGATCTCATAATTTCGACATAAATACTTCTTTTTATTGCAGTGTATTTCTTTTTCCTTATATTTGCAGTGATGCTCTATTTGAGTATCACTTTTTTATTAGTATTCAGTTTGGTATCAACCAGAAAACAGCAACTTTCAAAACGATACGCACGAACTGAAATGGGATACGTACGTTGTTTAACGAACAATACGCGTGCCCATTCAGTATATAGGCGTATCGTGGTTCGTTGCTGTACCTCTGGTTGACTAATATTGGGTGTGGCACGTTTTTTTTGTGCTTACTTCCAACTTTAAAAAAACAAGCAATATGAAGCGCAGCTTTTCTTTATCGGGGGAACTTCACATCGTTGGCATAGTAGCTATTCTATTATACCTTATGTTATTATCTATCATCGCTATGATGTGGATACGTATTGAGCAACAGGATGAAACAATCTTGAATCTTCGAATGAGAATATCAGAGACGGAGTGTTGTAAAATAGCAGATAGAGAAGTAATCCGTATGATGTGTCTGCATGAGTTGTTTGAACGAATAGACAACTCAGACAAAACACATTCCACTATTATATATCAACTGCCATGAAACGTGTTTCCGATACTTACCATTGTCCTTGTCTGATGAAAACAGATATGGAAAAATCCGGGAATGTTTATGATTTCTTGAGAGTTTATTATGAAGAAATAGACTCTGAGGAAGATTGGAAAGACCTTTCTTTTGCAAATCTGAAATGTGGCTATTGCCTGCTATGTGCGGCCTTGGAACTTGCAGAAGCAGATAAAGAAAAATACGAGAAAGGAACTATTACTAAATTGGCTGTTGCAAAAGCCATTGTAGCAGAGAGATATTTTAAGTGTAAGCCATTAAAATGGCTTTATATATGGATAAAAAGACAGGGGAAAAGAATCATTTCTCATTAACATTGTTAACGGTAAATTTTAACTTCCTTTTTTGTAGATGCAAGAGTGTACACTTTTGTATGCATAAAGTACGTACTCTTGGGGTATAAAAGTGTACATTTAACACATACTTAAGTACGTACTTTTATAATGTAAAGAATGCATGTTTTCAATTGCTTGCTAATCAATGCTGTAATGGCTGGCAATGTGACTTGCAGAATGTGGTAGGAGATATTCTCGGACGCTTTCCATAGAGAAGATAATGTTTGTTTTGATAACTTAAGATCAAGAGGTGTGATGAAAAGAACGAGAATGTGGCCGATAGAAATCAGACACATCCTCGTTTGGTTAGTAGCTGTTTTGTTTTTTTATTGTATACGTACCTGTAAAGAATGCAAATCTTCTGCTTTGGAGCTGCTGCCATATAGTATCTCATACATTCCACTGAGAGGACGCATGGTATTGCTGGCAGGGTCAAACCATTCAAAAGCTGAATAGGGCAATTCTACGGTTACTGTCTCTGTTTTCCCTTTGGCTATTTCTACTCTTTTGAAAGCACGAAGTGTTTTTGCCGGACCTTCCTTGTCTGCCGGACGACGGATATACACCTGCACTACCTCCGCTCCATCTCTGCTTCCGGTGTTTCTGACGGGGATGCTAAGGCTTAGTTTCTCTCCTTCACTCAAGTAGTTCTTGTCTGTCCGGGCTTTGCCGTAAGAGAAAGTAGTATAGCTTAGTCCGTATCCAAATGGAAAGAGGGGAGTCTCTTTCATATACCGGTAGGTGCGTCCCTGCATGGAGTAATTTTCAAAATCGGGTAGTTGTTCCGTATGTTTGTAGAAAGTGATTGGCAATCGTCCTGCCGGGTTATAATCTCCGAACAGTACATCGGCAACTGCTGTTCCACCCGCTTGCCCCGGATACCAGGCTTGCAGAATGGCATCACAACTTTCTGTTTCGGGCGTTAGTGCCATGGCCGAACCGGAGAAGTTGACGAATACAACTTTTTTGCCGGCTTTCTTTAATGCAGCCAATACATTGCGTTGTACAGCGGGCAATTCTATATCTGTACGGTCTCCTCCTCTGAATCCCGGTGCGGAGACCTTCATTTCCTCTCCTTCGAGCAGAGGTGATATACCTCCGGCAAAGACGATCACATCGGCATCTTTCAACCGGGCAAGCGTTGCATTCAGATCAAGAGGAGCCTCTTCTACGAGGTTGAAGTTGAAGTAAGCACCATCTTTTATTTGTGTGAATTGCAAATCGATGTTATAGCTTTTGCCGGCTTCCACTTGCAGGGTATATAAGTTTTCGGGGTTCTTGATATTGGTTTGGTCCAGAACTTCTTCTCCGTTTACGGATACTTTAATGTTACCGTTGGTTTGGACACGGAAAATGGCACTCCCTGACTTAACAGGACGGAAAACGGTATGGTAACGGGAGGCAAATCCAGTCAGTTCTATTCCGGGAGCGAATGCGGTGGCACCCAAGGTGGTAAAGCGGAAAGGAGTGGAGAGCTGAGCTGTTGCATCAGGAGTTCCTTTGAATTCTTGATTATTCCAGTAATTGGCAGAGAAGCCGGGTTTGCCGTCGGTACTGCATTGATTGAACAAGCTGCTGAGCGTGATGTCGTCCGTCAGACCACATACTTGCTCGTAATAGATTTGTGAAGCAGGGAGTTTGGCTTGCATTGCCGAGAGTAGTGTGGCTGTCTTTGAAGGTACTCCGTTATAATTGCCCCATTGCATCACTGAGTCGTTGGCATTTGGCCCTACCACAGCTACTTTGATTTTCTTGTTCAGAGGCAATAGATTTTCTTTGTTTTGCAGAAGTGTCATCGTTTCATGTGCCATTTGCAGAGCCAGTTGACGGTGTTCGGGACAATCTACCACGCTATAGGGGAGTACCCACGGATGATTGGCTGTTTCCATTTCGCCCAGTTCAAAACGAGCTTTCAATAGTCGTTTGACGGAGGTGTTTATTTGTTCTTCTCTGATAAGTCCTGCTTTGACAGCTTCGGGGAGTGTCCGGTAGTTGCCTCCGCATTCCAGATCTGTTCCACTCAGAACAGCATCGGCTGAGGCGTGAGGAGCATCGGGATGGGTATTGTGTTTCTTTTTCCCGAAGAAGTCGGAGATGGCTCCACAATCGGATACAATGATACCTTCAAAGCCCCAGTCATTGCGGAGTATCTGTGTCAGCAACCGGTTGCTGCCGCAGCAAGGATCACCTTCAAAGCGGTTGTATGCGCACATTACCTCTTTGACATCGGCTTCCTGTACCAGTACTTTGAATGCCGGCAGATAGGTTTCCCATAGATCACGGGGGGCTATGTTTTCGGCATTGAAACTATGGCGGTTCCATTCGGGGCCGGAGTGTACGGCAAAATGTTTGGCACAGGCGTGCAGCTTATCAAAACGGGTATTGTCCGGGCCTTGCAATCCTTTCACTACGGCTACACCCATGCGGCTTGCCAGAAACGGATCTTCTCCATAGGTCTCTTGTCCGCGTCCCCAACGGGGATCACGGAAGATGTTTACATTCGGTGTCCACATCGTCAGGCCCTGGTAGCGTTTGTATTGTTCCCGATCATTGAAAGCCCGGTTTTTGGCTCTGGCTTCATCGGATACGGCACTGAATACTTTAAATAATAACGAGTCATTGAATGAGGCTGCCATACCAATGGTTTGCGGAAATACCGTTGCCAGCCCGGCACGTGCTACTCTATGGAGGGCTTCATTCCACCATTCATAAGGTTTTATTCCTAACCGAGGAATGGCGGGTGAGGCATTCTGCATAAGTGATGCCTTTTCTTCAAGGGTGAGGCGTTGCAGAAGATCGGTAGCTCTCTGTTCGGGAGTCAGGTTAGGATTTTGATAAGGCAACTGTGCCGATAGGAAGGTAGTAAAACCGATACCTATGATTAGCACCGCTGCTCTTCTGGCAAAAATGCCGGTAAATGGGTGTTTCATAACTTGTTTTTGTTTTTAATGGACTTTGTGAAATAGGGTTTATATTCTTTTGCAATAGTACGCCCTTTGAGCCATATAGCGGGGGAATATCTGGTAGAAAAGGTGGACAGACGAAGTGCTACCGTCATTTATCCAAAATGCAACCGGCATTTCAATCCGGATGTACCGATACTTTCTACTTATGCAACCGTTATTTTCAGCTTGTCTTTATATTCTGTCGGAGTCACTCCCATTTGTTTCTTGAAACATTTACTGAAGTACTTTGGATCACTGAACCCCGTCATGTAGGCTACTTGTGATACATTGAACTCACCGCTGTCAATGAGCTGTGCGGCCCGCTTGATGCGTATGTCACGAATAAAATCTACCGGAGTTAGTCCTACTATTGATTTCAGCTTGCGGTAAAAGACGGTTCGGCTTAGCAACAGTTTACTGGCAAAATCGTCTATTGTCAACTCCGAATTGTCCATCTGTTCTTCTATATATTGCATCACTTGTTGCATGAATTGTTCGTCAAAAGGAGTTACCTGTGGTTGTGTGGGCGATAATTCGTTTTTGTCAGGCAGTTTTTTTTCTTTTGAAAGATTGTTGAGATATATCTCCTGTAGCAACTGACGTTGATGAAGTAGCGATGTGATACGGGTTTTGAGATAGGTGGCACTGAACGGCTTCGTTATGTAGTCGTCGATACCTTGTTCCAATCCGGCGATGCGGTCGTCCAAAGATGATTTGGCAGACAACAGGATGATAGGAATGTGGCAGATATCCCGGTTGGCTTTTATCTTCTTCACCATATCGAGTCCGTCCATGACCGGCATCATAACATCGCTGATGATGATATCGGGTACGGTTTGCAAAGCACATTCAAAGCCTTCCTGCCCATTGGTTGCTTCTATGACAGTGTACTTTTCTACAAGGATGTTTCGCAGGAATGTACGTAGTTCCCGGTTATCTTCCACAATAAGGATAGAGAGTGTATCTCCGCTGTCTACAGTCTCTCCCTCCATCTGAAGTGTTACTTCCGGTTCGGCAGATTGATCCGGCAGTGTTTCGCATGGGGTTGAAGAGTGACTGTCTTCAAGAATAAATTCTACCTGGGGGTCTTGTTCAAATATCTCGCGTCGTAAGGGCAACTTGATACTGAAACGGCTTCCCTTGCCGGGTTGACTGTCAACTTCGATCATTCCGTGATGTAGTTCAACCAATTCTCTGACCAGAGACAGTCCGATGCCCGATGAGGGTTGTAATATGTTATAGCGTGCCAGTGTTTCAAATCGTTGGAACAGTGATTTCTGTTTGTTGAGATCGATTCCGATTCCTTCGTCTACTACAGATATCGTTGCATTTTCTTTGTCTGCAACGATGCGTACTATGACCGATTTTCCGGAAGACGTATATTTGAAAGCATTGGAGAGGAGGTTGAAAAATATCTTTTCAAATTTGTCACGATCCACCCATATATGCAATTCTCTAATGTCGGTATCTAATCGGAATTCAATTTGTTTTTCTTCGGCAATCAGGAGGAAACTTTCCATGACTTTCTGTAAAAGAACAATCAGATCACTCTCTTCTACCAGTAACTTCATTTTCTTATTTTGTATTTTCCGGAAGTCCAGAATCTGATTGACAAGCCGTAGCATCCTTTCCGTATTTTTATGTACGAGTGTAAGGTGTCCTCGTGCTGTTGGCGAGAGTGGTTCGTTTTCTAATATTTCCGTTACCGGGCTGGCTATGAGAGTGAGGGGCGTCCGCAGTTCATGTGAGATATCGGTGAAGAACCGGAGTTTTATATCCGAGAGTTGTTGTTCGATATCTACCTGATGGCGCAGGCGGTAAATATAGAAAAGTATATAGACGATGGTGCTGGTGAATGCAATGAATAACACAAGATAGAGTACCCATGCCCAGGGAGTTTCCCAGAAGGTAGGCAGTACTTTTACGGATAACATGCGTACATTGTCTACCCATACGCCATCACTGTTGGTAGAGCGTACCTGCAGGTGATATTCTCCTGCCGGCAGGTTGATGTAGCTCGCCGAACGGTTTTTGTCGGCATCATTCCATTCTGTTTCCAATCCTTTAAGGCGGTAAGCATAGTGTATCTCTTGGGGAGCTATGTAGTCGAGTGCTGCAAACTGAAAAGTAACATTTCTCTGTGAAGGAGTCAGTCGCAATTCTTTCAGGTCGTCAATGCCTGTGGGCGACTGGCTGCCTTGTATCTTCAGACCGGTGAAAACGATAGCGGGAACATAGTTGTTTTTCTTCATTTTCAGGGGATGTATTTCAATAAAACCTTTGTCTGAGCCAAATACAAGTTGTTGCCTGGCATTGGTTATGGGTATACCTTCTGAGAAACTGAATTCCTGTTGGAGGAAGTTGCTTCCGTAGTTTTCAAAAGTCTCCTGTGATGGATTGAATTTTGATAAAGCATTTTCAGAGACGATCCAAAGATTCTTTTGCTGATCTTCTATCGTAGAAAGTACAAGGTCGGAAGCAAGTCCGTCTCTGATAGTATAGGTTTTGAATTCGATGGAGTCACTGAGCAGATTGGATGATACTGCTTTGCTGATACCACCGGTAAAGGTGGCTATGTAAGTTGTTTTACGGCTGTCGGTGTATATATTCATTATATCATTGCTTCCCAGACTTGTTGCCGTGCCGGGCACACGTACGTTCCGGTAGAACTTAATCTCTTCCGGTTGTTCAAAGTTATTGGAGAAGGTAAGCAATCCCTCAGTGGTACCTGCCATGATAATCCCGCCCGGGGCTTCGGTGATACAGCGTACCTTCATAAAATGGCTTCCCGGAAAGTTTTTCAACTCATTGTTGCTATGGATAAAGCGCGGTTTGCCGTTTTGTGATTCTGTCAGCAGATTGATACCACCACCGAAACATCCGATCCAGATACGTCCCCGGCTATCCTGGCAGACGGAGTAGACGCTGTTGTTGCTTAGGCTGTATTTGTCTTCTTGCTGATGGACAAACTGTTGTATGTCGAAGTGTGTTTCTCCGGTTGTTTCCAGTCTGAATAGTCCTTCTTCTTTGGTACCCATCCAGATAATCCCGTCCTTGTCTTCTATCAGACAATAGACGCTACTGGGAAAAGGAGTCTGGTTTTTATTGATGTTTCCTTGCGGAGACAGAAACCCGAGTAGTTCTCCTTCGGGAGAATAGATACGGATATAGCTATTCTTTGACATAACCCAGAGGCGTTTCTTACTATCGAGCAGGAAAGCACGGATTTCTGTTCCGAAGTCGATAGGGACTTGCCGGTAGGAATGTGGGGAAAAAGACATTCGTTCTACTCCCCGTGTATCGGCAATCCATAAGTTCCCCTGCCTGTCGGCATGGTAATAACGAATATTTGGTGTAAAAGCTGATTTGGAATCACCGGGAGCAGTATAAAAAGGTTTCAACTGTTTGTTTTCCCGGTCGTAATAACTGAAATTTCCTTTATACGGAATAAGCCACAACACTCCCGTACGGTCTTCAAAAATAGCGTTACGGTTGGTACGTCCGTGTTTCACTACTTTATCTGGTGGAGTGCTCAGGTGCTGCTTCTCATTTTCGGTCAGGTTGATACGTATAATGCCTGGAGCGGTTGAAAAGATCCATAGCTCTCCGGCCTTGTCTTTGTAAACGGATAGGGCGTCGTTAGACGGCTGTGTAGGTGTTTGTATATTGATCTGTTTGAATTGTTTCTCCTGTGTGTCATACAAGATCACTCCGTTGTCTGTGGCAAGAGTGAGCATGTTGCCCCCGATAGGAGTAAGGGCATGCACCGTTTGTATGCTATACGGAATATCTGTGAATTTTATTTTTTCTGTCTTAGGATCATAGACTGCCAATTTTCCTGATGTAGAGGCGAGGTATATCTGTCCGTTTAGTTCTTTGACAAAGTTGAATGGGAAGTCGCTGTCTACTTTCTTTCTGCCAACTACAGATACTCCTTTGTCAGTCAGTATCCATTCGTCTCCGTCAGCATCCTGATAAACACTGAAGACATTTTCTCCTTTCAATCCTTGATTAAACGGACTGTAGAGCGTCACAGCTTTGCTGTCTTTCTTATAAAGTTTCTCTTCTGTTATTCTGAAATTAAATCCCTTGTCACACACCACCCAGGTTACTCCTTTGGGGAGTACATAGAATTGCTTGACGAGATTTATGTGCTTGGTCTCTTCTTCAATGGACTGAAGTACGTCAATAAATTTTTCTTCTTTAGTATCGAAGAGGAAAATATGCCCGTCGTACGTCTGGCACCAGATATTGCCATATTGACTTTCGGCGATATAGACAATCCGGTTGTTAGTCAGCATGCAGCCATCTCCCGGAAATGCTTTGTAGTTCTTGAAACTGTAACCGTCAAATTTATCCAGCCCGTTCCAGGTACTGAACCACATGAAACCTTTCTGATCTTGTAGTATAGCGGTGATTACCCCCTGGGATAATCCATTGTTCGCGGTAAAGTATTCTATCTGGCAGAGGGGCTGTGCTGCCAGTGGGAGCAAGATTGTCAGGAACCAAAAGAAGAGCAGGTGCTTTTTCATACTATCATAATTGAAATTGGTTAAACAAAAATAGTGAAAACGTACTATATAAAGAAGCGAACAGAACTCAATAACCGGAAATTACGATCTTTTGCACGTTTTTTCCACCTCTCTTCCCCTATGTTGCACGGATATTACTCTTTATGAAAAAAATATGCTCGTACCTTTGCCTGTGAAACCAATGAAAAAAGATTCATATGTTAATGAAACAATTATTTATTTGTATGGTGTTGTTGTGGGTGACTGTTACTACGACCAGTGCCCGTACTTTTGATATGAAACAGTTGGGTGCTGATCTCAGCGGAGTGAAACCGTGTACGGATTTAATCAACAAATCCATCGAACAGGCTGCTGCCGAGGGAGGTGGAATCATCTATTTTCCGGCAGGTACCTATCTTACTGCCACCATACGTATGAAAAGTAATATCACTTTGAATATAGAATCTGGGGCAACACTTCGTTTCTCCGATCATTTTGAGGACTATCTTCCGTTTGTGCGGATTCGTTGGGAAGGTACGGTGATGAATACACTGTCTCCTCTGATTTATGCCGACGGTGCGGATAATCTCACCATTACCGGAAGAGGCACACTGGATGGCAACGGATTCAAATGGTGGACGTGGGAAGGAGACACCCGGAAAGTACTGAAAGAAAATGGAGGAAAACTACCTTCGTTGACGAAGCTGCAACAAATGTGGGTGGATGCTAATAAGGATCTGGAGGTTTCTGACTATTACAAACCTTCGCTTGAAAGGCGTATGTTTCGTCCGCCTTTCATTCAGTTTTTTGAATGCAGTAATATTCTGATTGAAAATGTGAAAATAATCAATTCTCCATTCTGGACTATCAATCCCGCATTTTGTGACAATGTGATGGTACATGGGGTAACTATTAAAAATCCTTCGGAGAATCCGAAAGGTCCCAATACAGACGGCATCAATCCTACCTCTTGTAGTAATGTGCGTATTTCTGATTGCTTTATCAGTGTAGGAGATGATTGTATTACTATCAAATCGGGGCGGGATGCCGATGGCCGGAAGTATGGAAAGCCCTGTGAGAATCTCACAATCACTAATTGCATTATGCTCTCCGGGCATGGTGGAGTTGTCATTGGCAGTGAGATGTCTGGTGGAGTGAAAAAGGTAGTGATATCAAACTGTATTTTTGATGGGACAGATGCCGGTATTCGTTTGAAGGCTTCGCGCGGACGTGGTGGCGTGGTAGAAGATATCAGAATAGACAATGTTGTGATGAAAAATATTTCGCGGAATGCGTTTATCTTTGATCTGTTTTATGACAAACATTCTAAGCCGGAACCTGTTAGTGAGCGTACTCCTGTGTTCCGTAATATACATTTGAGTAATATTACAGGTTCGGGTATCAGGCGGATAGGGTATGTGAAAGGTATTGAAGAGATGCCTGTGGACGAACTTTCGTTCTCGAATATCAATATGGAAGGAGAAGAAGGGTTTGAGGCGGAAACAGCTACGAATCTTCGTTTCTATAATGTGGATTTTGCAGTAAAGAAAGGACCCGCACTTCGGTTCAGGCAGTGTGATGGTGTTATGCTGAATGATGTTCGTTCAAAGTATCCACTTCCGGGGCAACCGCTTATTGAGTTAGAGCGGGTGAAGAATGCTGTTGTGAACAACTGTTTTCAGATGCAATTGGTGAAGGAGTTTATGAAAGTGTCTGATAGTGAGGTTTTGAAAGGGGTTAATGAACTGGAAAAATAATCCTATTGTTGAGATATTGTATTAAAGTTTTAATGCAACTGTCAATGTGTAACTTTAGAAATGCAGATTTACACAGATTATCGTAGATTGAATTTAATCTTTGCATGAATTTGTGTGAATCTGCATTTTAATGATAGCAAATTTTACTTTTGACATACCCTCTTCATCTTGTTCATAGTGGTATGATATTGAGTGAAAAAAGTAGTTAATTTATACGAGGGTTAGTTGTAACCTCTCCATATGCCCCTTATTCCCATTACGCGCATCATATTGTTGTGCCAGTTCTTCTGCCTGTTTATAGAAATAATCATACAACTCCTTTACCTTATATGTTCCATTGGTATTATAAAGTGGAAATTCTTCGGGCAGTTCCAGTTTCACCTCCGGGCGCGATTCATATTTCAGCGCTTCGGTCATGTCACAACTAAAACGATACTTCTTATATTTACTCATCCGTAAGCTCCAGGGGATACAACGCTCGGCATATTCCCAACCACGTTGCAGATTGACCATGAAGTTATAGATGATAAATTGTCCGATATAAAGTATCAGATATTCGTCTTTTTCACGTCCTGCCAATCCTTCTTCGGCACAGGTACACATATCAGAAGCTATTTCCGGTTTCCCTGCTTTTTGTGCATAATAGGCAAGTTTAAGGAATGCTCTTAAATTGGCTTCGTAGCAAGTGACTTGTTTACTGATAAGTGGTTGTGCACGGTAGTAGGCTTCGTCAAACTGTCCTGTCTCCAGATAATAGTCTAACAGGAGATTCAATTCACAAGCTTCACACATCATGTCGTCCAATTTTTCGTTCAGCATTTTGTCTGCATATTCTTTTGCCGGATCGTACTGCCGCATCCTGTTGTAGTGCAGGAACAATAGATGATAGTAAGCCCGTGCCGAATATCCATTGCGGAGTATGCGTATTTTGAAGTCTTCAAGAATTGCATCTATCTGCGTCAGGGAAACTTCCGGTATGTCGAAAGCAGCTCCGCATATCCATTTATATTTCCAGAGAATATCATTTTCAGGGATGAGGTCTTTATTGTTTTCGTAATCATCCAGTATGCGGGAGAATACGGCTATCTCTTCTTCGTGGTTTGTGCATTTTCATTTCCCATATCAGCAGCTTTTTCGTAATAAGGTACTAACTTGCTGGTATCACGCAGGCCATAACGTGCTTCGGTATATTGCGAGCCTTTCTGCACAAGTCCTACACCTGCAAACTCACCTACACGGTCACAAGTTTCCTGTACTTTTTTCCACCAGAAGGTGTATTCTTCGTCGTTCAGCTCTACCTCTACATTACAATCATAGGCCTGAAATATTATGGTGAAAGAATTCGGCTATTTGTTTCTCATCTTCTTTACTATCTAATGCATATTCACATACAGCAAGAGCTTCCCACCAATTATCGGGATGCATTAATATTTCGTGTGTATATTTGTCAAACCATTCAGTAGCAGGCGTTCCGGATGCTTTGATCTGGCTGAGTAGTTTATTGAAGTTTTCTTTATTCATTTCCATAATAGTTTGGTCTTTGAAATTTTAGTTGTCGCAATGTACAAATATTATGGGATTGCACCCAACAATAAAGATAGAATTTGAAAATATAATAGATATGTATAGTCTGTTACTCTCAGATTATTATGCATGGTTAAAAGTTTTTTGTATTAATAACAAAACGGGATGACTTTTAGAAAAGCCACCCCATTTTGTTATTAATATCGTCAGATATATGATGAATTATCGAATTGATGCACCGATACCTTCCGGAAAACTCCCATCTTTAATTGTAAAGTCACCATTGGCAGGAGCTGTGAACAGATCATCCGAAGTACCTGCATAGTCTGTACAACCTTTTATTGCACTTGAACCAAAGATACCGTCTGCGGTCATATAACTGTTGACTACAGCTACAGATTTAGAACGAACACCTCTTGAAGTAGAAGCCCAAACTCCGTTTGATAATGTTGCACCAAAGCTCTTACCTAAAATGCTGCTATTGAATGTTACAGTAGGACCTTGATCAGTACTGCCAGCATCTACAAGATATCTCGTCGCGCCAACCGTATTATAGAATGTACAATTGTTGAAATCAATACTATTTACTGTTGCACATCCACGACTACTGTTGTTTAATGCGATGATATTGTGACTCAGTGTATTAAATATGGTATTTGTAAATACCATTTTGCTGACTGTATACTCTTTGGCGTCCATACCAATACATGGATAACCACCGGTACCTTGATTGGTTATTATACAATTTTCGAATGATAATTGATCGATTGTAATTGATTTTTGGTCTTTCAGACGAACGATGTTACGTGAGAAGTCAATAAATTCACTGTCTTTGAATGATAATTCAACTACTGTAGCATCATTTCCCTGATTGAACAGATACTGTGCGCCCGCATCTTTAACAATTACATTTTCGAAACGTATATAGCTATGCTTACCACCCATGATAACTTCTCTTGCAATCTTTAATACAGATTTACTTACACCATTGTTACCGAAGAATGTGATGGATAAATTATCAGGTATTGTTAAACCAGCCGGATCGCCGGTTGTAGGATCTACGCCTTCAAGTGTAAATTCGGCGGCAGCATCAAATATAACAGTAACACTTCCTTCGCCAGCCCATGAGTCTAACATTGTTTGTGTCAATGTACTACCGGCATGAATTTGAACTTTCAGGTTTCCTTCCGGTGCTTTCAATGCAGTGGTAACAGTACGTGTCCCACGAGCTGCAGTTTTGTTATAGATGGTGAACTGATAGCTTGTAGAAGCTTCCAGACCTTCAACTGTAGCTTCGCCGGCTGCTATCTGTTCTGTTGTCAACTCTATTGTTTTCACTTCACCTAGGATAGAATTGTTGTTTTCATCTGTGCCAACAACTTTTGCATATTCTATGTGCGTAACTGCCAGTCCGGAAGTCCAGCTAAGAGTGATGTAGTCTTCTCCTTTCTGACTGTTGTCAACTGCATTCAGTATGTTTTCTGATTTTGTTTTGAAAGAGAAATCTGTCAGGTAATTCCAATAAGAATTGCCCTGAGTTTCAGAACAAGCTCTCACGCGGATAAAATACTTAGTATTACCTACCAGATTCTCAATTGTAACAGGAGAAGTGGTGATACTCTTATCATTTCCATAAACGATAGAGTTAGCACGTGGTTCTTCTGTTTGACCGTATAATGAGTCTGTAGAGTTTATTTCAATGACATAGTAATTGGTACTTGGAGACAAATCCCATGATACTTCCGCAGTAGTGGCATCCGCAGATACCTTGATGCTGTTAGGACTGAATAAACGGTCATAGCTACTGTCTACATCCCAGTCATTTACATCTACACATGCACTATTACTAAGAACGATAGCTCCGGTCATAAGCATATATATATATTTATTTATTTTCATAATAGTTTGTTTTTATCAGAATTAGTATCCGTAAGAATTTTGTAATGTTCCGTTAGAGTTATTTACAGTCGATCTTCCGATAGGGAATATATGACGGTTTACTACTCCATTGGGGCTTGTTCCTTGTAAGCCGGTGATTTTATTATAGCTTATTAATCCGCTACTAATCCATTGAAGGGCATCATAATTGGCGTTGTCTGTATCTACAACTCCGTTACTTACTACATTTCCCCAAAAAGATACAGATTTCATATTGGCTGTATTTTCAGGCTCTTCATACCAGCAGATGGAAGAATAATCTATTTTATACCATTCTGAAGCAGAAGAATCTTCGTTATAATAAAGTTTTGAAGGATAAAGACCATTGTTGATGGCATTACGGTAGGAATCAAGCATTTCTACTGTTTTATCAATCAGCAATCCCCAACGGATCAGGTCATATTTGCGTACAGCCTCTGCAGCTAATTCCCACGCACGTTCGTCTACAATGGCTTTAAAGAAAGTATCTTTATCCGTAGCACGTGCATGTGCATAATTTGATGATTTTTCAGTACGATTGGCTTCCGAGAAAGCGCGATTGCGAACTTCAATAAGTGCATCAACGGCAGTCTTACCACAAGTTCCTGCACCGTTCGGACCGTATAATTCATTCACAACTTCGGCATACATTAATAACACATCAGAATAACGCATAACTACCCAGTTGATTCCATATCCGGTTTTTGTTGTTGCTTTTTGGTTTACTGCAAGCCAACTTGAACTCATTTTGCGTACGTCCCATTTTCCTACATAGATACCCCATGGAGAATTTTGCATAGTTTGTGTAGCGGTAGTTCCGCGGAGTTCGAAAGGTGCGCAAGTAATGTCACGACGAGTGTCTTCAGGGTCGAATGACCAGAAGAACGGAGCTGTCAGTTTCACTTTACCAGATGAATTACCAAATCCGAATTGAGAGCTGACACCATTCATACGTACACCTGCGGTATAGCCCATTTCACCTGAATAATTTAATCCGTGTGCAACTTCAAATAGGTTTTCATAATACACACCATCAAGAGTTAGTTGGTTGATGCGGGCCCATTCGTCTTCATAGCTTGGATTTAATTTGTGTACTCCCTGGCTAATGATAGCATCCAAGCAAGTTAGTGCATGCTCATAAAGTTCTTTACGCTTTTCGTCACTCGGACGCATAGTAGGATAAGCTCCGTCACTATACCCCATTTGTCCTTCACGCTTTTCATTCAAGTCTACATAACCTGCTTTTCTGCTTTCACGAATGGAATATCCACCTTCGAACAATGCAATACGTGCTGCAAGTCCATAGGCAAAACCTTTGGTGCAACGTTCTGTATTATAACCTTCTTCGCCAGCCCAAGGTAATAGTCCAGCCGCTTCATCAAGATCTACCAATAATGCATCCATGATAACGTCTCTGTCTGTTTTTCCTACATAGAAATTAGAACCGTCTGTGCTTGTAGATTGCATTTTCATGGGTATATCTCCATAGTTGCGGATTAAATCGAAAAAGATCATAGACCGCAGGCAGAGTGCTTCACCCAAATAAATTTTCATCGCTTTGTTTTCGCGGATATTCGATGAACGGATTCCCTCGATTACTAGATTCGCATTTTCGACCATTTCGTACATGCGAGTCCAATTCTCGTTAAATTCACTCCATTCTGGCGATGTATTATAGCTGCTGTTTCCACGATCTCTTCCGGTAGCTTCTACGTCGTCTTTCTTTATAGCGTCTACTAATTCGATATCTGAGTTGGTAGAGAAGTTTAATGGAACGCGACAACCATACGTTTTGTCCAGTGTCAAACCGGAATATACTTTATTTAATGCCTGTTCGGTCATTCTTTCTGAGGCATACACATTCTCCGGGAACATTTCAGAGGGAGAACTTTGGTCCAGGAAATCGGAACAAGATGCAAAGCTGATTAGTCCGGTTCCTGCTATGATAAATGTTTTAAATATATTTTTCATGTCAAGTACTTGTTTTTAGAATGTTACATTAATACCACCTACAATAGAGAAACTCTTAGGGTATGCTGCATAATCAACGCCCGGTGTCATAGGAGTGCTTGTACAACAGTCTACTTCGGGATCTACGCCCGAATATTTTGTTATGCAAAGAATGTTGTAGGCAGTAGCATATAACCGGATATTATTCATATAAATCTTTTTAGAGAATGTTTTAGGCAGTGTATAACCGATGGATACATTCTGTAAACGTAAGAATGAGGCGTTTTCTACATCCCAGCTTGTGAGCGGGCGTGTAGTAATGGATGCAGGATTAAATATATTTTTGCCGGCATTCACTTCATTGATTCTGCTATAGTAAGCCTCTTCTCCATTGGCACTAATGTATTTATTGGCATAATTTGCACTTAGCATATTCTCACCGGTAACCGGGTCAATACGTGAGTAACGATCTGACAAATTGAAGTTATCATTCAGATTGTAGTGCTTACCAGAATTATAATACATACTGGAGTATGTTTTCGTAGCATTAACCAGTTTGCCGCCTAATTGATAATTAAAGAATATCGAAAAATCGAAATTTTTCAAGAAAGTACCATTAAAACCGAAACCTCCTGTTACAGGATGTATTGTGTTACCTAAACGTACTTTATCCTTTTCAGTAATAGAACCGTCACCATCAACGTCTTTAAGTTTCATAGCTCCTGGTTCCAGTGTTCCACTAATGGGGGAATAAGAGAAATCTTCTTTATCACGAAGTACCCATGAGGTTCCGGTCCATTTCAAGTCATCCGTAGTATAGAATCCGTCATAGATATATCCGTATACTTCACCTAAGCGGCCTCCTTCTTCAATAAGGAAATCTTCACTACTCATTAGACCTGTGCCGGCCCATTTACTGCTTTCCCAAGTTGAGCCACCGGGATATTTGTCAATCTTACCCCGGTTGTAAGAGATGTTGAAGTTGAAGTTAAGCCCCCAATTTTTTTGGTCGGCTAATACAATGTCAGTCTGGAATTCCACACCCTTGTTAGATGTTTGTCCGATATTCTGGTACTGGTACTTATAACCGGTTGATTCTGGTATTGATTTTCTCATTAACAGATCTTTAGTAGTATTCCAGTAAAAATCTACACTTCCTGATACGCGGTTGTTCCAGAATCCGAAATCGATACCGACATTACGGGTAACGGTAGTTTCCCATTTCAGGTTTGGATTAGCTAACATCTCACCATGTTGAAGTACCGTTGCTGTATTTTCATCGAAGTAGATACTTTTGTCACTTGTTCCTGCTAATGCATATGTGAGATTCATATATTTGGGGTCGATACGGTTGTTACCAGCTGTTCCGTAAGAAAGACGGAATTTTAAGTTAGAGAGCCAGTCTTTAGTGTTTTCCATAAAGGCCTCATCACTAAGACGCCATGCAAAAGCGGCAGAAGGGAATACTCCCCATCTATTACCTTTTGTGAACATACTGGAACCATCAGCACGCATTGTTACAGTGAACAAATAACGGTCGAATAATGTATAATTCAGACGTCCGAAAAGTGAGGTCGTATTATCTTTTATATTTGTATAAGTTTTAGTTGGTAGTGCAGTACCGTTACCCATATTTGCCAGAATCTGATCGAACGTATTACTGTCCTCAAAGTCTACAGCTGTCAGATAAGTATATTTAGATCCTTCACTGGTAACTTCCTGACCTATCATCAGATTGAAGTGGTCGTTTTTGGCAAGAAGATTCTTGGTGTCATAGGTTATTGTATTGGCTACACGCCAATCCTGACTCGTCTGTTTGGTCAGATAGGCTTGTGGATGTCCGGAATAACCGAATTTAGAATTAACAGATGCTTTAGCATCCCACACCTGGTCTGTGTTTCGATAATTCCATCCATAACCATACTCAGAACGAATTTTTAATCCTTTTACAGGTCCCCATGTCAATCCGGCATTGAAATTGTTTTGCAGACGAGTCTGTTGTTTATAAGTACCATTTGTGCGTTCCACCGGAGTATAATCAACGTTACCGGATTCTTCATCTACTAATTCATCAGTTAGGCGTTTCACCGGACGGTAAATAGTAGAACGTGCTACAATAGAGTAGGCTTTGCTTGATTCTTGTGTATCTGCTCCTCCGCTGAGACCGTCAATAATTGTATAAGAAAAACGGTTGTTGAAATCGAAAGTTAACCATTTATTTAGTTTGGTTTGTAATTTGGCTGAAATGTTATTTCTTTCATAACCGGAGTTGATCATAATACTCTTTTCATCACTGCGGGCCATACTTACAGAATATTTAGTATCTTTTGTACCGCCACTAACACTTAGATTGTACTGTTGCTGACTTCCGGTACGTCCGAAAAGTTCATCCTGATAGTCAGTTCCCGCTTTGGATTTGTAAATTTCCAGGTCACTAAAACTACCATAGTATGAACCGGTCTGGTCTACTTCCTGTTGCCACATCGCAAATTCATAAGGGCTTAATACTCCTACTGCACCTACTCTTTTACGCATACCATAGGATGCTCCGAATGAAACTTCGGGTTTACCTTCACGGCCGGATTTAGTAGTAACGATTATTACACCATTCGCTCCTTTAGCACCATAGATAGCTGTAGAAGATGCATCTTTCAATACGTCGATAGATTGAATATCCGAAGACGCAATATCACTGATGCTGCTTACAGGAAATCCGTCTACAATATAAAGAGGTGAATTATCTTGTGATAGAGATCCACCACCGCGTACACGAATCTTAATTTCAGCATCAGGAGAACCTTCTGTCGTTGTGATAGAAACACCGGCAAGTTTTCCGGTTAATGCTTCTGATACATTTGTTACCGGGATTGACTCTAAGTCTTTGGCACTTACAGAAGCTACTGAACCGGTAAGATCCTTTTTAGCCACTGTACCATAACCGATAACGACTACTTCATCCAAAGCCTGTGCATCATCTTGTAAAGTTACATCAATTTTGGTTTGTCCTTTTAGCGCAATTTCCTGTGTTTTCATACCTATATAAGATATGACTAATGTTGCTTTTGAAGGGACTTTAAGGTTAAAGTTTCCATCCAAATCAGTGATAGTACCGTTGGTGGTATTTCCTTTTTCTACGACGGAGGCTCCGATTACCGGTTCGCCGGTCGCATCTTTCACATTACCCTTGAGGGTAATTGTTTGCGCGGAAACGCTGAGCGATAGAGCTGCAAATAACATAAGCAGCACGATTCGCATGTTTTTCACTTGGTTAGACATTCTTTGCATGTTTACTTTTAGTTTATTAAAATGATTGTTTTTCTTAGTTACACCCATATAGAGCGTTAATTGATCGCTACAAAAGTATACGGATGTGAACTATGAGATGTGCAATATTTGTTTTTAGGGTGGTATTTTTTGTTTTAAGACGAAAAGTACTACTTAATCAGCTGTTTACAGAACCAATTATTGGTTACTATATCCTGTTCTTTTGTACGCCAGTGACCTGTGTCGTGAGCAATGAACAACTGTTTGGGAGCAGTGATGACATTGTAGGCTGAGAAGGTGGAAGTAGGAGGACAGGTGGGGTCATTATACCCCCATGAATAATATCCGGGTGCTTGGATAAAACGTGCGAAATTGACCACATCGTAGTAGCGGGAAGTTTCAATCTTTTCGGGTTTATTGTTCAATACCTGATTTTGAGGGGCAAACATGGCTGGCCAACCTCCGGCACGGCCGTGAAGATAACCGGTCACGTCACAGAGGGCAGGATAGAAAGCTACGAGTGCTTTGACACGGGAGTCTAATCCGGCAGTAACCATTGCCAATGCACCGCCCTGACTTCCACCGATGACACCTAAGTTCTTTCCATCATATTCGGGCAGGCTACACAAAAAATCGAGCGCACGTATGCAGCCGGTATATACACGGCGGTAATAATAGTGATCTTTACTATCGAGATTATAGAAAGCATAGTTGTTTAATACACCTTTGCTGAGATCGGCATACAGATTATTGGGTAGTGTTTGCGGAATACCATGGATACCGATGGCGAGGGTAATCATTCCTTTTTCTGCAAGTGTCATCTCTGCCGGTTGTTTCTTTACTCCGGCTCCCGGTACACGAAGAACTGCCGGGTATTTGCCGGGCTTTTTAGGTATGCAGAGGATGCCATAAAGGTAACTTCCTTTCTGGTAGTGTTGTAAACGGACATGGTATACATTTGTTTCCGGAGTACATTGTTCGGGTAACAGAGTAATTAGAGGTTCCATCGGTATACTGGCTGTTTCTGCTTTGGCACGTTCCCAAAACTTGGTAAAATCTTCGGGAAGTGTTGTTGTTGGTTTCAGCTTTTCAGGGCTAAAACCTATATTTACATAGTTGGAATAGGTAATACCATTTACCTCTGTACGGCAAAGACAAGTGATGAAACCAGGTGTTTTCATTGTACCGGCTTTCACTTTAAAGCTGCCATTTTTCAGATCGCTACTTCCTGTTTGGTTAGGGGGGAGTTTTTCAGGACCTATTTCATAGGTGAGTGGAATGTTTTTGAGCATTATATTCCCACGTATAACCCGAATAGTAAATGATGCTTGTTCTCCTGTACGATATGTCCAATCGTCGTGATCGGGAGTAATCTCGATATGGACATAGTCTTTGATATTCGTCTTTTGAGCAAAAGATGCTATGGGACAGCACAATAAAATAAGAATGAGTAGTATGCTTTTCTGGTTCATGATACAATGATTAAATGTTGAAACAAAGTTAATGGAGTTTGCGTAGCTTTTTGTAGAAATAATGTTTCTTTTTGCGAGTATATGTACCAATTATTCTACCTTGAAATAAAAAAGCTATACTATCTTTGTCACTCTGAGTTTATTAATTGTATAAATGAAATGAAAAGAGGTGTATGTTTTTGGTTATTGGCGGGAATGTTTCAAATAGGTGTTGCACAGACTTTTTGTCCTATATGGAATAATAACATGCCAAACAGTAAAGGTATTACTGTGAAAGATAGTATTGCTAATGAACGGGTATATCAGGTAGGTACACCTGGAGTGTATGTTTTTGAACCCTCGAAAGCAGAAAATAAGAAGACTGCCGTGTTAATTATTCCGGGTGGAGGATATGCACGTCTGGCTTATCAGATCAGTGGATGGCAGTTGGCTAAATGGTTTAATACGTTTGGGGTTACTGCTTTTGTTCTTAATCATCGTATGCCACAGTCACCAGATGTGATAGTGAGTTATCGGGCTCCTTTGGAAGATGCACAACGGGCTATGAGGTACATTCGTTTTCATGCGTCAGATTATGGTATTGATACTGATAAGGTAGGAGTAATGGGCTGTTCGGCAGGAGGGCATCTTTCGGCTTGCCTTTCTACATTTTCAGAAGATTGGGGAACTGGAGGAGACGCATTGGATAAAGAGTTTTTCCGTCCTGACTTTACAATACTTATTTCTCCTGTGATTTCAATGGGAGAAACAGTACATAAAGGAAGCCGGGATAATCTCTTGGGAAAGAATCCGTCACCGGAATTGTTACATCAGTTTTCTTGTGATGAACGTGTAACAAATCAGACTCCACCGGCTTTTATTGTACATGCTACTGATGATCGGTCTGTTTCTTCTCTCAACAGCATTCTCTACTATACTGCACTGAAACGAGCTGATGTGAAGAAAACAACTCTGCATATTTTTCCGGAAGGAGGACATAGTATCGCTTTACGTAATAATCCGGGGACAACTAATCAATGGCCCGCGTTGGCAGAGGAATGGCTGGAGGGAGTGATAAGTGATTAGTGATTAGCGGTTAGTGATTAGCGGGCGGCGTTATAATCACGCTGCATAGCACTAATCACTAATCACTAACCGCTAATCACTAATCACTAACCGCTAATCACTAATCATTGATTTCACTACTTCCGCTTTGTCTATAATGTAACCCGGGTGGAAGCTTTCCAACTCTGTACGTGGACGAAATCCCCAGGTAACTCCACAAGAGGTGACTCCTGCATTGATGGCAGTCTGCATGTCTACGCCCGAATCTCCGACATAGAGAACTTCTTTTTTTTCAACGTTTGCTATTCGCAGGATATCTTCCACAATTGCTGGATCCGGTTTTACTTTCACTCCATCCCGTTGTCCCAGTACAGCTATGAACCGGATGTTTGGAAAATAATGGGCTACGAGCTTCTCTGTAGCCGCCTGATATTTATTAGACGCAACAGCCAACTGTATTCCTTTGCTCTGTAGTGCTTCTAATAAGGCGGGAATTCCGGGGTATGGCTTGCTCTCATCCGCATTGTGTTTGTCATAATAGGGTACGAATTCTTGACGTACACGGAGTACATTTTCTTCTGTTTTTTCTCCTTCCGGTAGGGCACGCTCAAAGAGTTTGTTAATTCCGTTACCTACCATGAAGTTGTATTCTTCTATTTTATGTATAGGATATCCCAATTTTTTAAGTGCATGGTTCGTACTGTTTGCCAGATCGGCGATCGTATTTAGTAGTGTTCCATCTAAATCGAATATAACAAGTTTCTTCATTTCTCTTTATTTTAATAATCGTTCTGCAAATGTAGGAAAACAAATATGCCCCTGCAATAGTTTCTTTTTGCAGAGGCATAAATTCATTTACTTGAAGCGATTATTTATAGTTCTAAGGCTTCTTATTTCATTTCTTTGTGATACGAAACCAATCAACATCCGCCCAGCCACCGTCATTCGTTACCAAAGCAGGACGGGTACAGAATGTTCCTATTTTAGCTCCGATCCATTTGCCCTCTCTGGCTTGGAATGGTTTTCCTAATTTCTGGAATTTCTTACCATCGGTGCTATAACTGAAGTCGCACATTACTATAAGGTCATGTCCACCTTCACTCTTACCGATTTTCTTACCGTCACTGCTGAATTTAACTCTCAGATATACTGTGTTGTTTTGTAAATCAACAGCTTCATTTACTTCTTCCGGTGTTCCTTTATCTGCTTTCTTACAACTTAACTGTGAGAGCACAAGCCCTTTATCTGTGTTTTCAAGAATTAATCCGGCATAATCCAGACCCATAACTACAAGTCCGGTACGTTCACCTTTGTATTTGGTTGTAGGCTTAAAAGTCAACTTCATTGTTGCGGTGAAGTTATTTGAAGGAGTTTTCTGTAGTAATAAGTTGGCTACGTCCCAAAGGTTCTTATACTCATTCACTACCGGATATGAATAGAGACGTACATACCCGTGATCACCTGCATAGTATGCCCATTTTTCATTGATATTGGCATGCCATTGCCATTGCGGAGAAAGTGTGTATCCATCAAATTCGTCACTTTCTTGTGGTGTACAGATAGGATAGGTCTTACCAACGTTCGGCTTTTTGTGTGTCAGTACGGGTTCGCCACAACCATCTCCATCTGTATCATTACCGATAACAGGCCAGTCGTTTATCCATTTCATCGGTTGCAGATGCACGATACGACCGTATGCACCTACATCCTGAAAGTGCAGAAACCAGTCTTCTCCCGTTGGAGTATCTACCCATGCCCCCTGATGAGGACCATTGACCGGGGTATCGCCTTGTGCTAATACTGTTTTCCACTCATATGGACCATAGACATTCTTAGAACGAAGAACAACTTGCCAACCTGTTGGTACGCCACCTGCCGGATGGAAGATATAATAGTAATCACCTCGCTTGTAGAATTTAGGTCCTTCACAGGTTTCGTGGGCTTCGTGTCCGTCAAATACAATTCTTGACTGTGTGATGGCTTTGGTAGCATCTGCATTCAGTTCACAGATAGCAATGACACTTTTTAGCCCGGCACGACTTCCTGCATAAGCGTGCACAAGGTATACTTTACCGTCTTCATCCCATAACGGGCAAGTATCGATGATACCTTTTCCTGCTTTTACGAGCACTGGTTCGCTCCAAGGTCCTTTCGGGTCACGTGCTTTCACCATGAATGCACCTTGATCAGGATCTCCCCAAAAGATATAGAATTCTCCGTTATGATGTCGGATGGCCGGTGCCCATACTCGATTCCCATGTTCCGGACGTTCGGGAGTTTCAATAGGAGGGAGCGCATAAGGAACAGCGGCACCTATGATGTTCCAGTTTACGAGATCTTTAGAATGGAGAATCTGTAGACCGGGGAGGCAGTTAAAACTGGATGAAGTCATATAGAAATCATCTCCTACGCGGCAGGCATCCGGATCGGAATAGTCGGCATAAAGGATTGGGTTCTTATATGTTCCGTTTCCCTGGTCTGCAACCCATACTTCGGACACATAGCTTTTCTGCGCTATAGTCGGGGTTGTCATTAATAGGCAGAGGCCTAAGGTCTGTGCTAATCTTTTCATGGAATGTTGTATTATTTAGTTATATTATAGAATTCCTGGTTACAAATATAAGTCTTCCGGATGAAAACAGAGATGAATAATCGATTGCTTTAGAGGATTTATTGTGCATAAATGTGGAATAATTAGATACTAAAATGCCCCTACTTGCATTTAAACAGGTAAGGGCACTACAGTTATACTTTTGAATAGAAACTTATTCCATATATGCTTTGGATGTTTCTGAAGAACCATCATCCATAATCTTTTTGATGATGTTCAAACCTTTGGCAGGTTCGTTCAGTCTCATACCAAGAACATTATAATATTCTGTAGCGATTACCTGTTTGGCAACTGCTGTATCTGAAATACCTGTACCACTGCTAGCTTTGCGGAATGTGAAACCATAGAATCCCAACTTAGTTCCTGCACCAAAGAAATAATAAGTATGCCCGGCTTGTACTTTGATAGTTTTTCCTTCTGTAACTTTTTCTGCTACTTCATAAGGGAAATCAGCCATTGCATTTTCTGTTAAGTCTGTCCCGTTGTCAAGAACATACATCTTTTTGGCATTACCTAATTGATATGCTAAATCGAGTTCTCCATCTTCACTCACTTCGAATTTGTAAAGACATCCTGTTCCATCTGCTACAACGGGATTATTACCTCCTTCAAAACGAGCAGTGAATACTTCATTAAATGGATTATCATGTTTCTTTATAGTATAGGTATTAGTTCCAAATGTTAATGTAACACCCGGTACAGATGTTATACTACCTAAATCGGCACTGCTAATAGAAGTCACCTTAAGATTACCATCAGTATCTAAGAATTGTTCTCCTACAGAATAAGTACCTTGTGCATTCGCTGTAAATACGCCAGCCACGAAAGCCATTGCGAGAAGTAATTGTTTCTTCATAATAATAATTTTTAAGTTATACAATAATGTTTTTTGTTTATTACTGTACAAAAGTATGAAGTATTACCTCTCGCAATGGGTAATATTTGTTCGAATAGGGGGTAATATTTGTTTTTATTGCTTTATTTTGATCACACAAGGGTGTTCTAACCCTTCTTTCCACTCACGAATATAGGCGAACCATGCTTCCGGAGTTTTGTAGCCGAATGTTTCTTTCATTGAAGTGAATGTGGTGTGATATGAGAAATAGTTATCTCCTTTGGCTGTTAGAGTATAGAGATAGTTGGGCTTGTCTTTCACTTCTTTCACTATATATTTTTGTGGTATGCAAGTAGCTAACCCTACAGTTTCTTTCGCATATTTTACAGTGTCATTTACGGGCCAGTCTGTACCCCAGCAACCGATAAGGCCCTTGTGATCAGAATAAGATACGGAACCCGCAATGTCTTGTACACCTGTACAGAATATTTCATCTTTCAGAGGTTCTTCGAAAATAGCTTCTACCTTCATGTCGCGGTGTCCGGCATAGAGGGTATAGCGGGTAGTCATATTCAATTCAGAACCTTGATATTGCCAATCGGTTACTTTTATTTCTGCAATAGTACGGACAGGACCGTATGCAATGATACTCTCTGTGAGAGTACTTACCGGTTCTATGTGCAGTGCTTTTTTTCCATTCCAGCCTTTTAGTGCACCTGCGCCACAACTACCGCTTACACGTAGTACATCATCACCAAAACCACGTGCCAATTGTTCATCGGTAGGATAAAACTGTGATTCTTTAATCTCAAAGCCTTTATTGAATTTTCCGTAGATATCTACAGTTTGTTTATGGTCAAAGTATAAGCGATAGGCCACCAGTTCCGATTCAAATGCAGGGCCATGGTGGTGCATCTGGTTGTAGATGTTGGCAGTGCCGGGGATGGTTATGGAATGAACAGGGACATGTTTTCCTTTTTTATCACTTACCATCATTTCTGCATATACACGTGGCTCGTATTGTTTACTACTTTTTTCTGATGACAGGGTGATTTTCAGTGTTCTCTTACTTTTGGCAGGTAAATCGATGACAAATGCAAGCTCATCTGCACGGCGGTCTCCGTTCAGGTCATCCAGTTGTGACGGTATTTCTGTAGTACCATCTGTTACTGTTGCTGATTTAATACGAAATCCGGGGTTGATATCGTTTAGGTTGATTACTACCGGTTCATCAGATTTTGCCTGTTTCCAGGGATTGCTCACTTCTATTGTGATCGTCTTTTCATTGCTCTGTGCCAGAACTGCTAACGGGCAGGAACAAAGAAATAATAAAGCGGTAAAAAGGTTTCTTTTCATGTCTTTCTTTATTGTTTTATTGTTGAGTGAATGTTAATTTCGCTTGTTTACCACAGAGAAGTACAGAGGATTATCGGTTGGTAATGATAGAAACTTAGTGTTACTCTGTGATGAACACCTTTGCAAATGTAAGCTAAAAAAAGCAGACAGTCCTGTCAGTGATGATAAAAGGACTGTCTGCTTTGATGTAATCTATAATAAATGTGGTTTTACTTTAGGGTTAGATTAGTGCCCTGAGCATCTATTTGCTTATGAAGTTTACCATCTATCCGGATGTTCTTTGCATTTTTCATTTGGAGTGTAGGTCCGTTATTTTGAGTTTCAATATAGATGTTGTCTAAAGTTACACCATCTGCCTGACTGATAACGGCACCTTCGGAGGCATCTGTGATTACAACATTTTTCACTGTTATATTGCGGATAGGCATTTCGGGTAGTCCGTTGAAAAACATGGCACGTCCGGATCCTTTACAGTTTACATTTGTGATATGAATATCTTTGAATGCAGGAGTTTCTTCTGTTACGGGTGGTAGATCTGTTTTCGTATTTGCTGCACGTTCTTCTTCTGTTTCTTCTCCCGGCCCCTTACCACCATAGAACAAATCGAAGAGTAACGGTTCATTCGGGATGTTGATCATGTTGATATTATTGATGTAAATTCCCTCTACTACTCCACCACGTCCACGGGTACTTTTGAAGCGAAGGCCTACATCCGTACCCAGAAAAGTACAATCCGTTACGTATATATTTTTTACACCTCCGGACATTTCACTCCCTACTACGAAGCCACCATGTCCGTGTAGCACTGTATTGTTTTTTACTAACACATTCTGGCAAGGTTCTCCACGGCGGCGACCGTCCTCATCTTTCCCGGATTTGATACAGATAGCATCGTCTCCGGCATCAAACAGGCTGTTGATGATAAGTGCATTTTTACAGGACTCCAGATCAAGTGCATCTCCGTTCTGAGAATACCAGGGGTTGAATACTTTTACATTATTAATTGTAATATGTTCACATGACAATGGATGTAAACACCAGCTGGGAGAATTCTTAAATGTAACGCCTTCCAGCAATACTTTCTTGCTCTTTACAATATTTAGCAGTACCGGACGTAGCCAGGGACGAATTTCATTCCATTCCTCATCAGTGTTTATTCCTTCGGGCACATTGAAGTCTTTACAAGCCAAGGCACCCTTCAATGCACCGGCTGTTGGATACCATATCCTCTCAGCTGTGTCAGTTACACCACCCGATTTAACAAGCTTACTCCATTGAGAAGCAGTAAGTTTATCTCTTTTAACCGGTCTCCAACTATCTCCTGATCCGTCAAATGTTCCATATCCTGTGATAGCTATGTTTTCTGCATTACGTGCAGAGATGGGAGATTGGCAACGCCGCGTTTCCAAACCTTCAAAGGATGTTTCTATAATAGGGTATGCATCAAAGTCATCGGTGAAAAGAATCATTGCATTGCGTTCTGTATATAAGTTTACATTACTCAGAAGTTCAATAGGACCTGTTAGCCACAATCCTTCCGGAATGACAACTTTACCTCCGCCTTTAGCATTGACAGCTTTAATCGCTTCGTTGATGGCTTTTGTGTTTAGAAATTTCCCGTCATTTTGAGCTCCGAATGCAACAATACTTATTGTATAGTCCGGAAATGCGGGTTGCTCTACAATAGGCATTTCAAAAGGGAGATCATTATAAATACTGTTGTCAATTACATTTCCTTCCTGAGCGCATGTCCGATTCCCGTACAAGAGGGGTAGGCATATAGCTGTTAACAGCAGGAGCTTTTTCGTTAATGTGTTCATTTAAATTATGTTTCTATGGATTAATACTAAAGGTTGTCTTCACTTGATAACCGGAGAGGTTTATTATCCTTTGGCAGACTACTCTCCCGAGCGATCTACCTGAATGGATAATAAGATTCATGTTAACCTAATTCTAACCTTAAATAAATATTATGAAAAAACCTCTTAATTATCTGGTGCAAATATAGAGTCGATAATTCCGTTAGATGTGTACAATCTGTTGGTTTAGGTGGATTTTTTGTCATTTTCGGCTTTTCTTTGCACACTTCTCGTGTTTTTATGCAGAAAGTTCCTATATTTGCAACCTAATTTAACTATTTAAAAGGTATGAGTTACAATTTGTTGAAAGGAAAAAGAGGTATTATCTTCGGTGCTCTGAACGATCAGTCTATTGCCTGGAAGGTAGCAGAGAAAGCCGTAGAAGAAGGTGCAACTATTACATTATCAAATACTCCGATGGCCATACGTATGGGCGAAGTAAACGCTTTGGCCGAAAAACTGAACTGTGAAGTTATCCCTGCTGATGCTACCAGCGTAGAAGATTTGCAGAATGTATTTAAAACTTCTATGGATGTGTTGCACGGTCAGATTGATTTTGTTCTTCACTCTATAGGCATGTCTCCTAATGTACGTAAAAAACGTACCTATGATGATCTTGATTATGGAATGCTGGATAAAACGTTGGACATATCGGCTATTTCTTTCCATAAAATGATTCAGGCAGCCAAGAAGATGAATGCTATTGCTGATTATGGTTCAATCCTTGCTTTGAGTTATGTTGCTGCCCAACGTACATTCTATGGTTATAATGATATGGCTGATGCAAAAGCACTGCTTGAGTCTATCGCTCGTAGCTTTGGTTATATTTACGGTCGTGAACATAGTGTGCGCGTGAATACTATTTCACAGTCACCTACATTTACTACAGCAGGTTCGGGGGTGAAGGGAATGGATAAACTTTTCGATTTCTCTAACCGTATGTCTCCATTGGGCAACGCTACTGCTGACGAATGTGCTGACTATTGTATTGTAATGTTCTCTGACCTTACTCGTAAAGTGACTATGCAGAATCTCTATCACGATGGAGGATTTTCCAGTGTAGGAATGAGTCTTCGTGCAATGGCTACTTATGAGAAGGGGCTTGATGAGTATAAAGATGAAGAAGGAAATATCATTTACGGATAAGAAACGTTATAAGTTATAAAAATGATAAGACTAAGAAATCCTTTTCTCTTTATTATATTAGGTGTATTCGCTGTATCCTGTCGGATGGGTAGGGGGGAGAATACATTATTGCATAATGAGGAGAATGGGATTTCCATAGTTCGCTATGATAAGTTGCTGAATGAGTATGTGCGTTCCAATAGTTTCTCCGCTCTGCAAAAGATGAATATGGAGTACCGTCAGCCTACCAAGATTTTGATTGAAGAGGTTCTTGGGCTGGGGCAGGTCAATGATGATACTATTTCTTTGCGGCTTCGGACTTTTTATTCGGATACTACATTGCTTCGGCTGATGGCAGATGTGGAAGCTCGCTTCCCTGATTTGGAAGATGTAGAGAAAGGGTTGACTAAAGGTTTTGAAAGACTGAAGAAAGAGGTTCCCGATATCAAAATCCCAAACGTTTATTCACAAATCTCGGCATTCAACGAATCGGTAGTTCTTTCGGATACCTTGCTTGGCATTAGTCTGGATAAATATATGGGGGAGGATTATCCTTTATATAAACGTTTTTATTACGATTATCAGTGCCGTTCTATGCGACCTGATCGCATTGTACCCGATTGTTTTGTGTTCTATCTGCTGAGTAAGTATGCTTTTCCTTTTCAGGAAGGAAGTTGCCTGCTCGATATGATGCTGCATTCCGGTAAGATAAATTATGCAGTGCAAAAACTACTGGGATATCGTTCTACAGGTGAGGCTATGGGCTATAGCGATGCAGAAGAAAAGTGGTGCAAGGAGAACGAAAGGAATGTATGGGAGTATATGCTGGCAAATCAGCATCTCTATGCCCGTGATCCGATGATAGTGCGTAAGTATATGAAGCCTGCACCGTTTACTGCTTTCTTTGGTGAGAATGCCCCGGCATTGATAGGTACCTGGATGGGTACATGTATTGTCTCTTCGTATATGAAAAAGCATAAAGATGTCAGCTTACAGCAATTGTTGGAGACTACTGACTATCATCGTATGTTGCAAGAATCAGGTTATAAATAATAAAACAATATGCCAATGTGCCAATTGGCTGCGCTATATTATATTTATGCCGAATGGTAATTGACACATTATTTAATTAACTCATTATTTCTCATGGAAACTGCTCTTTATCTCATTCCCGTAACTTTGGGTGATACTACTATTGAGTCCGTATTGCCTTCTTATAATAAAGAAATCATCCTTGGCATCCGTCATTTTATCGTTGAAGATATTCGGTCGGCACGCCGTTTTTTGAAGAAAGTAGAACGGGAGATTGACATTGATACTCTGACGTTTTATGCGTTGAATAAACATACTTCTCCCGAAGACATTTCCGGCTATTTGAAACCGTTGATTGGAGGAGTTTCTATGGGAGTGATTTCGGAAGCTGGTTGTCCGGCTGTCGCAGATCCGGGGGCGGATGTTGTTGCCATTGCCCAACGCAAAAATCTGAAAGTGATTCCGTTGGTAGGACCTTCTTCTATTATACTTTCTGTGATGGCTTCTGGTTTTAATGGACAAAGTTTTGCATTTCATGGGTATTTGCCTATCGAACCAGCCGAACGTGTGAAGAAAATAAAGATGCTCGAGCAACGTGTTTATGCTGAACACCAAACGCAGCTTTTCATTGAGACACCTTATCGTAATAACAAAATGGTTGAAGATATTTTGCAAAACTGTCGGGCACAGACCCGGCTCTGCATTGCTGCCAATATAACTTGTGAAGGAGAATACATTCGCACAAAAACTGTGAAAGAATGGAAAGGAAAAGTTCCCGAACTATCTAAAATTCCCTGTATTTTTCTCTTATACCAATAATATCTTTCAGGTGCTCATACTCATCTTCAAAGCATTCGCTGAAGAAATTACGCCCTAAATTTTGTTCTATCTGCTGAAACTGCCAGAGTTTTCCACTTTTAAATTGTGGATTGCAAAGAATAGAATCATCTTCTACATCAAGTACAAAGAGGTAGACTAGTCTGTTGGTTACAGCATTTTCAAAGTGATACATGATACTGAATGTAGGTTTTAATCCGTTAATACCGGGAAAAGTATTCTGTATGATTCTCCGGCAACCTTCGGCAAGCGATTCGCCGAAGCTAAGGTAACACTCCATTGGAATATCCGTTTTGCCTCTGTCCAGCGTGGATGTTTGAGGGCGGTCACAAAGAAATAGTTTTCCATGTGAAGCCACTGCGATGCGTATCACCGGGTTGATATAGCTATTTTTGTTATTAAGGGCTTCTAATGCCAGGCTTTTCCCAATCACATCTCCCTGAGTATTGACAATGGGGATATACTCGGTATGCGCCATCAACTTATTGAAGTAGTGAATACTGATCTGGTTGAATATAATAGCCAGAACAAAGACAGTAGGAGGAAGAAAGTTGAATATGATCCACTTTGCCGGATTTTCCAGGGGGTGTGCAAAAAAAAGCCCCAGACTAATAGCAATAAAGTGCAATATGCCCAGTATTAATACGATGTGTGCAGATACAATGGCTGATTCTGCACCTTGAGCAAACAGACGTTTAGAGCAAACCTCTTTCTTTTTCAGAAAGTAATTAATGAATCTTTTTTTATGCAGATAGAGAATTAACATCGGAATAAGAATACTTACCTCCACTGTTAGTGGTAGAGCACCGGGAGGAACATAATCACCTGGAATAAATGCTGCTATGGTAAGTAATACAAGGATGGTTGTAGAAATGTAAAGGATAAAATTAGGAATCCGCACTCCTTTACGCTGCATTGAATAATATGAGTATAACAATCCGATACCCGTTCCGATATAGATTGCAGTGTCTTGCGTTATAAATTCGCATAAGACTATGGAAATGATAACGGGGATGTATCCCAATGACATGTTAAATGCGGAAGACAATATTCCTTTATGGCTCATTTTAGTATATATTTTGTCTGTTTCCTATAAAACAAACTAATATGGCTTAAGGTTGATAGTTGAAAGTTAAAATTTGCTCACATGCTTCTCCGCATGATACGAAGAACGTACGAGCGGAGCGCTTTCTACTTGTTCAAAACCCTTATTCAATCCGATTTGCTTGTACGCAGCAAATTGTTCTGGAGTAACGTATTCTGCTACCGGATAATGACGATGGCTGGGTTGCAAATATTGCCCGATGGTGAGAATCTTACATCCGGCTGCCAGAAGATTATCCATAAGCTCTTCTACTTCTTCCGGGGTTTCTCCCAATCCTGCCATGATACCGCTTTTTGCGGTAATATTACTACTGGCTATCCGGTGGATGACTTTGAGGCTGGTGTCATAATTGGCTGCACTGCGCACCAATGGGCTGATACGTCGTACGGTTTCCATATTGTGTGAAATGATTTCCGGGTGTGCCGAAATAATCGGATCTATCAATTCCATTCGTCCCTGAAAATCGGGTATTAGTACTTCAAGAGTTGTTTCCGGATTTATTCTTTTTATTTCGGTGATGGTACGTACCCAATGTGCAGCTCCGAGGTCGGGGAGGTCATCACGATCTACAGAGGTTACTACGGCATGTGATAACTTCATTAGTGCAATGGATTCTGCTACATGCGTTGGTTCGTTGACATCTAGCGGAAGCGGACGCCCGGTCTGGGTATTGCAGAACTTACAACTGCGGGTACAGATATCACCGGCTATCATGAAAGTTGCTGTACCTTTTCCCCAACATTCTCCCATGTTCGGACAACGACCACTGCTACAAATGGTATGCAGACAGTGATTTTCTACAATGCGTTTTGTTTCTGTGTAGCGCTCATTGGCACCGATACTTATCTTCAGCCATTCGGGCTTATGAACTCTTTTGGCCATTACAGATTATTTAAGAAGAAGTTAGTTAATCGGGTGTACAAGTGCTGGCGGGTATTGCCGCCATAAATACCATGGTTACGGTTGGTATAAACCTGCATATCAAATTGTTTGTCCAGTTGTACCAGGTGCTCGGCATATTCGGCACAGTTCTGGAAATGAACATTATCATCTGCCATACCATGTACCAACAGGAGGTTACCGTGTAGCTTATCGGCACGTGTGAAAGCAGATGCTGCTTTGTATCCTTCTGCATTTTCCTTTGGTGTGCGCATAAAACGCTCTGTATAGATGGTATCATAGAATTTCCAGTCGGTTGGTGCAGCTACAGCTACTCCTGCTTTGAATACCGGAGTTCCTTCGCTCATACTCATTATTGCCATGTAGCCGCCGTAACTCCATCCCCAGATGCCAATACGGTTTTTATCCACATAAGGTAGTGTGCCCAGATATTTGGCTGCTTCTACCTGATCTTTGGCTTCTTTTACACCCAGGTTCAGGTAAGTGCTTTTTTGAAATTCTGTACCACGTCCACCAGTACCACGTCCGTCTACACAAGCAACGATGTAACCTAAACTTGCCATATAGGTTTCCCAGCTGATGGCGAAGTTGTCCAATACTTGTTGTGAGCCCGGGCCGCTGTACTGATACATCAGTACCGGATACTTTTTGGATGCAGAGAAGTCTGCCGGTTTCATCATCCAGCCGTTTAGCTCTACTCCTTGAGAGGTCTTAAACTTGAAGAATTCTTTCTTAGGAAGTGCTACTTGTGCCAACTTTTGTTTTAGTGCATTGTTGGCTTCCAATGTTTTCAGTGTCTTCCCTTCGTTATCATTCAGGGTGATAACAGCCGGAGTGTCAAGGTTGGTATATGTATTGATGTAATACTTCATTGTGGGGCTGAACAAAGCGCTATTCATACCTGCCTTTTGAGACAGCTTGGTCTTTTTACCTTTACGGTCTATTTTGTAAACAGCTTGTTGCATGGGGCTTTCTTCGTTGCTGATGAAGTAGAAACTGCCATCGGCCTCGTCATATCCCAGAAACGATTCTACTTCATGGGCACCTTTAGTCACTTGTTTCACCAGGTTTCCGCCCATGCTATACCAGTAAAGGTGCGGATATCCGTCTTTATCGCTAAGGAAACTGAAGTTTTCGGGGTAGAACTGAATATTGTCGAATACGTTTTCGTTGATATAATAGGGTGATTCATCGCGCAATGCCAATTTGCAAACAGTAGAACGCGGATCGGCAAAGTACATATCGAAACGATTCTGATGGCGGTTCAGCGTCATGATGGCAAGTTTGTTAGGATCTTGTGTGAAACGGATGCGAGGGATGTATCCGTCGGCATCCAATGGCAACTTCATCGTGCGGGTTACTTTGGATTTGATATCGAAAGTGCGTACTTCTACTTTGGAGTTCGGATATCCGGCTTTCGGATATTTATAAGTGTATTCTCCCGGATAGTCTTCCAGCCCGTTGATACGTGGTGATTCTCCGGCAAAGAGCGGGAACTGATACGAAGGAACTTCCGTTTCATCAAAACGAATAAAGGCCAGCATTGAGTTGTCTGCACTGAATTCCAGTGCCCGGTTAAAGCCGAACTCTTCTTCATATACCCAGTCGGGAATACCATTGAGTACTGCATTTTGTTTTCCGTCTTCCGTCACCTGGCTCTCACTGTTGCCATAGAGTGTTTTTACCAGGAAGATATTGTTATCCCGTACAAAAGCAATCATTGTTCCGTCAGGAGAAAAAACGGGGGCTTGTTGAGGGCCCCCGTCAGAAAGCCGTTCAATGATGTTGTTTGTCGTTACCCCTTTATCATTACGTTTTAAGGGATATAAATAATGTACGGCTGTATATGAACGCCGGTAAATGGGCGTTGTTTCAGTTGCGATAAGCAGTTTAGATCCGTCCGGAGAAAACTGATAACTGTCAAAGTGTTTGAAATCACACTCACGGGCTTTGGCCACATCGAAGATTACCTCCACAGGTTCTCCTGTTTTGAAAGAGTATTTGGTGATTTGGGTACCTTCGTCATTCATCTGCGTGTAGTGCTCACCGTCGGGCATTGGGACTACGTTCCGAATGCTTGCCGGACGGTATTGACCGGAAGTTATATCCTTCAGATCAAGTTTTTTACTACCTTGTGCCATGCCTGCCACGCAAGCAAGGAAAAGTAGAAGGGTAAGGGTTATCTTTTTCATTATTTCTTAGTTTTTGCTTCTTATTCCTGCAAAGTTAGTAATAAACTGAAATTCGTCAAAGAAAGGATACTTTTTTATCTATCGTTCGCCAGTACTCGTTATCTTTATTAATTCCCTTTTACAGATTTTATTATAGTAAGGCATATCGGTGCTCTGTTAGGGGCTTCGTCCGGTTAGTCGTAATCGAATGTATTGAAGGTCGTAGTGCTTCTTTGTTTTAGATGTACATGTAAAGCTGCATAACATGTACATGTCTCACTGCTTTACATGTACATGTTTTACTGCTTTACATGTACATCTAAAACAATGTTCCCCGGTGGGAGAAGAAACCTTTACCGGTGACCTAACCAACGAACGTCGGTGAGTGTATGCCGGAACGAGTGAATCTTGTCATTCTCCCCTAACAGATTGGTTGAACGAGGAGCCGATTTCTTTCTTTATTTCCCTGTTTCGCCGGATATACTCCTGTATTCATCGATTTTTGGACGGAAATAAACGGTAAAGTGTTCCCGAAAGTCCCTGAACAGTTTATCTTTGCAACATTAAATAGTAAAACTCGAAACGTATCATCGAATTAAAATAGTAAATGGAATTATGGAAAAGAAATCTACATCTCCTTCGGGATTGACGGGCAGGCAACTGGTGGCCAGCATTTTTATAGCCTGCGGAATTATGCTGTTGGGTCGTAATCTGGGATTTATTCCCAATGATTTATTTCGTATCGTTGTATCCTGGCCGATGCTTTTGATTGTGTTGGGTGCCTATTCGATTCTTCGCCGTCAGATGTTCACCGGATTGATCCTGTTTGTGGTTGGTCTTTGTTTCATTATGCCCCGCCTGGGGTGGCTACCCTGGATGCCTGTCAATGCAAGTGCAGTGCTTTGGCCTGTTGTATTGGTATGTTTGGGCATTTTTTTCTTTTATCGTCCGAATCATCGTAAGGATTGGAAAACGCGTGGCGAACAAACTTTCGGTAATAAGCAAACCAGTTCGGCCGATGGCTTTGTACGCTCGGACAATGTATTCGGGGGAGTAAAGCAGGTAGTACTTGATGAGGTATTCAAGGGAGCAACGATCCGTAATACTTTTGGCGGGACTGTGCTCGACTTGCGACGCACGAATATATCCGAAGGAGAAACCTACATTGAAGTAGAATGTAATTTTGGTGGGATAGAAATTTATGTACCTCTCGACTGGCGGGTTGATTTGCAAGCCAATGCTTTTTTAGGAGGTTGCGAAGATAAACGTATACCGGGAGTAAATATAGACCAAAGCCGCAGCCTTGTAGTAATGGGAAATGTCTCTTTCGGAGGAGTAGAAATTAAAGGCTGATAAACGAAGATGCAAGCACATCCTATAATGGAATCTTCCCGACGATGGATACCTGTTTTGTTGATGGTATTAGTTGCCATAGGGGTACAGGCATGGCTGTTGACAGCTTATGCCGGTGTTGACTTATTGTCTGCACTTGTGGACGGAGCGGTTTCGGTAGGACTGTTTTGTGGTTTGGCTTATTTATCATGGTTTGTTATCGGTTTTGTATCATCGGTGCAAACAGAAATAATAGTATCCGTATTGGCGATACTCTTTTGGCTGGCGGGCGGATTTGCTTTGCAAGGATGGATTGAGACGATGGCCGGAAGTTCTTATTTACCTTTTGCCGATACCCTGCCGTTCCGGGCACTGGTTGGTGCATTGTGCTGGACGAATGTAATGATGTGGTACAAATATTACTCCTTGCAGGCACTTCATCTTTCTGCCGAGGAAATAACGGAAGTTGAAGACCGGCAAAATGAAGAAGAAGCTGCGGATGCTTCTTCTCAATCGGTGGAAGAATATCTGGATCGCATCACGGTAAAGGATGGAGCGCGTATTCATCTGGTGGCAACGAATGATTTAATTTATGTTCAGGCGTGTGGAGACTATGTTACGTTATTTACTCCTGAAGGGCAGTTCGTAAAGGAGCTGACAATGAAGTATCTTGAAAAACATCTGCCTGCAACCGAATTCGTACGGGTACATCGATCTACCATCGTAAACGTGACGCAAATATTACGTGTAGAACTTTTCGGGAAAGAGACTTACAGATTGCTGCTAAAGAACGGAGACAAGCTCCGGGTGAGCCTTTCCGGCTATAAGCTGCTGAAAACACGATTAGACTTGTAGTATTCCCCGGATTTTCTTATGTTTGTTCTCTCTAAGCAACGAAGCATATGACTGAGCAACCTTTATACAACGAATTTCCGCAGTTTCTGAGGCGTTATTTCCCTTATAAAGTACAGAAAATATCCCTGAATGCCGGTTTTACCTGCCCCAATCGGGATGGAACCAAGGGGCAGGGAGGTTGCACATATTGCAACAATCAAACGTTTAATCCGGAATACTGCCGGACCGAAAAAACGGTTTCCGTACAGTTGGAAGAAGGAAAACAGTTCTTTGCCCATAAATATCCTTCGATGAAATACCTTGCCTATTTCCAGGCATATACCAACACTTATGCGGAACTCGAAAGTTTAAAACGGAAATATGAAGAGGCGCTGAGTGTTGACGGGGTAGTAGGTCTTGTCATCGGCACTCGTCCGGATTGTATGCCGGAGGATCTTCTTCATTATCTTGAAACACTCAACCGCCAGACTTTTCTTCTTGTGGAGTACGGCATTGAAACTACTTGTGATAAAACGCTGAGGCGCATCAACCGGGGGCATACTTATGCCGCCACTGTGGAGGCGGTGCAACGTACAGCCGGTTGTGGTATTCTTACTGGCGGGCATGTGATTTTAGGACTCCCTGGAGAGTCTCATGATGCTATTGTGGAGCAAGCCGGTGTGCTTTCGGAATTACCGCTTACCACTTTGAAAATGCACCAGCTACAGTTGATCCGTGGCACGCGTATGGCTTATGAATATGAACAAAACCCTTCTGATTTCCACCTCTTTAATGATGTAAATGAATACATAGATCTTGTTATAGATTATGTGGAACATCTGCGTCCCGATCTTGTTGTAGAGCGTTTTGTTTCACAGTCTCCCCGCGAATTACTAATAGCTCCCGACTGGGGATTAAAAAATTATGAATTTACAGCCCGAGTTCAAAAAAGAATGAAAGAAAGGGGGGCATATCAAGGCAAGAGATACGGAGTTACGAAAAAAAAAGTATCTTTGCAGAACAGAATGAATAATGTTTAATGATCAATGATCAATGGCATTAAACATTAATCGTTAATCATTAAACATTAATTTTAAAGATGGAACAGAAAACAAGAATTAAAGGAAACGTCCACTATGTAGGAGTAAACGACCGTAACAAACATCTCTTCGAAGGGATGTGGCCGCTGCCATACGGAGTTTCATATAACTCTTATCTGATTGATGATGAAATGGTAGCTTTGGTCGATACAGTGGATATCTGCTATTTTGAGGTATTTCTTCACAAAATAAAGCAAGTAATTGGTGACCGTCCTATCAACTACTTAATTATAAATCATATGGAACCGGATCATTCGGGTTCCATCCGGCTGATCAAACAACATTATCCTGATATTGTAATTGTAGGCAACAAGCAAACCTTCGGCATGATTGAAGGCTTCTATGGGGTAACGGGTGAACAATATCTGGTGAAAGACGGTGACTTCCTTGCGTTGGGAAAACATAAACTTCATTTTTATCTCACTCCAATGGTGCATTGGCCGGAGACAATGATGACTTTTGACGAAACGGATGGTATTCTTTTCTCCGGAGATGGATTTGGTTGCTTTGGTACGTTGGATGGTGGCTTCCTTGATACTCGTATCAATACGGATCACTATTGGGATGAAATGGTACGTTACTATTCTAATATAGTAGGGAAATATGGTAGTCCCGTACAAAAGGCTTTGCAAAAACTGGGCGGTCTGCCTATCTCTGTAATTTGCTCTACTCATGGTCCGGTGTGGACTGATAATATTCCAAAGGTAATAGGTATCTATGATAAACTGAGCCGTTATGATGCTGATGAAGGTGTGGTTATTGCCTATGGAAGCATGTACGGCAATACCGAGCAAATGGCCGAAGCTATTGCTGCGGAACTGTCGGCACAAGGTATTAAAAATATCGTAATGCATAACGTAAGCAAGACCAATGCGTCTTATATCCTGGCAGATATCTTTAGATATAAAGGATTAATCATTGGTTCACCGACATATAGTAACCAGATATTCCCGGAAATAGAGTCTTTGCTTTCGAAGATATTGATACGCGAACTAAAAGGACGTTATCTTGGACTGTTTGGTTCTTTTACATGGGCAGGTGCTGCCGTGAAGCGTATGGCTGAATTTGCCGAAAAGAGCAAGTTTGAAGTAGTGGGAGATCCGGTAGAGATGAAACAGGCAATGAGAGACATTACTTATGCACAGTGTGAAAATCTGGCACGGGCAATGGCGGAGCGCTTAAAGAAGAACTAAGGAGAGTTATAAAGTTATAGAGTTATAAGGTTATAGAGTTGTAGAGTTATAAAGTTATAGCTTAGCAGTTTAACCCTTCTGCTGATTTACCACCCTGCAATTCTATAACTCCATAACCTTATAACTCCATAACCTTATAACCTTATAACCTTATAACCCTATAACCTTATAACATTATTACTAACCGATTAAAAATATAAACTTATGAGATTAATTATTCAGCCGGACTATCAGTCCGTATCTTCGTGGGCAGCCCATTATGTTGCTGCTAAAATTAAGGCAGCCAATCCTACAGCAGAGAAACCATTCGTATTGGGATGTCCTACAGGTTCTTCTCCTCTGGGCATGTACAAAGGGCTTATCGATTTGAATAAGAAAGGTATCGTTTCTTTTGAGAACGTAGTCACTTTCAATATGGACGAATATGTAGGATTGCCGAAAGAACATCCCGAAAGTTACTACTCTTTCATGTGGAATAACTTCTTTAGCCATATTGATATCAAACCGGAAAACACGAATATCCTAAATGGAAACGCTGCTGACCTTGATGCTGAATGTGCCCGTTATGAAGAAAAAATAAAGTCATACGGTGGTATAGATCTTTTTATGGGTGGTATCGGACCAGATGGACACATTGCGTTCAATGAGCCGGGATCATCACTGACTTCACGTACCCGTCAGAAAACGCTGACTACGGATACAATCATTGCCAATTCACGTTTCTTTGACAACGATATCAACAAAGTGCCTAAGACTGCTTTGACAGTAGGTGTGGGGACTGTCTTGTCTGCAAAAGAAGTGATGATTATTGTGAATGGACATAATAAAGCTCGTGCATTGTATCACGCAGTAGAGGGAGCTATCACTCAGATGTGGACGATCAGTGCATTACAGATGCATGAAAAAGGTATCATCGTTTGTGACGATGCTGCTACTGAAGAACTGAAAGTAGGAACATATCGCTACTTCAAGGATATCGAAGCCGATCATCTGGATGCTAAATCTTTGATTAAATAAGAATTAGAAGTAAAAAAAGATAAAGCTGTGTAGTAGGAATTGCTTATCCACTGCGCAGCTTGAGGCTGTAATTTAAACTGTGTCAGCAAAGCAACCAAATAAAGTATTAACTTTG
>DXWV01000045.1:0-1082 GCA_019416685.1 Bacteroides sp.
CAAACTTGTGAAGCAAATGTCTTTCGAGTTTGTTCTTTGTTTAAATGCCCGACTCCAATGAACAAGAGCTAAATTTATTTGTTCATTTTTTAAAAATAAATAATTAGGAAACAATTGTGACAAGCGAACTAGTAGTAGACGTACAACCCAAAGAGGTATCCATCGCCCTGCTCGAGGACAAGAGCCTGGTGGAGCTTCAAAGTGAAGGAAGAAACATTTCCTTTTCAGTGGGTAACATGTATTTGGGCCGCGTCAAGAAATTGATGCCCGGACTAAATGCCTGCTTTGTAGATGTTGGTTACGAGAAAGATGCTTTCCTTCATTATTTAGACCTGGGTCCTCAATTCAATTCACTCGAAAAGTTCGTAAAACAAACTTTAAGCGACAAGAAAAAACTCAACTCCATTTCTAAAGCAACCCTGCTTCCCGATCTTGATAAGGATGGCACAGTAGCCAACACATTAAAGGTAGGACAAGAAGTAGTGGTGCAGATCGTAAAGGAACCTATCTCCACCAAAGGACCAAGATTAACTTCCGAACTTTCATTTGCAGGAAGATATCTGGTATTAATTCCTTTCAATGATAAGGTTTCTGTTTCACAAAAAATTAAATCGAGCGAAGAACGCGCGCGCCTCAAGCAACTACTAATGAGCATTAAACCGAAAAACTTTGGTGTTATTGTTCGTACTGTAGCCGAAGGAAAACGCGTTGCCGAACTCGACGGAGAGCTTAAAGTATTGCTTAAACACTGGGAAGATGCAATCACTAAAGTACAGAAAGCTACCAAGTTCCCGACGTTGATTTATGAAGAGACAAGCCGTGCCGTAGGACTGTTGCGTGATCTCTTTAACCCTTCTTTTGAAAACATCTACGTCAACAATGAGGCGGTATACAACGAAATAAAAGATTACGTCACTCTCATTGCCCCCGACCGGGCAGAGATCGTAAAACTGTACAAAGGTCAGCTTCCCATTTATGACAATTTCGGTATCACCAAACAGATCAAGTCATCTTTTGGTAAAACTATTTCTTACAAGAGTGGTGCCTATCTGATTATTGAGCACACTGAGGCGCTTCACGTA
>DXWV01000045.1:1197-49118 GCA_019416685.1 Bacteroides sp.
CAAGAATGCCAACGGGCAGGAAGGTAACGCACTCGAAGTAAATCTGGGAGCCGCTGATGAGTTGGCACGCCAATTGAGACTAAGAGATATGGGTGGTATCATTGTCGTAGACTTCATTGATATGAATGAAGCCGAAAACCGGCAAAAGCTTTACGAACGCATGTGTGCCAATATGCAGAAAGACAGGGCACGCCACAATATTCTGCCGCTCAGCAAATTTGGTCTGATGCAGATTACCCGGCAACGTGTACGTCCCGCTATGGACGTAAACACGATGGAAACCTGCCCTACCTGTTTCGGCAAAGGAACTATCAAGTCGTCCATCCTATTCACGGACACTCTGGAGAGTAAAATTGATTATCTGGTCAATAAACTGAAGATTAAGAAATTCTCGTTACACATCCATCCGTATATCGCTGCATATATCAATCAGGGACTTGTTTCTCTGAAACGCAAATGGCAGATGAAGTATGGATTTGGTATTAAGATTATTCCGAGTCAGAAACTCGCTTTCCTGGAATACGTATTCTACGATTCCCATGGAGAAGAGATTGACATGAAGGAAGAAATCGAGATTAAGTAAAAGATAAAGGCGACGCGAAAAACGAGTCGCCTTTTCTTTTGGATAACAAAACAAATAAATAAGCTACTTCACGAGAAGATATAAAAAAATCAATAAATACTTTATACGTTCACTATAATCAATATATCTTTTTATATTTCGAAATCTGATATTGATTAGTATCGCCAACAATAATAGAATCGACATGATATAAAGACGTACTCTGCCCTTCATTGAGTAAATAGAAGAAAGCACTCTCAGGAAGGTAGATCATATCAAGTTCCTTTATCGAATCGCCCAAAGTGTTCTTACCACTTAATATCATAAGAACTTCATTTTTCTTCAAAAATGTTGTATCAATATCTGTCGTACTCTCATTTCCATACCGGACAAACCAAAAGTATTTATAGTGCTTCTGCTCATAAAGAGAATCTATCTTACTATATTTAAACCAAGCATTATTTCTGCTTCTTATTTCTTTGGTCACTGCATTATGAAAAAAACGAAAGCATAAGTCACTATCTATAAGTAAACAATAAAATGCTCCAATAACCACAACACTCAGTAACACACCCAAAACTTTTCTTTTCATTTCTTCTTAACTTTAAAATCATATACAAAGGTAAACTTGTTTGAAAGAGAACTATTTATTACCCTAAATACCATCTCACTTCTTATAAAAAACATATCTATTAATTAATAATATAAACCTCACTGATATTCGCTATAAATCAAATGATTACATAGGTATAAATATTCATATTCTAACTTACACTTTCTTTTAATGGATTCTTATAACTACTGTTTTTAACAACTATAATAGCTTAAGAAATTCATCCACTAATCTGATATATAAGCCATAGGGGTTATCCCATACCCGACACCCGCAGAATATACTGAATATTGGTGATGCAGGTACTGACAGATGAAGAGTTGGCAAAAGGCAGAATTAAATGTGCAGATGCATTATTCAAACCGGAACACTGGCGAGAATAAAAATTCCATCACTTACAGCTCCGTTATAATATATCTGATTAGAAATAGATGTAACGGGGCTGTACATATATTGGCATTTTATATGTAAAAAGAGCACCTTCTACAACATTTCTTTCTCTTTTTTAGAGAGAGAAAGAAATACAATATCATACGACCGTTTTACGAGTTCTTTTATTTTATTATCCGGTACATCCTGATTGAAATAAACACTAATCCAATATTTCTTATTCATATGCCAACCGGGAGTTATCCCGGAATATTGGGCTTGCAATTCTACCGATTCATTGGGATCACACTTGATACAACAAAAATCGAATACCTCGATATTTACAAAACAAAACCATTTATCTCCCACATAAAAGCAAAGAACATCCCGACTATATTTATCTGCGACATTGGGAAACGGCATTTTTTCATAAACGCCTTTCAATGAAAGGCAATATTCTCTAAACTCTTCAATATTCATAAGTCCGGTATATTTATATCATGTATCTTTCGTAGCTCCTCTCAACCTTATTAAATACGTATTTTTATAGTTATTAAAGTACGTACTTTTAAAACTGAGACTTTTTATTGCTAAAAAATCATTTTTTAATAATAATAGCTCTCTTATTACTATATACTTAGTATCCCGTTACATATATTGTAACCTATCATTAGATATATTGTAACGGGATGCTAAGTATATTGGTATTTTATTTACAAAGCCAACCGGTAAATCTCTTTACTATCTTCTTTCGTCAACTTCACATAATTGCCTACCCGTTCTCCTTTGTTCCGATGCAAACTATCTGCCAACCGATCGATATCGGGATTCTCAATACCCAATTCACTAAAAGTAACAGGCAATCCGATGGATTTGAAAAAAGATTTCAACCGGGCGATACCTTCCAAAGCAACCGCTTTCTTATCGTCCGCTTCGGAAACATTCCATACACGAACGGCATACTGTGCTATCTTATCTACATTGTGTTCAGTCATCCAAGTCATCCAGGCAGGGAAGACTACAGAAAGTCCCGCACCATGTGTCACGTTATAAATGGCACTGATCTCATGCTCAAGGAAATGAGAAGCCCAGTCTTCTTCACAACCTACCCCACACGTACCATTGTGTGCTATATTCCCACACCACATCAGATTGGCACGGGCACCGTAATTCTCCGGTTCCTTCATGACAATAGCCGCTTCTTTTATAATAGCAAGAAGTGTCCCTTCACAAAGACGATCACCTATTTCCACCTCCTTTGTATTGGTGAAATAGCGCTCCATAATATGGGCCATCATATCAGCAATACCACAAGCTGTCTGGAAAGGAGGAAGTGTATAAGTAAGTTCAGGATTCATCACTGCAAAAACAGGACGTAATAACTCCGGTACGCGGAGACTGAGTTTCTGCAAACCATCTGTTTTCGTAATTACCGTATTGCCGGAGCCTTCACTTCCCGCAGCAGGGATAGTTAAAACAACCGCCACTCTCAACGCCTCTGTCACTTTGGCCTTGCCAATATAGAAATCCCAAAAATCACCTTTATAAGGAACACCTGCTGCTATGGCTTTGGCAGTATCTATCACCGAACCGCCACCTACTGCGAGCAACAAGTCTGCCTTCTCGTTCCGGCAAAGTTCAATGCCTTCGTATACTTTTGTATCGACAGGATTAGGTTGCACGCCACCCAGCATACAATATTCAATCCCAACCTCTTTGAGTGAAGATTCTACGCGCGATAACAATCCACTACGTATCACTGAGCCGCCACCATAAACAATCATTACTTTCTTAGCACCCTGTTTTTTCACTAAAGCACCGGTTTGTGCCTCTGTGTCTCTGCCGAATACAAATTCGGTAGGACTGTAAAAGATGAAACTATTCATTGTATTTTATTTTTTAGAATTTCCTATTTTCATCAGCACAAGGCCGATCACAATCCACACAAGTTCCCGCACACGGGTTATCAAAGCGGTATAAACGCCATATCCTCCCGAAAGAGAAAGTCCGCCAACCGCCAGTGCGAAACCTCCTTCACGCCCTCCAAGCTGCATAGGCAGGAAAAACAATAAATTAGCAAGCAAAGAAGAGAAAGCCATGATAAGAATACAACTCATAAAACCAACATTGGTAGTGAGTACATTCAAAATAAGCCATACTTCAAGACAACCAACGATACGGGCCGTATATTCCAAAAACAATGCACTATAAAAGGTGCTTTTCCGTTGTTGATGTAACAGAGCTATCTGGCCATCAATATTTTCCAACTTATCCTGATGTGCTTCGGCAAAGCGAATGGCTTTATCTTTCAGAAAAGGGATATGACTACCGAAACGAACACATGCCACTGCCATCCCGTGTCGGTACCCCTTCACAAAAAGAGAAACGAGCAACACACAAAATAAAGTGATCAGAGTAAGCACAATTCCCATTCCCCAACCCACCGGATAAAATAGAGCATAAATAAGGACAGCACTGAGCCAGAAACAGAAATGAGAAAAGATATGCATCATTACATACAGAATCACGGAAGAGGTAGCACGCTCTACACCAATATAAGGAGTCAGTTCCATAATACGATAAGGCTCACCACCCATCAATCCCACAGGAGTAACATAATTAAGAGCAAAACCGGAAACCGTAAACTTATACAAACGGGTGAAAGTAAGCCCTCCCCGCTCACCACCACTACGTATGATGATATACCATGACAGGGTATTGATAAGGTATATAAACAACCAGAGCAGCAAAACGAGCGGCAGATAATAACCGGCACGTTTTAAACTGCTCCACAGTTCTTCATAAGACATATCGAAAGTGAAAAGCATAATAACAACAGCAATAATGCCGAAACCAAGAAATATATTACGATATTTATTTTTCATTTGAGTTTCAGTGACTATGTGCCGGTAACTTATCCACTACAGATTACATCTTCTTTATTTGATATAGTTATAGTATCGTTCAAAGAAGCGTTTAAACCCTCCTATCTTCATGAGTCCTTTTTCAAAAACAAAGATACCAAGCAGAGCGCAAAAGATTCCCAATAATACATCAATAATATAATGATGCGACGAATAGACAGCCGTACACCAGATACCTACCAGAATAATGGCAAAAAGAGCAATCAGCATTTTATTGGATTTCCGCACGATAGCATAATAGAGCGGAATCACCATATAGGCAGCATGCAAAGAAGGTACGGCAGCAAATACATTGGCATTACGCCCGTAGATAGACTGGAAAACAGACAGTCCGGTCAGTTCATCAAAACGACCCAGTCCCGCTACATTGCCCGGAGTATTCAGAATCGCTTCCATTCCGTAGTTGATAGCATACCAAGGTGGAGCTGCCGGATGAATGTAATAACCTGCAAACCCTATCAGATTGACAAATAAAAACACCATAGCGAAACGCAGATACAGACTCCTCTCCTTTTTCAGATAGAGATAAATACCAAATGCAATGGGCACAGGCACCCAACACAGGTAAAAGATACCTGCCATGAAATCTGCAAATTTCCAGTTGTGCAATGTGAAGTATTCGCAGGGAATGAGAAGATTCCCATTATCATTGATACCAAACCAGGATTTCTCCAGATTATAGATTCCTGCCACATCAATAGGATTCACTTCGTAATTGGGAAATACACGCATCCAGTCATACGAAATGCCAAAAATGAAGAAAGGCAGTAGGGCTACTGCCAACTTGCGGGTGGGTATACCGGCAAAGAACAAAGCCAGAAAAACAAACGCCATCAGCAAATGCTCCGGACGCAACCCGAGACATACAGCCGTTAGTAATAAGAAAAGAACGGTTATACCTACAACGGTCAACGTTTCTTTCCGTGAAGGCATCTTAAAAATATATCTCATATCAGAGTTTACATGTTTTTCATCACCTTACGGCAATGGTTCAAACGGACAAATGCCGTAATATTAGCAAACACAGCTACCAATGCTACGGGAATCATTAATATCAAAATCGGATCAAATGAAGTAACATCGTCGAAAATGCCACAGAAAATAGCTCCCAGACTAATCAGTACGACACGTTCCGGACGCTGCATAAGGCCAACCTTACAATCAATCCCCAAACCTTCGGCACGGGCACGCACATAACTTACCATCAATGAGCCAATCAAAGCAATGAAAGCAATGATCGATCCCCACATATACCCTTTCAGTATCAGATAATAAAAGATACCAAACAAAGTGATCAGTTCACTATAGCGGTCGAGTACCGAGTCATACAGTGCACCGAAAATGGAACTCATATTTCCCAAACGGGCCACACGCCCATCCATCATGTCGAATAACCCGGCAAACAATATAATACCGCCTCCCCAGCCTACATAAGAAAGGTCTCCCCGCTCTCCGTTGATACCGCCATAAATCAATACGCCTGCTGCTACAATATTCAAAACCAGCCCGGTTGTAGTAATAAAGTTGGGCGTGATACCTATTTTAATCATCCCTCTGACAACGGGATTGATTATTTTATAAATTACCTGTTGTAACCAGTCTCTGTAATTCATTTCTATTCTTTTGTTATTATTTTACAGTTTGTTTTCTCTCTTAAAAAGATTCTTCATATTCACATTCCGATATACAAACACACGTTGCAGATAGTAATTCCAGAATAGTGCAACCAATATGGAGACCACTATCTTCGGAACAATAAAAAGGTCTTTGGAATAAAGACTTAATGTATCTCTGACCCATGAAATACCTGCTATCCATTCCGTAAGATAATACGTCCCGTATGTATTCAAAAAAACACTACCTGCCCACACCAATGTATACTTTACAATCACATGTGATTTCTTGCATTCATGACATTTGAAAGTCCACTCATAGTTAACGAAGCAATTGAACATACCTCCGCACACCGAACCAATGCAAGTGGCATATACATAATACATTCCGAAAAATTGTGCCAACGCAATCGTTATCACAAAATCCGTAACCGTGGCCAGTTGTGCCGAAAGTTGGGCTCTCAGAAACATGAAAATCCCTCCCTTCTCCGAAAACGCTGTTATCAGTTGTTTCATCCAATCAGCCATCTGACACCTGCTAACAGAATAAAACTATAAATACCTGCCAGGATATCATCCATCATGACTCCTACTCCTCCTTTCAGACTCTCCATCTTACGAATGCCCAGTGGCTTGAAGATATCAAGAAGACGAAATAATGCAAAAGCGGCTACCGGATACCAGAAATTACCTTCGGGCGCTGCCAGCAATGCAATCCATACACCTACCATTTCATCTACAACCACCCGCGAAGGATCTTCACCCCAGAATGGCTCCAGTTTATTGGACGACCAGATACCACCAATTGTGAAGAGAACAATCAGTACTACGGTCAATAACCATACAAAATTGAATGGGAAGAAATAGAGCAAAACACACCACACCACAGTAGCCAATAAAGCTCCTGCAGTACCCGGAGCAAAAGGAGAAAATCCCGCTCCAAAACCAGTAGCAATCATTATATGAAAAAGAGAAGCTTTTTTCATCATTCAGATAAAATATATGCAAAGTTATAAAAATAATAAAACTTCCCCCTTTTTATAAGAGGAAAGTTTTATTGATGTACCCAGAGAATCAGATCATCTCTTTCTCTTTAGTAACTAATATGTTTTTATCAATCCAGATAACTTGGTGATTTTTCGCCAATCATATCACGCAAAGTCTGCTTAACCATTCTCCATTGAGTAAACAGATCGTGTACAGGCTGGCTTTCGAGATCATGCATCGGACTCTTGCAGAAGAATGACAACCAGGTCTGAATACCCGACATTCCGGCACGCATAGCCAGGTCACTGAACAATACAAGGTCAAGTGCGATAGGAGCAGCAAGAATAGAATCGCGACACAGGAAGTTTACTTTTATTTCCATCGGGTAACCCATCCATCCGAAAATGTCGATATTATCCCATGCTTCCTTATTGTCTTTACGGGGTGGGTAGTAATTGATACGTACTTTATGATATACATCACCGTACAGATCAGGATATTTTTCAGGTTCGAAGATATTGTCAATTACAGACAGCTTACTAACTTCTTTTGTTTTAAAGTTATCGGGATCATCGAGTACCTCGCCATCCCGGTTACCCAGAATATTAGTTGAGAACCATCCGCTCACACCAAGCATACGGGTTTTGAACATCGGGGCCAAAACAGTTTTCATCAAAGTCTGCCCGCTCTTGAAATCTTTACCGGAGATAGGCACATTCATCTTTTTAGAGAATTCCCACATAGCAGGAGTGTCTACGCATAAGTTAGGAGCACCCATGATGAACGGAGCACCTTCTGCGATAGCAGCATAAGCGTAACACATACTTGGAGAAATAGCGTTCGTGTTATTTTCCTTCATTGCTTTTTCCAAAGCGGCAAGTGACATATGTTCATCCGACAGAGGAATATAAATCTCAGTACTTGCAGCCCACAACACAGCAATACGTTCGCAATTGTTAGCAGCTTTGAAGTCGCGGATATCTTTGCGCAGTTGTTCTACCATTTCCCAACGCGTAGCGGCCTGTTTAATGTGGGTACCATTCAAACGTTTTGCCCAATTATGATCAAAAGCAGCAGGCATCGGCTTGATAGTCTCCAATTCATCTTTCACTCCATTCAAATCTTTTTCCTTCAAAACCTCAGCATACATAGCAGCTTCATAGGCGTTGTCAGGGAAAATATCCCAGCCACCAAATACAATGTCGTTCAAATTAGCTAAAGGCACAATGTCTTTGATAAGTTTTTCCTCGTTGTTTTCCATACGCATTGTTGCCATTTCTGCGATAGAGCCTATTGGTTTTGCCAATCCCTTGCGAGAAGCCAGTGTTCCTGTAATCATAGTGGTAGCAACTGCGCCACCAACGCCTACCACCAACACGCCGAGACGGCCTGATGCCGGTTTAATTTCTTGTTCCATTTCTGTTGTTTTAGATAAATTAAAATTGCCTACAAAGTTAGGCTCTACTCCATACTCAAAGAAGTTCTAATAGTCGGATTAATTGTCCCATTTGGTGTATTATCCTATTTACAAGCTCATATAGAGGATAATACACAGATCATATTCATTTATGACGAATAAATTTAAAATATATCTGATAACGAAATATGATATAGCACAGAACTTAAAAACAAGATTGGTATAGAATTTTATCAGCTTTTTTTCTTACACCTCAAAAGAGAGGATTCATATTCCACCAGGACTTTTTGTCAAAGCTTATAAATCTTCTTTGGGTTGTTCGTAGAGAATCGACCTGATCTCCGTAGAGAAACAACCCGATCTTCGTAGAGTTTCGACCCGTTCCTCTACGAAAAAAAACAGATATTCATAGACACCTGACAATCAATAATTTAACCGAGCAAGAACTTGTTATCTTTTTTTATCAAAAAAGTATCACATTTTCCTATTACCAAGCAGCATGTATAGATCTGAAATAATTACATCAGCAATAAGTAAAAGAGAGATTATTTTATAGGATACGACAACGTATACTCTTGCTAAATTGAAAAAGATGACAGAAAGTTTAACATGCTAAAACAGGGTTTTAACAAAACACTTTCCATTGAATGCTGTTGTATTAAACAATAAACGAACAAAATAGAGATATAAACCTAAACAACTTAATTATGGAATGGATTATAAATCAACTAAGAGAGCACCCCGAACTGGCTATCTTCCTGACACTTTTCGCGGGATTCTGGATAGGCCGACTAAAAATAGGTAAATTCTCCCTCGGCACAGTGACCAGTGTACTGCTGGTGGGTGTACTGGTTGGACAATTGAACATCACGGTAGACGGTCCGATGAAAGCTGTGTTTTTTCTGCTTTTTCTTTTTGCCGTAGGCTATAAAGTAGGCCCACAATTCTTTCGCGGATTGAAGAAAGACGGTTTACCACAAGTAGGATTTGCCGTATTAATGTGTATCGTCAGCCTTGTATCCGCCTGGGCACTTGCCAAAATAATGGGTTATCACGTAGGTGAAGCTGCCGGATTACTCGCCGGTTCACAAACCATCTCTGCCGTTATTGGTGTAGCAGAAGACACCATCAACGGACTTAGTATCAGCGATGCACAAAAATCAACTTTCATCAATGCTATTCCTGTGGCTTATGCTGTTACTTACATTTTTGGTACAGCCGGTTCTGCCTGGATCCTGGCTTCACTGGGACCGAAATTTCTCGGTGGATTGGAAAAGGTTAAAGCTGATTGTAAAGAACTGGAATCTAAAATGGGGAGTTCGGAAGCAGACGAACCGGGCTTCGCTCCTGCTCTGCGTCCCGTCGTATTCCGTGCTTACCAGATAACCAATGAATGGTTCGGAAAAGGAAAACGTGTCACTGATCTTGAAAGTTACTTGTACGAACAAGGAAAGCGTCTCTTTGTAGAACGCGTTCGCCAAGGGGGAATTATAAAAGAGGTTACTCCCAATCTCATTCTGAAAGAGAATGACGAAGTAGTACTCAGTGGCCGCCGCGAATTCGTGATAGGTGAAGAAGACTGGATAGGGCCTGAGGTAATAGATGCACAATTACTCGACTTTCCTGCCGAGACACTGCCGGTAATGATCACACGCAAAACATTTGCCGGAGAAACAATAAATACCATCCGGGCACAGAAATGCATGCATGGAGTGAGTATTCGCAGCATCAAACGTGCAGGTATCAATGTCCCGGTAATGGCACAAACCGTGGTAGATGCAGGTGATATGCTCGAACTCACTGGTATGAAACGTGAAGTAGAACTTGCTGCCAAACAAATGGGATACGTAGATCGTCCGACCAATCAAACAGATATGATATTCGTTGGTCTGGGTATCCTCATCGGAGGTTTAGTAGGTGCATTAACCATCCATTTGGGAGGTATCCCAATAAGTCTATCTACCAGTGGAGGGGCACTTATTGCAGGTTTGCTCTTTGGATGGCTTCGAAGCAAGCACCCCACTTTCGGAGGTATCCCCGAGCCCTCTTTATGGGTATTGAATAATGTAGGTCTGAATATGTTTATTGCCGTTGTAGGTATTGCTGCCGGACCAAGTTTTGTCACCGGATTCAAAGAAGTTGGTGCCAGCCTTTTTATTGTTGGTGCACTGGCTACGGCCATTCCGCTTATCAGCGGATTGCTGATGGGAAGATACCTGTTCAAATTCCACCCTGCATTAACATTGGGATGTACCGCCGGAGCAAGAACTACCACAGCAGCACTGGGAGCTGTGCAAGATGCAGTTGAGAGTGAAACACCTGCACTGGGATATACTGTGACCTATGCTGTAGGTAACACACTACTTATTATATGGGGAGTATTTATTGTGCTGATGATGTGACAACTTAACAATTGGCACATTCGTAAATTAGAATCAATTGAAAAATGTGATTGATAGATTATCTGAATGCTAAAATCTGACTTACTCGTTTTCACTCTATAAAAGTACGTATTTAATACATTGTTAAAATGCATATTAACAGCATGTTAAATACGTATTCTTATACTGTAAAAGAACGTACTTTCGTAGTAGATAAATCGTTTTATTGAAAGTGTTAAAAATAACACTCATAAAGGTTTTCACTTGATCCGGAAATTGTTTATATTAAACCAAACTTAATTATGGAAAAGAAATCAAATGGCACAGCCATAACCAAAAATTTTGCAAAAAAGATGGAGGGCATCAGTCCCTTTGAATTAAAAAACCGCCTGATCGACATGGCGGATGAGAGCGTAAAGAGAATGGCTCACACAATGTTAAATGCCGGACGTGGTAACCCAAACTGGATTGCCACAGAACCTCGTGAAGCATTCTTTCTGTTAGGGAAATTCGGGCTCAGTGAATGTACCCGCATTTCCTCCCTTCCTGAAGGGATAGCCGGTATCCCGCAAAAAGACGGGATTGCCGCACGTTTTGAGGCCTTTCTGAAAGACAATGTTAAAGAGTCGGGTTCCAGATTATTAAAAGACAGTTATAACTATCTGCTCATGGAACATGCAGCAGATCCGGATACCCTTGTTCACGAATGGGCAGAAGCCGTCATTGGTGACCAATATCCTGTTCCCGACCGTATCTTACATTTCACCGAACTCCTTGTACAAGATTATCTGGCACAGGAATTATGTGACCGCCGCCCCCCGAAAGGAACTTTTGACCTTTTTGCTACCGAAGGCGGAACAGCGGGTATGTGCTATCTTTTTGACTCTTTACAAGAAAACTTTTTACTGAATCAGGGAGACAACATTGCTCTCCTGGTCCCGGTATTCACACCTTATTTAGAAATTCCGGAACTACGCCGATACCAGTTCAATGTCACCGAAATCTCAGCCGATAAGATGACGGACGATGGATTACATACCTGGCAATATAAAGATGAGGACATTGATAAACTGAAAGATCCGAAAATCAAAGCACTCTTTATTACCAATCCAAGCAATCCCCCCAGCTACTCACTGAGTCCGGAGACTGCTGCACGTATTGTCAACATAGTAAAGAATGATAATCCGAATCTAATGATTATCACCGATGATGTATACGGAACATTCATCCCTCATTTCCGTTCACTTATGGCGGAGCTGCCACACAATACTCTATGCGTATACTCTTTCTCAAAATACTTTGGAGCAACCGGATGGAGGCTTGCTGTCATAGCCCTGCATGAGGATAATATCTATGATAAAATGATAGCGCGCCTGCCGGAAGAGCAGAAAGCAATATTAAATAAACGTTATTCCAGTCTTGATCTTCATCCAGAAAAGATGAAGTTTATCGATCGCATGGTAGCAGACAGCCGTCAGGTGGCATTGAACCATACCGCCGGACTTTCATTACCACAACAGATGCAGATGAGTTTATTCTCTGCCTTTTCCCTACTCGATAAAGGTGATTATTATAAAACAAAGATGCAGAATATTATTCGCCGTCGCTTGAATGCATTGTGGGACAATACCGGTTTCTCATTGGTAGAAGATCCTTTACGTGCCGGATATTATTCGGAAATCGATATGCTCGTATGGGCACATAAATTTTACGGAGAAGAGTTTGTAGCCTATCTGAAAAAGACCTACAATCCGTTGGATATAGTATTTCGCCTGGCCAACGAAACCTCACTCGTTTTACTGAATGGCGGTGGGTTTGCCGGTCCGAAATGGAGTGTCCGCGTTTCTCTTGCCAATCTTAATGAAGCCGATTATGTGACAATCGGAAAAGGAATTAAGAGAATACTGGAGGAATATTATAAACAGTGGACAGTGGACAATTGACAGTGGACAATTGACAGTGGACAGTGGACAATGGACAGTTACTATACAGTATTACAGCGCAGCTAACTGTCAATTGTCAACTGTCAATTAAATAACATTCTGAATCTTGTCCACCCGTCTGCATACGTACGAAGTGAGAACGAACATCCGTGACGCATCAGGACTTCACGGATAAATATCAGGCCGATTCCCTGCCCGTTCGGCTTGGTAGAAAAGAAGGGACTGAAGAGTTTAGCTTCAGTCTCTTTTGTTATACCTTTACCATTATCTGCCACCTCAATCCCTCCCGGGGAGTAAGTACGTATCTTGATTTCTCCATTCTGTTCAATACTCTCAGCCGCATTCTTTATGATGTTTACCAATACCTGTTCAAATAAAGCAACGTCAAGTCTCACTTCTCCCAGCTCCTCATCAATATCCAGAGTTATGGTAATATTACGGTCGGCACACATACCTTCCATAAAACGTTTACAAGAGAATACAAGATCATTGAGATTAACCGGTAGCAGATGAGGTTCAGGTATTTTTACTACATCTGCAAAACGGGTAATAAAACGGCTCATAGAGAAACAACGGTCTGTACATACCCGCATCACCTCACAGATATCCTCCATTCCTTCCGACTCGGAAAGTGCCTGTTCTACGGTATCCAACGTAGAAGTAATACCTGCAGTTGTATTGTTCACTTCATGCGCAATCATACGAATCACTTTCTCATATGCCTTTTTCTCAGCTTTCATCACTTCATCCGTCAGGCTTTCTATCAGAAAGAATGGATGCTGGAATCCCCGGTCGATAAATGAAGAATGCGTACATTTATAAATATTCGAGTCATTCAAACGAACAGTTACCGTCTCTCCCTTAGCAACGCGCCCCAACTCCATAGCCAACGGAGAATCAATAGCAATCAGTTTTTTCCCCTGAGCCTCTTCGGGACGAACACCCAGCATTTTAATTGCCATCGGATTTAGTTGCGATATCTCATCATCAAGGGTAGTAATAATCACTCCCATCGGAGAAGCGTTAATCATCAGATCGAGGAAATGGTTCTGTTCTCGAAGCCGGAGACGTTCATTCTTTAACTGCTCCATCATCCTATTGAAAACATTTACCACGCGATCGGCCTCATACTGCCCAACAAGAGTCAAACGACTGCTGAAATCCTGTTCACGTAATAGCTCCATACCACTACCAATCGTGTCCAATGGTTTTATAATCTTTCGATAAAATAAAATTAAATATACCACCAAAAAAATGATTAGGACTTCCGAAATATATAACAAAGGTTTATATACCCATCCGCCAAAGTAAAGTATCACTCCACCCAAAGCAGCCAGAAAGAGAGCCAGTATAAAAAAATATCCTTTTAGACGCACGATAAATAGTGATTAGTGAATTAGCGATAAGTGATTAGTGAATTAGCGATAAGTGATTAGTGGTTAGTGGGCTGCGCTATAATCCGCATGGCACTAATCACTTATCACTAACCACTCATCACTAATTACTAATAATTGATTCCATATTTTTCCAGTCTCCGGTAGAGAGCAGCCCGGCTAATACCAAGTGCAGTAGCTACCTGACTGAGATTTCCTTTACAACGTTCCAAAGTATGCAAAATGGTCTGACGCTCTATTTCATCCAGTGTCATTCCGGCAAGCGAAGTACCAGTTGCCTTCAGATCATCCTGTCGAAGATACTGCGCATCAAAGTCCGAAGCATCAAGAATGGCTTTCCCACTGACCAGTATGGTACGCTCCACCAAATTTTTTAATTCACGTATATTACCCGGGAAAGGCAGACGGCTAAGAAACTGAAGTGCATCAGCTGAGAATTCAGTACGGGGCAAATTATTAGCTTCGGCCTGACGATCGGCAAAGTGACGGGCAAGTAACGGAATATCTCCCCGCCTCTCACGCAAAGCCGGAAGCTTAACTGTTATAAGATTGATACGATAGAATAAATCTTCCCGAAAAGTATGTTCACTTACCATCTTACGCAAATCGGCATTGGTAGCAGATACCACCCGGATGTCAGTCTTACGGGGACGGCTATCACCCAAAACTTCAAACGTCTGGTCTTGTAGGACACGAAGTAACTTCACTTGACAGGAAGGGTCCAGATCTCCTATTTCATCCAAGAATATAGTACCTTTATTTGCCATTTCAAAACGTCCGATACGATCGGCACTGGCATCGGTAAATGCACCCTTCTTATGACCAAACATCTCACTCTCAAACAAGCTTTGAGAAATTCCACCCAAATTTACCTTGATAAATGGCTGTTTTGCGCGTTGGCTATTTATATGAATGGCTTCGGCTATTAATTCTTTACCTGTTCCGCTTTCCCCGGTAATCAGAACAGAAGCATTGGTACGGGCAATACGGGCAATGGTATTCAAAACATCTGTTAACTCCTGACTCTTACCGATAATATGATCGCGCTTCAAAGCATCACTCTGCTCTTGTGGTACTTCTGTAGATGCAGCAGTCAGCTCCAACGCTGTTTCAATTCGTTGCAACAAGGCAGCATTATTCCAGGGCTTTGTTATAAAATCAAAAGCTCCTGCCTGCATTCCCTGTACAGCCAATTGAATACTTCCCCATGCGGTCATCAGAATTACCGGAACATCAGGACAGAATATTTTCACTTGTCTGAGCAAAATCAATCCCTCTTCCCCTGTTGTGGAAAGCGTAAAGTTCATATCCATCAAGATGAGGGAGGGAGCTTCGGAACGTACTACATCCATAGCCTCACGAGGTCCGGGAACTGTTTGCACCTGATAACCGGCACGTTTTAACATAAAACTGAGAGAAGAACGAACAGCACTGTCGTCGTCAATGATCAATATCATAAGCGTGTGTTTTTATGATCGCAAAAATAAGAATAAATAATGATTAATCATTAATCACTATTTCAAAATCTGCTTCCAGTTCCGTATTCCTCTCGAAATCCCACAGGGTAAGGCTACGAATCTGATAAAAGTAAGACCAATAATTATATAGTTCCGATATATGTTTCTGCCGTGCTTGATCCTTTGAATTCTGTGCATCATTCAAGTCGAGCGTATTGATTTTGCCTATCAGGAAAGTCTCAATACTGGTTTTATAACGCTGCTGAGCAATAATATCCGCCTCTTTGGCTATGCTTAGCTGTTGGGCCTGATTATTGAAGTGCTCCACAAGCAAAAAGATATCCTGATTGAAGTTCATCTGTTCCTGACGAATTTTAGATAGTACCACTTCACGATTACTCTTTGCCACACGTACTTTGCCACGACGCTTTCCCCAATCCAAAATAGGTATCTTCACCCCCACCTGCACTATCTGGTTATCGAGCAGATGATTGTAGGCAGAAGCAAACTCTTTGTCGAGCCCCGTATAGCCCACACTGGCAAAAAGATCGACGCTACGCAAATCACCGCGTGCGGTAGCTACCGCATAGTCCGATTCAAGCTGTCGGCGACGGATATTCTGTGCGAAAGAATTACGCTCCAAAGCCTTGCTAAGTACCTCGTTATACTCCATTCGTATGTCCGGTGCCGATTCGGGAACCACCGGTTCCAGTTTTTCATTTTCATCCATTCCCAGAAAAGCACGAAGCTGGAACATATTGGCATTCAGATTACTCACTGCTTCTGTAGTAGCAGCCTTGGCATTCAGTGCAGAAAGTTTCAGTTGCAATAACTCATTTTCAGATATCTGCCCCATCTCACGCTTAGCCCCGGCTACCTTATATAAATGCTCGGCATTCAACTCATTCTGCCGGGCAGTAGCCAACGTTTCCTTAGCCAACAGTAACTGAAAAAAGTAAGTAATGGTTTTGCGTGTCACGTCTTCTGTGGCAGAGATAAAAGCAGCCTTTGCCTCTTCATAGCGTACGGGCTCTATACGCCGGTTCCACTTCAGTTTATTCACTCCAAAAATAGGTTGGGTCAGTTCCAGGTTGATCGGTACGGACATAAACTGTTCTTTTCCATTTCCCCCGAACTGCCTGATATAATCCAATGAGGTTGAGAGAGAAAGTTTACCACCTGTCAACCATATATTCTGGTCGATGGACAAGTCTCCGGACAACTCCAGATAATTGTTGCGGACAAACCCATAGGTACCATCCGAATTTTGATAAGAGCTGTATGATTTTTTGTAGTTGGGCAATGTCCCTGTCAGATTCACTTCCGGCAGGAGATCGGCACGAAAAGTACGATATTCCCAATAGGCTGTTTTCAGTTCATTCAAGGCCACCGCCGCATCTACGGATTGAGTACGTGCCAAAGCAATAGCCTCATTAAGAGTTATTTCCCGTTCATTCTGTGCAGTAAGTATTTGCGAAAAGGCAAAAGTCGCTAAAACAAGCAGTATATTCTTCTTTCTCATAAAAGTATTATTTTCTACGATTCAAGAGGTCAAACGGCGTGCCAAAAAGATAAGTAACTAATTCTCCGATAATTAATTCATTCAGCGAGTGTCCGAAAACGAACACTTTGTACACAAATGAACGTCTTTAGCTTCTTTTATTCACAAACATCCGGGATGCGTACAGTAAAACGCGTTCCCCTTCCTACTTCAGACGTAACACTGATCGCTCCATTAAGCCGCATCACGATTGTCTGACATATACTAAGCCCTAATCCGGCTCCCTGTGTAAAATTGTCCACTTTATAAAAACGTTCGAAAATATGATCCAATCCATCCTGAGAAATTCCCTTGCCGGTATCTTCCACAAATAAAGAGGTATAACCGGACTCATCTTCAGTATATCCCACAGTGATAGATCCGCTTGTTGTAAATTTAGCAGCATTGTTTATAAGATTATTCACTACTTGCTGTAAGCGTACATTATCTGTTACCATATACTTTTTACTATCTACCGGAATATCAAGTTTAAGTTCGACTCCGGATGGCATGTTCAATTGCTGGGAATCATGCACATTCTTCAACAGCAAAGGAAGACTATGACGGGCAAACTGGAAGTCCATCGTTCCCGATTCAATACGGGACAAGTCAAGAATATCATTAATCAATGCCAGCAACAGACTACAATTCTTATTAATCGTAGCAATAAACTGTGAAACTTCTTCTTCAGTGAAAGCACTCGTATCACTCAGCAAGTCAGAAAAACCGACAATAGCATTCAAAGGCGTACGAATTTCGTGACTCATATTGGCAAGGAAGGCAGACTTTAACTTATCGGCCTGCAATGCCTTATCACGGGCTATGGTCAACTCTTCCTCCGTACTTTTATAGCGCTGAATACTCTGACAAACACCAAGAATACTATACGGTTCATCTGATGTCAGCCCACTAAGCACGGAAGTACGATATTCCCACCACTCGTAATGTCCATCTGCATTACGCTGACGGAAACTCATCCGGGTATTCTGATGCACTCCTGTAAGGGCGGCATCAAATAAAGAACGTGTGTGTTCCAGTTCTTCCGGATGTACCATTTCTTCCATATTTTCACGCGTAACAGTCGTTTCCGATTCATCAAAACCAAATTGCCGGAGGAATCCCAATGGAAAAGTAAAAATATTGGTACGAATATTAAATTGCCACGGATAGATAGAACTATCCTCTATCGCCAAATCAAAAAAGCGTTTCCGCATCTCTTCATCAGATACATTGTGACAAGAAAGGGCAACCCCGGTTATCTCTCCACGTGAATGAATAGGAACCATTTCTCCGGAAACCGGAAAGTAATTGCCACTATGCACTTCCTGCATAAAAGAGTTAGAAGGAATTATACAGCTTTTCCCCTCTGCAATTACCTCTTTCAACATCTCATGCAATACATCTTTACCCTTAGAATATATTTTAAAGATAGAACCGGCAGGCAATCCTTCGTAAGGCCGAACAGTAACATCCACCGGAAGATGCAACATACGTAGCAAAGAAAGATTAGTGAAATGAATGCGAAAATCAGTATCATACGTTATTACTCCTTCGCGAATAGAATGGAAAATATTATCAAATTCATCACGCTGGGCCACCAAACGGTTCTGCACCAAAAGACGGGTTTGTGCATGCATTCTCCGACGTGCCTCCCGACGGTTAGCACGTATCAGCCAAACAACAATAAATACCAATAGCCCCAATATGGAAGCATAAAGCAAGATGAAAAAGAATTTATATTTCTCCCAATGGGGCTCATTAAGTATAATCCCCGGCTTCACCCGATCTTTTGCCACATGAAAAAAATCGAGTTGCTTATAATCATAATAGAAATCAATCGGACTTTCAGTAATCCCTAAATCTGCCGGAGAAGTTCCTTTCAGCACTTTAGCTGCTCTCACACCTACCATCCGCGAAGAAGCATACGGATCAGCATCATAAGCACAAAAAACTCCGTTAGTCAACGCCAGGCTCTGACAGGAAAAAAAAGGCGCTTTAGAGTTCTTGCCGATAAATGCCATAAAAGGAGACCATTTAGGTACTACCACAATACGCCCGTGGCTATTACGCGGATAGCATACAGAAGAGATAATGCTGTTTGTAGTTCCGGTTTGTACATTGTAGGTCTGCAATTTATAATCAGGATGGCGTTTAATAAATTGTCCCCACTCATTCATAAAATCTTCTTTTCCTTTCAAACTTAGAAAGCTGTTATCATTCACACAAACAACCTCCTTACGTTCGGGAAATACCTTATTGGCCTGTTCCAGTAAAAGAAAAAAATCGGGATTAGAAGTGAAACCGCAAATATTAGGTAAAGTAGCCATAAGAGCTTCATCCGGATATTTAATGCCGTAAAAAACAACCGGAATCTGACGTGGCAAAGAATCACCACAAGCAAACAGCGTATGAAAAGCCTCATCACTTGAAGTTACAATTAAGTCTACCCCACGTCCTCTTGCCCGTTCGCAAATACGACTCATAATAAGCTTCTCAGAACTATATGCCCAGTAATCGGCATCCAGATACTCGGTAATAATATTAACTTTCAGTTTTTCTTCACCAAAGCCATCACGAAGTCCACGGGTTAGTTCGCTATGCCAGGGAGTCTGATTAGTATAAGACTGTATAAAAAGGACATTATAATTCTGTCCGGCAGCGGTTATCGGTAGAAATACTGTAAATAACAGGAACAAAAGTGTGTTATAAAATCGTTGAGTCATAGAATTAAAATACTGCGTTGTTTCACGATTGTGCGCACAAATATACGCTATTATCTTGAAAGCAACGCAGATATATAATTTAATTTTCACTCTTCATGCAAAGCTTCCACCGGTTGAATACCCATTGCCTGCCGGGCAGGAAGCCAGACTGCAATAAATACGGTAATAGCCAACAGAATATAGGTAACAAACATGCCTGCCAGAAAACGGGGTAACGTAAACTCTACAGGATAATTGGAAACAATTTCTGCAAAGCCCAAATTAGCTCCCACTATTATTGCCGGAATAAATGCCAGAGTCAACAAAATCAGTCCTTCACCCAAAAGAAGTTTACGCAGACTCTCCCTGGTACCACCTAATGCAACACGTAACCCAAGTTCCGAACGGCGTTGTTGGGTACGGAACCAAAAAGTACCCAGCACAGCAAGAAAAGCATTCATTAAGAAGAATACAGCCACTGAAAGATAGGTATACAAATCATTGCGAGGCTCTTTCAACTGTATATTTCTATAATCACTCATCGAGCGCATATCTCCAAGATAAAAATTTCCTATCATCAATTGTTCGCGCATCTCTTTACGAAACTTGCGAATAAAATCTTCTCCGTCGGAATCAGGACGTATCCGGATGTAAACACCCAGATACGGAGCATCCAGATAATAGAAAGGATATTTTCGTGTGTAAATCAACGGAATATAAGTAGCCGGCTGATGAGCGGTAAACTCATTATACTTTTGACTTTCACATACAGCTGCTATACGTACGCTGTCTCCGTTTAAGTTATTCTTTACCCATTCGCCCACAGCAGGACGATCCGGAAAAAGTCTCCGGGCCAGATTATCCGTTATAATAATATCCGTAAAATTAGCTTTACCCGACAGTTGCTCCGGAGAGCTTCCATCAGCTCCTTTCACTCCGAATACGCGGAAATAATCCGAACTAACGCTACGCATATAACTATTACAGGTAATTGTATCATGTACAAGTGAAGCTGTTTGGTTCATCCAGACATAGTGTTTATGCCTGTTTGTATAGCAAACAGATTCTACTGCCGGATGGTGTTCCAGACGATCTATGAATGCATAGAAATCATCTGTAGCATTCTTTGTATGACGACTGTCCGAAAGAAATTTTGCACTTTCAGGAGTGAGTACACCGATATTGAGAGCATATACATTGTGCCAGTTGAATCCCAAAGGACGGGTTTGATTGACGGTAATAGCATAAACGTAATCTACCGCATACCACATGCAAGTGGAAATGACAAACAATCCGGCTATCAACCATCCATTATGCCGACGGTTGTTCCATATAATTGTAAAGATGTGCTTGAACATATTGATTACCTTTCATTTAATGCATTGACAATGGTTGTACGAGCCACACGTTCTGCCGGAATTCCAGCTGAGAGTAAGTTGAGAACCAGACAGAAAAGAAGTGCCACAAAAAATATCCACGGACTTATCATGGAAGCATTCATTGTTGCCGTTCCGCCATCCGACAACTCAGACGCTAACAACCAGTCTGCCAGTAGCCAAAGAGCAAAATAAGAAAACAACAATCCTACTAATCCTCCGATCAGCGTAAGTAGCAAATTCTCGGTAAGCACTTGCCAGAGTAATCCCGAACGGGTAGCCCCGAAAGCTTTACGTACTCCGATCTCCGAAAGACGTTTACGCATACGGCTCTGAGTCAACCCCGATAAGTTTATAGCCGGAACAAGCAGAATGACAATAACAATAATAATATAGCGAATTATGACTTCCTGCCCAGGAACACCGCCATTTGCATACTTATGAAGCATCTGAACGAAGAAAGTATCGGGTTGTCCCAATAAATCCAATTGCATTTCCTGATCATTGCTGTTCAGTTTTGCTAAGTTCGTATCTACCTCCTTAAGTATCTTAGGAAAATCCGCAGAGGAATGCGCCAGAATGAAACACTGAAAACTACCTGTATGCCCCTTTGTCCATCCCGAAAGATCAATACGGCTAATATCACTATTAGTGGTATAAGGTACCCATATTTCAGAATAGCTCTGCTCCGCAAACTTACTCACGTCACGTACTACCCCGCAAATGGTGAACTCTACAAAATTTAGTTCCAGACTACGCCCTACTGCTTCATCTACTCCACCAAACAAATGGCGGGCTACACTTTCGCATATTACGGCTTGTTTCAATCCGGACTGGAAAGCGGCCTCATCATAGGGCTTTCCGGCAAGAAACCCAAATTCAAATACACGCCAAAATGCAGCATCGGTATAAAGTGACTGGCAATTAATCTCCTCTCCTCCACCCGGAACAGCAGCCAGCATACGTCCATATTCACAAATAGCCGTTACAGCTTCTGCAGTAGTTAACGGATAGAATAGTTGCTGTATATCATAAAGAGATACCCGATTATAATTACATGCATCTTTATTCTCTTTTTCATAGACACTGGACCATTTCACATACAACATACGGTCACGGTTTGTTTCCGGTTCATAATTTGTTGTTTTAGCGTGCAACAAAATGATAATCACCATCACTACCGAAATTGCAAGCGCCGTGCCCGCAATACTGATTGCAGAAAGCAGCTTATTCTCCAACAACAAATGAAAGGCTTGTTTGAAATATTGTTTAAACATAAAGATATTTACGATTAGACGATTTACTATTTACGATTTAAGACTGAGCGATTGGACAATTTACGATTTAAGATTAGATGATTGGACAATTTACTATTGAACGATTTACCATTGAGCAACCAAGATATCTACAATTAAGTTATTTACTCAGTAACTTCAACCACAAATCGTCCAATCGTTTATCGCAAATAGTAAATTGTCAATCGTCTAATCGTAAATCCCTTTATTCTTCCCTCAGTGCCTCTGCCGGCTGTATCTTCATCGCTTTACGCGCCGGGATACCAATACCAGTCACAATCATCAAGGTGATAAGAATAAATGTAAGAATCGTCGTAATTATGAAGCGCCCGGTTTCAAGGGTAGTACCATTCATCCATGAATTCAGTTCGGCATGTGCTAAATTCCAGTCTATAACAATGGCAGGTACAGTGGCTATAACGAGCAATAACAACCCTTCTGTCAACAAACGATTAAAAATGGTACGGTTTGTTCCTCCCAATGCCTTGTGTAGAGCAATTTCACTCCGGCGTTGTTGTGTACGGAACCAGAAGGTACCCAGCAATCCCAGAAAGATATTCAGTAGCAGAAAGACCATACCAAAAACATAATTACGCAACTCGTTCATAGAGTTCTGTTCAAAATTGCGGCGAATGTCTGCAAAAGAGCGGATATCAGCTATGAAAACATTTCCCACACGTAACTGCTTCTCACTGTCAGCTTTGAGACGATTGATAAAGTCTACATCCTGATTTTCCTTAACACGTATACATACTTCTAAATGAGTATCATACCAGCTTCTCGACAACTGATAAAGCATACAGTAGGAGAACAAAGCCTGATCATGATCCGAATAGCGTATCGGTTTCAAAGAAGCAGCCAGATTGTAAGTTTTCGTAGTATCACCCCACAAATAAAACTGTTTACCTACCAATGAGGTTAATTTAATATTATATTTTCTCTCATATAGATTATCTGATGCCAGAAAGTTCTCTTTGGTCAGCATTTCAGCCAATTGTTCAGGTGTTTCTCCGCGTGTCCCCTCATAGCGGAATACCCGCAGGAAATCGGGAGTTACCAGACGGCGTACTACGTATCCATAAGATTGAAGTGTATCATACCTTATATCACTACCGCTATTGCTTCCATTATAAGGGTAAGAATTCTGGGACAAACTTACCGCTTCTACCTCTGGACGACGAGCAATACGGTTCACCAGCTCTTCTATTTCATCGGCAATCAATGTGTCATTCGGAATAAAGTCAGGACTCTTATCTGTAAGTTGCCCCATGTTTACGAGATAGCAATGAGAAATGTCGAACCCATGCGGTTCGTTGTACACACGATACTGAACATAGATATAATCCACAACATACCACATTACCACACTTACCAATAGTAACTCTGTAGCTATCCAAAGATTGGAATGCCACTCATTTTTTATCTGTGTAAATAGTTTTTTATTCATCATTCATTCGGTTTAATGGGTTCTACCTCCCAAAGCATTTACAATACTGGTACGTGATGCTTTCCATGCCGGTAGGCCGGTACTCAGGAAGTTAAGTATAAAACAGAAAAGCAATGCATACATAAACGTAGAAGGTTGTAGCAGGATAGAGGCATTCACTTCGGGTGGACTAAGCGTAGCACTATAATCTTGAAACAGAAAACTATTCCCCAGATAGGCAAACAATACGCTGAAAAGTAAACCTACCAGACCGGCAAACAGGGTTACTATCAGGTTCTCCATCACAATCTGCCCCATCATCTCCATACGTGTACTTCCAAAAGCACGACGTACACCAATCTCAGAAACACGCTGACGCAAACGGCTCTGAGTCATACTACTCAGGTTAATAGCAGGTACCAACAGCAGGATAACGAAAATAATAATTCGCTGTCGACGGGCAGCCTTTACATCCGGCTCCCAGTTGGCAGCAAAAGCTATAGCCTGCTTTTCCTGATCGTAAGGACGATTGCGATAAATTAACTCATAACCACTTTCGGCCAACAAACTATTATACTGCTGCTGCATTCTTTTAACCTCTTCACGAATGCGCTCAAAGTCGTCCCGGCTATGTGCCAGAATCGTTACACTCATCATCCCCATATGATTATCACTCCATGTATCTCTGGCCAAATCAGTCGAAGTATAAGGGATCCACACTTGTCCGTATGAAGAACTTGCCAGAGTAGAAACATCTTTCACTACTCCCACTACTTTATAGGGAGCATGATTTAAAAGAAATTCATATCCAACGGACTCAGTTGTACCAAACAGAGCACGGGAAACACTCTCGGTCAATACTGCTACAGGCCGGCCGGAATCAAAAGTAGCCTGGTCATAAGGTTTACCGGCAACAAATGCAAAATCGAACACCTGCCAGAAAGTGTTGTCAGTCTGTCGCAAGTCGATACTGACAGCAGGACTACCCGGCACAGAAGCGGGAGTAGTTATTGCCGCACAACAATAAACAGTAACAGCCTCGGGGGTGGTAAGTGACTTAAAGCAAGCTTTTGCAGTTTGTTCGCTCATAGGCCCGTTGCTGGTGCCGTCTCCCCACTCCTTGTTACTGATACTCATAAAGGCAAAGTGCAGGAAACGATCCCGGTTGCTTTCGGGAGAAAAGGGAGCTACTTTCACCTGCTGAATCATCACCACCAACATGATGAGGAAAATAGCAAGCGCCGTACCCAGTACACTGACCAGACTTATAATAGGTTGCTGGCGCAATTGTACCAACGCTTGTTTGAAATATAGTTTAATCATCTTGAAGATATTTACGATTAGACAAATTAGAATATTTACGATTGGATGATTGACGATTTACGATTAAAGAGTTACTAAGTAAATGGTCGACTGTCTGATTAATAAAAGTAATTTTAATCGTAAATCGTCAATCATCCAATCGTAAATCTCTTCATCTTTTACTCTCCTGTTTCCAGATTCCGCGTATTTACCCCACCAATACCGTCTTTCGTAATTTTAGTAGTTTTGGCATATCCGGATAATGTCATATGTCCCACACCATCAGCATTGGCTATGAGGTTAATGCAGTTTACATGTACATTCACCTTTCCTACCCCTTCAAGACGGGCACGAAGTACTTTACATTCCAAATCAGCTATATTTATAGAACCGACGCCAGTCATCTTCAATTCCAGATCTTTCAGTTTTAGTTTCTTCTCACAGCGGAAAGAACCAACACCCTCAACGTCAACGCGAGACAAGTCCGGCGCAGATATATAATATTTTAATTTCTTTGAATCGTTATTTTTTTGCTTATAACCAAGTACGAGTTTACCATCCTTTACTGTAACAGCAACCCTCTTTACATACTCTTCGGGACCTTCAATGCGTAAAGAGTAATCATCCGATTGAGTAAAAAAGATATCGCCCACGGCCTTCAGGCGAATGGAAGAAAAATCGGCAACTGCTTCATTGCGGATAACCTTTTTATTAGACTGTGCCCGTAAAGGAGAAAGAAGAATCCCCAGCATAATTGCGATAGTAAATATGGATAGACTTGTTTTCATTGTCGTATATGATTTCTTTAAGTTATAAAAAGTAAGAATACAGAATAGTTAGTTACGTCTCAATACAATTATAATGCTTATTGTACTTGTCTGCCGTCAAAGAAGCGAACCGTACGGGAAGTTTGTTTAGCTTGTTCTTCATTATGAGTAACCATCACAATGGTGCGTCCGTCTTCTTTGTTGAGACGATGAAGAAGTTCCATCACTTCAGCTCCCATCTTTGAGTCCAGGTTACCGGTAGGCTCATCCGCAAGAATAATTTCAGGATTACCAATTATAGCACGGGCTACAGCTACCCGCTGGCACTGACCACCGGAAAGTTGTGTAGGAAAATGATTCATACGATGGCTCAATCCCACTTTTTCGAGCACTTCCTTTGCCAGACGTTTACGTTCGCTACTGTTGACACGGCGATAAAGCAGCGGAAGCTCCACATTATCCAGTACATTCAACGAGTTTATCAAATGGAAAGACTGAAAGACAAACCCAAGGGTCTTGTTACGAAAGGCCGCCAGTTCTTTATCCTTCATCCCTTCTGTATGAGTACCGTTGATCTCAATCGTACCGGTAGATGGTGTATCAAGTAGCCCCATGATATTCAGCAATGTAGATTTTCCACACCCGGAAGGTCCCATAATGCTAAGAAACTCACCACGGGCCACGGTCAGATTCACGTTTTCAAGGGCTACCGTTTCAATCTCATTAGTACGATAGATTTTGGAAAGAGAAGTCAATGTTATCATAACTTAAGTATTTAATGGTATTAATTATTTCGCATTTTATCGATAAAATATAGTCAAATCATGTGCCAAAGAGGTAAGACTCTTATTCTCTGAGAATTAATAAAAATCACTATTGTCCGATAATGAACACTTTGCCCAAAGGCGAACTATCAATAGATACAAAAACGAACACAAAACAGCCTGGTTGTTTTATGACGTTTGTCGTAACAGAGCGTATTTTTAAGATTTCTATCTTACGAGAATGTGGAATTATTGATTGTAAATGGGAAATATTGGTTACCCTCTACTTACAACAGATATTACACACGCGTTCATTATAAAGCACGTAATATTGCAAAGAAATTCAGATAAGCAATGATCAAAACGCAAATTAGCGCAAATGCCCACAGATTAGGTGGATATTTGCTATCATTGAATACATTCTTTATAAAAATTCTGTGCTAATCTGTATTTCAACTAAATCATCATTTACCAAATACAACATGACTAATATAAATTATAGCTTAAAAGGAATAAGTTTTCCCATAAACTAAAGCCGATATTAAATCATTAATCAAAATATAGAATGAAGAACATTATTCTCAGACAAACCCTCCGGCAAAATGCCCTACTCGGATGTCTTATGTTACTCCCTCTTTCGTCTGTGTACTCACAGGCAAGTACGCAACAAATTGCTTTTCCGGGTGCCGAAGGCTGGGGACGCTTCGCAACCGGCGGACGTGCCACAGATCCTGCCATAGGCAGCAAGGTGTATTATGTAACAAGTCTGGAAGATTATCTTTCGACAGAAGAACCCATTGAAGGAACTCTTCGCTGGGCACTAAGCACAGGAGACGATACCCCGCGAACCATCCTTTTCAAAGTAGGTGGCACTATCATCCTGAAAGAACGGTTGAAATGTCCCAGACCCAATGTAACCATTGCCGGTCAATCTGCTCCGGGTGGTGGTATCTGTATCTCGGGAGCCAATATTTATATTCATAGCAAAAACTTCATTGTGCGCTACATACGCTTCCGTGCCGGTGATTTGTCGGGCAAAAATTACTCCTCACTGGGAATTGAGAATACGGAAAACATAATCATCGACCATTGTTCCTTTAGCTGGTCAATGGAAGAAAACGTAACGATGTACGATAATAAATATACCACCATGCAATGGTGTATCCTGAGTGAACCGCTCTATGTATCGAAACATGATAAAGGCGCACGTGGTTACGGTGCACAATGGGGCGGCGAACATTCTACGTTTCATCACAACCTGTTTGCCCACTGTGTAGGCCGTACTCCACTGGTGAATGGTGCCCGTGACAAAGCAACCAGCGGACACGATGCTTTTGTAGACACGGAGATTATCAACAACGTACACTTCAACTGGGGAAACAAAGGTGCTTTATACGGCGGACAACTGCACTCTATCATTGAAGAAGCCTATTCGCGTACCAATCTTATCAATAATTACTATAAGCCGGGACCTGCCACCAATACATTCCAGGAACGCTGGTTTGCCGACTGCTCTCATGATGCTGCCAGTGCTACCGGACTGGGAGAATGGTTTATTGACGGAAACTTATTTGAAACCAATGAATACAAAAACGATAAGAATAAAGGAGATCATTCGCAAGTGAATGCCGACAACTGGATATATGCAGACAGAAGTAACTCAAAGAAAGCAGTCAATCTGCGTGCCGGTACAACCCTCATTAACGATATAAAGCTAACTACTCCTTCAGCCAGCAGTGATCTCAATATAGAAACGGCAGAGGAGGCATATTATAATGTCATCAAACAAGCCGGAGCACAACTACCGAAGCTCGACGAAGTAGATACACGTATCCTTGCCGAAGCAGCGGGAGAATTGACGCCGGTAGACAGAGGTGCTATCAAATGGAATAAGACAGAACCGGCTGTCCCTACCGTCAAATTTGTCGGTATGATAAACTCCCAGGAAGATCTGAAACCAGCAGATGCCGATGCGAACTGGACTCCATGGCCGGACCTTACTCCGAAGAACGGTGAATCGGCCCTTGTAGATACAGATGGTGACGGTATCCCCGACAATTGGGAAGACGCCAACGGACTGGATAAAAACAATCCCACAGATGGAGGAGCAATCAGCGCGAATGGTTACTCCAATCTGGAGAATTACCTGAACAACCTGGCAGGAGGAGGCGGTACTTCTATCGAACGTCCTTTTGCAGCCGACAGTGAAGTGAATGCTATGTATATCACCAGCCTGGCGGGTATACAGGTATACTCATCACATCCACAGGCTAAGAAAAATGAAATTAATCTGCCAGCATTGCAACCAGGAGTATACATTATCACTTATATCCTGGCCGACGGAAACAGAGAAAATGAGAAAATCATAGTTACCCAATAACGTCTAAGAAACTGTTTCAATCTTATTATGGACTAAATTGAAACAGACTCTTACTTACTCAATAGATATTAAAATGAAAACCTGTAAAGTAATCTATTTCCTGCTACTGTTAATATGCCTGCCAACCTCTACCCGGCTGGTTGCACAACAGCTTCCTGCTTTTCCCGGTGCCGAAGGGCATGGTCGTTACACAACAGGCGGACGGGGAGGAAACGTCTATCACGTAACGACTCTTGAAGACAGTGAGGCAAAAGGTACATTACGCTACGCTGTAAAGCAGAAAGGAGCGCGTACCATTGTCTTCGATGTAGCCGGAACAATCTACCTGAAAAGTGATCTGAAAATCTCCAATGACAATATTACTATTGCCGGACAGAGTGCTCCGGGTCAAGGAATCTGTCTGGCCGATTATCCGGTTATCATCTCGGCCAATGATGTCATCCTCCGTTACCTGCGCTTCCGGGTAGGAACAGCAAGCATAGTTACCGGTGGAGAACCGGATGGCCTGGGAGGTATGGATAAAAAGAATATCATTGTAGACCATTGTTCGGTCAGCTGGTCTATTGACGAATGCCTGTCTGTATATGGTTCTGAAAATACAACGGTACAATGGTGTCTTGTCTCCGAAAGCCTGCGCACTTCCGGACATAGTAAAGGGAAACATGGTTATGGCGGTAACTGGGGAGGCGCCCATGCATCTTATCATCACAACCTGATGGCTCACCACGAAAGCCGCGTACCGCGTCTTGGCCCACGCCCGGGAACTCAGGAACGGGAGTACATGGACCTGCGCAACAATGTATTCTACAACTGGGCAGGCAACGGATGTTATGGTGGTGAAGGTATGAAAGTGAACATCGTAAACAACTACTATAAACCAGGTCCGGCAACCCCTCAAAGTGCAGTACGTTACCGTATCGCCAAGATCGGTGTAAGAACTACCGCATACTGTACTAATGCTGACGGCACCCCTAATGTATGGAAGCCAATGGAGCATGTATGGGGGCAATTCTACGTAGACGGAAATGTGATAGAGGGTAATACTGCCGTGACTGCCGACAACTGGACGAAGGGTATCTACGAACAGATTAACAACAAAGAATGCGACTACACCTTCAATGATCAAATAAAGGCCGAAATGAAACTGGACGTTCCGCTCGAAACGAATGTTATCACCACACATACCGCCGAACAAGCATTCAAGCAAGTATTGCTCTATGCCGGTTGCTCCAAAGAAAGAGATATTATAGACGAACGCATCGTGAAAGAAACAGAAACCGGAACGGCGACTTACAAAGGCAGCGTATCTGCTGATGCCGCCAAAAAGCCCGGTCTTATTGATCTGCCCGCTGACGTAAAGCCTGCCGGAGCTTCCAGTCCCTGGCCGGAGTTAAGCAACGGTGGAGTTACCGCCGAACAACTGAGAGATACAGATGGTGATGGTATCCCCGATGTATGGGAAGTAGCCAATGGCCTTAACCCGAACAATGCCACCGACGGAAAAGCAACGACTTTGAGCCCCGAAGGATACACCAATCTGGAGGTATACCTCAACAGCCTTGTAGCCGATATCACAGAGAAGCAAAACGCTGATGGAAGTGGAACCGGTATCGGAAAGGAGTCTGAAGATACAATTACAGTATATGCATCGGGCAATACTGTAATTGTGAACGGACTTTCAGGAAAGAGCAGTATAGAAGTATATACATATAGCGGCGTAAAGATCCGCCAAATAGCGGTAAATACTGCGGAAACGTCATTCAGTCTGCCTTCAGGAAATTACATTGTCCGGACAGCAACTGCCCATACTACAAGCGTGAAGAAGATTCTGATTTTGACAGATTGACAAATTGTATTTTCTATACCCTTTTTATAACACCATAGCGGAACCAACTCCCGGTTGGTGGAATTAAAGACATTACAGGCGCATCAGGAGAATGCAAAGAGTTTGCATTTGATTATTTTTTGCATCAGCACAAAACACGATCTTCTCCGCAACGATCCTTATGATCAAAAGCAGATAAAGAATAGTTCATTATGCTATTTTCTCCACGGTCATTTCCAGCTGCCTAATAAGTCAAATAAGCACATCAAAGGAGCTTCCGAAACCCTCCCCGGAGCCGGGCAAATCACTCCCCGGAGCCGAACATGTTGCTCCCCGGAGCCGGGCACACTGCTCCCCGGTGCCGTACAGATCATTTCTCACCAACAAAAGCAGGCTTTTCCGGTAAGAATATGCGTATATTCTACCGGAAAAGCCCATTTATCTGCATATTCATGCAGCGTTTTCATGTAAAGTATTCTCAGATGGAGGGTTTCAACAAAAAGTTTAGTTAGCCGATTTCAGATATTCCTATCCTTTTGCTTCCAAAAAGTCTTCATCTCTATCTTTCTCTTTTTACTTCCACCAGATAACCTTCTTCCCCACCACTTTATAACCTTACAACTCTATAACCTTATAACTCCATAACCATCTACCTCCCCATGCAGAAAGCACTTAACGTGGGTTCTGTACCATATTCGGATTGGCATCTATCTCTGCCTGCGGAATAGGCAATGCTACCCGCAGATCAGACGGAGTAATAACCGAAGCTCTGGATACGGAAGGTAAATGCCAACCACCGGTACGATTCACCGACAAACCATTTCGCATGGCATCAAAGAAAGCATGCCCCTCTCCTACCAATTCCTTGCGACGCTCTTTCAGGATACGTTCCAGGCTAAGTTCTGATTCTTTCACCGATTTCACAGGATTGGCACGACTCACAATGGCATTGAGGCAATCCAAAGAGAATTTCAGATTCTCTGCCCCACCCAACTTAAAGGCAGCTTCGGCAGCATTCAGGTAAACTTCGGAGAGACGGATAATACAGATGTCATTGTCCTGTGGATTTTCTCCTGTCTTACCGGGATACTTATTCAAATATTTAGGATAGCCGGCAGAACCTTCGGGCAGTATATCTTCCGCCGGTTTTTCGGGCAAGCGATTCAACACGTGACGCACATCATCCGGGTCTTCTCCCAACAGATCGAGGAATGCTTTGGTGAGTACAAGGTTATTCCAATCTTTCACATTATCGGCATACACCATCGGAGCACCCTCACCTCCCGTTCCGCCATCCGGTTCGGAAAGGGTATAGTAAAACTCAAACAGCGACTCAGAACTGAAGTCTTTTCCCCATACAGTAGGATATTCTTCGTGTGTGAACAGCTTATACAACCCACCGTTATTTATCACTTCTTTGGCCAATGCAAGCGCTTGCTCATTATTATTCATATAAAGATACACGCGCGAAAGCAATGCTTTGACACTCCACACATTGAGATAACCGTCCTTCTTGTCAGTGGAGAGGGCCGAGAGATCCAGTGCCCCCGTCATATCATCTATCACCTGCTGATAGCACTCGGCTACGGTGTTACGGGCAGGCTGATGGGTAGGCTGTGTCGTTTTAATCTCGACAGGTACTCCTAAAGAAGCACCATTGTCCAGTGTATAGGGCATAGCAAACAGGCGGGTAAGATCAAACAAAGCCAGTCCGCGCAAAGCAAGCGCCTCGGCTTTGATGCAGTTGAGGGCAGTGGCATCATCCGTCGCCACTGCACCGGATTCAATTCTTTCCAACAGACTATTTGCCTGGTGAATCACACTGTAAGGCTGATTCCATACACGCGTGATGTTCAAGGCATCATCTGCTGTAACGTTAAATTCATAATAAGGCGATACACGCTTTCCGGCTCCTTTGCTGATACGTGCCTGAACATCTTCGCCACGGCAGTCGGCATAATAAAGGTAATTATCACCATAGTAACTGTGCGAAGCAGCAATACGATAGATACCGTTCAGGGCTATTTGTGCCTCTTCGAGTGTACGGATAGCCTCCGGAGTAGTCACAGAAGTAGACGGATTCAGGTTCAGCCAGTCACCGGAACAGGAAGAACAAAGAAGCGATGTGGCAGCAAATATATATATCAATGTACGTTTCATATATCTGAGTATTATAATATAAATGAGTAAAATCAGAAAGTTATCTCAACTCCAAAATTGAAGGTACGCATGGCGGGAGCTTCACAGAACACCTCACCGTTGACCGGTACTTCCGGATCATATTGTTTCCATTTGGCCCACGTCAGCAGGTTGCTGCCCGAGAAGTAGATACGTGCGTTCTCTATCAGCGCTTTCTGCGTCCACTGTCCCGGCAGTGTGAAACCGATTGTCAGGTTCTTGAGGCGGATATGATCGGTACTGTGAATATAGCGGGAAGAATTTTGCGGACCGGCCCCTTGTTCCAATACAAAACGGGGTACGTCGGTTACATCTCCCGGTTTCTGCCAGCGGTCTAAGGCATATACAGGCAGATTGTATGACTTTTCTTTGCTACCGTCAGTCTCTATCATCGTACCTGCTTTGTCAAAGGAATAACCACCTAATGAATAGGTAAAGGTAAGTCCCAGGTCGAACCATTTGTAAGAGATGATGTTAGTAAAACCTCCCGAAATCTTCGGATCGGCAGACTTATACGGAATGGCTTGTGCCTTAGAAGCATCATCAGTCTTTTCTTTACTGTAAATCCCCAGTTCATCCTGCGTATTCAGGTAGTAAAGGGCTTTTCCGGTCATCGGATCTACTCCGGCAAACTCTTTCACATAGAAACTATTGTAAGGAAGACCGATCTTATGGATAAACCAGGAACCCTCGATAGACTGCGTCATGTCTCCATCCAGCGTTACGATCTTATTACGGTTGTGCGTCAGGTTCAACACCGATGTCCAGTTAAAGTCCGGACTGGCAAAGTTGATGGTACGCAGTTCAAATTCCACTCCCCTGTTGTTGAGCTGCCCGATATTTGCCAGATAATTCAGGAAACCAGTGGTAGCACTGATAGGTCGATTGTAAAGCAGATCTTTGGTATCGCGGTTGTAATATTCGAGGCTCACAAAGATACGGTTGATAAAAGCCAAGTCGAGACCGATATTGAGATTGTAATTCTTTTCCCACTTCAAACCCGGATTGGCCTGTGCAGACTCGTACGAACCTGCAGCTCCCATATAGTTCTGTCCGTAACTGTACAATCCCATATACCCGTAGAGAGCTCCCGGCTGATTACCGTTGACACCATAGGAAGCACGGATTTTCACATCATTCAATACCGGCTTCACAGCGTCCATAAAAGACTCGTTGCTCAGATGCCACATACCGGAAACAGACCAGAAATCACCCCACCGACTTTCGGGAGCAAGACGGGAACTACCGTCACGACGGTAACTGCCTGCAATGTAGTAACGGTCGTCATAATCATAATTCAGACGGGAGAGGTAAGAAATCATCCTGTATGCCTGCGTAGAAGAAGCGAAACTTTTCAGCACAGCCGCATTATCCGGTTCGAGCAACACATCCGAAGGGAGCTTGGCTTTCTCTCCCATCGCTTTATCACTCTGATAGCTTTCCAGTTCATAAGCAGCCAATACATCAAGGTGGTGTCGGGCGGCAAATGTACGGGCATAGTTGAGTGAAGTAGATGACAATAGCTTACCATATTCGGTAAATCCCTTTGAAGTCTGGGCATCGCTTCCGCTCTTGGGGCCTGCTCCGCTGAGGGGATTCAGATAACGTGAATCTTTCTGCACGGTATAATCATAACTCAGCGTCTCTTTCAGCTTCAATCCTTTGATAATATCTATGGAAGCATATCCGGTAGAGAACATACGCGTCATCCGGCTACGGTTATAATCGGTACGAATATCGCGAAGCGGATTCACATTGGTACCGGCATAAGAGCCCACATAATTGCCCGAAGCATTGCGCACTGGCATAGAAGGCGTAGCAGATACCGCTACACAAAGAAATGGATTAATGTTGGAACCACGCTCTTCATTCATCTCCTGACTCATCTGAGTGAACATCATATTCCCCCCTATTTCGGCACGGCTACCTATTTTCTGTGTCATGTTCAGACGGGCAGAATAGCGGTCCAAGCTGGAGTTCTCTACCAATCCTTCCTGCCGATTGAAACCGAGAGAAGCGTAAAAAGTAGTACGCTCATTACCTCCTGAAGCAGATACCTCGTAATTCTGGTTATGGGCGGTACGGATCAGTTCTTTCCGCCAGTCAGTATATCCCAGTTCCGGTATTCCTGCATACGTATCAATATTGGCGTTGGCATACTCCTCGGGAGATTCCAGCCCTTTGTCTACGGCAGAGTTATACAGACCTTCATAAATCATTTCACGGCGCTGATCACCGTTCAATGTAGGACGGAAGTTGACAGCTGCATTCGAAAAACCACCGCTGGCACTCAAAGTAACTTTAGTACGTCCTACTGCTCCTTTCTTGGTAGTAATCAGGATCACTCCATTGGCAGCACGCGAACCATAAAGAGAAGCGGCGGCGGCATCTTTTATCACTGTGATATTCTCAATATCAGCAGGATTAAGCGTACTCATCACATTGGTTTTGGCATTGTTCATATAGGCAGCGTCGGCACCCGTACCGGCTCCCATATTACCGGAAGTAACCGGTACGCCATCAATGACAAAAAGGGGCTCGTTGGATGCATTGAACGACCCCATACCACGGATACGGATACTCTGATTGGCTCCCGGCTGACCGGAACTGGAAGTAATATTTACTCCCGTTGTCATCCCCTGCAACTTCTGTTCAATAGAGAGTACCGGTACGTTTTTCAGCATATCAGCCCGAAGGGTATTGGCCGATCCGGTAAAGGATGACTTTGAAAAGTTTCCGTATCCGGTTACTACAACTTCATCCAAGCTTAGTGATTCGGGACGCAACATCACATTTAAAACGCCGTTCTTCGGTACTTTTACCTCTACTGTTTTCATTCCGACATAAGAAACAACCAGAAATTTATCCGATGCCTCCACGTGCAAGGTATAACGGCCATCCATATCTGTCACCACTCCCCGGCCCGGTGCTCCTTTTACAGAAACGGTAGCTCCGATAAGTGGCTGTTTGTCGTCCGATGATGTCACTACACCTTTTATTTCCAATTGCTGTGCCTGAACATGTATTGCACACAGGCAACCCAACACAAACAATACTACTTTAAAGTTTCTCATTGGTTAATTATTTTAAATCCACAAATACCTACTTAGTATTCGTATACTTCAATAATCATACCTTAAAAACGTTGAAGAAATAAATCAAATCTAAACAGCAGTAAATAAAAGCGTTAATTATTCAAGAAAAGCTAAGAAATAAAAAAGGGCTGTAGAATTACTCCACATATTTGTGGAATAATTCTACAGTCTGTTATAGAAAAAATACAGTTCAGCTGTTCCGTTCTTAATAAAATATTATATATCTAATCATCATTACAAGAAAATAGAGAACCAAAACCTGTTGCGTAACAGAAAAGTCTTAAAACGAAACCTTTTTTACTTTATAAACGACCAGTCCCACGGCAAACTCCACATCTTCCAGTCCCATTACATACAGGACAATTCGAAATTATAGTATGTCCATCTGTATAATATGACGTAGAACTCTGTTTTCCCGTTCCACCACATCCTGTACATTTTCCAGTGCCGTTGCAACCCGAACAATTCACCTGTCCACTATGACTACTCCCTGTATTATTATATCCACTATTTAGGGGTACATCACCATTATTAGTGGGCACATTTATATAACCATCACCACTGCATACCCAGCATATAACCGCTCCAGTACCTTGACAAGCATTACAAGCCACAGGAACCATATAATACGTTCCCGTATAAAAGTTTACTTGCGTCTGTAGTGTACTTCCTGTTCCAGAACAAAGATAGCAGTTTATTTTTCCATGACCATTACAAGCACTGCAAACTATAGTCTTATGATTATTCTTTGTATTGTTAGTTTGAGTCTGTTTTTTATTCACTATGACAAAGCCATCAAGCCCCATTCCTTGTTCCTTATAAGAACATAAACTACTCTGCTCCAATAAAATTTCTTGATCATTTTTAGTAAAAGCGATACCTGTCCACACAAATAATGATATTGCTAATATTATGATTTTTCGCATGATTATTTAAACTAATATTTGATTAATTTATTCACAAAAACAAAACCAGAAGCAAATGTTTACAAAATATTAATCCAACTATTTAGTTTTAGAAAACAGTTTTTTATACCATGGTTGTGCTACATTATAAATCTCCTTTTGAGATACAGGAATAGTCATTTCCAAAGCCTTCAAATCCTCTACTGTAGCTTTTCTAAAATCTCTGAATGAGGCCGGGAAACCCGTTATTACCAAAGTCCGTTTTCCATAAGACTTCTTCGTAAAAGTCATTTGAGGTTCCAACAAGATATCAGCATCATTTTCTTTTATGATATCAGCTATCATATTACTTTTGCGTAATTCTAATGGTGGCTGTCCCCAATTAAAAAGGACAAAATTCCATGTAACGACTTTTTCTATCTTTTGCTTCACATCTAAGTCAGCTACCGTAGGATATTGATAGACTCCTGAGTCTACATTTATTGCTGTAGAGGTACTTTTCTTCATAACCGAACACGAAGAAAACAATGTTATTATACATATGAATAAAAAAATAACTTTCTGTTTCATAGTTCTTATCATTTAGACGATTCCACTCTAAAATTCTTGTATTTAGCAGGATAACCGGTTATTGTTACAGATTTCACCTTTTTAGGACCAAACATACGTGACTTAAAGACCGCCTCATACTGTCTTTCTACCAAAATATCCGCATTCCCATTCTCCTTAAGAGTAGCTGCAACAGCATTATTAATTATATGCGTCATTCCTGCTTTACGATCTTGTTTCTTAGGATAATAAATATAAGAGACTTTTACATTAGAAATATCCAAATCAGCAACCGTCGTACTACTTAATGAAGAATTTACATTCATGGTTGTCGATGTTGACGTTCTAAACACTGAACAAGAACTAACAAACAAAGCTAATAACAAGCCAAATAAAAAATGTTTCATAATACAATTATTTTAAAGTTTAAGTCCCCTCAATTATCTATTATTATCAACAATTGCTAATCAGCAGGGACTTTGTGAAACCGATATAGCAATAATTCTTTATTAAATTATTATATGTAATATTACAAAATGAAATAAATAATTCTTTGCAAAGAAAATCTGTTTTACTTAAACACAAAAAAAAAAACGTCCCTGATTAGTTTACATGTAAACTAATCAGGGACACAGTAAAACAGTTTTCCGAACTTACATCATTTATGTTTCTCAGAAGCCCGTATCAAGTAAAAGCAGTAGTTATTATATCAGAACAAACAGGAACGGCAAAGAGTTATTTTTGTTAAGAATCACAAAAGCTTTTGAACTCTATTTTTAATCCTAACAGATTCAGAATACATTTTTCAATCTACTTTAGATTTCACTTCATCAGAATAAATTTTAAAGAAATCATATTCAAGAATGATAGAGATTCGCAATAACACATCAGTATCAATAGAACTTTTATCATATATTTTATATACATTAGTACGACTATAAGCTAATTCTTTCGCCAACCATACAACCGTTTTATGCCGTTCTTCCATTTTTTGCCGAATAAGTTTGCCTATGTGCATACGTATTATTGTAGTAGTATTGCCTGTAAACTCCCCCTGACTATGACCATGAATAAACAAGATAAATAATTCTAAGTCATAAAATAAAAAAAGCGTGGGAGCTGTTTCTTGTCTATCCCACCTTTTAGGCTCTCGCATAGCCCAACTCAAAGGATAAACAACGCCAGTTAGCCCACGCCTGTATGATATAACACCTCAACAAGCCGAATGATTATCCGGCTTGTTTTAGTGGATATACAATCATACCACGCAGACGCTTTTGTTGCAATTATCTTCTTTGAGTTCTGGATTTGCGAGATTCAAAAGGTAGAAGTATAACGCGTAAAAACGCCTCTCTCATAAAATGACATCCCGCCAGCCCTATCGGACCAACTGGAATGATGCAAAAATAACAAACATTTACGAATATACCAAAACTATTTGCAAAAACCACACTGCCTGCTTTCAAAAAAGTTGGAATTAATAATAATCTGATAAGGTCATTTCTTCTGTACAGATAACAGTTCTAACCACTGCTCCTCGGCACAAGCAGAATGTTTCTACAACTACACTTTATTTTTCTTCCCCAACCAACAACCTATTATCAACAATTTCAAATTTCTAAATCCAATTCCTGCCACATCTCCGAAGTCGGATGCAATGAGCAAAGACATGAAAAAACGAAGCTTCAAATTCTTCAGTTCAACTATCTGTTATGCCTTTTTGCAAGCAACCAGCTTTGTGGACGATCATTTAGAACATACACAAAATACTCTGTAACAGCAATATGAAAAACAACTGTTACAGAGTACCCCAAAACATATTCTTATATTACGTATTTAGAAAAAAGCTTCTTTATTTTACCTTTAGTTTTGTTTTATTCTTATATTGACTCATATCGCTCACCACTATCCTATCCCCCGGTTGCAAACCACTTACCACTTCTACATACTCAAAATTAGAGTCGCCCAGCTGAACTTTCCGTTTTACAATCTCATCATCTGCAGTCATTACAAACAATTCATACTCACCACGGCCTACATAATAAGAAGCATTGGCAATCCGCATCACATCTTCTTTCACAGCATTCATCACATACACATCTGTTTTCAGTCCCGAACGCAAACGACGGTTGTTATCATCCACCAATTGTACGGAGAAAGAGATAACCCCGTTCTTTGACAATGGTGTCACACTGCTGACCACTCCTTCCAGCTTTTCCGTACCAATCTTCACTATTGCTTTTCCGCCGGCGGCAACACGGTCACCGTAAGTATCGGCAATTTCACCTTCTACCTTGAAATGACTCAAATCGGAAATAATAGCCAACTGTCCGCCTTGTGGTACCTGTGCACCCACCTGATTATTAATATAAGTAAGAATAGCCTTGCGCGGAGAACGGATTTGTGCATCGTCCAATGTACGTTTCATCTCGGCAAGGTTCTTACGGAAAATGTTGAAATCGAGTTCCTGCACCTGCAATTCGGCAGCAGCAACCTCTTTCTCATTATTATATTGTTGTTTGAGTTGTTCATATTCTAACTGAGCTACATTATAACTCAGTTCTGCCTGACGCACCTTATCGGTAGTACCGGCCCCAAGACTATCCAGATAATGCTCATTACGAAGTTCCACTTTCATACGGTTCAGTTTCATAGCCGAAATCTTTATCTGCATGGCCATGTCAGAAAGTTTAGTCTGATTATTTACACGAAGCTGATCCAACTTATAGCGGCGCATCTGCTCTTCATCCAACAGCTTCTTGTATTCCGTCTCAGTACTTTGAAGGTCGAGCTTCAAAATAGGAGTGCCTACATCCACACTGTCACCACCACGGCGATACACCTCTACAATACGGCTATTGATAGGCGAAGTTATAATTTCTTCAAAAGCCGGTGCCACCTTACCCGATGCACTGACACTGACTTCAATCGTTCCTTTGTCAACAGTAGAAAGTACAAGATCCTTCTTCTGAACCCCTGTACGCATCAGGGAAACAAGTACACTGACAACCACGACGGCCGTAACCCCAATGGCTGAATAGCGAATAATCTTTTTATTACGTTCTTTGTTACGTACTTCTTTCGGAATTTCTCTGTCCATCTTATTTCTATTTACGATTTTACGATTGGAGATACTAAATCTGTGCCAAAGTCGTAATCTATTGATAACAAGGAAAAAAACAAAAAAGAAGAGTGTCCGAAAATGAACACCCTGTACGAATTCAGAGAATGAGATGTTACAAACACCCAGGTTATCTCAACCGTAAACGGTCACCTACTTCCGGAATATAATCACCGTCTTTACGGTTCATCTTATAGAGGTTTTTCAGACGAATACCATATTTCTGGGAAATGGTATGCATGGAATCACCATCTTTCACAATATATACATTATATTGTTTGGGAGCTTTCTTCTTCTTTGCTTTCAGATAAATAATATCTCCCTGTGTGAGAGTATAGTCGCGTTGCAGGTCATTATACTTCACAAGCTTCTTCCAACTGATACCAAATTCGTCACCCAACTCCTTGAAAGTATCTCCGCTACGGGCCACCACATAAGCAATGTCATTGGCTATATATACCGGATGCGGACTCAACAACCACGGATGTTTACGCAACTTTCGTTCCGAATAAATACCTTTGGAATCATACTTATACAGATCGTAATCCTCTATAATTGTAATCAAACGGTTGGCATATGAAGGATCTGTGGCATACCCCGCCTTTTTCAGTCCGCGTGCCCATCCTTTATAATCTGTGATATCGAGCTTGAACAAGAAAGCATAACGTGCACCACGAGTCAGAAACGTGGAATGATCCTCATAAGAGTCTTTCGGATTTTTATAAGCCCGGAAGCACTCTTGGCGGGCATCATCATCATGCCGCACCGTACGCCCCTTCCAGCTCCCTCCGCACTTGATACCAAAATGATTGTTACTTTTACGGGCCAGTTCACTCATTCCTGCGCCACTTTCGAGTAACCCCTGCGCCAATGTAATACTGGCAGGAATCTTATGCTCCTTCATCTGCTCTATGGCAAGATCTTTATACTTATCAATATAATCTACATAACGGGAATTTTTGCGCTGAGCCTGTGCACCTACAGAAAGCATAAGTGCAAGGGTTATCACAACAAGTCTAAGTGCTTCCCGCACAGGGAGGTACACCAAGAGATGATCAATTGAAACGCAGATGAGCGCAGATTTTCGCAAAGAAAAACAAGGATAAGATAATGAACAACAGTATTTTAATCTGCGCTTATCTGCGTTTATCCGCGTTTCATCTGATAAATAAAGCTCTGTGAGACTCGGTGGTACTCTGTGGTGAGTTTGATTCATTATTGTCCAAATGTGAGTTAAATGCCACAAAAATCATAAAAATAATTGGGATTATCAATCTCTTTCCTAACTTTGTAACATTAATTGTAGAACAAAAACCCTTGATAAAGATGAAAGACCTGACGATTACCAGCATTATCAAAGTATACACATTTGATGAACTTAATAAAACGGACCAGGATCTGATGACAAGTGCAATGGATGCAACTACGCGTAGTTATGCTCCCTATTCGAAATTCTCAGTAGGAGCTGCCGCCCTGCTTGCCAATGGTATGGTGGTGACCGGCACTAATCAGGAAAATGCCGCTTATCCGTCTGGTTTGTGCGCAGAACGTACTACCTTGTTCTATGCCAACTCTCAGTATCCCGATCAACCGGTGCTGACCCTTGCCATTGCTGCCCGTACGGAAAAAGACTTCATCGACCTCCCTATCCCCCCTTGCGGTGCTTGCCGCCAGGTAATACTCGAAACGGAGAAACGTTACAAACAGCCCATCCGCATTTTACTCTACGGAAAGAAAGAAATTTATGAGGTGAAAAGTATCTGCGATCTGTTACCGCTCTCATTCGATGCCTCAGCAATGAAAGAACAATGATACAACAATATAATACCAAACTAAAAGGAAAGCTCGTCCTTACCGATTCTTACCATACAGACAAAGCCTTGCAAAAGGAAAAGAGCCTTTATAAATTTATCTGGGTACGAAATGGCAGTATTACGCTGGAAATAGACCATCAGGAGGTAATACTTGTGCCGAATGAAGTTATCTCTCTGTCCAACCTGCAACATCTGGAATTCAAATCCATTGACGGAGACTACCTGACACTACTGTTCAATAGTAATTTCTATTGTATTTATGGCAACGACCACGAAGTATCGTGCAGCGGTTTCCTCTTCAATGGCTCCTCACATGTGATCCGGTTCGTATTGGATGATACCGAACAGAAACTACTAAACGACATTGCCGATACACTCAGCAAAGAATTCTCCGTATCGGACAATTTACAGGAAGAGATGCTCCGCATTCAGCTCAAACGCTTCATAATCCAGTCTACCCGTATCGCACGCCGGCGCCTGAACATCACACAGGAAAAGGAATACAGTTTTGAAATTATTCGTCAGTTCTTTATTCTGGTAGATACACATTACCGGGAGAAAAAACAAGTACAGGACTACGCCGATATGCTGCATAAATCTCCTAAAACATTATCAAATATATTCTCGGCTTGCAAACTCCCTTCTCCATTGCGCATCATTCATGAGCGTGTAGAAGCCGAAGCCAAGCGACTATTGCTATACAGTACCAAAAGTGCCAAAGAAATAGCTGACCTGCTGGGATTTGAAGACCAGTCTTCTTTCAGCCGTTTTTTCAAGAATATGACCGGACAAAGTACTGTACAATTCAGAAATTCTTCCGAAGGGAAAAATTGACAAACGATAAAGCTAAATTGCTATTTCCGGTAAATGGGAAAACCCCGACCTTTGTGTCTGTAAGTTAAACCCATAAAAAGTTATAGCAATGAAAGAAAAATTAATCACTCTTCTGACCTTCACTTCCGGTCTTAAAAGTTTCGGTATCAAATTTATCCGTGTAGCCATTCTCGTTGTATTCGTCTGGATTGGTGGATTGAAGTATTTTCACTACGAAGCAGATGGCATCGTACCTTTCGTGGCAAACAGTCCGTTTATGAGTTTCTTCTACGCTAAGGGAGCTCCGGAATACAAGGAACATAAAAATGCCGAAGGTGCATATGTACCCGAAAACCGTGAATGGCACGAAGCCAATAATACATACACATTCTCTTACGGACTGGGTGCACTCATTATGAGTATCGGCATCCTGGTTTTTCTTGGTATCTTCTTCCCTAAAGTTGGTATCATAGGAGATACACTCGCCATCATCATGACGCTTGGCACATTGTCTTTTCTTGTCACTACACCCGAAGTATGGGTACCCAATCTGGGAAGTGGAGAATTTGGATTCCCACTACTCTCAGGTGCCGGAAGATTGGTTATCAAAGACATCGTTATATTGGCAGGAGCAGTAGTATTACTTTCCGATTCATCCCAACGGGTACTGAAATCTTTGACAGCTACTACCCGATAGCTGAAACAAATTTCCCGTTTCGGATGTTATAAACCTACAGAATAACCCTTTAAAAGAATAAAGATATGAAACAATATGATGCTATTATCATAGGTTTCGGCAAAGGTGGAAAGACATTGGCTGCCGAATTATCCAATCGTGGCTGGAAAGTCGCCCTCATCGAACGCTCTGATAAGATGTATGGAGGTACCTGTATCAATATCGCCTGTATCCCTACTAAAGCATTGGTACATGAGGCCGGGATATCCGAGCTAATGTATAAGGAAGATTATAAGCAACAGAGTGACTTTTACAAACAGGCCATTGGCCGCAAAAATGAGCTGACCTCTTTTCTTCGTGAAAAGAACTTTAGCGATCTGGAGGGACGTCCCAATGTGACAATTTATACGGGAACGGCTTCATTCACTTCACCCAACACGGTGAAAGTTATTCTTCCCGACAAAGAGATAGAACTTCAGGGTAAAGAAATTTTCATTAACACCGGAGCTACAAGTATTATCCCTGCCATCGATGGAGTTAAAGAAAGCAAGCATGTGTATACCAGTACCAACTTGCTGGATCTGAACATACTCCCACGCCATCTTATTATTGTAGGAGGCGGATACATCGGACTGGAATTCGCTTCTATGTATGCAGAGTTCGGAAGCAAGGTAACCATACTCGAAGGAGGAAGTACGTTCATTCCGCGTGAAGACCGTGACATAGCGGACAGTGTACGTAAGGTACTTGAGAAGAAGGGAGTCGAAATTCGCCTGAATGCCCGTGCACAGTCCATACATGATACAGCAGATGGGGTGACACTGGCATATACAAACACCGCTGATGACATCCCTTGCTTTGTTGAAGGCGATGCTATCCTACTGGCTACAGGCCGAAAACCAATGATAGAGGGCCTGAACTTACAAGCAGCAGGCGTAAAAGTAGATGCACACGGTGCTATTATTACAGACGTACACCTGCACACTACTACTCCACACATCTGGGCAATGGGCGATGTAAAGGGAGGACCGCAGTTTACCTATGTATCTCTGGATGATTTCAGGATTATCCGCAATAAACTGTTTGGTGATAAAGAGCGTACCACCGAAGACCGTGATCCGATAGCTTACTCCGTATTTATTGACCCGCCACTTGCCCATGTCGGTTTGACGGAAGATGAAGCTATCAAGAGAGGATATTCCTTCAAAGTATCCCGCTTACCGGCCACAGCTGTAGCACGTGCCCGTACTTTACAACAAACAGACGGCATGCTGAAAGCTATCATTGATACACATACCGGAAGAATCATGGGATGTACCCTGTTCTGTGCCGAAGCATCAGAAATTATAAACATTGTCAATATGGCAATGAAAACCGGACAGCATTACAGCTTCTTACGGGACTTTATTTTCACACACCCAAGTATGAGTGAAGTATTAAACCAGTTATTCACATTTGATTGAAATAGATAGTTCTGATTTTTATTTCAAGTAACGCCTGTTAGAAATTAAAGTAAAACAGGCGTTATTTTTATCTTAACAACCAGGGGAGTGCTATATTTTTCTTACTTTTGTAACAACATTGCCCATAAAGAGTAAAACTCAAAATGAAAGAAAATCAAACTTATCAATCAAAGATTATGCCATTTACTTTTCGAAAAGCTACCACCGATGATGCAGCCAGAATATGGGAAATCATCTTGCAAGCCAAAGAACAAATGCTTCGGCAACAAAAGCAACAATGGGACGAAACCTATCCCCTACCCGAAAATATAACCAGTGACATTCGGAACGGTTATGCCTGCGTATTATGTAACGAGGATGTCATAATAGCCTATGGTGCAGTCTCTTTTGATGGTGAGCCGGCCTATGAAGCCATCGAAGGCAAATGGTTAAGTGAACAGCCTTATGTAGTAGTTCATCGCCTGGCTGTAGCCAATGAAATGAAGCAAAAGGGCATAGCTACTCTGTTCATGCAAAAAGTAGAAGAATTTAGTCGCGGGAAAGGAATCTATAGTTTCAAGGTAGATACCAATTTTGATAATTTCTACATGCATAAGATGTTAGAACGGCTTGGCTTTACATATTGTGGGGAAATAATATATGGCAGGGGAATCAGGATGGCATACGAAAAGCTCTTATAATCCTTATCTCGCAAAAGTACGTATTTAAATAGGTGTTAAATACGTAATTAATAGTGACTTAAATACGTACTCTTATACCCTAAAAGTACGTACTTTTATAAGCATTGATTTACAGACTAATAGCATAACCTTTTAGAAGATACTTTATTAAAATACTGTTTAGTTTTTGCCAAAGTAAAAAAAACAGTACTTACATATTTCTAAACATACGTAAATATATATCAACCGATATAAACAATGCTATATTTGTAAAATGTTTAACCTAAAAGATATGAATATGGAAAATTTGAAAATTAATTATGTATGCTTAGCTCTTAGCATTCTGTGTTTATTATTAGTGTCATGTAAAGATGATGAAACTCCGTATCCGGATGGTAAAGAGCTGTTAAACTACGAGATGCCTATGTACATAATAGCTGGAGATGGTCCAGAACCCAAACCACTACCTGCTGATTGTATTATCTATTATGATTACCCAGAGGGGGTAAATAGCAACATCCTTTCTAACTTTTGGTTCGAAGGTCGTCTTTATGATACTTATGGTTTATCAGCAAAGATAAAATCTTGGGGAATCACTCCACCAGCAACAATAAAAGTTCTTGTAACAGGCTAATTTGCAGCTGAAGAGTGTCGAACAAAACCCGATACAAGATCCAGCCAAAGCTGTTACGACGTTCTCTTTACTGTTCATTCAATAACCCTTAAATAAAAAAGTATGAGAAAACACACAGTACTATTATTAACTTTGCTATTTTGTTTGAATTTGTCTTCACAAAGACAAATGTCTTACAATACAAAGAATAAGAAGGTGATTAAATTAGAAACAGCCTCTAATAATTATGGAAACATCAAACGGATGTTGTGATTCGCTTTCAAATTAGTATCTTTGAACCATTGGAAACAGCCCACATCGCCGACAAAGTGCGAAGGTTACAGTTGTGATTCGCTTTCAAATTAGTATCTTTGAACCATTGGAAACAGCCGGGTCCGCATCCCCGATAGTGATTCTGCAGTTGTGATTCGCTTTCAAATTAGTATCTTTGAACCATTGGAAACAGCTTCGGTTATGTGACATCAACATTAAGGAAGTTGTGATTCGCTTTCAAATTAGTATCTTTGAACCATTGGAAACAGCGATATATTATTTTTTGCCTTCCTTGATTGGGTTGTGATTCGCTTTCAAATTAGTATCTTTGAACCATTGGAAACAGCTGTCGTGAGAGAATATTATAAGAAAGTTGTGTTGTGATTCGCTTTCAAATTAGTATCTTTGAACCATTGGAAACAGCTGCATTCAAGAATTTGATTATTGCTTATCCGTTGTGATTCGCTTTCAAATTAGTATCTTTGAACCATTGGAAACAGCGGTGAAGCGTTTAGACTGAACGCATTAGAAGTTGTGATTCGCTTTCAAATTAGTATCTTTGAACCATTGGAAACAGCAGAATCTTCATTATCAACTGAACAACAATTAGTTACATCTAATTATAGAAAATAAAAAAAAGATTGTTTCCAAAAGAAAATCCCATATTTCTGAGGGCACTGAAAAAGTCCCTCACATGGGCGATGCTCTAAAATTAATCGGCACAT
>DXWV01000046.1 GCA_019416685.1 Bacteroides sp.
AACAAAAAACTCTGAAAGATAGCTTTTCACTGAGAGGAAAAGGTCTTCACACTGGTCTTGACCTGACTGTAACGTTTAATCCTGCCCCCGACAATCACGGGTATAAAATACAACGCATTGATTTAGAAGGACATCCCACTATCGATGCTGTAGCAGACAACGTAACAGAAACAACCCGCGGTACTGTATTGTCTAAGAATGGAGTAAAAGTAAGCACCGTTGAACATGGAATGGCGGCACTCTATGCCTTAGGAATCGACAACTGCCTCATTCAGGTAAATGGTCCGGAGTTCCCTATTCTGGACGGTAGTGCACAATATTACGTACAAGAAATTGAAAGAGTCGGAACAGAAGAACAAAGTGCTGTAAAAGACTTTTATATCATTAAATCAAAAATTGAATTCCGTGATGAAGAGACCGGGTCGTCCATTATTGTATTGCCAGACGAAAACTTCAGTCTGAATGTACTGGTTTCTTATGATTCTACCATCATTCCCAATCAATTTGCTACACTGGAAGACATGGCCAAATTCAAAGACGAAGTGGCGGCCAGCCGTACTTTCGTATTTGTTCGCGAAATCGAACCGCTTCTCTCGGCCGGGCTAATTAAAGGTGGTGACCTGGATAATGCTATCGTTATTTACGAACGCAAGATGTCACAGGAAAACTATGATAAACTGGCAGATATAATGGGAGTTCCCCACATGGATGCCGAACAACTGGGCTACATTAATCATAAACCGTTGGTATGGGCTAATGAATGTGCCCGTCACAAACTCTTGGATGTTATTGGTGATCTCGCCCTCATTGGCAAACCTATTAAAGGCCGTATCATAGCTACTCGCCCGGGACATACCATCAACAATAAGTTCGCCCGTCAGATGCGTAAAGAAATTCGCTTGCACGAAATACAGGCTCCTATATACAATTGTGACGAAGAACCGATCATGGACGTAAACCGTATCCGCGAACTGCTTCCTCACCGTTATCCGTTCCAGTTAGTAGACAAGGTTATCGAGATCGGCGCCAATTATATAGTCGGTATCAAGAACGTCACTTCCAACGAACCATTTTTTCAAGGACACTTCCCCGAGGAACCGGTAATGCCGGGTGTTCTTCAAATAGAAGCAATGGCGCAAATTGGTGGTTTGCTTGTGCTCAACTCTGTAGACGAACCAAATCGTTACTCTACTTATTTCATGAAAATAGATGGTGTTAAATTCCGTCAGAAAGTAGTACCCGGTGATACCCTTATCTTCCGTGTAGAATTACTCGCTCCTATTCGTCGTGGTATCTCTACAATGAAGGGGTATGCATTTGTGGGTGAAAAGGTAGTATGCGAAGCGGAATTTATGGCTCAAATAGTAAAAAATAAATAATTACTGATTATGATAAGTCCCTTAGCGTATATTCATCCCGAGGCTAAGATCGGGGAAAACGTAGAGATTGGTCCTTTTGTTTACATTGACAAAAATGTGGTTATTGGTGATAATAATACCGTCATGCCCAATGCCAACATTCTATACGGTTCTCGTATCGGTAACGGAAATACCATTTTTCCGGGTGCTGTGATTGGTGCCATCCCACAAGATCTCAAGTTTCGTGGTGAAGAAACCACAGCCGAAATTGGTGATAACAATATCATTCGTGAGAATGTAACAGTCAATCGTGGCACAGCAGCCAAAGGTAAAACGATTGTAGGTAATAATAATCTGCTAATGGAAGGAGTACATGTGGCACATGATGCTATTATTGGTAATGGCTGTATCATTGGAAACTCTACGAAAATGGCAGGAGAAATCATTATTGATGACAACGCGATTATCAGTGGTGCCGTACTAATGCATCAATTTTGCCGTGTAGGCGGATATGTAATGATACAAGGAGGAAGCCGTTTCAGTAAAGATATCCCTCCTTACATTATTGCCGGACGTGAACCAATTACTTATAGTGGCATTAATATCATCGGCTTGCGCCGTCGTGGTTTCAGCAACGAAGTAATAGAAAACATTCACAACGCCTACCGCATCATTTACCAAAGCGGACTGAATATTACAGATGCATTGGTTAAAATAGAGACGGATGTTCCAATGAGCCCGGAGATTGAATATATCGTAGGCTTTATTCGCAATTCAGAACGTGGAATTATAAAATAAGTTATAAGGTTATGATGTTATAAAGTTATAGAGTTATAAAACCATTATACACTTTATACTCCCTATAATAACAATAACACTATAACTTTAAAACCCTATAACTTTATAACAATTATAACACTATAGCATTAAAACTCTATAACTTTATAACATTATGATATACAGATTTACAATCATATCTGATGAAGTAGATAATTTTATCAGAGAAATACAGATTGATCCGGAAGCAACGTTTTATGACTTCCATGAAGCGATACTAAAATCAACAGGTTACACTAATGATCAGATGACCTCATTCTTCCTTTGTGACGACGACTGGGAGAAAGAGAAAGAAGTCACTTTGGAGGAGATGGACGACAATCCTGAGATGGATAGTTGGGTAATGAAAGATACCACTCTGAGCGAGCTGATTGAAGATGAGAAACAAAAATTGCTCTATGTATTTGACTACATGACAGAACGTTGTTTCTTTATCGAATTATCCGAAATCATCACCGGTAAAAATATGCAAGGTGCCAAATGTACCAAGAAGTCCGGAGAAGCTCCTAAACAGATTATGGACTTTGAGGAAATGGCTGCCAGTACCGGTTCACTCGATCTGGACGAAAATTTTTATGGCGATCAGGACTTTGATCTGGAAGACTTTGATGCCGATGGTTTTGACATGGGTGGCGGCGCAGCAGATGCAGGGACATTTGAAGAAGAAAAACTTTAATCAATTGACAATTGATAGTTGACAATTGACAGTTAGCAGCTGTACACTGCATAGTAACTGTCAATTGTCAACTATCAACTCTCAACTAAAATAATGGCTGCTCTTATAGTCCTCATAGGTCCAACCGGCGTTGGAAAAACAGAACTTAGTCTCCGGTTGGCGGAACACTTCCACACGTGTATTGTTTCTGCTGACTCAAGGCAACTCTATGCTGATTTAAAGATAGGTACAGCAGCTCCTACCTCAGAGCAACTCAATCGTGTACCTCATTATCTGGTAGGCACTTTAAAACTGACAGATTATTACAGTGCCGCCCGTTATGAAGAAGAAGCATTAGCCACACTCGACAATCTATTCCACCAACATGATACCGTCATCCTTACCGGAGGCTCTATGATGTACATAGACGCTATCTGCAAAGGTATCGATGACATCCCCACTGTAGATGCAGAAACCCGCGAACTGATGTTACAGAGGTATGAAACAGAAGGACTCGAAAAACTCTGTGCTGAACTAAAACTATTAGATCCCGAATATTACAGGATAGTAGACTTAAAGAATCCTAAACGCGTGATTCATGCACTCGAGATCTGTTACATGACAGGGAAAACTTATACATCTTTTCGTACGCAACAAAAAAAACAACGCCCTTTTCGCATTATCAAGGTAGGACTGACCCGTGACCGTGCCGAACTTTATGACCGTATCAACCACAGGGTAGATATCATGATAGAAGAAGGATTGCTTGAAGAAGCCCGAAGCGTATATCCCTACCGTACTCTCAACTCGCTCAACACCGTGGGATACAAAGAAATGTTCAATTATCTGGATGGCACCTGGGAACTGCCTTTTGCCATCGAAAAGATAAAACAAAATTCGCGTATCTACTCGCGTAAACAAATGACATGGTTCAAGCGGGACGAAGAGATACAATGGTTTCACCCTGAACAGGAAACTGAAATACTGGATTATATCGACACAAAAATACAAGAAGAAACAAGTATTCAAAAAGACTCTTAGATTCCATTTTAACACAGACTTAAATACATTTATTATGAAGAGATTAATACTCCTTTGTCTCAATATCCTTTTGTTTTTCACCGTTCATGCACAAAATAAAGAACAACAACAGTATGATTCTATCATGACTATCATGAAAGACAAATCTATTCCTGTGTTAGAACGATATTACATGACCGGAGATATAGAGTACCTTTCGCGTGAGCACCAGATTGAAGTAATGAAGCAGCTAATTCCGGAAGCAAAAAATCTGGAAGATAAAGCTGTTGTAACGCGTTTATATTCCATTATCTCTCTCTTCAGAACCCAGTTGAGTCATATGGAAATCGCTAAAAATTATCTGGACAGTGCATTTGTTTATGACGGAGAATTTGCCAATAATAATATTTCGGGCATGATGCATTTTGTAGCAGGGAATTATTATATGGCACAAACTGATTTTGTCGAAGCTCAAAAGAATTATTACAAAGCTGCTGAATATTTTAATAAGAATGAGCAAAAGCCAAGTATCCTGACAGATGTCTATTATGATTTGTCCATGATCTATATCCTGTGGAGAGATGAAAAAGGATTAGCCGAATTGATGAAAGATATGGAGCACTCTCCTGTTGATTTCCCCTTTCAGCATATTTTAAAACTAACTGTACAATCACAGTATTATTACGCACATTACATAAACACGGAAAACACAGCTTATTTAGACTCTGCTGCTATCTACAACAATCTGGCATTTGATGTTTACAACACAACAGATAATCCATACGATGTAGGATACCAGATTGCCGATAATTATCTCTCACAAGCACTTATTTATTGTTTGCAAGGGAAAATAGCAGAAGCACAAAAATGTTTGGCTACAGGACAAAAGCTTATAAATCCAAAGTTATTAGATTCAGATGCCCGAATCCTTTTTATTTCGGGGACTATCTCTTTCTATCTGAAAGATTATCCAAAGGCAGAAAAGAACTTATTGGCAGGATTACAAAAGTTAGAGATGCTGAGTGAAGAGAAGAAAATTAATTATGATGAATCTATTAGTTCTTCCTATCAGATATTAGCTCAAATATATGAAGAACAGAAACTTTATGATAAAGCATTGGCAGCAGAACGCAAATCAATTGATTATGCCACCCGCCTAAACGATAAAAATAATCGGAAAGAAATAAACACACTACGTGTGAAGTATAACTTAGATCAGGCTGAGCGTAGCGTAAAACAGCTTTCAGTGCTCAATGAACAAAGAAAACGCGTCAACCTGCTTGCAATAGGAATGATAATACTGGCATTAATCACTATTATTCTATTAGTGATTCGTCATCGTTCACGTCAAAAACTGAATGCTCATTTATTGCAAATTGCAGAACTAAAACAACAGGAAGCAGATTTAATGATCGAACTTCAAAAATCTAAACTGGAAGAAAAAGAAAACGAGTTTCAAACCATTCTCAATGAGTCCAAACAACGTCATGTACAATCTTATCTTGAAGGTCTGGAAGCAGAACGGGAACGACTGGCAACCGAACTTCACGATGATGTATGCAACAATCTTATGGCGCTTGAAATACAAATACGGGCACAGTATAAAGAGCAAGAGGGTGCAACACCAACGATAGTAGAGACACTGACAGAAATACGTAATCGAGTCCGTACAGTTTCACATGAACTGATGCCGCCTACATTCCAATATGCAACACTGGACGAAATGCTGGAAGATTTCATAACTCACCTCAATCTGCCTGAAAAAACAAAAGCTGAGTACCGATCAACTCCGGGTACGGATTGGAACAGTATCCCTTCAGAGATTGGTTTTGAATTCTACAGAATAACTCAGGAAGCTATTAACAATGCAATAAAATACGCTTCGGCCCACAAAATATCAGTAGAACTGAAACTCGAAGATCATCAACTCTCTATTACAATAGAAGATGACGGCAAAGGGTTCGATACAGAAAAGAAAACGAAAGGAATCGGGCTGCATACCATAGCACAACGCATTCAATCCATCAAGGGTACGTTTGAACTGATATCACACATAGGTGCCGGTACAAAAATAGTAGTAAAAATCTCGCTTGCATAGATATAAATACCATTTATCTCCTTCTTAATTTTATTAATCTGTGACTTAAATTCGTAAGTCACAGGCTGATAAATGAAAAAAAATCAGTAGCTTTGCTATCTCAATATGTTTAATCAAAAACCTGCAAACATGAAAAAAGGTCTGAAAATTATAGCAATCACATTAGGAGTACTCCTGCTGCTGATGCTTATTCTTCCTTTTGCTTTCCGCGGTAAGATAGAAAGCATTGTAAAAACAGAAGGAAACAAGATGCTTAATGCACAGTTTGACTTCGGTAGTCTGGATATTAGTCTGTTTCGTAACTTCCCCAAGGCATCAGTCACTCTCAATGATTTCTGGCTGCGTGGTGTAGGCGAATTTGAAAAAGACACCCTTGTACAAGCGGGTGAAGTAACAGCCGCTATCAACCTTTTCTCTCTTTTTGGAGATAGTGGTTATGACATTTCTAAAGTACAGATAACAGACACCCGGCTACATGCCATTGTACTTGCAGATGGCCGACCCAATTGGGATGTAATGAAGCCGGATAGTACAAATACTGATACTACAGAAGAATCAAGCAGTTCTCCATTCAAGATACAACTTCAACAGTTTGTTATCAAAAATATGAATCTCATATATGACGACCGTCAGGCGAATATGTATGCAGATATCCATACTCTGAATGCACTTTGCTCAGGAGACCTGGGTAGCGATCGTACGACCTTACAACTGGAAGCAAAAACGGAAGCACTAACGTATAAAATGAACGGTATCCCTTTTCTTTCTAATGCCAATATTTATGCAAAAATAGATGTAGATGCCGATTTTGCCAACAATAAATATACATTGAAAGAGAATGAATTCCGGTTGAATGCTATCAAAGCAGGTATCGATGGTTGGGTAGCTCTGAAAGATCCTGCCATAGACATGGACCTCAAGCTGAACACCAATGAAGTAGGATTCAAAGAAATCCTGTCCCTGATCCCTGCTATTTATGCCAAAGATTTTGAAGGATTGAAGACAGAGGGTATTGCCACACTTTCTGCCGACATAAAAGGTAGTATGGTAGGTGACAGCATTGTACCCCAGTTCAATGTAGCAATGACAGTGAAAGACGCCATGTTCCGTTATCCTTCTCTTCCGGCAGGTGTAGATAAGATTAACATCAATGCAGAAATAAAAAATCCGGGAGGGGCTATTGACCTCACCACAGTAAGTATTCGCCCGTTTAGTTTCCGACTCGCCGGAAATCCGTTCAGCGTGACTGCCGAAATAAAAACACCGATCAGTGATCCGGACTTTCATGCCGAAGCAAAAGGAGTACTCAACCTGGGCATGATCAAACAAGTATATCCATTGGAGGATATGGAGTTAAACGGTACTATCAATGCAGACATGCAACTCGCCGGAAAAATGTCGTACATCGAAAAAGAACAGTATGAGCGTGTACAGGCTTCCGGAACAATCGGACTCACCTCAATGAAACTAAAGATGAAGGATATGCCGGATATAGATATCCACAAGTCACTCTTTACATTCACTCCCAAGTACCTGCAACTGAGCGAAACAACCGTCAATATCGGTAAGAACGATCTGACTGCTGATAGCCGTTTTGAAAACTATCTGGGCTATGCACTGAAAGGAACGACACTGAAAGGAACACTCAATATTCGCTCCAATCATCTCAACCTGAACGATTTCATGACAGCCACAGCAGACACCACTACACAGGTGGCAACTACTCCGGCAGATAGTATAAGTGGTATCATTGAAGTGCCCCGTAATATTGATTTCCAAATGGATGCTAATCTGAAAGAGGTACTATTTGATAAGATGACTTTCACTAATATGAATGGAAAGTTGGTCGTTAAAGACGGGAAGGTGGATATGAAGAATCTTTCTATGAATACGATGGGTGGCAATGTGGTTATGAACGGCTATTACTCTACGGCTGATGTTAAAAAGCCGGAAATGAATGCAGGATTCAAACTCAATGGACTGAGTTTTTCCCAGACATACAAGGAGCTTGATATGGTGCAACAACTCGCACCTATCTTCGAGAATCTAAAAGGAAACTTCTCCGGTAGTATGAAGATACAAACCATTCTGGATGCCGCTATGAGTCCTGTGCTCGAAACAATGCAGGGTAACGGAAGTCTTTCTACCAAAGATCTCAGTCTGAGCGGAATAAAAGTGATTGACCAAATAGCCGAAGCTGTGAATAAACCGGATTTAAAGGAGATGAAGGTAAAAGACATGACCCTGGATTTCACCATCAAAGACGGGCGAGTGGCAACACAGCCATTTGATATCAAATTGGGTGAGTATGTAATGAACCTCTCCGGAAGTACAGGATTGGATCAGACAATAGACTATTCCGGTAAAATCAAACTCCCGGCTTCTGCAGGTGACCTTGCCAAATTGACAACACTTGATCTGAAGATTGGAGGTTCATTTACTTCACCCAAAGTGTCTATTGACACTAAGAGTATGGCAAACCAGGCGGTAGAAGCCGTAGCTGACAAAGCAATCAGCGAGTTAGGAAAGAAATTGGGACTGGACTCTGCCACTACAAGTAACAAAGAAGATCTAAAAGAGGCAGTAAAAGAAAAAGCTGCTGAAAAGGCACTGGACTTCTTAAAGAAAAAACTAAAATAGTGATAAGTGGTTAGTGATTAGTGATTAGTGAAAGAATCAATGGTGATTAGTGAGTTACATCACTACACCGCATGGCACTAATCACTTATCACTAACCACTTATCACTATTCATTAATCACTATTCATCATGCTTCTGAAACTTTACGAAAAGAATAATAATCCACAGGACCTGCAACAGGTAGTGGATATTTTGAATGATGGCGGCCTCATCATCTATCCTACTGACACGATGTATGCCATTGGTTGCCATGGATTGAAAGAACGTGCCATTGAACGTATTTGCCGTATCAAAGATATTGATCCGCGTAAGAATAATCTTTCTATTATCTGTTATGACCTAAGCAGCATCAGTGAATATGCGAAAGTTGATAACAATACGTTCAAACTAATGAAACGTAATTTGCCCGGACCATTCACCTTTATTCTGAACGGAACGAACCGACTGCCTAAGATTTTTAGAAACAGGAAAGAAGTAGGTATTCGTATGCCGGATAACAATATCATTCGTGAGATAGCCCGTCTGCTCGATGCACCAATAATGACTACTACTTTACCGCATGAAGAACATGAAGACCTGGAATATGCAACAGATCCGGAATTAATAGATGAAAAGTTCGGAGAGATAGTAGACCTTGTAATTGACGGAGGAATAGGAGGAATAGAACCGTCAACAGTGGTTAGCTGCACAGAAGGAAGCCCGGAAATAATCCGGCAGGCCAAAGGAATACTGGAAGAGAATTAAGGCCGAAAGATTAAAAATTAAAGCTGCGGGGGGCGTAAAGTAAACTGTGTCATGCGCTTTTTTTCTTTCAAGATCATCGGTC
>DXWV01000047.1:0-11614 GCA_019416685.1 Bacteroides sp.
GAGAGGTCGGAAAATGAAAGTAGGAAGAAAACTTTCATTTTCCTCCTACTCGATTTCCGTTACGGAGTATACGGGGCTTAATTATTTAAAATGAACTATATAATTACTCTGTGACCTCTGTGTGCTCTGTAGTGGATTGATTCCTTAATCCCTCCATAAATTGTTAATTCATCCATATAGCCTTACGTTTACTTATTTTTTTTAACTTTGCCCAAAAAGAAGTCCTGTTTTTTAAAAAGAACATATTAAAGCTGACCGACGAAGAGCTATTACATCAGTACGCCACGTCTGGTAAAACAGAATATTTTGGTGAACTTTACAACCGATATATTCCGTTATTATATGGTCTTTGTCTCAAGTATCTGACCGATGAAGCACGTGCACAGGATGCAGTAATGCAACTTTTTGAAGATCTGCTTCCTAAAGTACCCCATTATGAAATAAAGGTTTTCAAACCCTGGCTATATCGGGTAGCAAAGAATCACTGTCTACAGATACTGAGAAAAGAAAATAAAGAAATTTCTCTCGATTATACGATTAACCTTGTGGAATCTGATGAATTTCTGCATCTTTTATCTGAAGAAGATACTTCGGAAGAACAACTAAATGCCCTGAAGCATTGTCTTGAAAAGCTTCCCGAATTTCAGCGTATCAGCATCATGCATTTTTTTATGGAAGAAATGTCTTATGCCGATATTGTAGAGCAAACAGGCTTTACACTGAATAACGTGAAAAGCTATATCCAGAATGGAAAACGTAATTTAAAGATTTGTATAAAGAACCAGACCCAATGAAGCTATTAGACTACATACGAGGAAACCGCAAAGGGAAGAAAGCTCATCGCCTGCAAAAGGAAGCGATGCGCGATCCTTTTCTTGCCGACGCTATGGATGGTTACGATGGCGCAGGGCAAAGTCAGGAACAACAGATAGAGTTACTTCGCCGCCGGATTACGATGAGGGTAAAGAAGCAGCAGAACCATGCTTTTGTCTGGAGTGTGGCTGTTAGTCTCCTGTTAGGTGTTTGTTTGGGTGGTTATTTTCTGTTCCAAAAAGATAAATTACCGGAGGAAACTCTCATGGCTTTGGAACAATTGCAACGGGATACTATTTTGCAAACGCCTTCACAGATACTTGTTGGAGAAGAGGTGAAGTTGGCGAAGACACTGAAAAAGGATTCGATGAGACCACTCATCAGTCAGGAACGAAGAGTGAAACCTGCTGTTGCTAACAAAGCCGTTCCTCCCGAAGTAAAAGAGCAAACTGCGGTAGAAGTAGAGATGAGTTTGGCCCTTTCAGAAGAGTTAAAACTGGCTGATTCTACAATCGCTGCAGACGATAATGATCTTACCCGGAAGTTGCAGGATAGGGTAGAAGGTCTAAAGGACAGTGGAATAAAAGGACGTGTGACTGATGAAAACGGAGAACCTCTTGTGGGGGCTAACATTCTTGTAAAAGGAACCAGTAAGGGTACGGTTTCGGATGTAAATGGAAACTTCACATTAGATGCCGATGTAAACAAAGAGATTGCGGTCAACTATATCGGTTATGAACCGATAACTCTTCCTATAGATACCGGCAAAGATATGTTGATTGCCATGAATGAAAGCAAAGAGGCATTAAACGAAGTAGTAGTAGTGGGGTATGGCACTGAAAGAAAAAAGAATCTCACAGGTTCGGTAGTACATGTTGAGCCATTGACCATGCCGGAGCCTGTTCCTGTGATAGGGTTCAAAGCATATAAGAAGTACCTGAAAAAGAATAGGATTCGTCCAACAGATGAAGAATGTGCAAAGGTAAAGGGAGAAGTAGTACTGACTTTTCATGTGGATAAAAAGGGCCGTCCGGTGAATATAAAAATAAAGAACACCCTATGTGCTTCTGCTGATAAAGAAGCAATACGCCTTGTAGAAGACGGACCGGACTGGTTGGCAGGAAATAAAGAAGTAACACTGAATATTAAATTCTAAAGAAAGTGTTTTGGAAGAACTGGAAAAGATGTCACCATTCGAGGCTGTTTTATAATCAGAGCAATAAAAAAGAGCTTTCAACTCGTGAAAACTCTTTTCCATTTAGTAGAGAATATCGAAATATTCCCTATCGTTGTCATCCAGGTCTCGCGATTGACTGGGAAGTATTATTCAACTTAGCTCCAAGTTCTGATAAAGCCAAGGATAATGTATTTAATTCATCGGAAGTAAAGTCAACCAATTTGCCATTTATCATATCGTATAGAAGGTATTTGTATGCCAATGGCAGGGTAGGAAAAGGCTATCTGAAATACGGTCTACCGGAGGATTGGCTACCAATTGACGAAGGGTCACGAAAGCGCGTATAATTCTTCTATTTACCTCTATTGCTAAATCGGAATTGAGTACTCCGCTCAACATGGTGACTCCAAACTCGGTGAAAGCAAAACGAGGATATTTGATATTGTAGCCACGTCCTTTGTTCATGGTCGGCATTTTGCGTCCTTGAAAGTTCGACTACTTCGTTTTTAGTCAGCTCAAACATAAAGTCTTCACCCTCAAATCGCTTGATATTACGCCTTACAGTTTCTTTTAGACGTTTCGTTTCAACTTGATACATCTCTGCCAAATCGAAGTCCAACATCACCTTCTGACCTCGTATCTCGTATATTTTATTTTGAATAATTAGTAATTCATCCATGTCCTATTCTGTTTCTTGTGTCACAAAAGTAGAATAAATTCTTCATTCCTCCTATATTATTACCCTCCTTTTTCTCTCATAGAACAACATCCGGCGTACATGTTGGCAACATTCCTTTTCCGTCTCCCGACCTCTTCCGAAAACAACCAATACCCGTTTCCCTCCAACTTCCGCATCGTTATTATAACTATACCCTAACCACTCAAACTCAAATGTAGAACAAAAAATCACCTTCTGACGTATCATTCTCTTATTTTGCACCCTTGAGAAGTGGATGAAACTAATGAGTATGGATTATACTTTTACCGTCCGACCTTTGCCCGATCTATAAACGAAAAATAGCTGTAAGTTACTTACTTACAGCTATTTGACCTTGCACGGGAGGAGAGGCTCGAACTCCCGACACCCGGTTTTGGAGACCGGTGCTCTACCAACTGAGCTACTCCCGTGTTTGCGAGTGCAAAGGTAGAATAATCTTCCGAATCTGCAAGTACTTCTGCAAAGAAGTTTTCAACTATTTTAGTTTTTCCCATTCATCGGGTTTGAATCCCACTAATACAAAATTATCAGTCACTACCAATGGGCGTTTCACCAGTTTACCATTGGTAGCCAGCAGGGCTATCTGTTCTTCTTCGCTCATTGTAGGGAGTTTCTCTTTGAGGTTCAGCTCTTTATAGATTACTCCACTGGTATTGAAAAACTTTTTTATCGGTAGACCACTAAGTGGAATCCATGCTTTCAGCTCTTCTATGGTGGGGTTGTTTTCTACGATGAGGCGGTTGGTATACTCAATATTATTTTCAGTCAGCCACTTTTTTGCCTTTTGGCAAGTGCTACACGCTGGGTATTGCAAAAAGATTGGTTTCATATTTCTATTATTTTAAAGCATTTGTAAGTCTTGGTACATGATACGGTAAGCAGTGGCTTTCTTATCCAACGCTAATGGGTAAGCACGGGAAGAGGAAGGCATCCGGTAGAGTCGCATCGGACGGTTTTCAAACACGAACTCAGAAAAGTCACCTACCTTGGGCTCCTCTACATTGAATTGCATGCGAAGGGTATCTGTGGCCTTTTGTCCGGTGGTTACAATAGCTTTGCATTCTGGTAATTGCTGGAGCATAGCAGCTATGTCAGTAGACTGAACTACTTCCAGAAATTTATCGGAAGCATTATCCTGCAAACGCCGTATGGCAGAAGCTGTATCGAATAAGGCAATCCCCTTTTTATTGAGAAAATCAATGATTTGTTCACGACAAAAAGCTTTCTTTGACTCATTCAGAAAATGATCTTTGTTGTCAAAGAACAGGAGTCCCACAATTCTCCACATATCATTGTTTAAATTGGGGTAGTAAAAATCCATAGACCACCTTTTCTTTTGTGGCGGAAAACTGCCCAGCATTAACAATTTTGCATGCGGAGGTAAAAACGGTTTCAGGGGATGATTTTCTATCTCTATTTCCATATTTATAGTTTATTTGCAACAAAAATAGTGATAATACCTATTTCTGAGAACTCTTTTGTTCAAACGTTACCTAAAAAATATTTTTTTAGAATTTATTGTGTACTTTTGTATAAGCACAATCTATTTGAAATGAACATGTTACTTACTAAAAGGACTCTTTTATACTTATTTTTAATACTCTTACCCCCTTTGGGAATAGAAGAGTGTAATGCCATTAATATAGAATATGATAAACACACAGACCAGTTTTCTTCAAGAAAAAAGATAAAAGGATACATTGTCGATTCCAAAGGAGAAATTTTGATTGGAGCTACTGTAAAAGTGAAAGGGAAATCTGACGGAACAATTACGAATACAGAGGGTGAATTTTCTTTAGTAGTAGAAGAGGATGCTGTTCTGCAAGTTTCCTTTGTGGGATGTGAGACCAAGGAGGTGCCTGTACGGGGGCAAACTGAATTTGAGATACTACTCAAAGAAGATGCCGTGATGCTTGATCCTATTATTGTCACTGCACTTGGCATTGAAAAGAAGGAATCTTCTCTCTCATATTCGGCTATGCAGCTCAAAAGTGATGAATTGAACCGGGTGAAAGACCCTAATATGATTACTGCACTGGCAGGAAAAGCAGCAGGTGTGCAAATTAGTAAGAATTCCTCGGGACCGAGTGCATCAGCTAAGGTCAGTATTCGTGGTATACGTTCCGTGGTCAGTGATAATCAGCCTTTATATGTAATAGATGGTGTTCCGATGCTCAACTCTACTTCCGAACAAGCCTATTCGGCTATTGGAGGTACAGCCAATGCCGGCAATCGTGACGGAGGCGATGGTATTTCTAATCTGAATCCTGAGGATGTAGAGAGTATAACGATTCTGAAAGGTGCTCCGGCTGCAGCTTTGTATGGTAGCCAGGCTGCTAATGGGGTAATATTGATAACCACTAAAAAAGGGAGCGAGTCCGGAGTGCATAAAGTATCTTTCTCTACCAGCCTGACCGTTGATAATGCTTTTAGCCTTCCTGAAATGCAAAACCGCTATGGGGTGAGTGATGATGTAGATAGCTGGGGAGCAAAGGCCGAACAGCCGGACCAGGACAACCTGAAGAATTTCTTTCGTACCGGTTTTACTTCCATTACTTCTATATCTGTGAGCCATGGAAACGAGAAGTTACAAAATTATTTCTCTTATGCCAATACCAGCGGAAGGGGCATTATAGATAAAAATCAGCTTTCCAAACACAATCTGAATTTCCGCGAAACTTCCTCTTTGTTCAATGGCCGGTTGAAACTGGATGGCAGTGTGAATGTGATGCGTCAGGTAGTAAAGAACAAACCTGTTACCGGAGGTTTTTATATGAATCCCCTGGTGGGATTGTATCGCTTTCCTCGTGGCGAAGATCTGTCTTATTATAAAGATCATTTTGAAGTATATGATGAAGATCGTAAGCTCAATGTACAGAATTGGCATACGTCTTTTGAAGATTTTGAGCAAAACCCTTATTGGATTGTCAACCGTATTCAGAGTAAAGACACCCGTTCCAGAATCATTACGTCTTTGTCTGCTCGTGTAAAAGTGAATGACTGGCTTGATATCCAGGCACGTGGCACTATGGATTATGCAAATGACAAACTGCGGCAGAAGTTTTATGCTTCTACAGCTCCGGCATTGGCAGGAGTGAATGGTCGCTATATTGAAATGGATTATCAGGAGGTGCTGCTTTATGGAGATGTGATGGCAACGGCGAAGAAGATGTGGGGGGATATCTCACTGGATGCCGCTGTGGGTGCCAGCATTAATGACAAGATCGTGAATTCAGTTCGCTATGACTCTAAAACAGCTTCCTTGAAGTTTCCCAATGTCTTTAATCTGGCAAATATTATTATGAATGGTTCTGCCAGCCTCGATCAGAAGATTGATGCTCACAGGCAGTTGCAGTCAGTATTTGTTACAGCACAGGTAGGATACAGAGAGAGCCTTTTTGTAGATGTGACCGCCCGTAATGACTGGGCTTCTACTTTGGCTTACACCCAGCATGAGCAGACCGGGTTCTTCTATCCCTCTCTTGGTGCTTCTCTTATTCTGAATAAACTGATAGATTTGCCGGAATGGGTTTCTTTTGGTAAAGTGCGCGGTACATACAGTAAAGTGGGTAATGATATCCCATTATTTATCACTAATCCGGTTTCACACGTTACTGCCGGTGGTGAAGTACAGGCCAGTGATGCAGCTCCTTTTAAAGAGATGGAGCCTGAAATGACATATTCTGTGGAAGTAGGTACCGAGTGGCGTTTCCTTGGTAATCGTTTGGGTATTAACGCCACTTATTACCGTACCAATACTCGCAATCAGTTCTTTAAACTACCGGCTTTATCAGGAGATAAATATGCCTATCGGTATGTTAATGCCGGTAATATACAGAATGGGGGATGGGAGCTGACACTGGATGCTGCACCTGTGATGAATCGGGATTTCATATGGAAAACAACACTCAATTTCTCTTCCAATAAGAACCGGATTATCGAACTGCATGAACAGTTAAAAGAGTTTGTTTATGGTCCTACCAGTTTTTCGTCGAGTTATGCCATGAAGTTGGTGAAAGGTGGTTCTATCGGTGATATTTACGGAAAAGCTTTTGTTCGTGATGGCAGTGGAAATATCGTTTACGAAGCCGAGGGCGAAAATAAAGGATTGCCTCAGGTTGAGGGAGATGGAAATACAGTGAAAGTAGGTAATGCCAATCCTCTCTTTTCGATGGGGTGGAGTCATACTCTTTCTTACAAAGGGGTCAGTCTTTATTTTTTGATAGACTGTCGGTATGGTGGAGATATTCTTTCCCAAACTCAAGCCGATATGGATATGTATGGAGTTTCCAAAACTACGGCCGATGCCAGGGATGATGGATATATTATGTTGGAAGGACGTCGTATAGAGAATGTAAAGGGATTCTACAAGAATGTTGTTGGTGGACGTGCGGGTGTGACGGAGTACTATATGTATGATGCTACGAATGTGCGTGTGAGAGAGTTTTCTCTGAACTATCAGTTGCCTGCCAGCTGGATAACTAAAACGTATTTTTTTAAAGATATACAACTCTCTTTTGTGGGACGCAATCTTTTTTTTATTTACAAGAAAGCACCTTTTGATCCCGACCTGGTACTCTCTACAGGAAATGATAACCAGGGAATTGAAGTTTATGGAATGCCCACGACACGTAGTTGGGGATTCAGTATTAAATGTGAATTTTAAAGCAGGGGAGGAGTAAGATAATGAAAAAGAATGTGATTCTTCTGTTTCTGTGTTTAGGGGCGATACTGATATCCTGTACTTCCCAATTCAGAGAGTACAATACTGATCTGGCAGGCATTACCGATGAAGATTTGAAAGCGGATAACAATGATCATGGCATTCGTCTGGGCATTATTCAGCAGGGGATTTATTTTAATTATGATTATGGCAAAGGCAAGAACTGGCCCTTTCAGTTGACGCAGAATCTTAATGCTGATATGTTTTGTGGATATATGCATGATGCCAAGCCACTGAATGGAGGTAGTCATAATTCCGATTATAATATGCAGGACGGTTGGAATAGTGCGATGTGGGGACATACGTATGCTTATATCTTTCCTCAGATTTATCAGTCGGAAATCCATACCCGTATAGAGCAGCCGGCATTCTTTGGTATTACAAAGATTCTGAAAGTAGAGGTGATGCATCGTGTGACGGATTATTATGGTCCTGTTGTATATACCAATTTTGCGAATCCGGGAAATAATTATCAGCCCGATACGCAGGAGGAAGTATATGATGAATTCTTCCATGACCTGGATACGGCGATTACCGTTCTTTCTGATTACATAGAACGAATGCCGGAAGCTGCAGAATTTGCCCGTTTTGATATTTTGCTTGATGGGAATTATAGCTCATGGATTAAGTTTGCCAACTCTTTGCGGATGAGGCTTGCCATGCGTTTGGCTGTAGTGAGTCCGCTGAAAGCCCGCACGGAGTTCTTGAAAGCTTTTGATAATATGTATGGTGTTTTTGAGTATGCTACCGAATTGGCAGCTGTCTCTACCGGTAATGGATATTCCAATCCACTTGGCGAACTCAACCGGGTATGGAATGAGACTTATATGAATGCCTCTATAGAATCTATAATGAATGGTTACAGTGACCCTCGGCGGGAGTTGTATTTTGAACATTGTACGGCTCCGGAATTGGAAGGGGAATATCGGGGGATCCGTCAGGGAACTTGTTTTGCTCATAATCGTTATAATACTTTATCTAAGTTGACAGTAAATCAGTCTACAGATGCAGTGTTGATGACTGCCGCTGAGGTGTGGTTTCTTCGTGCAGAGGCCGCATTGCGTGGCTGGACATCAGAGGATGCGGGAGAATGTTATAAGCAGGGAGTGGTTTCCTCTTTCCGTCAGTACAATCTGACAACGACAGACGATTATCTGAACAGTGATAGTCTAGCTGCCGATTTTGTTGATACGTATGATCCTGATAATAATATAAAGGCTCGTTGTCTGGTGTCTCCACGTTGGATAGAAAATGCAGATCGGGAGGTTAAACTGGAGAAGATCATTACTCAGAAATGGTTGGCTATGTTTCCCGAAGGTTGTGAGGCGTGGGCAGAACAGCGTCGTACGGGATATCCTCGTCTTTTTCCTGTAAGATTCAATAATAGTAAAAGCCATAGCATTGATACGGAAATAATGGTTCGCCGTCTGAACTATCCCGGTTCATTGATGACAGAAAATAAAGAACAGTATCGTATGTTAGTGGATGCACTGAGGGGAGAAGATAATGGTGGTACCCGCCTTTGGTGGGATACCGGGCGTAATTGGTAAGTTGGTTGAAAGAGTATTTCCATTTATAATCGATATAGCCTTCGGAGCACATTGCTCCGGAGGCTTTTGGTTTATGAGTTGGGCAGTTTATCCTTCTACTTCCAGATTACTCATTCTGCCAGTGGTTTGAAACTCAAATTCCGGATATTCGTATAAACTGAATCGGGGTTCTGTTTCACCTTCTGTGTAGTTCCATATGCTGGCGTAATCTTCGGGATCTTCTCCCATCTTGCCCAATTGTCTCAGATAAGCGGCAAGCGATTTGTTCTCTACAATATAAATTTCTCCCATTTTATCGATGATCGGACTGTGATGGCGTGTGCGGTCATGGTCGAAGCGGAGAATACGTTTTCCGTCTTCAGTAAGACCTACTGTGTTGAACGTCATACTCTTTCCTATGGCAGGGAGGTTGAGTACACTTCGGTCAGTAGCCAGAAAAGGCAGGTGGTATTTCCTCATGAAGCGACGGATACGAGTAGCTGTGTCTTCTCCTTTTTCGAGTAGGGTATACAGTTCTGTAGCTTGCTCCGGCGTCAACTGACCGTATATCTTTTCTTCATGTTGTTCCTGTAAGGAGCGACTGTTGGGAGTAAATACAGTGTAGTTTTCATTAAAGCCTTTTACTGAGAAGGTATAATAACAAACTACTCCAAGTGAGTTGAGTATCTGACGAAGTCTTGTTGTGTGTCCTCTCCGAGAAGCTGCTACGGTGTAAACTAACTGGTTGGTGATAAGCCATCCGGCAGAAAGTATCTTGCTGATGGCTTCTCGTGCTTCCGGAGTGACCTCCAATGGTGTTTGGAAGTGCGTCTGGATGATGAATTGCTTTACGCCAATAGCTGAAGCCTTTTCTTTAAACTCACGAAGAATCTCTACGAGCTCGTCATTGATACGCATAGGAAGATAGGCTGGCAAACGCGAACCGAGACGTACACGTTGCAGTTCGGCATACTTCTCTCCCTCCGGCCGTTCCTGATTAGCTCTCCGTTTGCGGGCGGCCATCCGATAAACAGCTTCCAGAATGTTTCGTAATGTTTTGTTTTGGCTCATTAGGGCATCTCCGCCAGTGATAAGGATATCACGTAGTTGTGTGTCTTCTTCGAAATAATTCATCAGGCGGCGTAGCTTTTTATCCCATGATTCTTTGGGGCGCAGGCTGTCGAATTCAAAATTAAGACGCTCGCTCTGGAAGTCGTACATACGCTGACAAGAAGCACATAATCCTCCACAAGCTCGTCCCATGGTATCCGGTATCAGGATAGCAACTTCCGGATAACGGCGATGAATATTGTGCCCGTCCGGAAGTAACCACCCGGCTGCATTGGGCTTTCCGGCTTCTACGATATCTTCTTTTTCCCAGGCACGGATATTGCCATATGTCTCTACCAGACGGGGGGAATAAAGAATATAACTACGGATTGCTTCGTCATTGTATCCGTCTCCGGTAATATTAAGTAGAGACAGGTAATAAGGAGTAGCAAAGAAAGGCATTCCTTTTTTACGTGCACGCGAAAGCAGATACATTGTTTCGCTGGAAAGTGAATTTCCCAGTAGGCGGTTTAATTCGGCAGGGCTTTTTATGGCCATTGACAAGTGAAAACGGAAGTCGTTCCACCATTGGCTGACGAGTTGATATTTCTCGTCATAGCTTAATCCTTCGTCAAATTTGAAACGGGTGGAACCGGATTTTCGGTTTTCAATCTTTTGTATCAGCACGTGCAGCATTCGTTCTTTGTTTTGTGCACGTAGTTCCATGACTTCTTCATCCAATCCGGTGGCCCAGCGTTCGGTACGGCTTTTTATCCGTTGTGGAGAGGGGAGGGGCATTTCGGGGGCATCCAGTCTTTTGAAGAGATAGAATAAGTCTATGAATAAGTCTGTTGCCAGGTCTGTATTTTCCAGTTGCCCAATGAGAAACTGGTAGAGTATTGAAAGCGTTTGTACTGGCATGTCCTGTCCTGTGGAGAGTTCGTGGATATTTGTTCCGTCGTAATTGATAAGGAGTCGAATTTGCTTACCCGGGTTGCTTTCAGCTTGCGGATGGAGAGACAGGAATCTTTCGAGACTGCTTCTGAAGTCTTTATCGTTAAGACTTTGACCAGCCAGTCGGCAGAGTTCCGGTAACTCCTGTTGGTATAGTTGTTTCAGTTGTGAAAGAGTGAGAGTTAGCATTTTCTTTTGTTTCATAAGCGATTTTTCTTTTGTTGTTGGTCAATATGTCAATGTGCAATGCACCAAACATCTACGCTAAATATTCCCGGACAAATTGGTATATTTAGCGAAACGAGTCATTTATTGGCGCATTATTAGGCATAAATATACAAAAAAAGCGGAAGTATGTGACTTCCGCTTTTCTATAGCTGCATTCTTTTACGATTCTTTTTTGTTTCGTAACATTTATGCTTTGGCATCTTCGTCTTTACGTTTGGGTTCTTTCTTGGCTAGTACGATAATGTTATAGACATATTCTGTCATCCATTGTTCGGAGTATCCGAGACGTTCTTTGTACTGGCGTACAGAAGTAGCTGTTTTGTGTACGTCATCTGCTTTCCACACCGTTCTGGTACACACATCGTGTACGGTTTTTGCTGTCATGTTGCGAAGCGTCTTTTTAAAAACAGACGGCATACGGA
>DXWV01000047.1:11624-37576 GCA_019416685.1 Bacteroides sp.
TCCATTGCATGAGATTACCCATTAACATCATCAGATCATTAGAGAAACCCTGATACATAAACAAATAGGCCTGTATATCGTTTTGTGTACGGCAGTTCTTTTTTATTGAAGAATCTATTTCTTTGAAAAAAGATTCGCTGATTCCATAATCTTCCATTAACATCTTACGGGCTGCTGCTTTTTCGCCTAGTCCCAACTTTCCTCCCTGAGTAGGTATTTTGAACAGGCGCTTGAATTGCGCTACATCCGGGAGAAAACGAATATTAGTGATACCAAGACTTACAGCAATTACAGATTGGAAATATACGCGTGTCAATGACACGAAATCTTCTACATTACCTACAGCCTTTCCATCGGCTTCGGCTTTTTTCTTGAATAAGTTAGCAAATATGCTCATATATATTAATTATAAATTTTGAATTCAGGTTTGCGATTGCAAAAGTACTAAATAAGTTGATTTACACCAACTATTACGTCATTCATCCAAGGCAATCGTACCAAAATTTATTTCAATTTGATTGGTTTTGAGTGTATTTCACCACAGGAACACAGAAAGCAGGGCACAATGTTTTAAATCTTTGATGAAACGCGGATAAACGCAGATAAAAAGACTGTGGATCTTTATTTTATATTTGTTTCCCTTTGCGAAAATCTGCGTTCTTTCTATTTCAATCTGAAGTAAAATTTATGATTCTCAAATACCGGTTCTATTATATCAAACCGGATAAATTTAGCCAGCAAATGTTCAGCAGTACGACGCGGGATGTTTGTCAGACGACAGTATCGATTTAATGAAAGTGAGACATTTGCTTCGAGCAGATCAAGCAACAGTTGTTCCCGTTCGGTGTATTGTATCAATTCTCCTACCGGGCTATCACTTTGTTCCCATACACGCAGATGTACCGGAGTAGCGAGGATATTCTCATCTTTTATACGAATATAAGCCAATGGCTTGCCGGTCTCATCTTTTGCATATACCGGCTTTTTCGTACTTTCATCTATTTGTACCACTAATATAGAACGTCCTTCAACGTGAAATGTTTGCATGGAGTAGTGAACTTCGGGCAGACAATAGAGTTGAGCTGCTGCTTCTATCATATATTTCTCTTCGTCTGAACGTACACCGGCTATTTTTCCATTGTCCTTAACACCAATGAGTAAACGCCCGCCATCGGTATTGGAAAAGGCCGACAATGTTCTGGCAATCTTGCGGGCATCCGAAATTTCAAATTTAAAATCCTGTTGCTGGTGCTCTCCCTCAGCTATTAAAATATGTATGTATTCGGTATCTGTAAGTGGTTTCATAGTTGCAAAAGTAAAGAAAAAAGCCGAAACTGCCTTTTTTAGACGATTTTTCGAGGATTATTTCAAAAAAAATATTGTTTTTATGTGTTTATTTCGGGAAAGAATGTATTTTTGCCAATCATTATTAACGAAGAAAATATAAAAAGGATCATGAAAGAATTAGTAGAAAAAATCGCAGCTCTTGTAGCTGATTTCAACAAGGATGCAAATGCACAGATCGAAAACGGTAATAAAGCTGCTGGAACACGTGCACGTAAGGCTTCATTGGAAATTGAAAAAGCAATGAAAGAATTCCGTAAAGTATCTTTGGAAGAATCAAAAAAGTAATTTTTTGAATAAAGAGAAATGCGAAGCCAGACCTTGTGAGGACTGGCTTTTTATTTTATAGCTATTGGGGGCTGAAACTTACTCACCTGCCGCATCTCCTCCTGTAGGAAGCAGGTTCAGATATCCGCCATACCCTTCTTCTTTCATTTTTTCTTTAGGGATGAAACGCAGGGAGGCACTGTTGATACAATAGCGTAATCCTCCTTTATCTGCAGGACCGTCTGTGAATACATGTCCCAAGTGTGCATCTCCGGTCTTGCTACGTACTTCTACACGTCTCATGCCATGAGAGGTATCCATGTTTTCTTGTATCAGTGTTTTATCTATTGGTTTTGTGAAACTGGGCCAACCACATCCTGAATCAAATTTATCAGTCGATATAAACAATGGTTCTCCGGTCGTGATATCTACATAGATACCGGGTCGTTTCTCATCCCAATATTCATTATGAAAGGCTGGTTCGGTGGCACTCTTTTGTGTTACGGCATATTGCTCGTTGGTGAGTTTGGCACGAAGTGTGGCGTCATCCGGCTTCTTGTAAACAGGCTTTGCTGTCATTTTGGGTGCATTTGCCTTTTTGGCCAAGGCAAATAAAGCCGGATCGATATGGCAGTACCCTCCTGGATTTTTATCCAGATAATCCTGATGATAATCTTCTGCCTGATAAAAGTTGGATAATGGCTTTATTTCAATAGCGAGTGGTTTTGAATAGTTTTTTGACAATGCTTTTACGGCAGTTTGTATAGTCGGCAGATCGGCTTTATCTGTGTAATAAATACCTGTACGGTACTGTGAACCGCGATCATTCCCTTGCCGGTTGACACTGGTGGGATCTATTGTTTTAAAGTATAAATCTATTAGCAAAGGAAGCTCTACATCCTGTGGATTATAGATTACCTTTACCGTTTCGGCGAAATTGGTATTTCCGCTACACACTTGTTTATATGTGGGGTTAGCAATATTTCCGTTTGCATAACCCACCTGAGTACTTTCTACACCCCTGATTTGTTTCAGAAAATGTTCTGTACCCCAGAAACAACCACCAGCGAAGTATATTTCCTTTTGATCTTTCATATTGTTATTCTCCTGTTTTTTGAGTTTAGTACCCTGCACGTCCTGTGCATTACCTGTCAGCGAACAGCCCATGAAGAGCAGTATAGTTATAACGATTGTTTTCATACTTTTCATATAGTATGTAACAAAATAGCAGTACATTTCACTTGTATCATTCAACTCTTTTTTAATTATTTCACTATATCTTCTCTTTATTATGCTTATTTTTGGCACAAACTATCTTCTATTTTGCAGCAGATATAAAAATAAAAGCAGATATGGCTAAACAACAATTCAATAAACTCATCTGGCTGGTAGATACTATCTATCGGAACGGACGCATTACGTTTGCTGAAATCAATCGCCGCTGGCGGGCAGGAGATAGTACTCGTACGGATATTCCTTTGCGTACCTTTCATAATCACCGGCAGGCTATCGAAGAGATGTTCGACATTAATATAGAATGTGATAAGTGTACAAATACTTATTATATAGCTGATGCCGAGGGAATGTTGGGAGATAAGCTTAAAATGTGGTTGCTCAACAGCTTTTCATTAAACAACATTCTGCAGGAAAATGTGGATATGAAGAACCGGATTGTTTTTGAGGAGGCTCCTTTGGGACTGCAATATATGGATATCATTATAGATGCTATGAGGACAGGATCTGTGCTTCACATGGAGTATCAGGCTTATAACTGGGAGCTACCGAAAGAGGTCTGTCTGGAACCTTACTTTTTGAAATTGTTTCGTCATCGCTGGTATCTGATAGGAGTCAACCGGAAGTATGAAGCTTTCCGTTCTTATTCTTTAGATAGGATCAAATCGGTAAGGACAGGGAATGATACGTTCCGCTTTCCCCGGAAATTCACTCCACAGGATTATTTTCAGAATTGTTTCGGCATTATTCGTGATGAGGCACAGCAACCGCAACGTACTGTTTTGCGGGTTGTTGCCGAGCAGACTCCTTATCTGCGTAACCTACCTTTGCATCCCAGTCAGCAAGAGATAATAACGACAGATACTTATACTGATTTTGAAATGTATATATCGCATACTTATGATTTTATTCAGGAGTTGTTGTCTAAAGGTTCAACGGTAGAGGTTCTGGAGCCTCAAAGTTTGCGTGATTTGATGAAAGCTGAAATAGAAAAGATGCAAAAACTGTACTGATTATGAATGCAAACGTACTCGAAAAGCTAAGGATATTGGCAGAGTCCGCTAAGTATGATGTATCTTGTGCTTCCAGCGGAACGGTGCGTGCCAATAAACCGGGAATGCTTGGTAATACTGTAGGAGGGTGGGGGATATGCCATAGTTTTGCCGAAGACGGGCGATGCATCTCTCTATTGAAGGTGATGCTTACCAATTATTGTATTTATGATTGTGCCTATTGCATCAACCGACGTAGTAATGACTTGCCACGTGCTACTCTTTCTGTTTCTGAGTTGGTTGACTTGACCATTGAGTTTTATCGTCGTAATTATATAGAGGGTTTATTTCTTAGTTCGGGGGTTGTACGTAATCCCGATTATACAATGGAACGTCTGGTACGGGTAGCCAAAGACCTGCGTGAAGTGCATCGATTCAATGGATATATTCATTTGAAGAGTATTCCCGGAGCCAGTCGTGAACTGGTGACTGAAGCCGGACGTTATGCTGATCGTTTGAGTGTGAATGTTGAGATACCTAAAGAAGAGAATTTAAAATTGCTTGCTCCGGAGAAAGACCATAAGAGCGTATTTGCTCCTATGTTGTATATTCAGCAGGGAGTACTGGAGAGCAATGAAGAACGGAAGAAATTCAGGCATGCCCCTCGTTTTGCTCCGGCAGGTCAGAGTACGCAGATGATAGTTGGAGCTACTGCTGAAACAGATAAAGACATTCTCTTCCTTTCTTCTGCCTTGTATCAGCGTCCCACCATGAAACGGGTTTATTATTCCGGTTATGTTTCCGTCAACACCTATGATACCCGTTTGCCGGCTTTGAAGCAACCTCCTCTTGTTCGTGAAAACCGGTTGTATCAAGCAGACTGGTTAATGCGATTCTATCAGTTTAAAGTCGATGAAATTGTAGATGATGCTTATCCTGATCTTGATCTTGAAATAGATCCGAAACTTTCGTGGGCATTGCGTCATCCCGAACAGTTTCCGATAGATATAAACAGAGCAGATTATGAAATGATACTTCGTGTACCGGGTATTGGAGTAAAGTCTGCAAAGTTGATTATTGCTTCGCGGCGTTATTCAAAGTTAGGATTCTATCAGCTTAAAAAGATAGGTGTAGTGATGAAGAAGGCTCAGTATTTTATTACTTGTAGTGAGCTTCCGATGAAGACTGTTAATGAAATGACCCCACATACTGTGCGTAGCCTGTTGCTTCCCAAGCCCAGGAAGAAGATAGATGAGAATCAACTGACATTTACTTTTTCTGATTAACTCTGATTGCAAACCGGCCTATGAATTTGTTTATATATGATAAAACTTTTGAAGGTTTACTGACAGCTGTTTTTGATGCTTATTTTCGTAAAATTTTTCCGGATATGTTACTCTCCGAAGGGGATGTTTTGCCTCTGTTTTATGATGAATCTTTTACTGTACATACCGATGAAGAGAAATCCGGACGTGTGTGGTGCGGATTACAAAAGAGACTATCGGTTTCAGCTCTTTCATCTATTACATGGTGTTGGCTTTCTGAACTTCCGGAGGTAGACATGTTGCTGTTCCGATATATTCGTAAAGCAATTGATGCACCTCGTTCCATTGAAACTAATTTTGGAGATCCGGATGTATTGGAACTTGCGAAAATATGGAAAAAGGTAGATTGGGAGCGGCTGCGTATGCTTCAGTTCGTCCGTTTCCAGAAGGCTGCGGACGGTACCTTTTTTGCTGTTTTTGAACCTCAATATAATGCGTTACCACTTACCATAGAACACTTCAGAGATCGTTTTGCTGATCAGAAGTGGTTGATCTATGATATGAAGCGCCGTTATGGTTTCTATTATGACCTGAAAACCGTAGAAGAGGTTACTTTTGATGATGATGGCAGTGCTTCCCATCTCATTACCGGTATGCTGGACGAGAGCCTGATGGATAAGGACGAAAAACTTTTTCAGCAGCTATGGAAAACTTATTTTAAATCTATTACGATAAAAGAACGGCTTAACCCGAGGAAGCACAAACAAGATATGCCGGTACGTTACTGGAAGTACCTGACAGAAAAGCAAAAGTAGTTTTACTCTATTCTTTCTACTGTCACTTCCGGAAATTCTTGTATAAGTGACAACAGATGTCCTTCGTCATAGTTACGTTTCGATTTTATCACTATTGTCACCTGGTAGAGAGATACTTCTCCATGTCCTATGGTATCCATCTGATAGGACACAATCCGGTAGTCTTTGGAGTTGAACTTATCTGCAATTAACTTTAGTATGTTCTTATTTTCTGTTGAGAAAGTGATCATGGAGCTTTTCATACCTACACTTTTGAATATATAACTTAGTGCTTCGAGACCGACGAGCGTTAGTAACATTGCGGCAATCCCTATCACATACATACCTGCGCCTACAGCCAGACCGATTCCTGCTGTGGCCCATAATCCGGCAGCAGTAGTCAGCCCCCGTACTATTTGTTTCTGAAAAATAATGGTACCGGCACCAATAAAACCAATTCCACTGACTACTTGTGCAGCTACGCGACTTGGATCCAGAGTAACACTGCTCTCTTTTATGATGTCCTGAAAACCATATTGAGAAACAATCATTATCAAGGCGCTGCCCAGTGATACAAGAAAGTGGGTACGATAACCTGCTTCTTTGGCACGATATTCTCTGTCCAGTCCGATGATGGCACCCAATATACCGGCTACTAACAATCTTAATACAAAATCAAAGTTTAATGCCATATTTTTACTCTCCTTTCTGTTTTTAAATACATTTTCTGAGTTTTATTTATATTGTTGGAGAACTTTTTCCTCCGTCCTTTAGATATCGGCATAGCGTAGCTAATTCATTATTAAATCCGTCACTGGCTCCAATAACTGTTTTTACAGACTCTTAAAGATACAACTGTTTTCTCTTCTGTTGTCATTTATTTAGTGTTATTTTAGAGTTCAGGATAAGTTTTTGTGATAAAGAGGTCATTTACCGTAGATTTTATAGTATTTGATTATCTGTTATACTTAAAATCAGTATCTTCGCAAAGAGAATATATGTATTCAATGCTGAACCGGGCTTTAGGTCATATAAATCTATAATTAAGGCATATGAACAAACAGGAACAAGACATCTTAGAATCCATGACGCAGAAGGTTGAATATGGAGATGTTGGAGAAGGTGGAAATACCGGCACTTTGGTCGGTTTTGTCCTATTGAATACCAAAGAGTGTGATTTTGAAAGAATAAAAAAGAACCTGGAGGCCGACTGGAAAGATGTTAATTGGAGAAAAGTTACCAAAGAAGGATTCACATTGGTGTTTGAGATTGATGATATGATGCTTTGTCTCAGTTATTTTGATGCTCCGGTTCCTGATAGAGAAGCTGAGTATAATGCCGAAAATAATTATCTGTGGGCAGAAGCTGTTGAAGTAACCAGAACGCATGTGGCACAGCTGTGTGTAGCTGTACTGAATCGGAAAAAGCCTGTCGTTGAAGCGGGTGAACTGTTTGTTAAAGGAGCTTCGTCTTCTTTGAAGTTGGAGAATGCAATTGGTTTTTACGCTTCGGGCACTGTGTTTGAGCCAAGGTTTTATATAGAGGCGGCAACTGTAATGAAGGAGGATACATTGCCCATTCTGAACTGGATTTATTTCGGTTTTACAAAAGGAGAACAGGGACCGGGTATTTATACGTATGGAATGGCTGTTTTTGGTAAAGACGAACTGGAAGTATTGGATAGTAGAATGAGTCCGGAAGAGTTAAGTGAATTTTTGTATGATGTAATATATTATATTTTAGAAAGTGATGTAACTCTGAGAGATGGTGAAACGATTGGAATGTCTGAAGAACAAAAGCTGGCTATAACTCGTTCGAAAGGAGTGTCAGTAGATGGTTTCAGTCTGAAAATTGCTCTGGAGTAAAAATTAAACAGGCTTTTTGGGGAGCTGGGTTTATACGATTAATTATGAAGAAAAGAATTATTTATGCCCTCTGTTTTTTTGCGATACTGGTAATAGAAATTATTATTGGCGTATATGTTCACGATACCTTTGTTCGTCCTTATGTGGGTGATATTCTGGTAGTCGTACTGATTTATTGTTTTATTCGGATCTTTATTCCCCGGTCTTTGCGCTGGTTGCCGGTATATGTTTTTACATTTGCTTGTTTTATAGAGATACTTCAGTACTTTCAACTTGCAGATGTGATGGGATTATCTGAAAACGGATTGGCTAGAATTGTGCTTGGATCAACTTCTGATTGGAAAGATATTTTTTGTTATGCAATAGGTTGTCTTGCACTTTTGTTGATAGAGTATATTGAGCGTAAGATAGTGCGGCACAGAAGAGAGACACAATCACTCATTGGTTATAAGAACCGGACTCACTGGTATCTTTAGGTGTACTTTTCTCTTTGTAAAGTGGATATCCGCAATGTTTGCAATATACAGCATTCTCATCGTGTCCCGTTTTATGACAGTTGGGACATTGTATATCTTTCAGTTTCTTATATTCTTTCATCATTGAAACGGACACAATGCCGGTTGGTACGGCGATGATAGTGTAACCAATCAGCATGACGCAAGCAGAGAGTAATTTACCCAAAGGTGTAACCGGAGTAATGTCTCCATATCCTACAGTGGTCATGGTGACAATAGCCCAGTAAATGCTATTGGGTATATTGTTGAATTGTGTATTCGGTTGCGTACCTTCAATCATATACATCAGTGTACCGATAGAAATCACGAGTATTACTACAAAAAGAAAGAACACTGCTATTTTCTTACTGCTCTCTTTTAGTGAAGTAAGAAGTCGTTCTCCTTCCATCCAGAAAGTGAAAAGCTTGAATATACGAAACACGCGAATAATACGGAATGCCCGGATAACCAATAGATAACGTGCTCCTGGTAGGAAGAAGGCAAGATATAGTGGTAGGGTTGCCAATAAGTCGATAATACCAAAGAAGCTGAAAATGTACTTCTTGGGTTGTGGAGAACAGTAAATACGCGTAACGTATTCGAAGGTAAAAAAAGCCGTAAACAGATATTCGAATATGATAAACGGAGTTGAAAGCCAGGAAGGAATTCCTTGCAGACTTTCGAGAATGGCCAGCAGAATACTGAGTGCAATACATACAATAAGCGCCACATCGAACATTTTTCCTGCTGGAGTATCCGACTCAAAGATGATAACATACAACTTATGTTTCAGTGACTTATTATGTAAAAAACGTGTAAATCGCTCTCTTACTGTCATAATTTAACAATATAAACTTTCCATTACCTGACGTACTTCCCCGTAGGGAAAGCACAGCGTTAATCAATTACCCATTTGGGATTGTGCGGAATTGTTTTTTTAGGATTGTAGTTCATTCCCTCTTGTGTGGGTAGATGTAGAACGTATGTACGACCTGTTTTGTTTTTCAGTGAATGTTCGCGCAACCAAGGATTTGCATCACGCAATTGTGCATAGGTGAGCCCGTTCTTTTGTGCATACTCATCCAGGTTGTCTATAGCGCTGGTGATAGTCACTTTCTTGTATGGAATAGGTGGATACAAGTGTTCCCGTTTTAGCAAGAAGCCAAAGCGTTGCGGATTGCTGAATATCTCTTTGGCGGCCAGCAGACGAAACATATATCGGGAAGTTTCTTCAACCAGCCAAAGGTCCATGGCATGGTCAGCAAGTTGCTTGTCCAACTGAGACGAAATACGTCCCTGTCCCGCATTATAGGCTGCAGAAACAGCCATCCAGTCACCGTATTTGGCATAAGCCTGTTTGAAATATTTGCAGGCAGCAATGGTTGCTTTTTCGATGTTGTAACGTTCGTCGATATTATCATTCACTTCCAGTCCAAACTCACGTCCGGTGGCAGGCATGAATTGCCATAATCCGGCTGCCCCTGACGGAGAACGGGCAATGGGGTTGAGGCTGCTTTCAATCACCATGAGGTATTTGAAGTCATCAGGGATACCATTGGCTTTTAAAATAGGCTCGATGATTGGGAAATAGCGGTTGGCACGTTTTAGCATTAACATGGTAGTGGAGTGCATATAGGTGAAAGACATCATTTCACGATCCATACGCTCGCGGCGGTCATAGCGGCGAAGGTCAATTGTTTCACCATCAAAAGTAGCTTGTTCAGGGACACTTGGAGGGCTTACACAATAGGGAACTTCAGACTTCACAGAATGTGGTTCTGTCAGTTGTGTACTACCAATGAGAATAGGCAAGGTTGCACCGGCACAAAGTGCCAGCATGATACTTAATATTTGAGTAATACGAGTCGGCTTCATATATCTTAAAAATAGTCTCTATATTTGTTATTTATCACTTGGCGTATCTCCCCGTGCGGGAAGCACTTGGCAACCGCTACAGTAATAGATACTACCACCCAGATAGTTCTCTTTCTTAATGGTTTCTCCGCAACGAGGGCATGCGGTACCTGCCGTGTCTTTAGACAGGTGTGGTACATATCCTCCGTTTTTTCCGAAAATATCTGTTTCCGTACTGCGTCCTCCTTGCTCATAAATTTCGTGGAGTGTAGATATAACCATCTCGTAGAGGTCTTCTCTTTTCTCCGTAGACAGAGCGTTGATTTTAGTTTTAGGGTGGATACAGGCATTGTACAGGATATCCTGTAATACTCCATTGCCTAATCCGGGTATGGTTTGTTCGGTAGCCAGAAAAGCTTTTGCCGTCTTTTTCTGTATATCTTCAGTGTTTATCAGTTCCATGAAATATTCTTTGCTGAACTCTTCTGACATTACCTGTGGTTTATTTTTCGCTGCTTCGTAATAGGCAGATATGGGGGCATCGAATCCTTCATTGGGAAAACACCACAAACCACCATACATTCGTACTGAAGCTACTAAGCAACTCTCATCTTCGAAACCAATGAGTAACTGGTGTTTGGCGGGAAGCCTTTCTCCTGGGGCAAAGTAACGCAGGTTGACGCCATCCGTAAGAATCAGTAACATCTCTCCGGCTTTTATCTCAATCATTCCGCCACGGGGATTGATTTCATCAATTGTTTTTCCGGCAAGTCGTTCGGGATACTCTTCGGGGTTGCCATAAAACCACGCGAATTTATGGGGTGTGTATTGCGCAAACACATCGGTAATCTTTTTTCCTCTTACAGTCCGGTTCAGTTGCTCGGACAGATAACGGGCTTCGGGAGCTTCGATCATGGGATTTATGAATTATGATTTATGAATTACTGCAAAGATACTCTCATTTTACTAGCTTCAAAGAACTTTTCCTGCTTTTAATACGTTTTTGTACTATACATTAAAAACAGTTTACGTCACATGAATATAGCAATCAGCGGAGCCAGTGGCTTTATTGGCAGGCATCTTACAGCATTTCTCACGGAGCAGGGACACCGGGTAGTTCCTTTGGGGCGACCTATGTTCCGGGAGGGTACGTTAGGTTATCTGGTGCAGGCATTATCTCATTGTGACGTAGTCATTAACCTGGCCGGTGCACCTATCAGCAGGCGGTGGACACCAGAGTATAAACAGGAATTGTATGATAGCAGGATAAATGTAACACATCGCATTATTCGTGCTTTGGGAGCTGTACGCCGGAAACCTCAGCTTATGATTTCGGCTTCTGCTGTAGGATATTATCCGTTGCAGGGAGCTTTTGATGAATATACTAATACGCGGGGGAGTGGATTTCTTGCTGATCTTTGTTATGCCTGGGAAAAGGAAGCCAAACGCTGTCCCCCGGAAATGCGGCTTGTGATAGCCCGTTTTGGAGTAGTACTCTCTCCGGACGGAGGAGCTATGGAACAAATGTTACGTCCTTTAAAGATGAAGTTGGCTGCTGCTATAGGTCCGGGTACACAACCTTTTCCGTGGATTAGTATGAATGATCTTTGCCGCGCCATGGCTTTCATTATCGAGAATGACACCTTACGGGGGACTTTCAATTTTGTATCTCCGCAAGAGATTACACAATATGCTTTTGCCCGTGCACTGGGCAAAGCCTATCATGCCTGGGGGACGATCATTGTACCTCGTATGTGTGTGCAGCTGATGTATGGCGAAGGTGCAACTTCACTTACAACCGGACAATATGTACGTCCCGGAAAACTACTGGAATCGGGATTTAAATTTAGTGATGCTGTGGCGGAACAACTCTTTCGGGGTATAGACCGTAGTACCGTCAATGAGCTTGATTTACCTCGTTATATGGGGCGTTGGTATGAAATAGCCCGTTACGATCATCGTTTTGAACGTGGGATGTCTGAGGTGACAGCTACTTATACACTGCTTCCCGACGGGAGTATTCGGGTAGAAAATGCCGGATACAAACAAGATGCTCATGGTAGAGGTAGGTACAAGCGTGCTATAGGTCGTGCAAAAATACCTGATATTACCCAACCCGGAAAGCTGAAAGTTTCATTTTTTCTGTGGTTTTATTCTGATTATTACATATTAGAATTGGATAAGGAAGGATACAACTATGCCCTCATCGGCAGCAGTTCAGATAAATATTTGTGGATATTAAGCCGGACACCTCAACTACCCGAAGAAGTAAAGAAACGGTTGTTGACTGTTGCGCTGCAGCGAGGATATGATATAAACTTATTAGTATGGATTAACCAAAGTACACTTAAAATAAATTAGATTATGGAATATAAAATTGAACATCAGCCCGAACAGAAGTTGTTTAAAACTGAAGTGGAAGGTCGTACAGCCTTTGTACAATACCGGCTATTAAATGGAAGTCTGGATATTATTCATACGATTGTTCCACGTCCGCTTGAAGGACAGGGAATAGCTGCTGCATTGGTGAAAGCCACATATGATTACGCAGCTGCTAACAATCTGAAACCTAAAGCGACCTGCTCATATGCAGTAGCTTGGTTACAACGTCACAGTTGATAGTGTTAAGTGATAAGTGTCATGCTGTTCATAACGCAGTCACTTATCACTAACCATTAATCACTTATTACTGTTCCAGCGTTTCAGTTGTGGGAAGAATTGCCTCATATTTGCAATCGCTTCTTCTTTCGTTATCTTTATTTCAGAGTCTTTGTTGAATTCGTCTACAAACTGGGCGCAATGGTTAATCATCTCGTCCATGGTGTAATCCGCAGTGAAGTGTCCGTTGGCATAGCAATAACAGCAATATTCTTCATTCTTGCTACCATCTGCTTCTGTCCCCAGTACAGTAGTGGCATTTAATGGCATGGCACAACTTTGGCAAAATTTCTGTTCCATAATTAGCTTTTGTTTTTAAGTTATTGGGTTTTTATCGATAATCGTTTCCATATCCAGCGTGGTATCATTCGCCAGAAGAATACGATAAGGGCATACCGCCAGTCAACGACTACTACCCGTTGCTTACGATTCAGTGCCTGTATAATGTGAGTCGCTACTTTTCCGGGATTCATTAACATTGGATACCTCTTACCATCATTTAATAAGTCGGTAGATACAAACCCCGGTCGGATGTCCGTGAAGTGAATGTTTAGCTTTTGCATGTGTGCAAGCTGTTCAAGGGCATCAATGTATGTGTTTTGAAATCGCTTTGTTGCGGAGTAAGCAGGTGCAACACCCAGTCCTTTTGTTCCGGCAATGGAACTGATAACTGCCAAATGCCCCCCATTATGTAAGTGGAAATATTGGAAAGCAGCAGTAACCATTCGCGTGAATCCTTCTACATTAGTACTAACTGTTTGCAACTCGATGTCCGGATTCAATTCCATATTCTGATGTCCTATACCGGAACTGAGCAAAAACAAATCCATACCCCCCAATTTCTCGATTAGCTTATGTAGCTTTTCGGTGGCGTCATCTTTTGTTACATCCAATATTTCGGTTTCTATGTTATCTGGCGCAATCGTCCGAAATGCTTCCAGAGAAGACTGGCGTCTCCCTGCCACACCTACTTTCCATCCTTGCAGCAGTAACCCTTTGGCTACTTCTTGTCCGATACCGGAGGTGGCTCCTATGATAATTGCTTTTTTCATTCCCTTGTTTGTAAGATTAGTATTTTGATTGGCAGAAGCAAAGGTAGATAAATCTTTTGAAAAATAGTCTGATATATTAAAAGTCTGACCTTTTTAATCCACCTTTGGGCTGAATAATGCAAATATAGAAATTTATTTCTAATGTAACCTATCCATATTTTTCCCTAAAATGAATATAACATCTTAATGGAATGACCTTTTTCCCATTTTGGAAGGTGTCTTTTTCATTTTGGTAGGATGGTTGGTAACCAGTTTTTCATTATGAAGAAAATATATCATTGATAATGATATGTTTATCTATTTCCCTTCCATTTTGGCATACTATTGGCTCTTTTTGAACTGCAAAATAATTCATGTGCTATGGAAGAGTATTTATTCGGGAATATGCGTCTTGAGAACAAAAGTAACAGTTTGATTAATCGTAAAATGATTGGTCGGGTATTGGGAGTTTTACTTTTTATTGAGTCGGCTATGTTTTTGCTTTGTTCGGTAATATCGGTTGGTTATGACGAAAGTGATTATAAGTATTTTCTTTATACGGCCGGAATTAATGTGGTGATCGGTACTTTACTCGTTCTCTATGGGCATGATGCGGAGAATAAGATGAACAAGCGTGATGGCTATTGTGTAGTAACTCTTTCTTGGTTGTTTTTCACTTTTTTCGGAATGTTACCCTTTTATCTGAGTGGTAGCATTAATACTATTACCAATGCTTTTTTTGAAACAATGTCCGGCTTTACTACTACCGGGGCAACTGTTTTGGATGATATCGAGTCTCTTTCTCATGGCATGCTTTTTTGGAGAAGTCTTACACAATGGATTGGTGGGCTTGGTATTGTTTTCTTCACAATTGCCATCCTTCCTATTTTTGCAAGCGGAGGTGTTCAATTGTTTTCTGCGGAGTCTACCGGCGTGACACATGATCGGACGCATCCTAAAATTAATGTAATGGCAAAGTGGTTATGGACGATTTATTTGATACTGACTGTTACTGAAACGATACTGCTCATGTTTGGCGGAATGAGTTTATTTGATGCTATTTGCCAGTCATTCGCTACCACTGCTACGGGAGGATATTCTACCAAGCAGGCGAGTATCTCCTATTGGAACTCTCCTTTCATAGAGTATGTCATTGCTGTTTTTATGATACTTTCCGGCATGAATTTTTCTCTTTTTCTTCTCTGTCTGAGGGGGAAGGCAGGACGCTTTTTTAAAGATGAAGAGCTTCGTTGGTTTTTAGCCTCTGTGGGTATTCTGACACTTATGATAACATTGGCGCTTGTGTTTCAGAATCATTACGGTTGGGAACATGCTTTCCGTAAATCTCTTTTTCAGGTAGCTACTGCACATACTTCCTGTGGTTTTGCCACAGATGATTATAATCTTTGGCCGGCCTTTACCTGGTTGCTATTGCTGATTGCTATGCTTTCGGGGGGATGTACCGGTTCTACGAGTGGAGGTATTAAGAATATGCGCTTACTCATTGTAGCCCGTTCTGTCAAGAATGAGTTTAAGCATTTACTTCATCCTAATGCCGTACTGCCCGTCCGCGTAAATAAACAAACTGTATCACCTGCTATTGTCGGTACTGTTGGGATGTTTTTTGTTTTTTACATTGTAATCATTCTGGTAGGGTGGACAATTCTACTTTTTCTGGGAGTAGGCTTTTCCGAATCTATCAGTACAGTTGTTTCCAGTTTGGGCAATGTCGGTCCGGGCTTTGGTGCCTGTGGACCTGCTTATTCCTGGAACGGACTGCCCGATGCTGCCAAGTGGGTATTATCTTTCCTGATGCTTATCGGGCGTCTTGAACTTTTCAGTGTACTGTTGCTGTTCTATCCGGGGTTCTGGAAGAATAGATAATCTTTCGAAGGGGTAAGAGACTATCCTTTTACTCCTTGCAATTCTACTTCAAAAATCAATGTTGAGTAAGCAGGGATATTTCCACAGGCCCGTGTGCCATATCCTAACTCGTAAGGGATATAAATGATCCAGCGCGAACCGGTAGGCATTGCTTTCAATGCTTCCTGCCAACCCTTAATAACATCTTTCATCCGAAAGATTTCAGGGTGTTTGCGGGCAAAGGAGTCATCAAATACTTTTCCATCAATGAGGGTACCCCGGTAGTGTACTTTTACGGTACTTTTGGCTGTTGGTACGGGTCCATTTCCCTTCAACAAAATTTTATACTGTACTCCACAGGGAAGTTCCATAATTTCTTCTTCGGTGAGATTCTCTCTTAGAAAACGTTCGTTTGCTTCTTTGTACTCTTTATGTTTAAGACTCATAATTTATATCTGATTGATCTGTCATTAAAAACAAAACTCTTTAGTAATTCCCATTCTACAGGTGGAGATGATAGCTGTATTATTTCCGTTAATTACTTCCCGAATGAGATTTTCAGTTTCTTTCTTCCGGTCGCAAAAGTAGGCAGGAGATATGTATCCACTTGTTATATAAGGATTTCTGATGATTGGCATTCTATTATGCAAAGATAATTATTATAAAGTAATAATGTAAAGATAATAATAATCTTATTGAAATAGATGTTTTATGGTCTCCCACGGTGCATAAAGGAGCATCCTTGGTCCGGAGAAGCGCATCACTTGTCGCATTCGTTCACGCATAACAGGCTTATAGCAGTGCACGGTACACTGTTTGCACGAAGTTTTATTTTCTCCGAACGGACAATGGTCCAGTCTTGCATGGGCATAACGCAACAGCTCTTCGCACTGAAGGCAAAGGCATTTATTCTTTTCTTTTTTCCGGCAATAGAGTCGGATCATTAACTCTACGATTCGTTTCTCCTGGTCAATACGGTTCTTACTCAATTTTATTATTTGTTAGATGACTGCAAATGTAACCAACATATCTAAAAGATACGTATCTTTGCACCCCGAAAATAAGAGGATTGCTATGAATATTAACAGCAAAGCGAAAGGATTTGTTTGTGGAGCCGTGGCAGCAGCTACATACGGCATGAATCCGTTGTTTACTCTCCCGTTATATAAAGAAGGGATGAGTGTGGACTCGGTATTATTTTATCGTTACGGTTTTGCCGTTCTTATTCTTGGTATCCTGATGAAGATACAAGGGCAATCATTTGCTTTGAAGAAGAACGAAATACTTCCGTTGGTGGTGGGAGGTTTACTCTTTTCTGCCTCTTCTTTGCTTCTGTTTATGAGTTACAAGCATATGGATGCTGGTATTGCTTCCACTATTTTGTTTGTTTATCCGTTGATGGTTGCAGTTATTATGTTTCTGTTTTTTCGTGAAAAGATATCTTTGTTGACCGTCTTTTGTATCTTGATGGCACTTTCCGGTATTGGTATGCTTTACAAAGGGGATGGTGGCGAAACTCTTAGTTTGATAGGTATGTTGTTGGTTATTCTCTCTTCGCTGTCATATGCTATTTATATTGTGGGAGTCAATCACTCTACCCTTAAACTGATGTCTACGGCTAAACTAACTTTTTATGCCTTACTTTTCGGGCTTTCTATCTATATTGTTCGTTCCGACTTTTGTACAGAGTTACAGGCTATTCCTTCTCTTCCGGCCTGGGGGAATATTCTTGCAATGGCCTTTTTGCCTACAGTTATCTCCTTGATCTGTACTGCTATATCAATACATAGCATTGGTTCTACCTCTACAGCTATTATGGGAGCACTCGAACCGGTAACTGCTCTTTTTTTTGGTGTTATGATATTTGGTGAGCGGCTCACACCTCGTCTGATGCTGGGAATTCTGATGATTCTTGTTGCCGTAACTTTCATTGTTGTAGGTAAATCTGTTATGGAGAAGATAAATCATCTGTTTATACAGTTACTACATCGTCGATAAGTAATAGTTGATTTTAGATTATTCCCTTTATAGTTGATAAAACAAGAAGTTTGTTTTGTTAAAATATATGAGGAAGATAAGTTTTTGTATAATAATTATCTTGTAAATATCTGATAACTAATAGAATATGAGTGTGCATGTCTCCATTGCAAAAGTGTACAGTAAGGGATATGTTAATTGTACACTTTTACCATATAAAATTGTACACTTTTATGATACAAAACTGTACACTCTTGTCTATAGAAAACAGAATGTTAATTTTCTTGTTAACAACGTTAATGAAAATCAGCTTTTTTATACATAGTTACTTTTTTATTAAAATCTCCACACCAATATCCTGCTGCTCTTTGTTCCCTGCTGCATCCGGATCGTTTTGTATTCAGCTACATCTTCCAATTTTAGCCGGATATATAGTTTGTCCAGGTTCTTCTCTTTAGAAACTAAACTGGTGAACCAACCACAGTTCTTCTGGTATTTCCGGCTTTCGGTAATCATATCCAAAAGAAAGCGGAGTTCTCCACCTTCGCACCAAAGTTCATTTGCATTGCCGCCAAAATTTAGTTGGGCTTTGGATATTTTTTTTCCTTTCAAACTACTGAGCTTGCGTAGCGTTCCTTCTTCCGCTTCTTCTTTTGAACTGTGAAACGGGGGATTACATATTGTTACATCGAAGTATTCATCCGGCTGTATTATTCCTTTGAAAATACTCCGGTTATTCTTTTGTAATCGTAATTCTATCTTATGGACTAATACCGGATTACAAGTAACAATCTTTCTGGCATTCTCTATTGAGATAGGATCAATATCCGAACCAACAAAAGTCCATCCATATTCAGTACAACCAATGATCGGATAAATACAATTGGCGCCTACACCAATATCCAGGCATCTGTACTTGGGTGTTTTCTCTAATGGATTACTGGAATTAAGTAAATCGGCAATGTAATGGATATAGTCTGCTCTGCCGGGAATAGGAGGACATAAATATCCTTTTGGAATATCCCAGTAGCGGATTCCGTAATGACTTATTAGTAATGCTTTATTAAGAGCCTTTACTGCCTGCGGATTGAAAAAGTTGATACTTAATGTTCCGTATGGATTGGGTGAAACAAACTTCTTGAGCGGTGGATAATTTTCTGTCAGTTTCGAAAAATCATACTGCCCATTGTGCCTGTTTCTTTTATGTAATTCGTTTCTTTCTGCCATGGCGGCAAAGATACGGAGAATCTGTTTTATTATTATGGAATAATTTATTAAATTGATGAAGTCGGATGATGCTATGTTATTATGAATTGCGTATTTTTGCTCTCAAAGAATCGGTAATATGTAGAATATGGAAAGCCGGTAACAAAGAATTATAATAAATATGGAAACGAAATATCTTACTCTAACAAAGGAAAACATAGAGACTGAGCATATTTGTTGTGCCTTCTCTGATAAGAAATGTAAAGAAAGTTATGAATTGAAAAAAGAGTGGTTGAAAAGAGAGTTTAATAATGGATATGTTTTCAGACGCCTTGACGAACGTGCCAAAGTATTTATAGAATATGCGCCTGCCGAAAAAGCATGGATACCTGTTGATGCTCCCGGTTATTTAATGATAAACTGTTTCTGGGTGTCGGGACAATACAAAGGAAAAGGGTATGGTAAGGCTTTGTTGCAATCGGCCATTGACGATGCAAAAAAACAGGGAAAGCATGGTCTGGTTACCGTAGCCGGTACATCTAAATTTCATTTTATGAGTGATACGAAATGGCTCTTGAAACAAGGGTTTGAGACTGTAGGAAAACTTCCTTACGGATTTAGTCTTTTAGTTTTGAAGATAAATCCGGATGCATTGAATCCTTCATTTAAGGAGTGTGTGTTAACCGGAGAGTGTGAGGATAAAGATGGGTTAGTCGTTTATTATACCAATCGTTGTCCGTTTGCGGAGTATCATGTTCGTAATTCCTTGGTAAACGTAGCTGAAATCAAAGGAATACCATTGAAAATAGTGAAGCTACAAACTCTGGAACAAGCACAGACAGCCCCTACACCGGCCACTATATTTTCTCTTTTTTATAATGGGAAGTTTGTCACGACCGATCTGAGTGTGTGTGTTGATAAGCGGTTTGATAAAGTAATAAAGATAGAGACACAATCTGAATGATTGTGTCTCTTTATCAGAGATAGACAAATTCCTTCTCAGAAGTTTCTTAATACTTCCATCATACTTGGGCGTCGTTTATAGGTAACTCTGAATTCTTCAACAATCTCCTGTACCAGCGCTTTACCACCTTTCAGTTTTTTCGTTTCTTTCAGAATTCGGGCAATGTATTCATAATGGTTTCTACCTACATTCTCTTCTGCATATTTGCAGATACTTTTATGGAGAAGTTGCAAAATTTCATCAGAGTAGATTTCTGTCAGATGGTGGGCATAATGGAGCAATGCCTCTATTGATCTGTGGAATGTGTCGGACAACAAATTTAGCAGACTTTCATAATCTTCTTCTTCTGCGTAGATATCTGCTTCATTACATTGTCCACCCAAATAATATTTGATGAATTTCGTTTGCTTCATCATTGCATTTAAAAATGTTTTCCATTTTTCTTTTGCCACGTACTTTTTCAGTTTGCGATAATAGGCAAGATCGCCGTTTTCTAATATAAACAGCTCTTTACATGCATCTATAAGGTATGGAATATTTTCTGTCTGCTCGTAAATCGACAGTTTATATTCCAGCCATTCTTTTATCGTTCCCAGCTCTCCTTTCTTTTGCGCTATTTGTATTCCCTCATTCAGTGTTTTTATCGCTTCATCATATTGTTGGTTTTCAATGTAGCGTTCTACTTCCTGTTTCCTGATTTCTGGTAGGTAGAGATAAAACTTTATGGTGGCTTGTGCCTCTTCTTCACGATATAGTGCACGTAAAATATCGACTTTACGCTCAATTAGTTTATAAAGTTCCCAACTGTCTTTTCTTTCTTCAATTAATTGATTCACATATGATAAAGCCTCCTCTTTCGTCTGTGTCTCTAATGTTATCAGTTCCAGTAATTGTTCTATATCATAAATGTCATACTCCCTGTAAGCTGATAATTTTTCTATTAGTCTGACTTCCTTCAGAATTTCTTTTTTTAATGTAGCGGATGCATCAGAGTGTTTGATTATATTCATTAGTATTTTTCCTGAACTGTCACAGAAATTAATAATAGCCATTCCGTCATGATACAGTAATTCTTGTTCTATATAGTTTTCACCAATAGATTGTAAAATCTGCAAAGCAATTGAAGCAGCATCCGCAAAATTATGTCGTTCACATAGCAATTCTGCTTTTTTCAGATAACCGTCCAGGTAACAGGACACTTTGTTCCAATCAGTCTCTGGTCCGTGATATCTTCCGTAGCTGTTTTCGGTTTCTCGATAAGGTGCGTTGAAACATTGTTGTATTTCTGTCCGGTAATCCAGACTTGTTTTATTCGTTGTGTTCCGTGCAGGAAGAAATTTTTCTATTAACGCCTGTTTGCATTCAGGATGTCCGGAAGCATATTCCAATATGAAGTTAGATAATTGCTTCGGTGAAACGAAAGATAATATGTCTTTTACGTTAGTGTCTTTCGATATTTTCTTTTGTTTCTCCATGATCTTTACTTCTTTAGCAGACAGGAAACGTTTTTCTTTGGATTTGTTTTCACGAATTGCTAATATTACGGCTACTATATGCTTGCAAATATCACCATCATACGGACAATCACAATCCCAATATACAATTTCTTTGCCTTCTATAGAAACCTCTACTTCATAATCCTTCGTTCCTTCTACTTGCGCAATCCATTCACCCGGTTCTGTCTCTTCAAGCTCGGTAACAGTACCACATTCATAGTATTCTTTTCCTCGTATCCATATATGTGGAGGTACAAAGTTCTCAAAATTGGATAGTGTCATCATAATAATTCTAATTTTAAGTTGAGAGCGTATCGCTCTGTTATTATGTTCAAGAATATCAGATAGAAGAAAGTCTATATTGACTGTGAAATATCAGTATTCATATTATTTCCGAATATACACTTTTACCATTACAGATTAAAAATGATTGAATTTGTTCTTAATTTCGTTATATATACTTTTTTGCCATTCTTGTATATCGTTTTTTATAGAAAGGGTGAATATATGGCATTTACGAGTTGTTTCCATACCATTATTATTGGTATGCATATAAGCACCTTCTATCGGTTCGGTTTCATCTCCGGGATATACAAGAGCCACGTGTTGGGCATTGAAATATTCGTGGTAAACATACATTTGTCTGAGATCATCGGTTGATGGATTATTTCCACTGATATTTTTCCATTTCGTATCCAATACCACGCAAAAATCTTCTCTGATGTTTACCACAATATCCGGTCTTATGGAAGTTATGTGTCCTAATGCATGTTTCCAAAAATTCTTTCGTACTTGTTTTTTTACTGTTTCACCTGGCTGACAATGTTTTCGGAGACTAATATATACGAATTCTTCCCAAAGCAGATTCATATCAAACATCAATGCTAATACATCATTGTGTCCTCCTCGGATGTCCGGATGATAACACAGCAAGAGCAGGCGGGCTATGTTAATTGCACTTCTATAAAAAAATGTTTTTCGGTCATAATTTATTCTTGCGAATATTTCATCTGTGACCTGTATGTCGGGCATTTCCGGAAAGTTCAGCAGTAGAGTTCCAATACGACTTTGTAGAGCCGGATCAGTATTAATGATTTTCAGTAGACGAATTGTTTTATATAGTATACAGTGTAACTTATGTTCGGTATCGTAAGATACGTAGCGGACATAAAAACGCTCTTGGTGAGTTAGGTTTTCTCGGATGTGTTGACTGAACTTCAGACTTCCTTTTAATGTGGTAACATTCCCTTCTTTCGTATGATACTTTTTTGCCAATCCATTACGCAATAGATATTCTACTTCATTTATAAAGAGTTCAAAGTAGAGACTGAGTAAGCTATTGGGCTTTATTTGCAGCAGACTATTTCCAGGAGTTTGTACATCAAAAGGACCTATCGTTAACAACATGCTGATCAGCATATCACGCCATTGTTTTTTTTCTTCTCTTCCGAAATTTATATGGTCAGCCTTAGGTAGTACTTCAACTACAGTATCACCTACTTGTATTACTCCTACATATTCATTAAACCGGATACCATTATGTACAAGTGAAAAATAAGGGACTCCTTGGTCGCCATAATGTTGTTGGAAGGACTGCAGCTTATATTTATCAAAAATGATAGTCTTATTCCCATAGGTGAATTCTTCACCTAATCGGATGACTTGGTGTTCGAATACACTGATATGTCCGTTAGCCCCTAACATAGTTTATTTATTCAGAAGTTGCAGGATTGCTTTCTTGAACTCATCTTTACCCATCTTTGTTGCAGAACAGTCTTTTATTTTGCAAATAGCCCTGTTGGTAAAGCTTGAAACGTCGTTGTCGTAATCAAAATCGGCGAATATTTTGCTGATGTTACTCGGACTTTTTATTGATTCTATAAAGCCTTTACCTACTATAAGACCAATTTTTCCATGGTCTCCGAAGAAATATTCTTGTAATAAAGGTAAAATATTCTGATGGAATACAGTTTGTAATTTCTCAAGACTATCTACTTTCATAAAATAACTGTGGCCTATCAAATGATCTTTGTCAAGTAGAAGTTCAATACGTTCGTTTATTTTCTTCAATATATCCTTTAGTGAGAATTCTTCTTCGTCTATTTGAATTGTATTTTCCAGTAATTCCGGTTTGGGGGGTATTTCCTGAAAGCAAAATCGACGGCGTAGTGCTGTATCAAGAGCTTCTACACTACGGTCGGCAGTATTCATTGTACCAATGATATAAAGATTAGGTGGTACGCCGAATCTATCTTTACTATACGGTAAGATGGTTTCCAGAACCTCTTCTTTTCCCAGACGCTTATCCTCTTCAATAAGTGTGATCAATTCACCAAAGATTTGAGATACATTACCACGGTTTATCTCGTCAATAATAAGAATGTAAGGCTTTACCTTTTTATTTGCACCCTTTGTCGGTTGATTCGATGATTCGTCTAATTGATAGCTTTTAAGTTTATTGAGTAAAGACTGGTAATATTTGCCTAAGCCTTCAGATTGAATGGGACGAGTTCCATAAAAATAATCCTTGAGAGTAGATATATTTAAAGTATGGCCTGTGCCTCCACTTGCTTTTTTAAAGTGAATAGAATTTGAAGTAAAATTTAAAAGGGTGTAATCCTTTCCTTTTTGTTTTAAAGGAAAAAGTAATTGATGATTATTTTCCCATTCCTCTTGTAACATCTCAAATGCGTCATTAAAAGAGATAGTATCATTTACGGGAGTTTGAGCTTCTGACCAATTGTTATGTGCTACTTCTGCTAATTTTTTAAAGATTCCTGCTTCGACATCATAAGCTACTTGTTTTTCATTGTTTGTATATGGCTTTATACCTTCGATAAAATCTTCATAACACATACTTTGATGGAAAGTGACAAAAGCGATTTGCCCCTGTGGATTCGTCCAATCATCGATAAGCAGTTCGTTAAAGCGTTCCTTTAATTTATCTCTTTTGAAAAATCTGCTTTCAAGTTCCTCCTCTGTAAGTCCATCTATGATTGAAATGGCTTTGTTAATCGTATGATATGTCTTTCCTGTGCCAGGAGGGCCATATAAGATTTGATTAAGAGGATTTGATAGATTGTTTATTTTCATGTTAGTATCTATATTTTGAGTTAACTCAATTTCAGGACCATTTTTACCAAGTGATATCACATCTTCTATTTCCTTAATTTTATCTTTGTCCGTAATTTGGTATACGGCTGTCATTTTTCCAATCTTATTCGACAATTCTGGTTGGATACTCAACCATTTCACCGTTTTTTGATGTGGAAAATCAGCATCCGCATTATATTGATAATCATCTTCAACTTGTGCAATACCTAATACAGAATAACCGTCTTGTACCAGTACAATATCTCCTATGTGGATTTTTGAATAGAAGTTAAATATTTCTCCGGCTTTTCTGCTTTTTACTTGACTTTCAGAGTTATAATATCCATTCTCATCAAGTAAGCTTATGATATCATTTTTACTCTTTACTCCGGCACTCTTCAGATCTCCTATTTCCGGCCAGCCAATACAAATCTTTTTTTCAGATTTCATTTCTTCCCAATAACTGGTATCACCGTCTTTTGTACCAATTCTCCAATAAGAAGCTTTTTCAATCCATTCATCTTTCAAAATCTCCGGTAAATATTGGTTGAATATGGAGAAGTAGGTATCTACGTCAAAAGGTATACCACGTTTAACAATGTTTTTATCTTTTTTTTCGTCTAATGGGCGATTATAAAAACAAAATTCTACATTACCATCATATATATCCAGAAATAGTTGTTTAGCTGTTGTTTGGCTTTTGTGTGTTTGGTTTATGAAAGCTATCCAACAGCGAGTACTACCAGTATTCCGGGCACCTCGGAAATCAAAATCTTTTGCAATGATTTTACCATTAGCGCCGAGTGAATCGATTGTAAAGTTAATTATATTATGGATGGGAATATTCATCTTATAGTCTGCATCCGCGAGTATTAATATATATAATATGCTATACCAACTGGGGTATATCTTAAATTTGTCGGGAGCTTTATCTTTTTCAGCATTGATTATAGCTTCTATTTCAGCTTTACTAATAGTTCTATCTTTTACAATTTGCGATATCTCCTTGCGGATTGTAAGGATAGGACCATTTCCATTTTGATATTGCTCGAAATTTTTTTGCTTAACGTCTGAAGGTAGATTATTCAAGTAATCAACCAATGCGTCATTGTTGTCAGAAAGCTCTTTTATCTGAATAGAGTATTCCCTTAGTCTTTCAATGTTCTCTATGAAATTTTTTTTATCCATATCCATTTTTTTCTTATATTTCGATTTGACCGTTCATTAACTTAGGTAAGAGAATGTCGCGGGCTTCGTGAAGTTCGTTGTTATAAATTTCGAATTAGTTTAAACTAATTTCTGATTCTTCCTTGCATATTGTAATGGAAGTATTTTATATTTTAGAATGTCTGACAAAGTTAATTGTTTTAGCCGTTATTTACAAAGAATTTGTGGATATTCCGGAGATAAATATTTCAAAGTACATAGTACTTTTTGCTGATAACATTAATAATATGAACAAGAGTAATGAGTCGTTTTTTAAGTTTTCATAGAAAGTGTATAAAAAAACGGTACCCCGATTCACATCGCAGCACCGTCACAACACAAACACAAAA
>DXWV01000047.1:37586-73333 GCA_019416685.1 Bacteroides sp.
ATAAAACACGACAAAACTACTATGCAATCTTACCTGTCTATGCCGGGGAGGCATGCGAATGCTGCGATATGGATATTCACATATGCATAAAGAGCTTCAGGCTGATTTGCATAATATAAACGCAAAGGGATTTTTTTTGTTCAATAGGAGGTATAAAAAAGTGATTTTATAGGAGTAATTATTGTGGTACCTCATAAAAACGTTACTTTTGTTTCTTATAAAGACAGAAATGCGTATGGAACCCAGAGAACTTATCAACTTTATGGCTATTGCCGAGAGACTAAAGTGTAATACACGTCATTCGTGGACATCAACCTATCGCCATGAGAGCGTAGCTGAGCATAGTTGGCGACTCACTTTATTGGCATATTTTGTACAGGATGAATTTCCTGAGGCTGATATGAATAAAGTGATTCAGATGTGTATTCTTCATGATCTGGGTGAGGCTATCACAGGAGATATTCCTGCTTTCTATAAAACTCAGAAAGACGAAGAGGTTGAAGACCGTAAGATTGAAGAATTGTTTCAGACTCTACCTCCTTTTTATCGGGATAAACTATTACCGTTATTTCGGGAGATGGGAGAGCTTGCAACGCTGGAGGCGAAGATATACAAGGCTTTGGATAAAATGGAAGCTATCTTTCAACACAATGAAGCGGACATTTCTACATGGATTCCTCTGGAATATACTGCCAACTTGGAGTATGGAGCAGAGAATGTAGCGTTTTCTCCTTATTTGAGGCGGTTGAAGCAGGAACTCTATAATGATTCGGTTCGGAAGATTGAAAATGTATCCGAACAAGGAGAATGTAGCAATAACAGATGGGTTGATTTGACATTGAAAGTCACCCCGAAAATGATAAAAGATGCACAGGGTAATGAGAACAAGGTTTTCACAGGACATCTGGGTACTCATTTTGATGTGATGAATAAGGAATTCCCATTGAACTATACAGAACGAAAAGCTATTGTTTTTGATGTGAGTTCCATATCCGGTAGAGATATAGAGGTGCAGGATATTGATCTTTTTAAAGTGAGGCCCGATATGTTTGTTTCCTTTTATAGCGGATATATTGAAAGGGAAAATTATGGTAGTAAAGCCTATTTCTCAGAACATCCGCAATTGTCGGATGAACTGATAGAGAAACTGCTGGACAGACATATTTCTATAATAGGAATTGATTTTGCTGGTGTGAGAAGAGGAAAAGAACATACACTTAAAGACCAGTATTGTGCTGATAAAGGCGTTTTTATTATAGAAAATCTCTGCCATTTGGGACAGTTATTGACCGACGATGAAAAGTCTGCTGAATTTATAGCCAATACGTATCCTATGAATTTTGCAGAGATGACCGGTTTGCCTTGTAGGGTTATAGCTAAGAGAAAGTGATTAAAATTTAGTTAGACGCTTGGGAGAACCATGCCAGGAACATCCCAGGCAATATATTTCTGTCATATCAAATCCTTCTGTTGAAGCTTCCGCATCTTTGGGAACTACTGTTCCTTCTTGGGTAATATATACTAACAGGCGTTCGCCTTGTTCATTTTTAACATACATGCCAGCGATTTTACACTGGGGACAAAGTAATTTTCTCATTCTGCTATCCTATGGTTTACGTATGCAAAGATAGGTTATTAATCTTTGCAGGATTGCTTCATTAATTTTCTTTAAGTAGATTCCACCGTTGGGGGTAAACTAAGAAGCTGTTTTGATTTTTATCTTTCTCTGTTTTTAGAGAACCGAATACAAATTAAAATAGTTTCTTACTCTTTCAAAGAAGATATATCAGAAACTAACTGAAAACAATATTTCCGCCTGGAAGTTTCCATAATCAATCGGTTTAATTAATCGTACTCCGGTAGTGAGCGGATAACTCATGCGCAATACATTCCAGTCGAATATAAGATCGGCACCGTAAGAACTTTGTGTAGTCCATGCACTTTTACGACTGGCCTGATTGCGTGACAGATCGTAGAAGAGGTTAGCACGTAACCGACGGATGTAAATCAATGGCCCGATACTTAAATCCGGTGACAGGAGAGGAAGGGCATAATCAACTTTGAAAGCCCATTGTTGCTGGGTTTGATATTGAAAGTTGTATCCGCGTGGCTTTTCCAGCAAGTGTTTGGGGAGATACAATGCTTTGTTGTCCAGGTCTTGATATTGATAGCCGAAGCGGAGCATTAAGCCATGATTGCGTATAATGCCGGGCCAGTAAGTAGTAAGCCGGGCAGCATACAGACTTCCGTAATTCTCTGTATTGAAAGGCGTCATCAGGTACTGTAACCGAAGCTGGTAACCGTTTCGGGGGAGAATATCCCGCTGGGCCTTTCGTCTGTAATTGTAGAACAGGATTTCCGGCAGGATGTATTGAAAGTTACGAAACTTCTGCGTACTGTATTCCTGGTACTTATTATTGGTAAAATAGTAAGTGAATGCTGGTTGTATACCTCTGATCCGTTGATTTCGGGTCAGATTAAAGGGGAGATAAACTCGGGCCTCAACTTCCAGCAGATTGCGGTTGGTATAATATCCTTGTGTCACGGCCTGTCCTTTTTCATTTTTCTTCCAGATCATATTAAAGGCCTTGTCACCATAATCGGCAGCAAGGTTGATGACCGGGAACCATCCTTGATAGGTAAAAGATAATTTTCCGTGATGATATCCTTTGTGATAATACCAGCCTGCCTGCATAATAGCAGTATTCAATGTATTTTGAGACATGATTGTAGCACCGGGCTTAACAATTGTGCTGAGATCCGAAGCACTGGTATTCATCGCTTCTGCCACATCATAATAGAATGGGGCCCAGCTGTGGATTTTGAATGTATGTACTCCTTTCCGATAACGCTTCGGTTGAAAATCGACCGCTTCCAGACGTGCAGAGTCAAGGTTGAATTGTTCTTGTGCAGCCAGTATCTCTGTGAAAGGCATAGAGACGGGGTTCCCGAAATCAGCCTTTTCAAACAACAGGCTGTTTGCTGGTAGTGAAGCAATTCGGTATCCATTTGCTTGATAGTCAGCAAAAAATAAGCGATGGTCCGATCTGGAAAATGAGGGATCGAATGCCCCGAACCGTGCATTAGTCAGGCGATATACTTGATTATCTGCCGGGGTTAAGCAATATATATTGTTAGTACCATTGGCGCCTGATTCGAAATAGATTTTTCCATCCTTCCAGACTGGTGAAGTGATATTGATAGAGGTAGTTTGTAGCAATTTTTTCCATATACCGGAGGAAGGATCAAATTGAAACAGGGTAATTCCTGCATCTGTAACAGCTATTGCAGCAATCTTATCATCCGCTCCGAAAGTGAGTTCTTTGATGAATGCATTTTCCGGAACGTCAAAAGACCGGAGCTCTTTTCCATCTTCCAGATTGACTAATACAAGCTGATTCTTTCCGGCAATTGTGCTTCGCGAAACTGCGGCTATCTGCCCGTTCTTATCAATAGAAGGAGCAAGGTAACGTTGGCGGGAAGCAATTGTTTTTATCCGGTCTGTATCCAGATCATAATATTTCAGTACGGAATAGTTTTCATGGGTCCAGCGGATACCCGGAACTATCTCTGTCCAGTAGATACGATTGTTGTGGAAGTCCAGCCGGCTATTGATACTGCCTATATAGCTCAACCGTTTTTCTTTTCCATTGCTGATGGCTACTAAAGAATTAATATCTTTCAGTCCCGATTTGACAGCTATCACAACAGAGTCATTGATAGCCAAAGGATACCTGTAAGATGTGTAGGTTTTATTGTCGGGCGATAGATATGCCGGAACAATGACAGCTGTATCCTGTTTTTCCCATCCCTCCCTCAAAAAGTCGAATGTGTCGTGATAGAGTCGTTTAAAACTACTTCCCGTATAGTGTTTGAATGAGCCTTCAAAAAGTATATTACCGGTATACCGGGTTGTGCTTTTATCCCAAATATCACTTCCATAACGCTGACGGGCATAGGAAGTCATATCATATCCCAGTGCATAATATGTACCGGTATAGTTTTTGTATGAACCTAACAGCCATTTATCAAAAGAGTAGAATTTGTCTCCTCCCAGCATTTGTGCCCGGTAAGCCATATTGAATTCGGGCAATCGCCCTCTGCCTCCGTTGGACATGGCTGTTTCTGTACCTACTGCATCTCCCTCGAGAAACCAAACAGGCAGGAAGAATGCAGCTACTCCCGCAGCCTGTTCGCCTATCAGATAATAGAAGGGTTTGAAAATGCCACGCATTACTTTTCCCGTCTGGAATACGTGCCGGGATTCGTGTAATACCAGATGTTTATCCCATCTTTGAATACCTAAATCAGAAGATGGAGTAGTGATGAGCTCCATACGGCGGGGAGCCCATGATACCATACCATTGGATATCATATTGGCAGGGTGCAGGATAACGGGAAACTTTGCCTTTATGGGCTTTCCGATTGTTTTTTGTATGTGCGGATAAGCATTTTCCAGGTAGAGGGCATAACGGTAAGCCATGGAGTCTGTTCCTTGCGGATAAACCAGGTTGTAATGAGGCAACCGGACTATATTCCATTTGAATCGGGCAGGGTCTGAACCATAGTCCATGAATTGGGCATGCAAACCGGATGAGGCCAGCAGGCAGACAAAGAGAAGAGGCAGGTATTTTAATTTTGACATTTAAAGTCTTTATTGGATTATCAGGACACAAAACTATAAAAAATAAGTTTTTTAGTTCTTTAGTTTGTGAGTTTTTTAGTTGTATACCCTCATATAATTACTGTATCTGTGTAAAAAAGATATGTTATCAACTCAAATACTTATACATCACAAAATTAGTCATTTTAATATCGCCTACAGATACTATCTGCTCTTTTTCTGTTATATATCCCTGCTTTTCAAAGAAAGGGCGAGCGGTAATGCTAACTTCTGAGTGGATAGACACTGTCTGATGGAGACGGGCATACTCTTCTGCCTGGCATAAAAGGAGAGAAGCTATGCCTTGATGCTGGAATTGCGGGTGAACAAACATACTGTGCAGATAGCCGTTAGCGTTGATAGAGGTGAAACCAACTGTACGGAAGTGTTTCGTCTCCTCGGCGAGTATGAAATGCAAGTCACTTTGAAGTAGCTCCCGCCAACGTGCCGGGGTTGCTTTTTCAATCCATGCATGGATCTGTGGAGTGGTATAGTGCTGCGAACAGGTGTTGAGAACACTTTGTTCAAATGTAGTATGCATGGCATGAATGTCTTCAGGCTCTGCTTTTCTCAACCGGATGTTGTTCAGTTGCATATGCAGAATCGGGAATGGTTTTCCCATACTGTCCAGATTGTCCCGGCTGATGATTTCAAAACCTCTGTTCTGATAGAATCGGAGTGCCTGCCCGTTCTGCTCGTTCACATCTACTTTATGTATCTGTTTTTGGCGTATTGCAAATTCTATTAATTGTTTGCCATATCCATGTCCCTGTTCATCAGGATCTACAAACAACATTTCGATGAGGCTGCCACTCAATCCCATGAAAGCAGTTATCTGTCCGGAATGATTACGGATCGTGTAAAGCTGTACCGCAGGAAAATAGGTATTGCGTACTAAAGGTTTATAAAACTGGATATCCTCTTCGGATAGAAAGTGGTGAGAACTTCGGACTGCTCTTTCCCATATTTGGAGGAGGACATCGTATTCTTGTGTATTAGCTTGATTTATCATAATCGTCTTCGTTTATAAATACGTGGCGTAAATATAGGGGTTTCCTGCCAGATCAGAAAATGTTAGAAATCCGCTTTTCTTTCAATGCGAATGATCTCTCCGGAAATCGGATGTACAAACTCTAGGTATTCGGCATGCAGATAAAGCCGGTCTGCTTGCTTTCCATAGAGCTCGTCTCCCGTAATAGGGCAGTTAAGACCAAGCGGGTGGGCGGCATGAACACGTAATTGATGCGTCCGTCCGGTGAGTGGATAGAAAGCTATACGTGTTTGAGATTCATTACGTTCGAGAACCTGATATTTAGTGATGGCGGTTTTACCATACTCTTTATTTACTATCTGCCGGGGTCTGTCGAGAGGATCCGGACAGAGTGGAAGATTCAGAACGCCTTCATCCGGTGCGATGATTCCGTTCAGTAAAGCAATATAACGCTTTTTTACTGTACGATTTTTGAACTGTGCTTGCAGATTCTGATGTGTTTCTTTGGTTTTGGCAACAAGCAGCACTCCAGAAGTAGCCATATCCAGACGATGTACAATCATTGGCCCTGTAGCATCAGGATATTGGGTTCTCAGGTGTTGATAGACGGAATTTATTTCTCCCTTTCCGGGCACGGAAAGCATGCCGGCGGGTTTATTGACAACAAGCAACTGCTCATCTTCAAAAAGAACTTCGAGTGTTGTCTTCTTGTGAAGATCGTTCGATAATGGATTGGGCTCTACATCCAGACCTTGTAACATGTGTTTCAGAATAGGTTCACACTTTCCTTTGCAGGCAGGATAGTAGTAACCATGGTGGCGTATCTCTGCTTTTGGAGAGTTGCCCCACCAGAATTCGGCCATGGCAATGGGTTTGAGCTGGTGCAGATAGGCATATTGTAATAGTTTGGGAGCAGCACATTCACCGGCACCGGCGGGAGGCGTTTTCTGTACAGTCTGCTTGAAGATTGCACATAGATCCTTTCTTTCTCCGTTGGCATTCAGCATTTTGAATTGTTCAAAAAGTTTTTGTTGCAAGGCTGCCGATCGGATTTTGCGCTCGTTTTTGAAAGTTTCTATTTTGGCTGTATAATCATCTGTTTCCTTTTGCAGGGCAGTAATGCGATCTTTCCAATACTTTTCCAGTCGTTTGAACTCTGCTTTCTGATACTGGCTTTGGCGTATCATAGCTGCTTGTTCTGCCTCATCGGGATTGTTTACACGACGAAGTTCACGTGCTTCTTTGGCTGCTTTCAAAGCTGCCTTAGCCTGAGTTATAGCTTGCCGGCCGAGAATGTTTTCTTCGGTCAGTTTCTGTTTGAGTGTCAGATAATAGGTATCTTTCTGTAACTGCCCGATCTGAATGTTGATGGCAGAGATTTTTTCTTCTTCTATTTTGAAAAATCCGTCGGGTTGGAGTAAATCATATATAGGAGGTACGAAGTAGGAGTGCAGGTTTTTGCCGGCAAGGTTACCGGAGAAAGCTGCCAGATAACCTATTTCACCATCAGGGGCTTGTGCCACTAATACCCCGAACATCTTTCCTTGCTGCAATTCTTGTTCCCATTGTTTCTGAGTTTTGATATAGTTCTGTACTTCTTCTGTAGCTATCAGGCAGAGAGGATGTGGCGTATAATGAAACGGATACGTAAATTGTTCCGGCAGAGGCAGGTGGGTAATTTTATGAATGAAAGGATGCAACATATGTTTTGGGGTTTCCGGGTTATTATAACGCTTTGCAAAATAAATTCTATTTAAGCAGTATTGCAAGTATCAGCGAATAAAATATGGTAAATATTGCATATAATAAAGTCCTGTCTTATAGAGGGACGTATGAGTCCTCGGTATGTAATATTGTTTTAGATGTACATGTAAAGCAGTACGACATGTGCATGTGGTGCAGTATGACATGTGCATGTGGTACAGTAAGACATGTACATGTAAAACAAGGCTGTGCACCGGGAAAAGGAACGCTCCTTTCTGAGAAAGCCAAAGCATAACGCCGGGTGAGGGTAATGATATTGTTTTGGGGTACTTCCGGTACTGAAAAGAGATACTCATACTCATCGTTACTGACTTGGTTAGAACTAAATATCCAACTACTGATTCGCATTATTAATAAAATGTATATTGTATGGTGCTTTTATTTGAAGAATATTGCACCATTCATTTCTTTTTTGATAATTTTGTCGCTGCATAAGCTGACAAACTGATATATTAATTTCCTATGATACTTATTTCTTGCATTAAATCTTTTTCTGTGGGCGTAATCAAACGATGTTTTTTTCTTTTTTTATGCCTGCTATCTGTAAATTTAATAGTTGCCCAGAACGATACAGCCTACAAGAAAGGTTATATTCTTGTTATTAATGCATACACAGAAGCCACTTCCTGGAGTAGTCGTATGATTTCGGCAACCACCCGGTTTGTGGCAGAAGATTCTCAGTTGGCTGTTTATACCGAACATATGAATATGATGCTGATAGATGATGATGCAACGGATCTGGAAGAATTCAAATCGGCTCTTTTTGAAAGATATGGTGCTTATTCTCCACGTTTGCTACTGTTGCTGGGAGATCCTGCCTTATTGCTGAAAGAGGATTTTAAAAGGGTGTGGGGAGATATCCCGATGGTGCTTTGTGCTGAAAAGGATTATACGGGGCCCGACAAATATTATCTTCAGAAGAAAGTTATTCCACAGGCGGAACGTATTCCCATGACTCAGTTGGCAGACCCGTATAATCTGGTACTTTTATATTCGAATTTGTATATAAAGAAAAATGTGGAGTTGATATCTCAAATGACTCCTGATATGAAAAAGTTTATTTTTATAGGAGATGAACGTTTTATTAATGTAACCAGTGAGGCCGAAGTGCGGGAGGTCGTAAGGAAGGAGTATCCGTATGTTGAATATGAATATTTGTCTCCTCAAGTTTTACCCATGAATCTGTTGATTGATTCGTTGTATCGTCTCGATGCAAAAAACACTGGGATATTATTTTCTTCATGGTACTATAAGCGTACGTTCGGGGGCAATACTTCGCTCGTTACAAATGCTCATAAAGTGATCACCACGGTGTCTGCTCCTTTGTTTGTTCTTAATACAATCGGTGTTACTGCTGACGGAGGAATGGTTGGCGGTTACGTGCACGACTGGAAGAGTTATGATGATGAACTTATACGTATCCTGTCGGAAGTGCTTAAGGGTAGGCAACCGCGTAATATTCCTTTTTACTGTCCTGCGGACGGTGCACCGGAAATCAACTATAGGATCTTATTACGGAAAGGTATATCGCCTTCTCTGTGTCCTGAGAACACGCGCTTTCTCAATAAACCACTTACTTTCTGGGAGCAATATCATTATTTCATTCTGGGGGCTTCGTTTTGTATTCTTATGCTCATTTTGTTTTTTATGTTCCGCATTCGTACGCTAAAAAAACTTAGAGAAATTCAGCAAAAAGAATTAGATACGATGACTGATTATAAGAATCTGGTAAATAATATGCCTATACTCTATATGCAGGAAGAATTGGTACTGAATAAGGCTGGGGTTCCGGTTGATATGATATACCGGAATGTAAATTCTCATTTTGAGAATAACTTCTTTCGTAGGGAAGATGCGGTTGGCAAGAAGGCAAGTGAATTATTTCCTGAATCTCTTCCTGAATTTTTGCATTTTACTCAAAAAGTACTGGCTGAGAATAGGGTAATCACATTCCCTTATTATTTTAAGAAGATTGATACATTTTATGATGTGGTACTGAAAGGAACCCGTACTTCCGGGATAATTGATGTGTTTTGCATGGATAGTACGGATTTGCATAAAGCACAGCAGAAGTTGAGCACTACAAACAATAAATTGGCAATGGCACTTGATGTGGCGAATATTGTTCCCTGGAAGTGGGATTTGATAAGTAAAACTATTTTATGTGATATTAACAGGCCGATAGAATTGAGTACAGTGGGAAGTGATATAGCTGAAGAGCAGTTGGCAGTACCCGATTCGCAATATTTCTCAAAGATATACAAAAAGGACCGTAAGAGGGTAGAACAGGCGTATCACGATCTGATAGAAGGTAAATCGGATAAAGTGAAAGAGGAATATAGGGTGGTGAATGTAGAAAACCACGTACATAAGATAGACTGGGTAGAGGCACAAGCAGCTGTGCAGGAGCGTGATGAAGAAGGGAACCCGGTTACACTGATCGGTTCGTCACAGGTCATAACCAATCGTAAGAAGATGGAGTTGGAACTCACTACTGCAAAGAATCGTGCTGAAGAATCCAATCGCCTGAAATCTGCTTTCCTTGCCAATATGAGCCATGAAATCCGTACTCCGTTGAATGCAATTGTCGGCTTTTCGGGAATACTGGCTTCTACGGAAGAAGAGCAGGAAAAGCAGGAGTATGTCAGCATTATTGAGAATAATAATGAATTGTTGCTACAGCTAATCAGCGATATTCTGGATTTGTCGAAGATAGAAGCAGGAACATTAGAGTTTCATTATTCTAATGTAGAATTGAATAGTGTGATGAAGGAACTGGAGAGTGTGTTGCAGTTGAGGTTAAAATCGGATGCTGTTCGCCTGGAGTTTGTGCCGTCATTGGATGTATGCCCTGTCCATATAGAGAAAAACAGGCTTTCGCAACTGTTAATCAATCTGATAACAAATGCGATAAAGTTTACATCAGAAGGAAGTGTTCGCTTTGGTTATGAATTACAAGGGAAAGAGTTATACTTCTATGTAGCCGATACCGGATGCGGTATTCCACAAGATAAGCAGGAGAGTATTTTCGGGCGTTTTGTGAAGTTGAATAATTTTGCACAGGGAACAGGGTTGGGGTTGTCTATCTGTCAGACACTGGTAAATCATATGGGAGGGTGCATTGGCGTTGAATCTGAAGAAGGTAACGGGTCAACTTTCTGGTTTACATTGCCCTATAAGCCTGCGGGTCAGGAGGAAATAAGCGGAAAGAAGGAATACCAGCCTATATCTGTGGAGAAGGATAAACTGACTATCCTGATTGCCGAAGATAATGATAGTAATTACAAGCTTTTTGAATCGATTTTGAAGAATGATTATCAGTTGATTCATGCCTGGGATGGACAAGAGGCAGTGGATATGTTTAGAAAAGAAGATCCGCAAATCATCCTGATGGATATCAATATGCCTGTGATGGATGGCTATGAAGCTGCACAGGAAATTCGTAAATATTCGGCCAAAGTGCCTATCATCGCTATTACTGCATTTGCATATGCTTCGGATGAACAACGTGTGATGGAAAGTGGTTTCGACGGATATATGCCCAAACCGATCAATGCTCGCCAATTACGGGCACAGATAAAAGACATAATGCAGAAAAGAATTGTACTATTGTAACTGAATTTCTTTTCTGCTTAGGTTTAATATCGTTTAATGAAGGGTAAAAGTAGTGGAATGTTTTTATTCGATATAAATCATTTTTTTGGTCATTCCTCCGTCGATAGTAATGTTTTCACCATTGATGAAGTCATTCTCTTCCTGGCTTAAGAACAGGCACATCCGGGCAATGTCTTCTGGTTTTCCTACGCGTCCCGAAGGATGTTGTACATGGTCTTCCGGGCGGAGTTGTCCGTAATCATTATTCTGTATCCAACCCGGAGCAATGGAATTGACGGTTATATGCCATTCAGAGAGTGAGAGTGCCAGTGCATGGGTGAGTGAATAGATGCCACCTTTGGATGCTGCATAAGCTTCACTACCTGGTTCGCTCATTAAATAACGGGTAGAACAAATGTTGATGATTCGTCCGAATGGATTTGAGGAGGTTTGAGCTTTGCGGTGGATAGCCAGCAGGCGGGATGTGATAAATGCCGGACGCAGGTTGACAGAGAGTATCTTGTCGAAATTTTCTACGTTTGTCTCGGTGATGGGAGAAAATTCGCTAATACCTGCATTATTGATAATAATATCAATATCGCCCCAGAGCATAAAAATGTGTTGCATGCAATGTTCGAGTGCTTCTTTATCACTTATGTCCACTTGATAAAATGTCGCTCCGGTTTCTTTTGCAGTTTGCTGTCCTGCCGTTTCATTTTTATCACAGAATGCCACGTGGTAGCTTTCTGCAGTACGGAATGCCATTACAATAGCTTTACCAATCCCCACCGCACCTCCGGTCACGAATACCCGTTTTTTCTTCTTCTCCATGACTGGCTGGACCTGTTTATTCCGGTTCGTTGTACTTGTTGACTTGCCATATTTCCGGGCTTTCTCCCAGGCTGCCTTTCTTGCTTCGTATTGCTCGTACTGCTTTTCTATATAATTATCTGCCATACTTGTTCTTTTTTCAATGAGTAAATATAGTAAAGGGGCTTTTAAAGTGTTTCATTCTGTTTCAATGCGTTGAGAAAATAGTTTCAACGTATTGAGAATTTATTCTCAACATATTGAGAAACTTTTCTCAATGCGTTGAAACAGTTGTTTCATATAGGTTGAGAATAAATTTCATTTTACCATTCATATTGTTCTACGTATTCATCATATACGGGTTCATCTGCTATCCCTTTTTTGCGGAATAACTGCCGGATGTATTTTTGTTCAGAAGGAGTGACAAGTTGTTCTTTACGTCTGAAGCGGTAATAAGCATTCCGTCCGAAGTGTTCAAGCATTTGTTGTTTGATGACAACTGCATCGCTATGAGGAACTTTATCCAGTAAATGCATGATACCTGATGCGTAGCGTAATAACTGATCCACCTTAAAAAAAGAACAGTTTTCTCCACCGTTAGCAGCGGCATATGCCGGATTCACTATGTTGATAGTATCCTGTTCATTCGGGACATGGAGCGCTGCTTGATGGCGCAGGCAAACTGCTGCATGTGAGCATTGCTTATTGAGGCAATGAGTGAAGGTACCGGGTACTGAGTTGTAGTCAAAATTAGCTTTCATATATATTCTTAATAGGTAAATTTATTTGAGTGACTTTCTTAACAAAGATATTCAAAAATTCTATAACTACAAAGAGCTAACAGAGAATCATTGTGAATAAAACTGTGGGACGGTATAATGAAGAACAAAGAGGATACTTAAGAATAAACATCCTTTTTGTTCTTATTATAAAATCAATAATGGCGGAATGGTCACTCGCCAAGTTCGGAAAGCAAATCGTATGAGGGAGCAAAAAAGAGTGTCCCTGTTACCGGTGTACTGAAATCCAGCAGGCGGTCGGTATTACCAACGGGGCTACCTATGAACATATTTTCCAGCATCTTCCGGGTAGTACTGAATGTACTGGCATAACCAATAAAGTAAGTTCCGTATTCCCCTTTTGAGGTATTGGCAAATGGCATATTGGCTCGTACTATTTTTAAATCATCTCCAATGTTAGTTACTGCATTGTGGGCATTCTCTGGTTTCTCCTCGTCCGACAATTCAACATCATTGAACTTGTGGCGGCCGATAACCTTTTCCTGTGCTTCTACCGGGAGTGCATTCCAGGCAACCATGTCATGAATGTACTTTTGAACAAACACGTAACTACCTCCTGCAAAATCAGGATCTTCATTACCAATAGCTGCAAAATAGTAAGGATTTTCGTCTACGGCAGGAGATTCTGTACCATCTACAAAACCAATAATTGCTTTTCCGTCCATATATCTGAATCCATGAGTTTCGTCAACAGATTCGACAACCCCTTTCAGCTTTTCATCAATAATAGAGGCAAATTCAAAGCATAACCCCATTTGTCTGGCCCGGATATGCAGTAAGATATCTCCGGGAGTAGATACTGCTGTATATTTATTCCCTTTTATTTCTTTGAAGGTACTTAATTCTTTAGGTTTGGCCTTTTCTGGAAATAATTGGCTCCATGCATCGGCGCCGAAACCTATCGTGCAACTGAATTGCATATCAGGGAAACGATTGCGCATACTGCGTATCATTGCAGAAAAGTTGGCACATACATTTTTTACTTTTTCGATTGTATCTGCTGAGTGTTTTAGGCTGTAGACAATAAATATAGCATTCTCCCCTGGTCTTGCAGTTACATCTTGCGGGATATTTCCATCAAATGAATTTTGATATGTGTTCATACTTCTTTTTAATTAGTTATTATTATTGTAGTTGATTTTGATACAGTTGTTTTATTTAATATAACTCCATAGTTGCAAGTTTGTTCTACCTATTGGGTAACTTATAAATCGGTAGAACTGTACTTATAATCTTAAAAAAACTATTTTGCTTCACTTATATTGGGTTTTGTAACATAGGTTACTACTTTTAAGCTATGTATCCTGTTATCTTTGCCAAAAAATAAATTAGTTATGGAACAGTTACATGCTCATGAAGTCCTCCATATGATGGAAGGCAACAGTTATTCGGAAATCACTTTAAAAGAAGCTATTATTAAAAAGTTTGGCAAAGACCAACATTTTTACGCTTGTTCTGCTGACGATATGAATATTGACGAATTGATAGAATTTCTTAAAAGGAAGGGCAAATTTATGCCTTCCGAAGATGGTTTCACAGTCGATATAAGTAAGGTCTGCGATCATAAATAGTCTTTATTAAAGTAATATTCCAAATATACTTTCGCAATCTTTGAGTCACTGAACTCATGCAATGCAAATATCGGGAAAATTTTGAAATGTACATTGTTTTCCCGGTATTTCTGTATCTATAATTTCATCTTTCATCTTTTTTTAGTAGTTTTGCCCAATCAAGTCAATAATATATTAATAATGAATGAATTGGACAACGGGCAGCAAGAACAATATTCTGAACCCGAAAAGAAAAAGAACACGCAAAAAATCGTAAAAAGAACTTTAGTTACGGTAGGATTGGCATTGGTAGTATATATTGTATATTCTATAGTCCATTTATTTGTTTCGCCCGATCATAATATTCAGCAAATCTATCTGGTTCCGGAAGATGCTGCGTTTATTATTCAATCATCAGCTCCGGTAAACGACTGGGAAAAATTTAGCGGAAGCGAAACATGGAAATGTCTTAAGAAAGCAAAATCTTTTGAGGAGGTCACAAAGAGTGTCGAAGTGCTTGATTCGATAGTTAAAAATAATAAGGTATTGTTGTCACTTGTGGGCAAACGGGATATGCTTATTTCACTCCACAAAGTCCGTGCAACCGACTGGGACTTCCTGATCATATTGGATATGCAGAAGGCATCTAAGATGGATTTATTAAAAGATCAGATTGAAACGGTGCTGGCAATGACGGGAAATACGGTTACTAACCGGCAGTATAGAGGCATTAACATTCTCGAAATGCGTGATCCGGATACACGTGATATTTTTTATAGTGCTTTTGTAGATAATCATTTTGTGGCTTCTTATACGTCCGGACTTGTTGAATCGGCCATTGACTCACGCAGCAAACCTAAAATAGGACTCGATCATGCTTTTATTGAAGCAGAAAAGCTGGTTTCCGGTAAAGGACTTATCAGGGTTTTTGTAAACTATGCACATTTGCCGCAGTTTATGAATATTTATTTGGGAGCCAAAAATGAATATGTTGATATGTTCAGTAACTCCATGAATTTTGCCGGGCTTTTTTTCAATACAGATAAAGATCGGATGGAAGTGAAAGGATATACGTTCCGAAAAGACACAGCCGATCCTTATGTTACTGCTTTACTGAATTCGGGAAAGCACAAAATGAAAGCGCATGAGATTCTGTCCGGGCGAACAGCTCTTTATACTAATATTGGTTTCAATAACCCTGTGACCTTTGTCAAGGAGTTGGAAAATGCCCTTTCTCTTCATGATAAGCAGTTGTATAGTTCCTATGAAAGTTCCCGTAAAAAGATTGAAGGGCTATTTGGTATCTCTTTGGAAGAGAATTTTTTGAGTTGGATGTCCGGAGAGTTTGCTATTACCCAATCCGAGCCAGGTTTATTAGGGCATGAACCAGAATTAATTTTGGCCATCAGGGCTAAAAACATGAAAGACGCCCGTAAGAATATGGAGTTTATTGAAAAGAAGATAAAGCGGCGTACTCCGGTTAAGATTAAAACGGTTAATTATAAGGATTTTGAAATTAACTATGTGGAAATGAAAGGTTTCTTCCGATTGTTTTTTGGAGGATTGTTTGATAAATTTGAAAAGCCATATTATACGTATGTAGATGATTATGTTGTTTTCAGTAACAAAGCTTCATCTTTACTTTCCTTTGTAGAGGATTACGAACAAAAGAACTTACTGAAAAATAGTCCGGGGTTTAAAAATGCGCTTTCGTATTTGAGTTCAAATTCTACCATTTTTCTGTATACGGATGTACATAAATTCTATTCTCAGTTGAAACCGATGATGAATGCTACTACATGGAATGAAATACAGGCTAATAAAGATGTTTTGTTTTCGTTTCCTTGCTGGACTATGCAGATTGTAGGGAATAGCCAATCGGCCTCTTTGCAATATGTGATGGATTATAAACCGTATCAACCCGAAGAAGTTGTGGCAGTTGTTACTGATGAAGAAGACGAAGAAATGAATGAAGATGCTGACACTGAGAAAGAACAGATGAGCGAACTAAAACGTTTTTATGTCGAGAAGTTTGAAGGAAATATCTTGCGGGAATTTTATCCCGACGGTGCATTAAAAAGTGAAGCGGAAGTCAAGGAAGGGAAACGACATGGGCGTTACCGTGAGTATTATGAAAATGGTAAGCTGAAATTCCGAGGGAAATATGCAAATAATCACCCTAAAGGTACATGGAAATATTATACCGAAGAAGGTGAGTTTGAACGTAAAGAGAAATATTGAACGATTTCACCACAAAGTAATACAGAGTTTTAAATTTTTATCGAAACGCAGATGATCGCAGATTTTCGCAAAGGGAAACAAATGTATGACAAAGAACTACAGTTTTTTAATCTGCGTTCATTTGTGTTAATCCGCGTTTCATCAGATAAATATTACTCAGTGAATTCTATGAAACTCTGTGGTAAGTTTAGCTCATTTCTGATCAAGTTAGAGATGGGGCTTAAATAACGTTAGATTATCTCCTTGTGCCATCATATCCCCACTTAACATAAATGGCTCCCCAGGCAAAACCTGCTCCGAATGCTGTAAAAATTAGATTATCACCTTTTTTGAGTTTATTTTCATAATCCCATATGCAAAGAGGAAGCGTACCGGCACTCGTATTACCGTAGCGTTCTATATTAACCATAACTTTCTCTTCCGGCACATCCAGGCGTTGTGTAACAGCACTTATTATGCGCTGGTTGGCTTGATGTGGGATCACCCAATCGATGTCATCTTTGTTCAGGTTATTTCTTGTAATAATCGCTTCACAGGCATCCGACATATTTGCTACGGCATATTTGAATACTGTACGTCCTTCCTGATAGATATAGTGCATATGGTTATCCAATGTATAATAGGAGGAGGCACATACGGACCCGCCTGCTTTAATATGTAGAAAAGGTAATCCTTTACCATCTGTTCTCAAAACTGAATCTATAACACCCATATCCTCGGGGGTTGGTTCAAGCATGAAGGCGGCTGCACCGTCGGCAAAAATCGGACAGGTTGCACGATCCGTATAATCCACTATCGACGACATTTTATCAGCTCCTACTATAATAACCTTTTTGTAGATTCCTGAACGTATAAAATTTGCTCCGGTTTCCAAAGCATAAAGGAATCCACTGCAAACAGCCTGCATGTCAAAGGCAAAGGCATTCTTTAATTCCAGTTTATCACATAGTATCGAGGCGGTTGAAGGTAAACGATAATCAGGAGTGGTAGTGGCTACAATCACCAGATCAATATCATCCGGGTGAGATTGGGTGCGTTGCATCAATTGTTTTGCAGCTTTGCGAGCCATATATGAAGTTCCAAGTCCTTCTTCTCTTAATATATGCCTTTCTTTTATACCAATGCGTCCCATAATCCATTCGTCGGTAGTATCTACCATCTTAGAAATTTCATCATTAGTTAAGATATAATCAGGCACATATCCTCCGACTCCTGTGATCACTGCGTTTATTTTTTGCATTGGTTTTATTGTTTAGTAGATTTTGAATAGCTTTGCTCATTTTGAGAACTAAAAATAAGGGCGTAAATATACAGAAAAGAGGAGAACTTCCAATAGTAGCCCAATAAACGCTTTGTTCTTTTATCATTGCGAAGGAAACTTTGGTCAAATTTTAACTAAATAGCTGAGGCTGCTTACTTTTGTTTTGCTGCATCCTATTTGTATCGCTATAATTGCCAGATATAGTTTCTTTCCGGTTCATCTTTCTTTGTTGTATGATGATGGATATAGAATCATATCCGGTGAGATTGTAATCTTTTACTTCCGTGGAAAAGATGAGAACCGAACCGGATTTATCTCGTTGTTTATTACTATCGAGCAGAGCGAGATTCCATTTGATGTTATCGAACGTGATATAAAGTCGATGTTTTACTGATGAAATCGCTATCTTTGCAATGGAATGGAGCTATTAATTAACAGAGAGGATATTATGCTTACATACACATATGTTGAACGTGGGAAATTTGAATTACGGGAGAAGCCAAAACCAGTGATAATAAATTCAAGGGATGCAATCATACGAGTGACTCTTGGCAGTATTTGTACCAGTGACCTCCATATCAAACATGGCAGTGTGCCGCGTGCCGTCCCAGGAACAACAGTTGGGCATGAGATGGTGGGGGTCGTAGAAGAGGTGGGGGCTGATGTTGCCTTAGTCAAACCCGGAGATAGAGTAACTGTGAATGTCGAGACTTTCTGCGGAGAATGTTTCTTTTGCAAGCAGGGATATGTTAACAACTGCACCGACCCCAGTGGTGGTTGGGCTTTAGGTCGCCGCATTGACGGCGGTCAGGCAGAGTATGTCAGAGTTCCTTATGCAGACCAAGGGATAAACCGTATTCCTGATACAGTCAGTGATGAACAGGCTTTGTTTGTTGGCGATGTGCTTGCTACAGGTTTTTGGGCAACCCGTATCTCAGAGATTTCCGAGGACGATACTGTTCTTATCATTGGCGCCGGTCCTACCGGAATCTGTACTTTATTGTGTGTGATGTTGAAGAAACCGCAACGTATTATTGTCTGTGAAAAGTCTCCGGAAAGAATCCGGTTCGTGCGTGAACATTATCCTGATGTATTGGTGGTGGAATCAGAAAATTGCAAGGACTTTGTGATTCAAAACAGTGACCATGGTGGTGCTGATGTTGTATTAGAGGTGGCTGGTAGTGAAGATACTTTCCGCTTGGCGTGGGAGTGTGCCCGTCCCAATGCCATTGTTACTATTGTAGCTCTCTATGACAGACCTCAACTTCTTCCTTTGCCCGAGATGTATGGTAAGAACTTGATTATTAAAACAGGTGGAGTGGACGGTTGCGACTGTGCCGAGATTCTTAATCTGATTGAGGAAGGTAAGATAGATACAACCCCTCTTATTACGCACAGATTTCCGTTGAAGGAGATTGAGGAAGCCTATCGTATATTTGAAAATAAGTTGGACGGAGTTATTAAGGTAGCCATTTATAAATGAATCGCTGTGTGAATGAAGCGATTGCATGTTTAATTCAAAATTATAAGCAATAGTATGCCTGTTATCGAAATATCATCTTTATCTCATCCGGAAGTTGAGGTATTCAGCACTCTTACTGAAACCCAGTTGCGCAATCGTACTGAGCCCGATAAGGGGATTTTTATAGTAGAAAGTCCGAAGGTTATCAAGAGAGCTTTGGATACCGGCTATGAACCTTTAGCCATTTTGTGTGAACACAAACATATTGTCGGTGATGCTGCTGAAATTATCGAGCGTTGTGATAATGTGCCTGTCTATACCGGTAGCAGAGAATTGCTTGCTACGCTGACCGGTTATGTCCTGACACGTGGTGTTCTCTGTGCCATGCGCCGCCCTGCTCCACGTAGCATGGAAGAGGTATGCCGGGAAGCCCGGCGTATTGTTGTAATTGACAGTGTTGTCGATGCAGCTAACATTGGTGCTATCTTCCGTTCGGCAGCTGCTCTTGGAATTGATGCTGTATTACTAACGCGTAATTCCTGCGACCCGTTGAACCGCCGTGTGGTCAGGGTGTCTATGGGAGCCGTCTTCTTTGTACCATGGACTTGGATGGATGGTCCTCTCAGTGACTTGGGAAAATGGGGCTTCCGTACGGCTGCTATGGCGCTCACAGATGACTCTATCTCCATTGATAATCCTGTCTTGATGAGTGAATCCAAATTGGCTATCGTGATGGGTAACGAAGGGGAGGGGCTTTCGAGTGAAACGATTGCTGAGGCTGACTACGTAGTTCGTATCCCCATGGCGCGTGGTGTTGATTCGCTTAATGTAGCCGCTGCGGCTGCTGTAGCTTTCTGGCAGCTTCGTACTCCACAATTTTGAGATTAGTACATTCTAAAGTTATCTCTGATTATTTGCTGATGATACAAATTATTACTATTGCAAATAGGATAGTAATCAAATAGCTATACTTTGCTGATTGCCTTTCTTATAAGAGGGGAATAGATTATTTACGATGAAATTAGTCACCTGAATATAGCTGTCGAATAACCCATTGGTAGTGATTATTGCTATATACTAATAGGCTACATTACAAAAATGCGACCACCTATAAAGATCGTATTTTTATGACCACTGATCTAATCTAATTTCTATGTTGACATTTTGTTTGGACTTAATAGTATTTATCAATTCCTCCGAAGCCTGTGATTCTTTTATTATTTTTCGTCTTATCGATGAAGTTGTGTAATCGCCTTTCAAATTCTTCCGGTCGTTTTCTCGCCGCTTCGATGTATGCAATACGGATACGTTTGTATGCATCGGAAAAGCGTTGGTAATTTTGCCATAATCCTTCATTCTCTCTCAGCTTGTCCATTATATCATTGGGGAATATAAATGGTTCGGACAATACCTTTCGTATCTTATCCTCAAATTTGGGATGTATCATCCTGTTTTCCATCAACCACCTAAGTCTCTCTTTGTTGGCTTGTGAGTATGTGCTTTTAGGGTTTCGAGGTGTGAAATGCTGAATTTTATGTTCTTTGTCAAGCGACTTTATTGTACTGTCAATCCATTCGAAACAAAGGGCTTCTTCAACAGCATCATTGTATGTAATACTTTTTTTGCCTGAAGATTTATTAGGAAATACAAACCATATTTCATTGGCAGTATCAAAATTCTCAGCAAGCCATATTCGCCAATTTTCTCGATTCTCAAAATACTTTATTTTATTCTCTGCTGTCATAACAAGGAATATGTGATAATGTAGTTAGTTTCTTAGCTGTCATATTAATCAATAGTAGTCTATACTAATTGTTGGTAATCACCTTTTATTTCCCGATGCAAAAATGCTGAAATATATTTTGAAGTACCATATCGTTTGTTACCTCTCCTGCTATATCCGACAGATGGAAGATACATTCTCGTATATCCTGTGCTAAAAAATCTCCGGAAATATTCGCATCCAATCCGTTTTGTACCCGGTGTATGGCATCCAGTGCACGGGATAGAGCCTCATAATGGCGGACATTTGTAACGATTACATCATTTTGTGTAATCGTTGGGAGGTGGGCGGCTTCGATCAGTGTTTGTTGTAATTCGTCAGTACCTGATCGCTGTCTTGCAGAAATAAAGATTGAACTTATGTCTTCTTTGGAGAAACTTGATAGAAGAGAAATTATATCTTTCTTTTGTTCTTCTCTGATCAGGTCAGATTTATTAAATACTACGATCAGATGTTTGTTTTGGCAACGTGGGAGAATTTTACCTGAAAGCTCTTCCATTTGTGACTTCGCATCTGTAGCATCAATCATCCAAAGCACAATTTCGGCCTGATCCAGTTTCTGGAAGGTACGTTCAATACCCAAACTCTCGATGGTATCATTAGTCTCACGAATTCCGGCAGTATCTATAAAGCGGAAAGTGATGCCACCTATGTTTACAGTATCTTCAATGACATCACGGGTTGTGCCGTGAATATCACTGACGATGGCTTTATCCTCATTCAATAGAACATTCAATAGGGTCGATTTTCCTGCATTGGTTTCGCCTATGATGGCTACCGGAACACCATTTTTTATAGCATTTCCTACACTGAACGAATGAACCAGGCGAGTGATAACCTGTTCTATCCCATCTGCTAAATGGCGTAATGCGGAACGGTCTGCAAACTCCACATCTTCTTCACTGAAATCCAGTTCGAGTTCGATCATAGATGTGAAGTCGAGAAGTTTTCCACGGAGGTCAGCTAATTCTTTACTGAAGCCGCCACGCATCTGGCTCATGGCTAAACGATGGGTAGCAGCAGAGGTTGAAGCAATCAGATCTGCCACAGCCTCTGCCTGGCTGAGATCCATCTTGCCATTCAAAAAAGCTCTTTGTGTATATTCTCCGGGTTGAGCCATACGGCAGCCGTTTTTAATAAGTAGTTGCATCACCTGCTGAAGAATATAGGTAGAACCATGACACGTAATTTCAGTACTATCTTCCCCTGTGTAGGAGTGGGGGGCACGAAACAAGCTGACAAGTACTTCATCCACAATCTCTTTCTCATTGTGTATATGTCCGAAAGTTAATGTATATGGCTTTTTATCAGAGAGTTGCTTCCCTACTTTAACTGGAGTGAAAATACGTTCAGTAATAGTTATGGCATCGGGACCAGAGACGCGGATACTTCCGATAGCTCCTCCTTGGGCGGTGGCTATAGCACAAATGGTGTCTTGATTCATTATTTTTTCATTTTGAAAGGCAAAGATAGGATTTTCTGTAGAAAAAAGGAATAACTTTTAATGCAAGTTATTCTTTATTATTCTTATCTTTGCTATCCATACAACAAAACGAAATGCACTTATATGATAGCTGAAGCTGATTCCTTTTTCAAAGAAGAATATATTGAAAAACTAAGAGATAAATTTCAAAAAATGACCTCTGTTTTGTCTGCACATCAAATTGCACTGTGGGAATATGATATTGTAACGGGTGAATGTAGCTTTACAGATGACTACTTTCGTATATTAGGATTAAAAGAAGTAGGTATCATTTTTAAAGATATTGATGATTTCTATCGGTATGCCTGTCCGGAGGACATTGTTCCTTACCGGAATGCTTTCTCCTGTATGCTCGATTCTGAAACAAAAACGTCCCAGATACGGATACGTTGTATCGGTAATAAAGGGCAAGTTATTTGGCTGGAAGACCACTTCCTTTCTTATCAGAAAGATAAAGATGGACATCCGGAAAAGATAATAGCCTATACTATCAATGTTACTTCGCAATGTGAAAAAGAGCAGCATATAAGGCGTCTGGAAGCAAGAAACCGGAAAGTGATTGAAGCTTTGCCGGAGTTTATATTTATTTTTGATGATAACTTTTTCATCACTGATGTGCTGATGGCATCCGATACTGTGTTACTTCATCCGGTAGAAGTATTGAAAGGAGCTGACGGACGTTCCATTTACAATCCGGAAGTAAGCGACTTATTTATTCGTAACATACACGAGTGCCTGAAAGAAGGGCGGTTAAAAGAGATTGAGTATCCGCTGGATGCCGAAGATGGCAGGCATTATTTCCAAGCTCGTATCGCTCCATTTGAAGATAATAAAGTCTTGGCTTTAATTCATGATATCGGAGAGCGGGTGCAACATGCCCAGGAACTGATTGAAGCCAAGAGAAAAGCGGAAGAGGCAGATCGTATGAAATCTGTTTTCTTGGCTAATATGAGTCATGAGATCCGTACTCCCTTGAATGCTATTGTTGGCTTTGCCGAAATTATAGCTTTGACAGAAGCCCAGGAGGAAAAAGAAGAATACATTGGCATCATTCGGAAAAATAGCAATGTGTTGCTCCAACTGATCAATGATATCCTCGATTTATCACGCATTGAATCCGGCAAATCAGAGATACATTTTCAACTGGTGGAGATGACTTCACTGATTGATGAAGTTGAGAAAGTACACCGGTTAAAAATCAGCGATGAAATTGAGTTAAGAGTAACACGTCCGCAAGAGAAAATATGGATTACAACCGATCGTAACCGGGTTACTCAGATATTATTTAATTTTCTGTCGAATGCCATTAAGAATACCAGGCAGGGATGTATTACAATCGGAATGTGTGTGGAGAAAGATTGGCTGAAACTGTTTGTCAGTGATACCGGATGTGGAATTCCCAAAGAGAAACTTCCCCTGATATTTACCCGTTTTGAGAAACTGAATGATTTTGTACAAGGTACGGGGTTGGGGTTATCTATCTGTCAGAGTCTTGTAGAGCGTCTTGGCGGGAAAATAAATGTGGAATCCGAAGTAGGAGAGGGGAGTACCTTTGCTATGTATTTACCTTACCAGCAGGTAGACTTAACCATTACTGAATCTGATTATCAGGAGGGACGGAAGCGGATATTGGTAGCAGAAGATGTAGAAACCAACTTTATGCAGATCAATGCTTTGCTAAAGAAAGATTATACTCTTTCGTGGGTGACAAATGGTGAAGAGGCTGTGAACCGTTTCTTACATGAGAAACCAGATCTGATACTGATGGATATTCGTATGCCGGTGATGAATGGTATTAAAGCCACAGAGAAAATCCGTGCAGTATCTGCTGATATTCCGATCATAGCCGTGACGGCAAATGCTTTCTATATAGAACAGAAGCAGGCGCTTGCTGCGGGATGTAATGAAGTTGTCTCCAAACCTTATTCAATAGAACAGCTGAAAAGTACAATCGAGAAGTACCTTTGATTACTTTTTTATATTACAACAATTTGAAGTGTAACGTGTTATACTATTACTAATATAATAAATTGAACACTCAAATAATTTGTAATATGAAGAAGGTAGTATTGATAGGGGCCAGTGGTTTTGTAGGTTCGGCTATCCTTAATGAAGCTTTGAATCGTGATTTTCATGTGACGGCCGTAGTTCGTAATCCGGACAAGATAAAAATCGAGAATGAACATTTAGTAGTCAAGAAAGCAGATGTTTCTTCTCTCGATGAAGTTTATGGAGTCTGTAAGGGAGCCGATGCTGTGATCAGTGCCTTTAATCCCGGATGGGATAATCCTAATATATATGATGAAACAATTAAAGTTTACCTGACGATAATTGATGGAGTAAAAAAATCAGGCGTGAATCGTTTCCTGATGGTAGGTGGTGCTGGTTCGTTGTTTATTGCTCCGGGTCTCCGTTTGGTCGATTCTGGTGAAGTTCCTGAGAAGTTATTGCCGGGAGTCAAAGCTTTGAGCGATTTTTATCTTAATTTCCTGAAAAAAGAAAAAGAAATAGATTGGGTATTCTTCTCACCGGCTGCTGATATGTCGCCTGGCGTACGTACAGGGAAATATCGTTTGGGTAAAGATGATATGGTTGTAGATGTAGTGGGTAATAGTCATATTTCGGTGCAGGATTATGCAGCAGCTATGATTGACGAGTTAGAGAAGCCGGCACATCATCAGGAACGTTTTACCATAGGGTATTGACCGGACGATGGCTTTCCAGAAAGTTTAGATAGAGTTTGGCACATCCCCGGGCATCAGAGAGGGCTTCATGATGGGTGAGATCAATGTTTTGCCGTTGACAGCAAGCACTCAGATTGGCAGGTTTATAGCCTAAAGAGCGGTAGATACGCAGGGTACATTCCCAACGTTCGGGCAGTAATAACTCATCATAATCAAGCTGGTACATACGCATGGTACGTTTCAATACATTGCGGTCAAATTGTTCGTTGTGAGCAACAACTGTTTTGCCTTGTAACCGCTTCCGTACTTCAGGATAAATGGCATGAAACCCCGGTAATGATTCGGTCATATCCGGGGTGATGCCATGTACAAGGATATTTGATCGCCAATATACGTTTTCGGGCGGTTGGATCAGACTATAATACTCATCTGTAATCACTCCGTCTGTAACGGTGACAATGCCTACCGAACAGGCGCTTTCCATATAGCCTGTAGCTGTCTCAAAGTCGATGGCGGCAAATGATAAATTCATTAGATTCTGTCAAGAACGGTTTTTATTAGTGTATCAATGGTGTTTTTATATCCCGTATTCGCTTCTTTAATAAGGCGGTTGGCAATTACCATGCAAACGGTCATCGCTCTGTGTCCCATTAGTTTTGATAATCCGGCAAGCGCAGAGCTTTCCATTTCGAAATTGGTTATTTTGAAACCATTGTATTCAAACTTTTCAATTTTATCATTTTGATTGGGATCAGCCAAAGGAACCCGCAGCTCACGTCCCTGAGGGCCGAAGAAGCCACCGGCAGCGATTGTAACGCCACGTACCATGTCTTCTTTAGCAATACGGTCAATCAGTTCCGCATTTGCATCAATCACATAAGGGGCAGGTGCACACATATTGCCCGACCATCCCATATGGTTCAGGAAGGCGCGTTCAAAAGCGAGATCACAGACTGCATTTCTTCCGTCGTAGAAGTTGAGCAGCCCATCAAAACCAATTGATTTTTGTGAACAAACAAAGGTGCCAACCGGAGTATTGGGTTGCAAGCCCCCACAAGTGCCGATACGTACCAGTTCCAGTGAGCGGAGATGTTCTTTTTCTTCACGGGTCTGAAAGTCGATGTTTGCCAACGCATCCAGTTCATTCATTACAATATCAATATTGTCACAACCAATACCGGTGGAAACAACGGTAATACGTTTACCTTTATAAGTTCCGGTGATGGTTTTAAACTCGCGGCTTTCCACTTCAAATTCTTTCTTGTCGAAGTGAGAAGCTACGAGTGCTACTCGTCCGGGATCTCCAACAAGTATTACTTTGTCTGCCAGTTGTTCGGGTTTTACATGAAGATGGAATACTGAACCGTCTTCGTTGATTATCAACTCTGAGGAAGGAAAATACTTTTTCATGCTGTTCAAAGATTTAGTTATAAACAAGTTCTTAATAAAATAACACAGAGTTCCACAAAGTGTTTATTAAAAGTGAAACTCTATGGAACTCCGTGTATATTATTGTGAGCAGGCTAATCGCTCAATGGTTTATTATTGTTTCCACCCATTGGTTTTGCTATATTGTCCCGCATGGATGTATCAGCCTGGATATTTTTCATTTTATAGTAATCCATAATACCGAGGTTCCCGCTACGGAAGGCCTCTGCCATTGCTTTCGGAACTTCCGCTTCGGCCTGAATCACATTGGCACGTGCCTCTTCTGCTTTTGCTTTCATTTCCTGTTCGGTAGCTACGGCCATTGCACGGCGCTCTTCTGCTTTTGCCTGCGCAATGTTTTTATCTGCATTTGCCTGATCTATCTGTAAAGCTGCACCGATGTTTTTACCTATATCAATATCGGCAATATCAATTGACAGAATTTCAAAAGCTGTTCCTGCATCCAGACCTTTGCGAAGTACTAATTTGGAGATAGAATCCGGATTTTCGAGTACCGACTTGTGGTTTTCGGAAGAACCGATAGACGAAACGATACCTTCACCTACGCGGGCTAGGATTGTATCTTCACCTGCACCACCCACAAGCTGCTTGATACTGGCACGTACGGTTACACGTGCTTTGGCTATGAGCTGGATACCGTCTTTGGCTACAGCTGTAACAGGAGGTGTATCGATTACTTTCGGATTAACGGACATTTGAACAGCCTCAAACACATCACGTCCGGCAAGGTCAATAGCCGTAGCCATCTGAAAGGTGAGTTCTATGTTTGCTTTAGAAGCGGAAACCAACGCATGAACTACTCTTTCTACATGTCCTCCGGCCAGATAATGGGCTTCAAGTTCGTCACGGGTGATATTACTCAGACCGGCTTTGTGGGCTTCAATCATGCCCGGTACGATAATATACGGCGGAACATTACGGATGCGCATCAGAAAAAGTTGTACCAGCGAGATGTTTACTCCCGAAACTTTGGCGGACAGCCAAAGGAAGAATGGTACGTAATGAAAGAAAAGAACCAGGAGAATAATACCTCCCGCTATCAGTAAGATAGTCAGATACATTGGTTCGACGTTCATAATGAGTTTTGAATTAAGTGAATATTATGATTTCTGTTTTTCTACAAAAATAGTTCCGTCTGTAATTCGGTTAACTACTATCGGTGTCTTTTCATCCAGCAGCCCGTCCATCGATTTTACTTCTATGATGTTACCGTCGATATCTGCATAACCAATTTGTGCCAGTCGGGTAGTGGTAATTCCTGTGTCACCTACTTTTACTTTATTGGCGGCACTTCGGTCTACTTTGGATGTAATGTCTTTTTTTAAAGCCAGTTTGTCCAGCGTTTTTGATCGCATAAACCATACGAGAGAACCGATACATGCGATTCCTGATACCACCAAAGTGATGAATCCTGCACCCGTACCCATATAGGCGAAAGCATAATAATTGGCATAAATGATGCAACCCAGTGCTCCGAAGCCTGCCACGCTAATTCCCGGGATAACAAACAGTTCTACCAGAAAAAGTATTACTGCGGCAATAATGAGTACAACGATTATCAGTACATCCATAGTTTTGTTATTTTAGATTTTGTTTTTCTGTATTGCGTATGTCGATAGCCTCCTTGTCCAGTTCGCGGATCATCTGTTCTACCCGTTTTTCAAGATCAAGGATAGATGGAGCCATTTTTGTTTTTTCTTCTTTATTGGCACGTGCATACCACTGACGCTGACTGTCCAGTTTACTTTCCTGCTGGCGATAGTCTTTTTCCTTCTGTTGGTATTTCTTGAACTGTTCTTTTGCCTGTGGAGATTTGAAATCGTCCAGGTGATAATACGTTGTGTTATCATCAATGATGAATTCAAAGTCGGCCACAAATTGTTCTTGTGGCTTATGATTAATGGCAGCTTCCAATCTTTTTCTGGCATTGCTTACCTCTTGTTTGTCTTTCCAGGTTGTTTTTAATGATTTAAGTTGGGCCAGAGCTATGATTTGTTTCGGGTCCATTGCTTCATAATTGTACACCTGTTTTGATTCGTTCGGGATGAATACATACACACACACCTTACCATCAGGCTGATAACGGTCTGAGGCAAACCATCCCAAGTTGTTGTATTCGTCGATGACGTACATATAGTCATTATAAGGCGAATTGAAAGGCATGCCTACATTTTCGGGGCTAAGATAGGTATCCATATTCGTGTTATAGCGCGTCACGAAAATGTCATATCCACCCAAAGATCCTTCTCCGTCCGAAGCATAGTAGATAGTTACTCCGTCTGTCAGTACGTATGGATAGTTTGTATTGCCCGAAGCATTAATACTTCCCGGCAACTCCATACCTTTACTCCATTCATTCAGTAATTTATTCTTTGACAAAATATTGAGCAGTCCTTTTTTATCTTTTTCGCCGTAGTATATTTTATTTGCGAGTTCTGTTTCGTATACAGTACCCGGATGCTCTCCTTCTGTTTTGAAAAAACTGTTGTATGAAAACAGTTTACCGGATTCTTCACTGATTTTGTATGCATCAAGGAAATTCGCTTTATCCACAACAAAGCTGTCAATCACACACACCTCTTCCACACCTTTCAGCATGCGGAGGTTGGATTTAGCCTTTTCCAATAGCTTCTCAGCTTCTTCAGTAGATCTTTTTTTCTTAGTAAGATCTTCAATATAGGCTTCATAATTTTTAATAGCTTCATCGAATCGATACAGGTCATTGTAATTTTCGGCCAGATAAAGCTGACCGGTAGGAGTGCGTTTTTTTACTGCCAGTTCCAGATATTTCAACGCGTTGTCCGGTTCTCCGGTTTTCAGACAACAGACACCGTACCATAGGTTATAATTTCCATTGGCAGGTTGAGATTTGACGTATTTTTCAAAGACTGGTTTTGCTTTATCGTATTGTCCTTTATTAAACATCGTTTTTGCCTGCTCCAGTGTTTGTGCAGATACACCTGTAAAGATCAGGCAGAAAAGAAAGAATAAAATATGCTTTTTCTTCATATAGGGTCTTGGCTTATTATTCAGAAGTTCAAAAGTACAAATTTATCGCGAATATTCCTTTTTTAAGTTATTCTATTATGTTAATTCTTCTTTAAATCATTCTTTTCACTTACTTTTGCAGCCAATTTTTGAAGATATGGCAAAGTTTACGGAAGAAGAGCAAATCTTACGCCGCATTGAGCGACGATTTAATAAAGGTGTAGTGCAATATAGTTTGATAGAGGAGGGTGATAAAGTTCTTATCGGTCTTTCGGGAGGAAAGGATTCGTTGGCTTTGGTTGAACTGTTGGGAAGGCGAGCACGTATCTTCAAACCCCGCTTTTCGGTGGTAGCGGTTCACGTAGTGATGAAGAATATTCCTTATCAGAGTAATCTGGACTATTTGCGAGCACATGCCGAGGTTTTTGGGGTACCTTTGGTGGTATATGAGACTTCATTCGATCCTTCTACCGATACTCGTAAATCTCCTTGTTTCCTCTGTTCCTGGAATAGGAGAAAGGCTCTTTTTACGGTTGCTAAAGAGCTGGGATGTAATAAGATAGCTTTGGGGCATCATATGGATGATATTCTGGAAACATTGTTGATGAATATTACTTATCAGGGAGCTTTTAGTACGATGCCTCCACGATTAGTGATGAAAAAGTTTGATATGACGATTATACGTCCGATGTGTCTGGTGCATGAGGCTGATTTAATAGAACTTGCTGCCTTACATGCTTACCAAAAGCAAGTGAAAAATTGCCCTTATGAATCTCAGTCAAGTCGTAGTGATATGAAAGGAATACTGCATCAACTTGAAGCTATGAACCCTGAAGCGCGGTATAGTTTGTGGGGGAGTATGACGAATGTACAGGAAGAACTGTTGCCCGGTAAAATAGACTAACTGATTAAAACAGAAATATATTATATATGAAAGGATTATATACTGTGTTACTATTAATAGTATCCAATATTTTTATGACATTTGCCTGGTATGGGCATTTGAAGATGAAACAGGAATATTCTTGGTTTGCTACTCTTCCGCTTATTGGTGTTATTGCTTTTAGTTGGGCAATTGCTTTTTTTGAATATTCTTTTCAAATTCCAGCTAATCGTTTAGGATTTAGTGGAAACGGAGGCCCGTTTAGCTTGATGCAATTGAAAATTATACAGGAAGTGATAACCCTGGTTATTTTTACCGTTTTTACTACAGTCTTGTTTAAAGGTGAGTCATTGCATTGGAATCATTTGGCAGCTTTTGCCTGTCTGATATTAGCAGTGTATTTTGTTTTTATGAAATAACTTGGTTTTAACATATGACTTTAACGTTTCAAACCATTGCTGCAAGACTGTACATATTTGTAGGGTAAGATTGTACACTTTAGTATAACGAGATTGTACAACTTTGCATAGCAAGAGTGTACACTCTTGCTTCTCTTAATATAGAACTCTTTTATTTGCTTAAAATCAGTGTGTTATATGTAGATAAGCAACAGTGCTTTATTCCGTAATCTATTTCTTGAAGTATTTGTAATTGCTTTTTTGATAACTATCTGCTTATATACTTCTTCATTCCTTCTGTGAAGAATGTTTTGAACTCTCCGTTCTCACCACTATATATAAAACAAGCATCAATTGCTGGATTTGCATTGGCAAAAGCTTCTGCTTCTTTTAGTCCCATAACCATAAAAGCAGTGGCAAGGGCATCGGCTGTCATACAATCTTTGGCAATGACGGTAGCAGATAAAATGTTGTGCTGTATCGGATATCCTGTTCTTGGGTCAATGGTATGTGCATATTTCTTTCCGTCTTTATAGTAGAAGTTGCGATAATTGCCTGATGTAGCAAGACCTACGTCTGTCAGTTCGAGAATCGTTTGTATTTCCTGATTGATGGACAGTGAATCATCTATGGGTTTATTAATGCCGATACGCCACAGGCCATTGCGTGAGTTTTTTCCTTTGGCAACTATTTCGCCACCTATATCTATCATATAGTTTTGAATGCCTTTGCTATCGAGCAAATGTGCCACCACGTCTACGGAGTATCCCTTTGCTACTGCACTGCAACTGAGCATAATGCGAGGGTCTTCTTTTACTACCTTGCCATCAACCAGTTTTACTCTTCTGTAGTCAGTGATTTGCAGCAAGCTGTCCACCATCATGGAATCGGGAAATGCTCCTTGTTTGAAACCAAATCCCCAGGCATTTGCCAGTGGGGCTATGGTGATGTCGAAAGCACCACCGGTCTCTTTGGAAATTTCCATAGAACGGTTGAAGCAGGTTTGGAAAAAGCTATCAGTTACAATATCTTCGTTTCGGTTCACACGAGAGATTACTGATGTATTATTGAATGGTGACAATGAAGCATCAAAACGTTTTAATTCAGCTTCTATTTCCGGCTTTAAATCACCCTCATATTGATAAGTAATATTATAAATCGTACCGAAGATCAGACCATTAATACTGTTATAAGGTACGTTGTTCTTACGTACCAGTATCCAGATTGTAGCCAGCAGGAGAATTCCTAACCAGATAAAACTTTTTTTTGCTTTCATATCTGTTTTTATTTAGCTGAAAAATAAATGTTCAATTAATATTTTGATTCCGATAATTACCAGTATTACGCCTCCCCACAACTCGGCACGTAACTTTCGTGCAATACCACAGCCGCATTTAATACCAAATAATAATCCTATTAATGACACTGCGAATGAGACGAATCCGATGATGCCAATAGGAGGCAGAATTTCGGAGAAATCCCGGATACCCAGGAAGGCAAAAGAGACGCCTATGGCTAAAGCATCGATACTTGTAGCTATTGCCATGGTTAACACTACTTTCAGACTGGCAGGATTAAATTCTTTGCGACATTCTTCATCTTTGAATGATTCCAGAATCATACGCCCACCTAAAAATGAAAGGATTGCAAAAGCAATCCAATGGTCTACACTCTCAATGAGGTGGCTGAACGCACTGGCACCTATCCAGCCCAGAAATGGCATTAACGCCTGGAAGAATCCGAAGAAAAAAGCCATGACCAGCATGGGACGCCATTGAATCCGTTTTAAAATAATACCGCTTGCAATAGAAACAGCGAAACAGTCCATCGCTAAACCAATTGCAAGCAGCCAAATCTCTAATCCTGTCATTGTGTTTAATAAGGTAGTTTATATATCAGAGTGTATGTCACTCCCATGTTGTTGGAACCATATTTTCCGAATCCGGGCACCATCCATGGGTTACCATATTCGCTGACCGAGGCGGAGAGCTTATACTTCATTCGTAGCGCCCAGCCCATATAGAAATTCTTGTATATCTGTACTTTTACGCCTGCCACAAATTCAATCCACTGCATGGTCGCTTTTTGTCCGGGGTGATCATAGGGAACACTACCTCCCCAGATTATATCTCCGAGACTTGGGTTCTCATATTCACCGCCAAATGCCGGATCTTTCATCGGCATGCTGTTGATATCATAGTTCATATGACTGAACCCATAACGAAGACCGACATACAAAAAACTATTCTTCTCCTTTTTCCTGGACATCGTGTTGTAATCTACTCCGATGCGGAAGAAAGGGGCTGAACTTTTATAGTGAATACCGGTATCGTTCCATGAATCTGTAGTACTGAAACCAATTTCAGCAGTAGGGAGGAACATATTTTTCAGATTCACTACTATATCCACTTCGGAACTTAGAAAATCACTTCCGAAGAGTTTGCTACCCAGACCATATAAGTCTACACCAATATACGTACCATTGTAAAGGGGAACTTCTTCTTTGGGTTCCTCGTTCATGTTCTTTTTCTGATCTCTTTTAGGGGTAGGATTGACATAGGGCCGTTGCTGGTTCTGCGCCGAAATCTCCAATGAAAAGAGTAGAAACAGACTAATCGCGATTGCGGTAGAGTAACTTAAGATTTTCTGTCCCATCAGTATTGGCTTGTTTATTAGGTATTTGGATAGTATCTAATTCTAAACGGCTGTATTTTAATCCGACGATACTTTGTTTCATGCTATATCCACACTCCATTGACTCAAAGTAGGGCACATTGTGTTGTTTGATATAGATGGTATCACACAGTGTCCGATCTTCTTTATATGCATAGTAGAAAATGAATATGGTGGAATCTGAGGTGTATCGCAGCGGTAGCGTTAGAGTATGTACCTTTTTTTGATTGTTGATAATAATAGAATCTGTTCCGAGTGCGGTTACCGTCAGAGAGTCGAGTGTATCGTTTACGATTTCATCTTTAACATCTTTAGTATAGAGCGTACAATTGATCATAGCGCGTCCGGCAATAGAGCAATCACTGTCTTCAGAACATGAGGTGTGTAGTCCGATACCAACACTTGCAATGAGGAGAACCAGGAAAAGTCGGATTAAATTCTTCATATATATACTCATTTATATGGTTTGGGTCATTCTCAAATCATTTTTTCTACCTGATAGTTATTACGTTCCGGAGCATTGCGGGAGATCAGCTCGCCCAAAAATCCTGCCAGGAATAACTGTGTTCCTATAATCATAGCCGTAAGGGATAGATAGAAATACGGAGAGTCCGTTACTAATCTATAGGCCATTCCGTTATGCATGTGATACAGTTTGGTAGCTCCTACTATTACAACGGATATAAATCCGAAGATAAACATTAACGAGCCTAACAATCCGAAGAAATGCATTGGTTTTACTCCGAAAGTAGAAAGAAACCAAAGAGAAATCAAATCCAGGTATCCGTTAAAGAAACGATTCAGACCACCAAACTTCGTTTTACCGAATTTACGTGCCTGATGTTGTACCACCTTCTCGCCGATTTTCTTAAATCCGGCATTTTTAGCCAGATAAGGGATATAACGGTGCATTTCGCCGTATACTTCGATATTCCTCACTACGGCCTGGCGATAGGCTTTCAAGCCACAATTGAAGTCGTGTAGATTTTTAATACCCGATACTTTACGTGCTGTAGCATTGAATAATTTAGTAGGGAGTGTTTTGGAAAGCGGATCATATCTCTTTTGTTTCCATCCCGAAACAAGATCATAACCCTCTTCCGTGATCATACGGTAGAGTTCCGGTATTTCGTCCGGACTGTCTTGCAAATCTGCATCCATAGTAATGACCACATCGCCTTCTGCCTGCTTGAATCCACAGTATAAAGCCGGTGATTTACCGTAATTGCGACGGAATTTAATTCCTTTTACAATCGGTGACTGAGCTTTGAGTTGCTCTATAATTTCCCATGAACGATCTGTACTGCCATCATTGACAAAAATAACTTCGTACGAGAAACCATTGGCTTTCATTACCCGTTCAATCCAGGCAAACAGTTCGGGAAGTGATTCTTCTTCGTTGAACAAGGGGATTACTACAGATATATCCATTCTTAATTTATGAATTATGATTTATGAATTATTCCTGTGGGGCTTCTGAGGTTCCTGCAGGAGTATTTCTGTTTCGCTTCATTACAAACAATGCCGTAGGAATAGCAAGTAAACTACCGGCAAAGACATTCCATGATAAAAGTTGCATCGTGATATCAATGGATGATAAAGACTGAGCATTGGCCATTGCGGTTTTGAATACTTCTTTCTCTGTCTCCATTCCGGGAAGGGTAACTAACATCTGTTCCATATCATTCATGCATTGTGTGATAATAAATCCATGATCGATAAACTGGAAATAAATATAATGTGCTACTGCAACCAGTAGTGAAGCAAACATGTACATAAACAAAGTAAAAAGACAGGCATGAGCAAAGCTGATTGCACCGCCGCATATTTTGTTCCGATACATCTTAACATAGTGGTATCCTATGAAGGGAACACCGATAGTAAGGCCCATGAACAGGAGTGAAAGAAACGGAATAGTAAACCCCAATGGGAATAAAATGAATTTCAATATCCAATATGCTCCCATGTATGTGCCAAAATGCATGGCATATTTCTGCAAGTAATTTCTGTTTTCTGTCATTTTTAAATTTAAAATAGCGCACAAAGGTACAAATAATATTGGTTGATAGGGGAGATCAGGCTGTTAAAGTTAATAAAGCCTTGAAAGTTGGGGGTGATAAACTTTTTTTTGCTTGATAACTATCTGAAAAGTAGTTGTTTGTTTCTTTTTGATAGAAAAAATACACGTTAGCTATTGCAAGTTAAAGAAAAAGATGTACCTTTGCAACCGCAAAACGGGTAAGTCCTATACGGCCAGCTCCCTTCGAATC
>DXWV01000047.1:73343-137713 GCA_019416685.1 Bacteroides sp.
CACGTGATTTGTAATCTCGGGGTCGTTGGTTCGAATCCGACAAGAGGCTCAAAATTGATGAAAGCATCTCGGTATCTGCCGGGGTGCTTTTCTTTTTTTAACTTTTCTCTTTCTTTTCTTGGGAACTTCACTGGAATATAGTAAGTTTGTACTACTAATAGCAAAGAGATCATACTATGACGCATATGAAAAAACGATTATTACCTCTGATTGTTTCGTTTCTCCTGGTATCAGTATGTGCTTCGGCCTCCGATTGGAATAATTTCATTATCAACTACAATAAAACTCTTTATGGTAAAGGTTCTCAGACCTGGCAGATAGGTTCTTACAGCAGTAATTGGAGCTATTTTGCCAATAAAAACGGTATGCTGCAATTTGATGGTAACTCCTGGAATATCTTTCCTTTGAAAAATGGTTCGGATGTTCGTTCCGTTCTGCCTTCCGTATCACAGAAAAGGATTTATGCAGGTGGAATTAATGAATTCGGTTATTTTGAACCGGGAGATGATGGCAGGTTGATTTATACTTGTATGTCTGATTCATTGGATGCGACTTCACGGGCTATCGGCAATGTCTGGGGAATACATGAAAATGATAACATCCTTTACTTACAGGGAGACGGAAGGGTATTGAAATTCCTCAATGGAAAGTATACTACCATTGAAATGAATTGTAAGATAGACTGCTCCGATATGGTGAACGGAGTTTTATATATAGGTACTGATCATGGGGTGTGGGTATTGGTAGGGAATACTTTCTTTCCATTGCAGGGAGCGGAGGTATTGAAGTCAAAAAGAATTCGGAGCATTATTCCTTATAAAGACGGGGTGCTTGTTGTGACGGCTTATGATGGTTTGTTTTACTGTGATGGGCGTACTACGGTTCCGTTCCTGACGGGTGTAGAGAGTTTTATGCGGCAGAATGAAGTGTTTTGTGCTGCTGCTTCGGGTGGTAAGATTGCATTGGGAACTATACACAAAGGGATTTTGTTGATAGATACTCAAACAAAACGGATAAAGTTTTTTAATGAATACAATAACTTACAAAATAATACGGTACTTTCTGTTGCTTTTGACCATTGGGGAAATCTGTGGGCGGGGTTGGATAGTGGCATTGATTATGTTTGTTTGAATTCATCGCTGACCAATCTTTATTCTTATCCCTACTCTTACGGAACCGGTTATGCGGCTTTATTGTCGGAAGATCGTCTCTATTTGGGGACAAACCGTGGATTGTACTATACTCATTATCCGGTACAGTTAACTGATAATCTGCCTGATATACATCCTGTGGCTCAATCCAGCGGACAGGTTTGGAACTTATGCCGTATAGATGATGATATTTTTTGTTTGCACGACCGGGGTGTCTTTCTGGTGGAAGGAAACAGCATGAAAAAAATAGCAGATGTGGCTGGGGCCTGGGGATGTCAACCGGTGGTGGGAAAAAAGCGCCTGATATATGTTGGCGTTTATGACGGACTTTATCTGATGGAAAAGAAAGATGCCGTATGGAAGGTTGTTTGTAAAGTAGAAGGGTTGTTCGACTCTTGCCGTTTTCTTGAACAGCAGTCTGCTTCTGTGTTGTGGATATGTCTTTCCGGCGAGATTAAACGGGTAAAACTCAGTGATGATCTGTCTCGTGTGGTAGAAATTAAATCGTATAATACGAATAACGGGTTTCCTTCTGACAAAGATATATTTGTAAGTAAGGTGGATGGCCGGATTTGTTTTGCTACTCCGAAGGGAGTATACCGGTATAATGAATCGGCCGATTGTATGGAACCTTTTCAGGAAATGAACCTGCTTCTTAATGGGGTGAATCAATATTCGCGTCTGGTGCAGTACAATAATCATCTGATCAGCCTTAGTCAGCAGGAAATTTGTATTGCCAGTCTGAGAAACTATAAGAAAGGGGCTGAAACCTGTATTGTCCCTATTGAGCTCCCTTCAGTTGAATTGGTACAAGGTGCCGAGGTCATCATTCCTGTTTCTGATTCGTTAATGATTCTTCCGGATTATGATGGTTTTGCTTTGTTCAAGATCCCTTCTCATAATCAGCAAAAAGATTATAGTGACTTGATGCATATTCGCAATGTATACCTCTCTTATCCTAAGGATTCTCTGATTTATACCGATAATTTTCTGTCGGTAAAAGGTACACCGGAAATTGCTTATAATCAGAATGCTATACGCTTTGAATATGGGATATCTTCGTTGACATATGGGGAGGAACTTAGCTACCAATATAGATTAAATGACCGGGAATGGTCTGAATATACCAATGTACAGACCAAGGAGTATAGCAACCTTCCGGAAGGAGCTTATACCTTTGAAGTAAAAGCGGTGTTCCGGAATGGTACTACGGCTACTGATTATTTTTCTTTTCGGATTCTTCCTCCCTGGTATCGTACGGGAATAGCTTATTTATGTTATTTCATGCTCTTTTTGTTGCTGATGTGGTATGTTTACAAATGGGATGATCTTCGTGTGAAACGTAAAAAGCAACAGGCTGTGGTAGAAAAAGATAAAGAACTACAGGAATTGGAAAAAGAATACGAAGAAGAAAATGCACGCAAAGAACGCCAGATTGTAGAACTGGAAAAAGAGAAGCTGGAATATGAATTAAAACATAAAAGCCAGGAAATGGCCAATCTGATGATCAATTTTGTACGTAAGAATGAGATGCTGACTGAGATAAAATCGGACCTGTTTAAAGTTGTTGTAGCTTTGAAGGGGGAGGGATCAAAAGAATACAAAAAAATGTTATTGTTGGTTAGTAATAAGATCGATTCAAATATTCAGAGCGATGAGGTGTTGAAGAGAATCGAAGAACAGTTTGATCTGGTGCACAACAACTTCATGAAGAGGTTGGGGGAGAAGCATCCCGATTTGTCATTCAATGAACGCATGATGTGTGCCTACCTCAAAATGAACCTCTCTTCAAAAGAAATAGCTCCTTTATTGGGCATCTCCGTCCGGGGAGTAGAAACGATACGTTATCGCCTTCGAAAGAAATTTGAGCTGGATAGAGAAGATGGTTTGATTGATTATCTGAACCAGAAAATTTAATTCCTGTTTAGTTAAGAGTGATGACCTGAATGAAAGAAAGCAGGAGTGTCACTCTTTTATGTTTTGTAACATACTTGACGAAATGTATGTGCGTATTGCTATTTTATTGAAAATTAGTATATTATAATTTGTTGACGTATTCATAACGTATTCTGTTTCTTCTATTGACGTATTTTAGACGTCTGTCTTTTTGACTTTTTAATCCATTAATTCTCTATGTTTGCATTGTCCAAAACGGACAACGAGTTAATCTTAATTATACAAAGACTTATGAAAAAGTTATTATCAGTTTTAATTCTGTTAGGAACTTGCCTTACTGTATTTTCTCAGAATATGCAGGTCACGGGTACAGTTATAGGCGGGTCGGATAAAGAACCTTTGCCTGGAGTGAATGTAGTAGTGAAAGATGCTACTGCCAATGGCACAATAACCGATTTGGACGGGAAATTTATTCTTACTGTTCCCTCCAATGCCATTCTTTCCATATCTTATATTGGATATAAATCACAGGATATTCCGGTGAAAGGGAATAAGATACTTCATGTGGTGCTGGAAGAGGATGCGGCAGCATTGGAAGAAGTAGTGGTTGTGGGATACGGCGTTCAGAAGAAAGCCAATCTGACAGGTGCGGTTACTTCTATAAAGAGTGACGAGTTGTTAAAGGCAAAATCTGCCAATTCCACTAATGCTCTGGTAGGACAGATGCCGGGACTTATATCCAAGCAGGCTACCGGTGAACCGGGAGCGGATGATGCTTCATTGTATGTACGTGGGATTGCTACTTTCCAGGGAGATACTTCCCCTGCTTTCATTATTGATGGTATGGAACGTTCTTCTGCCGATTTTGCACGTATGGATCCCAATGATATTGAATCTATCAATGTGTTGAAAGATGCTGCTTCTGCCGCCATTTTTGGTATGCGTGGCGCCAATGGGGTAGTAGTAATCACTACCAAACGCGGAAAACAGGATAAGACAAGTATCAAATACTCCGGGAATGTGTCTATACAGTCGCCAACCAAACTGCCGGAGTTTGCTAACTCTTATGACTATGCCCGTTTGTACAATACTTATATGGGTAAAGAGATATATAATAGTGACGAATTGGTAAAGTTCAGGGATGGTACCGACCCGGAAAAGTATCCGAATACAGACTGGTATAAAGAGATGCTATCTCAGCGTGCTATTCAGCATCAGCACAATTTATCCGTATCCGGAGGTACAGAGAAAGTACGCTATTATGTAAGTGCCGGATTTCTTAGCCAGGGTGGGCTTTGGGAAGATTTGGACTATAAACGCTACAATTTGCGTAGTAACATTGATGCTACTATTACAAATACTACCCGTTTGGGAGTGGATATCTCCGGTCGCGTAGAAAACACCTTGAATGTAGGTGCAAGTCAGGGTATTTTCCAGCAGTTGGTACGTAATACTCCCGTTCTGTTGTGTCGCTATCCTGATGGTACTTTTGCTGTGCCCGATGCCACTCACCCCAATATTGTGGCTTCTAATCAGCCGGGGGGAAGTTATAGTAAAGGAAATACATTTGTCGTAGATGCACGTGTAGAACTGGATCAGAAACTTGATTTCATTACTTCCGGCCTGTCTGTAAAAGGAACTGCTTCTTTCAGCAAGAATGTATATAAAAATAAATCATGGAATGTATCTCCTTATGTTTATTCAAAGGATGCAGATGGTGACTATGTCTTGAAACCACGCTCAAGTGCCAGTCTGGGATTGACGCAAAATGGTGATGAATACCAGGAGTACCAATTGCAGTTGAACTACAACCGTTCTTTCGGCAATCATAATATCACCGCAATGGCTATGGCTTTGGCAAGAAAAGGGTTTATCGAAAGGTCGGGAATGAACCGTATATCTTTTGATTCGGAGATTCTGGATCAGATGAATGCCGGAAATACAGCCAATCAGTCATTGAATGCATATGATAGTAAAACAGCGCGTGCCAGTTATATGGGACGTATCAACTACAATTATGCCCAGAAATATTTGGTAGAGTTTAACCTGCGTCGTGATGCATCCGAAAACTTTGCTCCCGACAAAAGGTGGGGGACATTTGCTTCAGCCTCTTTGGGATGGGTACTTTCTGAAGAAAAATTCTTTCAGAATCTGAAAAATACAGTTAACTTCCTGAAGGTAAGAGCTTCTTACGGAACACTGGGTAATGATAATACAGGAGGTGTAGCTTTCCCGTTCTACAGTCGTTTTGATTTATATTCCGGTAACGCTGCAAGTAATGGATTTACCAACAATCTGGGAGATTATGTATTTGGAACATTGTTGACCAAAGGAATGTTGCCCGGTCCTATTGCCAATGCACTGGCTACCTGGGAGAAGTCAACCAAGACGAATGTGGCTGTAGATGCTACTTTGTTCAATCGCCTAAATCTGACAGTTGATTTCTTTATGGAAAGAAGAACAGATATTCTTGCCCAGCGTGGCGCTGAGGTCCCTTCTTCATTCGGTGGAATTTTACCACTTGAAAATCTGGGAGAAGTAAAGAACAAGGGAGTGGATTTGTCACTTAATTATTATCAAAAAATACAACAGATCGATTTCTCACTGGGAGGTAACTTTACTTTTGCCCGAAATGAGATTGTAGAAATGGCGGAAGCTGCCGGAACATCCAAGTATATGCGTAAAACAGGCAGACCCATCAATGGTTACTATGGATATAAAACGGATGGTATCTTTAAATCTCAGGAAGAAATAGATGCTTATCCTAAGCAGGAAGTGGCAGGTACAGGGTATGTGACTAAACCGGGAGATATTAAATATGTGGATGTTGACGGTAATGGAGTGGTAGATTCCAATGATATGACCTACCTGGGAAATGGGAATATTCCTGAGATAATCTATGGTATAAATGGTTCGTTGAACTGGAAGAATCTTGATTTCAGTTTCTTATTCCAGGGAGCTGCCCGTACACAGGTTTATCTGAAAGGTGGTGTGATACAACCTTATTTTAATCAGGGTAATCTTCCGCAGCTTTGGGTAAACGAGAGTTGGACAGAACAGAATGTAAATGCGAAATATCCTCGTTTGGCAGAATCTACTCATAACTTCCCGACTACGGATATCAGCGCTGTCCAGACTTATCTCTATGATGCCTCTTATCTTCGTTTGAAGAATATTGAAATAGGATATACGCTTCCTTCCGGATGGTTACGGTCTGCAGCAATAACCGGATTGCGTGTCTATGTCAATGCGCAGAATCTGTTTACAATTTCTGGTGTTCCACAAATTGACCCGGAAAACACTCAACAAGAAGGATGGACATATCCGCAAATGAAGGCGTTTAACGTAGGACTTACTCTTCAGTTTTAACTTTAAAGAATGATATGATTATGAAAAAGAATAGAAATTTATTAGTAACGATATTGGTGGTTCTTGTATCCGGATGTTCGGATATGCTGGATATAAAACCTACTACATTTATCTCTGATGAAGCTATCTGGGAGGATAAGAATCTTATTAATCAGTTTGTTGCAAATACATATGGTTCTATGCTGTGCGGGTTCAACAGGTGTACGGCTGGTTACGAGCAGGACTGGTCCATGTCGTGGGCAGGGAATTTAGATGCTGCTACGGATGACTTTGCCAGTGTTAGCGATGGTCCTATCTATACGCAACTCAATAAAGATGCAATCACTGCCCAGAGTTGTCCCTTTGTAGAGGAAATCTGGAACCAGGAGTATAAAGTGATACGTAAGTGTAATATCATCATCGAACGTGCTCCTGGTGTTGAAGAACGAATCTTATCAGCTACCGAGAAAAAAAGAGTAGAAGCAGAAGCTCGTTTTCTGAGAGCTTTCTGTCACTTTGAATTGGCACGTACTTTTGGTAAGGCACCTCTGATTGTCAAAGCACAAAGCCTTACGGATGAGTTGCAAGTAGCTCCTTCTTCGTTTGCTGATATTGTGAAATTTATAAAAGAGGAGTGTGATTTGTATGCTGATAATTTACCACCCAGTTATTCGGACAATGAGGCTGGACATGCAACAAAAGGTGCTTTCCTGGCACTCAAATCCCGTGCTCTGTTGTATCTGGCAAGCCCTCTGAATAGTGCTGATGATTCCCGGAAGTGGGCCGACGCAGCTCAGGCAGCTCAGGATGTGATGGATCTGGATATATACAAACTGTATAAACTGACAGATACCCCTTATCGTTCTGTGGCATTTGATAAAACAGCTGCCAATAAGGAGGTTATTTTTGAACGTCGTTTTACTTTTCCCGAAGCTCCTCACAATATTCATATGATGTGGAGTCTGGACGCTGTGGATGCCGGCTCATGGAACGGATTGTATCCTACACAAAATCTGGTAGATGCTTATGAGACAGTGAATGGAAAGTTAACTTCGGATCCAACCAATACAATGTATAATAAACAGGATCCGTATACAAACCGGGATGCACGTTTCTATCAGAGTATCATTTATAGTGGTTCAACTTGGGAAACTCATCGGATGTCTATGGTGACCAATACGGTAGATCCTTCCAAAAATGGTTCGTGCAAACCTCAGCTGGGAAAAGCACGTTGTGGATACGGGCCTAAGAAATTTATAGAGGAACTTGATCCCTCTACCAACCTTTATGGAGGATATGCTCAAAGTAATAATTGGCCATATATGCGCTATGCAGAGGTTTTGCTGAATTATGCCGAAGCAAAGAATGAAGAGTTGGCTGCCCCCGATCCAAGTGTCTATCTGGCAATTAATGAAGTTCGTTCCCGTTCCGGACAACCGGATTTGCCTTCGGGATTATCGAAAATAGAGATGCGTGAAAGAATTAAGAATGAACGCAGAATCGAGCTTCTTCTGGAAGAACACCGTTTCTATGATCTGCGTCGTTGGAAAGATGGCGACGTACTGGCCGAACCGATTATGGGTATGAATATATATGATGACAATGTCACATTGCGATATGAAGTGTCTAAGGTGGAAGACCGCATATTCAATGGTACACACTATTACTTGCCCATTCCGCTTAAAGAACAGGAAAAGAACCCGTTATTAAAAGATTAATATATGAATGTGAAGTTATTGGTATTGCTGACTATAGTAGTAACTGCCGGTACAGCTTGTACCGAACGTCCGGTTGCGAAGTCTGTTGTGGATAGTGCATTTGTACCCCAAGAGTATAAATTGATTTGGAATGATGAGTTTGAATCCGCAGATCGCTCCTTACCGGATACTTCAAAGTGGAAATATGAAATTGGCGGTGGAGGCTGGGGAAATGCCGAACTGCAATATTACGTTCCTGCCGTTTATGAAACGGATACAGTGGCTTACCTGGATGGAGGGATATTGCATATTAAAGCATTAATGCCTGATAAACCGGTTGAGGGATACAATTATTTATCTGCACGGATGAATACGACTCAAAGCTGGAAGTATGGTTATTTTGAAGCCCGAATGAAGTTGCCGGAAGGAGTTGGAACCTGGCCTGCTTTCTGGATGTTGCCCGAAGATTTTAAGAATTGGCCGCTGGATGGTGAGATAGATATAATGGAACATGTGGGGAGTCATCCCGATTCTATTCATATATCTGCTCATACAGAGCGATACAATCACAGTATCGGAACGCAGCAAACTTCCATTACGGTTATTGATAGAGCACAGGATGATTTTCACGTATATGGACTGGAGTGGACACCACAGGAGATCAAAGGCTATATTGACGGTGTGCTTCGTTTCCGGTTTCAGAATGACGGAACCGGTAATAAAGAGACCTGGCCATTTGATGTTCCGTTTTATGTAAAATTGAACCAGGCTGTCGGTGGAGGAATGGGAGGAACAAAAGGAGTAGATAATACTTGCTATCCGGCAATATTCCAGATTGATTACGTTCGTGTTTATCAAAAGAATTAATATATTTAGGGGCATTGGAAGGCTTAAATTGATAAAGCTGAAAGATGTCCCTAATTCTCAATGTAATAGGTGGATAACAATGAAAAAACTTTTAATTTGTGGTTGTGTTTTAGGGAGCTTTCTGCTGGGTGGTTGTTCCGCTTCGTCCGGAATTGAAATAAAGAAGTCAGGAGAAGGGTTTAAACTCTATATTAACGGAGTGGATACTTACATTAAAGGTGTAGGTGGAACCTACCGACTGGACGTTGCCAGCCAGAATGGAGCTAATGCTTTCAGAACCTGGGGCGGAGGTGTGGAAACAGTTAGAAAAGACCTGGCGCTGGCTGCAGAGAATAAGATGTATGTAATGCAGGGGATAGCAATGACTAAAGATTCGGCACTTTATTATGATGATACGTACAAAGACAAACTGCGTAAGGAAGTACGTCTCCTGGCAGAGACTTTCAAAAATGATACTTGTCTGTTGGCATGGGGAATTGGGAATGAGATCGACTTGGGTAATGCGAATATAGGTGTCGCATGGAGTTTCGTGGAAGAGTTGGCGCAGATCATTAAATCAATTGATAAACGCCATCTGGTATCTACGGTTATTGCACACAATCCGGCTGCTCTTGATTCTATTGCTAAATTTGCCCCTACGCTTGATTATGTAGGTATCAATACGTATGGTCCGATTGGTGAAATAAAAGAGATGGTAGACAAATCTGTCTATAAGGGCCCTTTTATGGTGACGGAATGGGGACCGACCGGATGGTGGGAAACTGCTTCTACAGACTGGAAGGCACCTCTCGAGCAAACGAGCGAAGAAAAAAGACAAGTATATGAAGAACGTTATACTCGCTATATCCTCGCAAATCAGCGTTGTTTGGGCTCTTTTGTATTTTTGTGGGGGCAGAAGGAAGAACGTACTCCCACCTGGTTCAGTATGTTTGTAGAAGACAATGTAGAACAGTTGCCATTGTGTGGAGAAAAGACTCCTATGGTAGAGGCTATGCAGAGAGTTTGGACTGGAAAAGAACTTACGGAAACAGCTCCTGTGGTTGAGGCTATGACTATAAATGGAATGCACGCTACCAATAGTGTTCGCATCAAAGCTGGAACTGCGTTCAAAGCTCACGTAGCTGTCACCGATAAAGAGAACGATAAGTTGACTTATGTATGGGAAATATTGAAAGAAGCAACTGAACTTGGTTTCGGTGGCTCTTTTGAACCGCGTCCCGCAAGAGTAGGAGAGATGAATACTTCGGATACTCCAACTTACGAAACGGTTGTTGACTCCCCCGGTGAGTATAGATTGTATGTATATGTACTGGATAATACGGGATTCGTATCTACAGTGAATGTTCCATTTCAAGTATATAAATAAAGTATGAAAACAATTAAATTTTTCTCTGTCTGCCTCCTGTTGCTTCCTTTTGTGTCGTGTACACAGATGTCCGGCACAAAAGACCAAGCTGTTGAGAACAAGGTAGAAAAACTACTTTCTGAGATGACGTTGGAGGAGAAGATTGGTCAGATGAATCAAATCAGTTCTTTCGGCAACATTCAAGAAATGAGTGTGTTGATTAAAAAAGGTGAGATAGGTTCTATTTTGAATGAGATAGATCCGGTCCGTGTTAATGCTTTGCAACGTGTGGCAGTGGAAGAATCCCGTCTGGGGATTCCTCTGTTAATGGCTCGTGATGTTATTCATGGGTTTAAAACTATTTTTCCTATTCCTTTGGGGCAAGCTGCCACTTTTGATCCTTCTGTGGCAGAAGTAGGAGCGCGCGTAGCAGCTATTGAAGCCTCCTCTGTGGGGATTCGCTGGACGTTCGCCCCGATGATTGACATTGCCCGCGATCCCCGTTGGGGGCGCATTGCCGAGGGTTGCGGAGAAGATACCTATCTGACCTCTGTTATGGGTGCTGCTATGGTTAAGGGATTTCAGGGTGATTCATTAAGTAACCCTTCTTCCATTGCTGCTTGTCCGAAACACTTTGTGGGATACGGTGCTGCCGAAGGCGGACTTGATTATAACTCTACATTTATTCCCGAGCGTCGATTGCGTAATGTATATCTGCCTCCGTTTGAGGCTGCTGCCAATGCCGGTGCTGCCACTTTCATGACCTCGTTCAATGATAATGACGGGATTCCGGCTACCGGGAATGGTTTTATTCTGAAAGATGTACTTCGTAAAGAATGGGGATTTGACGGTATTGTAGTAACGGACTGGGCTTCTGCTAAGGAGATGATTCCTCACGGTTTTGCTGCCGATGACAAAGAAGCTGCCCTGAAAGCGGTGAATGCAGGTGTGGATATGGAAATGGTCAGTTACACATTTGTTAATAAATTGCCCGAACTGGTGAAAGAAGGTAAGGTGAAAGAAGAAACCATAAACGAAGCCGTCCGTAATATTTTGCGTATCAAGTATCGTCTTGGATTATTTGACCATCCGTATGTAGACGAAAAACAGCCTTCTGTGATGTATGCCGATGCTCATTTGGCGGCTGCCAAACGTGCTGCTGTGGAGTCGGCCATTCTGTTGAAGAATGACAAGCGGGTACTTCCTTTGAAAGAAACAGTACGTACCGTGGCTGTTGTGGGGCCTTTGGCAGATGCTCCTTATGAGCAGATGGGAACCTGGGTTTTTGATGGAGATAAAGCACATACGAAAACCCCGTTGGCTGCTATTAAAGAGATGTATGGTAATAAAGTACAGGTGATTTTTGAACCTGGATTGGCTTACAGCCGGGATAATACTACCTCCGGCATTAGTAGGGCTGTAGCAGCGGGTGCCCGTGCCGATGTTATTCTGGCATTTGTAGGAGAAGAATCCATCCTTTCCGGTGAGGCACACTGTCTGGCCGATTTGAATCTGCAAGGTGCTCAGTCCGAATTGATTGCCGCTTTAGCTAAAACCGGGAAGCCGGTAGTGACGGTAGTAATGGCAGGTCGTCCGTTGACGATTGGCAAGGAAGTGGATCTCTCTGCTGCGGTACTCTATTCGTTTCATCCGGGCACGATGGGGGGGGCTGCGATTGCAGATCTTTTGTTTGGCAAGGAAGTACCAAGTGGCAAAACTCCGGTTACTTTTCCGAAGATGGTGGGACAGATTCCTGTCTATTATTCACATAACAATTCCGGACGACCGGCTACACGTAACGAAACTCTGTTGAAAGATATTCCGGTAGAAGCCGGACAGACTTCACTGGGATGTACCTCTTTCTATATGGATGCCGGCTTTGATCCGCTCTATCCGTTTGGATATGGGTTATCTTATACTACATTTGAATATGGTGATGTGAAACTGTCTGCTAATGAGCTGAAAAAGAATGATGTACTGACTGTAACTTTTGACTTGAAGAATACCGGTAGTTATAAAGGTACGGAAGTAGCTCAGTTGTATGTACAGGATAAGATTGGTTCTGTTACCCGCCCGGTGAAGGAGCTGAAACGTTTTACCCGTGTCACTTTAAAGCCGGGTGAAAAGAAGACGGTAACATTTGAACTGCCGGTAAGCGAGTTGGCTTTCTATAATATAAATATGGAGAAAGTGGTTGAATCCGGAGACTTCGGGCTTTGGGTGGCAACGGATAGTCAGAGTGGAAATGAAGTTTCATTTAAGGTAGTGGATTGATTATTAAATCAGAAGGTTGAATTGGGAGAGGGGGACAGACCATCACGGTTTGTCCCCCTCTTAATTATTATAAACAGCTTTAATTATTTCAATAGTTTATATCCGTATACAGCGCGATCGCCAAGTTCTTCTTCAATACGAAGAAGCTGGTTGTATTTTGCCATACGGTCTGAACGGCTCAGTGAACCGGTTTTGATTTGTCCGCTGTTGGTAGCTACGGCAATATCAGCAATGGTAGCATCTTCTGTTTCACCGGAACGATGAGAAGTTACTGTAGTATAACCATGACGATGTGCCATTTCGATAGCATTCAGCGTTTCTGTCAGCGAACCAATCTGATTTACTTTGATCAGGATAGAGTTGGCGCAACCCTTTTCAATACCCATGGCAAGGAAATCAACGTTGGTCACAAACAAATCGTCACCTACCAATTGACAACGGTCGCCGATACGTTCGGTCAGTTTCTTCCAGCCTTCCCAATCGTTTTCACTCATACCATCTTCAATAGAGTCAATCGGATACTCATTGATTAGTTTTTCCAGATAGTCTATCTGTTCGTCAGCAGTACGTTTCTTACCTTTGGCACCTTCAAACTTGGTATAGTCGTAGATACCATCATGATAGAATTCAGAAGAAGCACAGTCCATACCGATCATTACATCTTTACCCGGTGCGTATCCGGCAGCTTTGATAGCAGCGAGAATAGAGTTCAGAGCATCTTCAGTGCCTTCAAGGTTAGGGGCAAAGCCACCTTCATCACCGACTGCCGTGCTGAGGCCACGATCTTTCAATACTTTTTTCAGAGCATGGAATACTTCGGCACCCATACGTAAACCTTCTTTGAAAGATTTGGCACCTACCGGGCGAATCATAAATTCCTGGAAAGCAATCGGGGCATCGCTATGAGAACCACCATTGATGATATTCATCATCGGAACAGGCAGTACATAAGTGTTAGTTCCTCCGATATATCTGTAAAGAGGAATATCGAGATAGGCAGCTGCTGCTTTGGCTACGGCAAGTGATACACCCAGAATGGCGTTAGCACCCAGGTTTGCTTTGGTTTTTGTACCGTCAAGAGCCAGCATTGCATGGTCAATACCCATTTGGTCAAGAGCTGACATGCCAATAAGATGCGGAGCAATAATATTGTTTACGTTTTCTACGGCTTTCAATACACCTTTTCCTCCATAGCGTTTTTTATCACCGTCACGCAGTTCCAGCGCTTCGTGCTCACCGGTCGATGCACCCGACGGAACGGATGCACGTCCCATGATACCTGATTCTAATACTACGTCTACTTCTACTGTGGGATTGCCTCTGGAGTCGAGGATTTCGCGTCCTGTAATTTTTTCTATTTTCATTGTTTCTCTATATTTTTTAGATACTTGCAAATATACTCACTTCATGGAGAACAGGGAATCCCTATAAATAGGTATTCTTATGTAAAGTTGGTCCCCATAATTAGCCAGTAGCTTTACTTTTATTAATTAACAAAGAAGCAATTGGTTTTGTTTCATCCGGATAGGTGAATAAAAGTTTAATTGATAAAATTTTATCTCGTAAAGCAACGGATGTTTTCCCGGTATGCAGTGATGTTTTACATGTACATGTAAAGCAGTACGACATGTGCATGTGGAGCAGTACGACATGTACATGTGGGACAGTAAGACATGTACATGTAAAACATCACTGCATACCGACTGAAGATATGTTCCTTCCTGATATTAATCAATAACAGTACCTTTTCTTTTCAGACTCAAGATAAGTCTCTCTACATATTGAAGCTAATCTTCAATAACAACTCCCAGCATTGGAAGCAAATCCATTGCTTGCAATGAATTAACAATAACACCTCGTAGATCGCTGATGTTTAGTACAATCCCACTGATACGTGAAGTCCGGAGATCGATACTTCGCAAAGAAGTGTGAGAGAAATCTGCCTCTACCAAATCGCAATTATCAAAGGCTACGGATGACAACCGGCAATCGTTGAGACTTCCATTTCTAAACTGACAACCCGAGAAGCGCACTTGATTCATTTTACTCATGGCAATATTTATATAACCTGCGTTACATTCACGGAATGATACATGATTGAGAGTCGTTTCAGAAAGGTTGGTTCCTACCAGTTTACAAGATATAAATTCCACCCGGTAAAGAGAACTTTCGGCAAAAGAGATATTGGACAAGTCGCAGTTTTCAAAACGTACATCGGTGAGTTGTAACGATTTCAGCTGACAATCTCTGAAAGTGAGGCCACTGAATGTACACTCTTTAATAGTCCGGTAAGGAGTATAAATAGATTCTTCGTTATTTTTATTGAAAGAAAGATTGGATACTGTTTCTTCCTGTTCTAATAAGTCTTTTAAAGTTTTCAGACTTTCTTCCTGCTCTTCGATCATGGGAGCAGCGATACGAACTATTTGAGGTTTATTATTTCGGGGTTGTTTCATGATATATCTATGATATTTGTAGTGGTTTTAGTTATAATGTGTTTTTGTTGATTTTATCCCAGTAATTTTCCTGCTGCTCCTCCGGCCAGTACTGCTACTAACCCCAACCCGATACTTAATAAGGCATAAAGCAGAAATGTGCTGTAAAACTCTCCTCTCAACAAGCTTAATCCATCGTTGGAAAAGGTCGAAAAAGTGGTAAATCCTCCGCACAGTCCAGTCGTGAGAAATAATCTCATTTCCATAGACAGATTCCAACGCTCGGATACAGAGTAGAATAAACCGATTAGGAAACTACCGGCAATATTTACGATAAAAGTTCCCCACGAGAAAGGAAAACCGATACCGGACATCCGTTCGTTAATACTGATTTGTGCCAGGTGGCGAAGCACACTTCCTACGCCACCTCCGATAAATATATAAACTATCTCTTTCATTCTTTTTGCGCTAACCGGGGCAAAAATAGTATTAATCAGAAGTAGAAACAAATTTATTTGTGTATTGTTGAGGTACAGCTTGTTTTAGTAAAGTGAAGGTAGTAGATTTTAGTAGATTTTATGTACTTTTGAACACTAAAGTAAAAATGTCGGATAATGAAAAGGTTTTTTTTAGTAATGATATCGTTCTTCTGTTGCACCCTTGCAGCATTGGCTGGCAAAGGAGTGGATTCCGTTCTTGTCCGCTTGGATAAGATAATGGGGCAGCAGGCAATATATATGAAACGGAAAGAAGAACGTATAGATAGTTTGAAGCGACTTTTACATTATCCTTCTCTTACGTTGCGACAACGGTTTATCCTTAATAAGGAACTGGGAACTGAATACGAACTCTTTGTTTCAGATTCTGCCATGAAATACTTTGACAATAGCTTGCTGATAGCCGATTCTTTACGCAGTATCGCGTTGGCTGATGAAGTTCGTCTTTGCCAGACGTCTGTATTGTCTATTTCCGGGATGTACAAGGAAGCATGGGAAATACTGTATGGTATCAATCGTGTCACGTTGCCGGATAGTTTACTTCCTGCTTTTTATAATTGCGGGCGTCAGTTATATTCTTTTCTTGTTAATTATTCTCATAACAGCCCTTATGCAACGGACTATATCAGGCGGCAAAATGCATATCGGGATTCTTTACTCGCCGTACTTTCACCGGCTTTACCGGAGTATCGTCTCTACGAAGCCGAACGTTTTATAGCTAATCAACAGTTTACTCATGCCCAAAAAGTGTTGTTGGGATTACTGCATGATCAACCTGAAACCTCTAATATCTACGCCCGTGCTGCTTTTTCACTGGCTCATTTGTATAAAGATGAAAAACATACAGATGCATATGAGAAATATCTGGCGTTATCTGCTATTTCGGATATAAAAGCATCGGTTAAAGAAAATGCTGCTTTGTCCAATTTGGCGTTTGTTCTTTATGAACAGGGAGATGTATCCCGTGCATATCGTTATATAAAGCGTTCGCTTGAAGATGCCATTTTCTGTAATGCCCGTCTGCGTACCATTGAGATATCAGGTGTTCTTCCTGTGATTGAGGGGGCTTATAAGCAACAGATAGAACGGCAGCGTCATCAATTGATTTTTTTTCTGATAGTAGTCAGCATACTTTCTGTCTTCCTGATTGTTTCTGTAATTCTGATATATAAACAAATGAAAAAGCTATCCGTCACTCAACGAAACCTGAAACAGGCAAATCACATCAAAGAGGAGTATATTGGTCATTTTCTTAATCTTTGCTCTATTTATATCGAAAAGCTGGATCGTTTTCGGAGTACTGTGAACAGGAAGATTACAGCAGGTCAAGCAGAGGAATTATTAAAGCTAACCAAGTCTTCACAGTTTGCAGGAGTAGAGCAGAAAGAGTTTTATGCAAATTTTGACAATGCTTTTCTGCATCTGTATCCCAATTTTGTGGCAGAGTTTAATGAACTGTTACAGCCCGAAGAACGTTTCGTTCTTAAAACCGGTGAATTGCTGAATACAGAATTACGTATTTTTGCTATTATTCGTTTGGGGATTGATGACAGTGCTAAGATTGCTAATTTTCTGCACTATTCAATTAATACCATCTATACGTATCGGAACAAAGTCAAGAATAAAGCCATTAACCGGGACAAATTTGAAGAAGAAATCCTTAAAATAGGAGCGGTAGAGTGAATACCCATTTATATTTTCTGTTTTTAATCTTCTGATTATCTCATTAATAATAAGAAACTTATGCAAACGTTTTCAGAAATTTCTTTTATATTCCATTTATATGGGGAGTGTATCTGAATATTTCCTGTTTATCTTTGCCATACGATTTTTATTTATTAATTCATATCATGATTAACATGAAAACACTAACCACCAAGATGGCCTTTTTCTTGCTTGCTTTATTAATAAGTACAGCAGCTATGGCCGAAAGTATTACTTCTCCTAACGGACGTTTGAAACTCAATTTTTCGGTAAACGCACAAGGCGAACCGGTGTATGAACTTTCTTATAAAGATAAGGAAGTAATCAAACCTTCGAAGTTGGGGTTGGAACTTAAAAACGACCCGGGACTAATGAATGGGTTTACATTGACTGATACCAAGACAAGTACTTTTGACGAAATCTGGGAACCGGTTTGGGGGGAAGTAAAGTCTATTCGCAATCATTACAATGAATTGGCAGTAACACTGGATCAGAAAGCGCAGGATCGTAACATTGTTATCCGTTTTCGCTTGTATGACGATGGTTTGGGCTTTCGCTATGAATTCCCATTGCAAAAGAATCTGAATTACTTTGTCATTAAGGAAGAACATTCGCAGTTTGCCATGACTGGTGATCATACTGCTTTTTGGATTCCGGGTGATTATGACACACAGGAATATGACTATACGGAGTCTAAACTTTCTGAAATCCGTGGCTTAATGAATGGAGCTATTACAGATAATGCATCGCAGGCCTCTTTTTCACCAACCGGAGTACAAACTTCTTTGCAGATGAAGACTGCTGACGGACTATACATCAACCTGCATGAAGCTGCTTTGGTGGATTACTCTTGTATGAATCTGAATTTGGATGACAAAAATCTTGTTTTTGAGTCATGGCTTACTCCGGACGCAGTGGGCGATAAGGGATATATGCAAACACCTTGTAAGTCTCCGTGGCGTACAGTGATAGTAAGTGATGATGCCCGTGACATTCTTGCTTCCAAACTGACTCTTAACCTGAATGATCCTTGTGCTTATGAAGATGTTTCCTGGATTAAACCGGTGAAATATGTAGGTGTATGGTGGGAAATGATTACCGGAAAGAGTAGCTGGGCTTATACAGATGATGTTTTGTCTGTGAAACTTGGTGAAACAGACTATTCAAAAACAAAGCCGAACGGCAGACATGGTGCTAACAATGAGAATGTAAAACGCTACATTGATTTTGCTGCCGAACATGGATTTGACCAGGTATTGGTTGAAGGATGGAATGAAGGATGGGAAGACTGGTTCGGTCACTCAAAAGATTATGTATTCGATTTTGTTACTGCATATCCCGACTTTGACGTGAAAATGCTGAATGAGTATGCTAAGAGTAAAGGTGTGAAACTGATGATGCATCATGAAACATCTGCTTCTGTACGCAACTACGAACGTCATATGGATAAGGCCTACCAGTTCATGGTTGATAACGGATATAATGCGGTGAAGAGTGGCTATGTAGGTAATATTATCCCTCGTGGTGAACATCATTATGGTCAGTGGATGAATAATCACTATCTCTATGCCGTGAAGAAAGCCGCCGACTATAAGATTTGTGTAAATGCCCACGAAGCTGTTCGTCCTACCGGACTTTGCCGTACTTATCCCAATCTTATCGGAAACGAGTCTGCCCGTGGTACTGAATACGAAGCTTTTGGCGGTAGCAAACCGTTTCATACTACACTGCTTCCTTTCACTCGCCAGATTGGTGGCCCGATGGATTACACGCCGGGTATCTTCGATACTCAATTGTCTTTCCTGACAGGAGAACATAGCTTTGTACATACTACTCTGGCTAAGCAGTTGGCTCTTTACTTAACGATGTACAGTCCACTTCAGATGGCAGCCGATCTTCCCGAAAGTTATGAGCGCTATATGGATGCTTTCCAATTTATTAAAGACGTAGCAGTAGATTGGGACGACAGTAAATATCTGGAAGCCGAACCGGGAGATTATATCACTGTAGCCCGTAAGGCAAAAGGTACTAACAACTGGTTTGTAGGTGGTATTACCGATGAAAATGCTCGTACTGCCACTTTCACTCTTGACTTTCTGGAACCGGGAAAGCAATATGTAGCTACTCTTTATGCAGATGGCAAAGATGCAGATTACGAATCAAATCCAACATCTTATCAGATTAAAAAAGGTTTGGTAACTAACAAAACAAAAATTACTACCAAATTGGCCCGTAGTGGTGGTTTTGCAATGAGTATCATTGAAGCTACTCCAGCAGATAAGAAGATGAAGAAGCTGAAATAAGGGTTATAGAGTTATAAGGTTATAGAGTGGTAGGGTTTAGAGTTATAAGGTTATAAAGTTATAGGGTAACAATTACCACTCTATAATCATATTGTTTTTATGTCCATCATAATTTTATGTCTCTCTCTATAACCTTATAACCCTACCACCCTATAACCTTATACCCCTACCACCCTATAACTTTATAACCCTATAACTCTTTTTTCAGATTCTTTTTTGTACTTTTGCACTGTCTTTTTTTAAACTAACACTAATTAAAGGAATCTTATATGGGAGGTTTTTTCGGAACAGTCTCACGAGTGGGCTGTGTGACCGATTTATTCTACGGCACAGATTACAATTCACATTTGGGGACAAAACGGGGCGGTCTTGCGACCTATAGTGAAGAGCAAGGTTTTATCCGTTCCATTCATAATCTGGAAAGTTCATATTTCCGCACCAAGTTTGAATCCGATCTGGATAAATTTAAAGGAAATGCCGGAATAGGCATTATAAGCGACACAGACGCACAACCTATCGTTATTAATTCTCATCTCGGGCGCTTCGCCATTGTTACTGTCGCAAAAATCGTAAACCTTAAAGAACTCGAGGAAGACCTACTCTCCCAACACATGCACTTCGCAGAACTTAGTTCCAGCAATACCAATCAAACAGAACTTATCGCGCTACTTATTATCCAAGGAAAGACCTTTACTGAAGGTATCGAGAATGTGTACAAACACATCAAAGGGTCTTGTTCTATGCTTCTGCTAACAGAAGATGGTATTATTGCTGCCCGCGACCGATGGGGGCGTACACCGGTTGTAATAGGTAAGAAAGAAGGAGCATATGCTGCAACGAGTGAGTCGAGTAGTTTTCCTAATCTTGATTACGAAATAGAAAAATACCTTGGTCCTGGTGAGATTGTACATCTGCGTGCCGATGGTATGACACAATTGCGCAAACCGGACGAAGGAATGCAGATTTGTTCGTTTTTGTGGGTGTACTATGGTTTCCCTACCTCTTGCTATGAAGGGCGTAATGTAGAGGAAGTACGTTTCACCAGCGGCATGAAGATGGGGCAGAAAGATACTTCGGAAGTAGATTGTGCTTGTGGCATTCCGGATTCGGGGGTAGGTATGGCTTTGGGGTATGCTGAAGGGAAAGGAGTTCCCTATCATCGTGCTATTTCAAAGTACACTCCGACATGGCCCCGTAGCTTTACTCCGAGCAACCAGGAAATGCGATCACTGGTGGCGAAGATGAAGTTGATTCCCAACCGTGCTATGCTTGATGGTAAACGTTTGTTATTTTGCGATGATTCTATTGTGCGTGGAACGCAGTTGCGTGACAATGTAAAAGTGCTTTATGAATGTGGTGCAAAAGAGGTTCACATGCGCATTGCCTGTCCTCCGCTGATTTATGCCTGTCCGTTTGTGGGGTTCACCGCTTCAAAAAATGCATTGGAGCTGATAACCCGTCGTATAATTAAGGAACTGGAAGGTGACGAAAATAAGAATCTTGAGAAATATGCCACAACAGGTTCACCGGAATATGAAAAAATGGTAAGTATCATTGCTGAACGCTTTGGTCTTTCTTCATTGAAGTTCAATACTCTGGAAACTTTAATAGAAGCTATTGGATTACCAAAATGTCAGGTTTGTACCCATTGTTTTGATGGTAGTAGCCATTTTTAATAACTATTAGTAACTGATAATAAGTATATTCAAAAAAAAGAGCCGTGATTTGCTTGGCAATTCACGGCTCTTTTTTTACCTTTACGGCAAATGTATTATCAATCGTAAATAGTAAATCATAAAATAGTAAATATCATGACTTTAGTAGAACGTTTTTTGAAGTATGTAAGCTTTGATACTCAATCTAATGAAGAGACACGGCTTACTCCCAGTACTCCGGGACAGATGGTTTTTGCCAAATATCTGAAATCAGAGCTGGAGTCTTTAGGCTTGGAAGAAATTACACTGGATGAATATGGTTATCTTTTCGCCACTCTTCCGGCAAATACGGAAAAGGAAGTACCCACTATTGGCTTTATAGCCCATATGGATACAAGTCCTGATATGAGTGGAAAGGATGTAACTCCTCGTATTGTAGAAAATTATAACGGCTCAGATATTGTACTCAATGCAGAAGACAGGGTGATACTTAGTCCGGTACAATTTCCTGAATTACTTGCTCATAAAGGAGAAGATCTGATTGTAACCAATGGAAAAACCTTATTGGGAGCTGATGACAAAGCAGGTATTGCCGAGATTATTTCTGCAGTTGTTTATCTTAAAGAACATCCTGAAATTAAACATGGGAAAATCCGCATTGGTTTTAATCCCGATGAAGAGATAGGTGAAGGTGCACACAAGTTTGATGTAGAGAAATTCGGCTGTGAGTGGGCTTACACGATGGATGGTGGTGAAGTAGGAGAGTTGGAATATGAGAATTTTAATGCCGCTGCCGCCAAGATTGTGTTTAAAGGACGTAATGTACATCCTGGTTATGCTAAACATAAAATGATCAATTCTATTCGTATTGCCAATCAGTTTATCAGTATGTTGCCACGTCATGAAACACCGGAACATACAGAAGGATATGAAGGCTTTTATCATCTTATCGGTATTCAGGGAGATGTGGAACAGACTACGCTTTCTTATATTATTCGTGACCACGACCGTTCAAGGTTTGAAAGTCGTAAACGTGAAATGGCTCATCTGGTGAGAAAAATAAATGCTGAGTTCGGTGAAGATGTTGCTATATTGGAACTCCGTGATCAGTATTACAACATGCGCGAAAAGATAGAACCTGTGATGCATATCATTGATACTGCTTTTGCGGCTATGGAAGCTGTGGGTGTGAAACCGAATGTAAAGCCGATTCGTGGAGGTACGGATGGTGCACAACTCTCATTCAAAGGATTGCCTTGCCCTAATATCTTTGCAGGTGGACTGAATTTCCACGGACGTTTTGAGTTTGTATCTATCCGGAATATGGAAAAGGCCATGAAAGTTATTGTAAAGATAGCAGAACTTGTAGCCAAAGAAGCCTGATTCTGTCAGAAAGTAAACCGCATAAATCATAATTCATAAATCGTAAATCATGAAAACCACTCCATTTACCGACAAGCATATTGCACTGGGTGCTAAGATGCATGAGTTTGCCGGATATAACATGCCTATTGAGTATACAGGTATCATCGACGAGCACCTTACGGTGTGCAATGCTGTTGGTGTGTTTGATGTATCTCATATGGGCGAATTCTGGGTGAAAGGCCCTAACGCATTGGCTTTTCTTCAGAAAGTGACTTCTAATAATGTAGCTGCACTTGCTCCCGGTAAAGTGCAATATACTTGTTTCCCTAATGAAGAAGGGGGGATCGTAGACGATTTGCTGGTATATCAATATGATTCCCAGAAATATCTGTTGGTAGTTAATGCCTCCAATATTGAGAAAGACTGGAACTGGTGTGTGTTGCATAATACCGAAGGGGCGGAACTTGAAAATTCTTCCGACCGTACAGCACAGCTTGCCGTACAAGGGCCGAAGGCTATTCTTGCTTTGCAGAAATTGACGGATATTAATCTTTCTGAAATTTCTTATTATACATTTAAGGAGGGAGAGTTTGCCGGTGAAAAGAATGTGCTAATTTCCAATACCGGCTATACCGGTGCAGGAGGTTTTGAACTTTACTTTTATCCGGATGCTGCCGACAAGATATGGAAAGCCGTATTTGAAGCTGGGGCTGAATTTGGTATCAAACCGATTGGGTTGGGAGCACGTGATACACTTCGTCTTGAAATGGGTTTCTGTCTTTATGGTAATGATCTGGATGATACAACTTCTCCTATTGAGGCTGGATTAGGTTGGATTACCAAGTTTGTAGACGGGAAGGATTTTGTCAATCGTTTCATGCTTGAAAAACAGAAAGCGGAAGGTACAATACGTAAGCTGGTAGGATTCGAAATGATAGATCGTGGTATACCCCGTCATGGCTATGAGTTAGTGAATGCGGAAGGTGAAAAAATAGGAGTAGTAACTTCGGGTACGATGTCACCTGTTCGTAAAATTGGAATTGGTATGGGATACGTTAAACCGGAATATAGTAAGCAGGGAACAGAAATTTACATTGATATGCGTGGACGTAAGTTGAAAGCTCTGGTTGTAAGACCACCGTTCCGGAAATAGATAAGAGTTTTTCTTCTTAATTTATGCCTTAACTTAATAAATTTTAGGTTAAGGCATAATTTTTTTCCTCTTAGGCGAAATTCGAGTTTGATTTTCCTTTACTTTTGTATGCAATAAAAGTAAAGGAAGTAAACGAAAATGTCAAATTTGCCCACATTAATAGCCGACCTGGCACTGATACTGCTTTGTGCAGGTACTATGACCCTATTGTTTAAAAAACTAAAACAGCCATTGGTGTTGGGGTATGTTGTTGCCGGTTTTCTTGCCAGTCCTCACATGCCTTATACTCCTTCGGTGATGGATACCGCTAATATTAAAACATGGGCTGATATCGGTGTTATTTTTCTCCTGTTCGCATTGGGGCTTGAATTCAGCTTTAAGAAAATAGTGAAAGTAGGAGGGACTGCCGTTATTGCTGCTTGTACCATTATATTTTGTATGATTTTACTGGGAGCCGGTGTTGGGATGAGCTTTGGGTGGCAGCGGATGGACTGTATTTTTTTGGGAGGTATGATTGCAATGTCTTCAACTACTATTATTTATAAAGCGTTTGATGATCTTGGTTTACGCAAGAAACAATTCACCGGATTAGTACTGAGTATTCTGATATTGGAAGACATCCTTGCTATTGTTCTTATGGTGATGCTCTCTACAATGGCTGTGAGCAACAACTTTGAGGGTACTGAAATGCTTGAAAGTATCGGAAAGCTTCTTTTTTTCCTGATTCTTTGGTTTGTTGTCGGTATTTATCTCATTCCTGAATTTTTAAAGCGTTGCCGTAAGCTGATGAGTGAAGAGACCTTGCTGATTGTTTCTTTGGCTCTTTGCTTTGGTATGGTGGTGATTGCTGCTAATACCGGATTTTCTGCGGCTTTCGGTGCTTTTATTATGGGTTCTATTCTTGCTGAAACAATAGAGGCGGAGTCTATTGACCGACTGGTAAAACCAGTCAAGGACCTTTTTGGTGCAATCTTTTTTGTTTCCGTCGGTATGATGGTGGACCCTGCAATGATCGGAGAATATGCATTGCCTATCCTCGTGATAACTGTTGCCGTCATATTAGGGCAGGCGCTCTTCGGTACATTTGGAGTTGTTTTGGCTGGCCAGCCCTTGAAAACTGCTATGCAATGTGGATTCAGTCTAACACAAATTGGAGAATTTGCCTTTATTATCGCCTCATTGGGAGTGGCACTCCATGTAACGAGCGATTTTCTTTATCCCATTGTAGTTGCTGTTTCGGTGATAACTACTTTTCTTACTCCTTATATGATTCGTTTGGCAGAGCCGGCATCCAATTTTGTCGATAGGCATCTGCCTGAGTCTTGGAGAAATTTCCTGACTCGTTATTCTTCTGGTTCACAAACGTTGAATCATGAAAATCTTTGGCGTAAGCTTCTTTTTGCGATGGCTCGGATTGTAGTGGTATATTCTATTGTCAGTATTTCTGTGATAGCTTTGTCGTTTCGTTTTGTTGTTCCGTTTTTTCGCGAAAATCTGCCTGTATTTTGGGGCTCATTGCTGGGGGCTGCTTTTACTATTCTTTGTATTTCACCCTTTCTGCGTGCTATTATGGTGAAGAAAAACCATTCGGTTGAGTTTATTACTCTCTGGGATGCCCGTCGCGCCAATCGTGCTCCGTTGGTTTCAACTATTGTATTGCGTATGGTGGTTGCAGTACTATTCGTTATGTTTATCATTGCCCGGCTTTTTAAATCATCAATAGGTTTGATAATCGGTGTAGCTATATTGCTTGTTGTATTGATGGTACTTTCACGGCAACTGAAGAAAAGGTCTATATTGATTGAACGGAAGTTCTTTCAAAATCTTCGTTCTCGGGATGTACGGGCCGAATATATGGGAGAGAAAAAGCCGGAGTATGCCGGACGGTTACTTTCCCGTGACCTACATCTTGCTGATTTTGAAATTCCGGGAGAGTCTCTCTGGGCTGGAAAAACATTGCTTGAGCTAAATTTGGGGAAGAAGTATGGAGTTCATGTTGTTTCTATTCTCCGTGGAAAACGGCGTATTAATATTCCAGGGGGAAGTATCCGCCTGTTTCCGATGGATAAGATTCAGGTGATTGGTACGGATGAGCAGTTGAATGTGTTTGGAGAAGAAATGTCGCGTGGCTCTTATGTAGATAGTGATGTGTTTGAAAAGAGTGAGATGACTTTGAAGCAATTTATGGTTGATTCTGATTGTGCTTTTCTGGGTAAGACTTTGCGTGAGTCGGGTATTCGTGATAAGCATCATTGTCTCATAGTAGGGGTGGAGCGTGGCGAAGAGATGCTGATGACTCCGGATGTTAATGCTCCGTTTGAAGAAGGGGATGTGCTGTGGGTAGTTGGCGAAAAAGAGGATGTTTACCAATTAGTAGGGCAAAAGAATTAAAAAATCAACATTAGATAAACATCATATGCTTATCTTTGCCTTCGTATAAATTAAAAACAGAATTTTATATCATGAAAAGCGATCCAAAAGAATGTCTGTACTGTCAGAACAATGAAACGCTTCACAATCTGATGATTGAGATAGCACAGTTAAGTGTATCACGTGTGTTTCTTTTTAAAGAGCAAACTTATCGTGGCCGTTGCCTTGTAGCATACAAAGATCATGTAAATGATTTGAATGAATTGAGTGATGAAGACCGTAATGCATTCATGGCAGATGTGGCTCGGGTGACTCGTGCGATGGATAAAGCTTTCCATCCGGAAAAAATAAATTATGGTGCTTATTCTGACAAACTCTCTCATCTGCACTTTCACTTAGCTCCCAAATATGTGGATGGACCGGACTATGGTGCTACGTTTCAGATGAATCCGGGGAAGGTTTATCTGACAGATACCGAATATCAGGAACTGATAGATGCGGTGAAAGAAAACTTATAATAGTGGTGAGTGAGTAGTGATAAGTGATTAGTTGCTGCGCCATAATCCGCATGGCATTAATCACTTATCACTATTCTGCTTGTCACTAAATTCCTTCTTCTTCAAAATCGAAGTCAAAGTTAAAATCGTCCGTAAATTCGGGAGTAGTAAACTCTTCTATGCTTCTGCGATCTTTTTTCGTAGGACGTCCTGTGCCACGGGCACGATCTATGAATCCGCTGATTTTACTCATCTCTAACAATTCATACTGATCGGGTGTTGTTACATTCTCCATTACTTCAGGAACCAATTTGGCACCAACGCGCTTTTCGATGGCTTGCAGTACCTTGAATGAGTATGTGATAGGAGGTTTCTTCACTTGAATAACATCTCCGGGCTTAATCATGCGGGCTGCTTTTACAAATGAGCCATTAATACTGATTCGTCCCTTCTTACAGGCTTCTGCGGCAATCGTACGTGTCTTGAAGATACGTACGGCCCACATCCATTTATCTATTCTTGCTTCAGGCATAGGAGGATTTACGATTTACAATTTACAATTTACGATTTGGAAATAGGGGATTGGGAATTTACTATTTTTCCATTTACGATTTACAATAGGGCATTTACTTCTTAAATAGTATATTGTAAATGGTAAATAGTAAATGTGTTCATTTTTTGTTGAACTGATTCATTGTTATGTTAATTCCTGCCAAACAGAAACTTTTAATAATCTCTCCGGCAGTTTCTAAACGCTCATCCATTGTCTTCCAGTCTTCATTTGTAAAATGTCCGAGTACAAAATCAACTTGTCCTCCGCGTGGGAACTCGTTTCCTATTCCAAAGCGCAGGCGTGCATAGTCTTGTGTTCCAAGAGTAGCTGCGATATGTTTCAGACCATTATGCCCGGCATCACTTCCCTTTCCTTTCAGACGAAGGGTACCGAATGGCAATGCCAGATCATCTACCACAATCAGTACATTTTCCAATGGGATTTTCTCTTCCTGCATCCAGTAACGAACTGCCAGCCCACTTAAATTCATAAATGTAGACGGTTTGAGTAATAACAGTTGCTGGCCTTTTATCGAGAAAGAAGCAGTAGAACCGTAACGTCCACTGATGAATGGAGTATTATTTAATTTTGCCAGAGCGTCTACTACCATAAAACCTATGTTATGACGTGTTTCATAATATTCGGGACCAATATTACCCAATCCTACAATGAGATATTTCATAAATAAAGATGTATTGAAATGAAAAGGAAACGCAGACTAACACAGACCAAAATCTGTGATAATCTGCGTTCCGAAATATTCTGATAGAAGTATTTCTGTGATTATTTTCCTGCAGTAGCAGCTGCACCTCTTGCTGCACGAGTCAGTTTAACTGCACATACAACAGCTTCTTTAGCATTCAACAATTCAAGACCTTCATAGTTCAGTTCACCCACTTTAACAGTCTTACCAAGACCCAAGTGAGAAACATTTACTGTCAGCTTTTCCGGAATGATGTTATAAAGAGCTTTTACTTTCAGCTTACGCATCTGCAAAACCAGCTTACCACCAGCTTTAACACCTTCTGCAAGACCTTCCAACTGTACAGGAACTTCCATTACAATAGGTTTAGCTTCATCAATCTGATAGAAGTCAACATGCAGAATGTTGTCCTTTACCGGGTGAAACTGAATGTCTTTCAGGATAGCATTTACTTTTTTGCCATCGATAATCAGGTCTACTACATGGATATGCGGAGTATAAACCAAATTACGCAGGCCTTCTACAGGTACAGTAAAATGTATGTTTTCACCACCTCCGTATAGTACACAAGGTACACCGTTGTTTTTACGAATAGCTTTCAATGCTCTGGCTTGATCAGAAGAGCGTTCTGCAATAGTTCTTGCAGTTCCTTTTACTTCAATTGATTTCATTTTTTAATTTTTTTGTGTTACTCTAAATTAAGTGATTTGAGTGCTTAATTCACCATCACACGGTGTGACATCCACACAATGTTGCAAAAAAGCGGTGCAAAAGTACGCTTTCTTTTTGAAATATCAAAGAATTTGTTATTCAAAATCGATATCTATTTTAATTTCATCGGTTGGCTGTACCTCTTCCATAAGTTCTTCTTCTTTCACAGGGTGTCCCTGCTGGTCGTTGATGTACTCTATGGCTTGAGTCAGTCCGGTCATGAATTTATCAAAATCTTCTTTGTATAAGAAAATCTTATGTTTTTCAAAACTTACCTGCGAGTCGTCACCTTCGCCCATAATCACTTTCTTACTTTCAGTGATGGCAAGGAACATTTCATCTTTACGGTTTTTCTTTACGTCAAGATAATAAATACGCTTACCAGCCTTAATCGACTTTGAGAATACAATCTCTTTATCGTTCATATCTATACTCATTTTCTTTTTTAAATCTTCCATATCATTAGGTCTGTTTATAATCGGCCTCAAAATTGGAACTTTTTTTTCAACTGTCAAAAGAAAAAGGGCAGAGAATGAAATACAACATTAAAAAATGTGATTTATTTGTGGAAACTCATTAAAAATATCTACTTTTGCAATTCGTTAATAACAGTATTATTAAAGATTATGATTAACAGAGTTCTTATTCGTCTAAAAATCATACAGATAGTGTATGCTTACTATCAGAACGGCAGCAAAAATTTAGACTCAGCGGAGAAAGAGTTGTTTTTTAGCCTCTCAAAGGCTTATGACCTCTACAACTATTTGTTGATGCTTATGATTGCATTGACGGACTACGCACAAAAACGTATTGACACAGCAAAAGCCAAACTGAAACCTACCAAAGAAGAGTTGTATCCTAACATGAAATTTGTTGAAAACAAATTTGTAGCGCAACTTGAAGTAAATAAACAATTGACAGAGTTTATAGCCAATCAAAAAAGGACATGGGCTAACGATCAGGATTTTATCAAAGAACTTTATGATAAAATAATGGAGTCAGATATATATAAAGAATATATGGCTTCTGCTGATAGTTCTTATGAAGCCGACCGTGAACTATGGAGAAAGCTCTACAAAGCATTTGTTTTTAATAATGACTCTTTGGATCAGGTGTTAGAAGACCAGAGTTTATATTGGAATGATGACAAGGAGATTGTAGATACATTTGTTTTGAAAACTATTAAACGTTTTGAAGAAAAGAACGGTGCTAATCAGACTTTACTTCCGGAATTTAAAGATGATGAAGATCAGGAATTCGCACGTCGTCTTTTCCGCCGTACTATTCTGAATGCAGATTACTATCGTCATCTCATTAGCGAAAATACCAAGAACTGGGATTTAGATCGTGTTGCATTTATGGATGTAATTATTATGCAGACTGCTTTGGCAGAAATTCTGAGTTTTCCGAACATTCCGGTCAGCGTTTCGTTAAATGAATATGTAGAGATTGCCAAACTTTATAGCACTGCTAAGAGTGGCAGCTTTATCAATGGAACTTTGGATGGAATTGTTAATCAATTAAAAAAAGAAGGTAAGTTGGCGAAAAACTGATACCTTTGCTATTATAGATTAAAAAACTAAAACAGATTATTTATGAATTTATTGACTGTATTACTGCAAGCTCCTGCTGCTGGTCCCGACGGAAGTCTGATGTGGATTATGCTGATAGCAATGTTTGTTATCATGTATTTCTTTATGATTCGCCCTCAGAACAAAAAACAAAAAGAGATTGCTAATTTCCGTAAATCTCTTCAGGTGAATCAAAAGGTTATCACTGCCGGAGGTATACATGGCGTTATTAAAGAGATTAATGATGACCACATTGTACTTGAAATTGCAACTAATGTAAGAATTAAGATAGATAAGAATTCTATTTTTGCTGATGCTTCTGCTGCTAATCAGCAGCCAGCTAAATAAGCTATAAACATAAATAAAGCCTATGTTTGAACGTAGGGACATAAAGTATATTTATTTGAAATTTTCTAAAAAGATTAGGAACTTTTTGCTCAGTGAAAAGAGTAGGGAATTCCTGATCTTTTTATTTTTCTTCCTTATAGCCAGTGGATTCTGGCTTCTTCAAACTTTAAACAATGATTATGAAGCAGAATTTTCTATTCCTGTCCGTTTGAAAGAAGTTCCCAATGATGTAGTAATTACCTCGGAACCTTCTTCTGAACTGCGTATTAAGGTAAAAGACAGGGGGACTGTTTTGTTGAACTATATGTTAGGAAAAAGTTTTTTTCCGGTGAATCTTAATTTCAATGACTATAGTGCCCGAAATAATCATGTGCGGATTTATTCGTCAGAGTTTGAGAAAAAAATCATGAGTCAATTGAATGTATCTACCCGGTTGGTTTCTGTAAAACCCGATACACTGGAATACATATACTCTACTGGTAAATCAAAACGTGTTCCGGTGAAAATGCAGGGTAAAGTGACTGCCGCCCGGCAATACTATCTATCTGATACAATCTATTCACCGGATTCTGTTTTGGTTTATGCTCCTGTTGCTATTTTGGATACAATAACTACTGCATACACACGCAAGGCTGATTTGAGCAATATTGCGGATACATTGACACATCATGTTGCTTTGGCAGAGGTAAAGGGAGCTAAGTTTATTCCCAATGCTGTAGATTTAACTTTTCCGGTAGATATGTATACGGAAAAGACTGTTGAAGTTCCTTTGCATGGAATTAATTTTCCTGCAGATAAGGTTTTGCGTACTTTTCCTTCAAAGGTACAGATTACTTTTCAGGTAGGGTATCACAATTTTTATAAGATTGAAGCAAATTCCTTTATTATAAATATATCTTATGAGGAGTTACTGAAATTAGGTTCGGATAAGTATACGGTAAAACTCAAATCTATTCCTAATGGGGTGAGCCATATCCGTATAACACCTAAAAAGGTTGATTTTCTTATAGAACAAGTATCTTCTAATGGCGATTAAAGTAGGCATAACTGGTGGTATAGGGAGTGGCAAAAGTGTTGTTTCACGATTGCTGGAAGTGATGGGTATTCCTGTATACATAGCCGATATTGAATCCAAAAGATTGACAAATACAGATCCCTTTATTCGGCGGGAACTCTGTGCTTTGCTGGGCGAAAAAGTTTTTGAAGGAGGTGAGCTGAATAAAGCATTTCTGGCTTCTTATCTTTTTGGACATCCGGATCATGCAAGGTGCATCAATGAAATTATTCATCCACAGGTAAAGGACGATTTTCGTTGGTGGGTAGAGAGGCAATCGCTTTCTCCTATAGTAGGTATGGAGTCTGCCATATTAATAGAATCGGGTTTTGCTGCTGAAGTAGATGTAGTAGTGATGGTGTATGCCCCATTGGAACTACGCGTTCGGCGTGCCATCAAACGTGATTGTTCTTCGCGTGAACTTATTATGAAACGTATACAAAGCCAGATGAGTGATGAAGAAAAGCGTAAACAGGCTGAGTTTGTAATTGTTAATGATGGCGAAGTACCATTAATTCCACAGGTTCTGGAGCTAATTTCTTTGATATCTAAAAAAAGTGCTTTTTTTTCGGGAAAATAGGTATCACATCAACAATAAAAATAAGCTTGCTTATTTTGTATTGTCTTCGGCTTACACTATCTTTGCCCACCGGAAAAATAACTAATAAATAAAAAGAATATACTATGTTGAAGACTATTTTGTCTATCTCCGGAAAACCGGGATTGTATAAACTTATTTCGCAGGGAAAGAATATGCTGATTGTTGAGTCTGTTAGCGCAGAAAAAAAGCGTTTCCCGGCTTACGGAAATGAAAAAATTATTTCTTTGGCAGATATAGCAATGTATACAAATGATGCTGAAGTTCCTTTGCGTGATGTTCTTGAGTTAATCAAGGAAAAAGAGAATGCAGGAATTGCTTCTATTGACCCAAAGAAAGCTACTGTTGAGGAATTGCGTGCTTATCTGGCAGAAGTACTGCCTGATTTTGATCGTGAGAGAGTATATGTGACTGATATTAAGAAATTAATTTCATGGTATAACATTCTTGTTACAAATGGAGTTACTGAGTTTAAGGATGCCACAGAAGAGCAAGAGGAAGCTGCGGAAACAGCAGAATAAGATGTAATCTGATATCTCTTTTTCTGTTATAAAGAAGCGTGATAAATATCCTTTGGGGATGTTTATCACGCTTCTTATTTTTTTATTGGGATGTCTTAAACAAAAAGAAATCTCCTCTGTTCTGATTATACTATATATTTGCAGGAATATTTTTGAGCTTTCCTTTATAAGATTCAGAGCTTTTTTACTTATCTTTGTTGCAATCCACCGATTCCTGAAAAGTCAGGAGGGAGGATTGCTTAGTAATTACTTAGAACAAAGGCGTTTATTATATTATTCTGTACTTGAAATCTGGACAATTTCACTATTCAGGAATAATGGAAGCAAGCGCTCATGCTCCGCTGTATATGCAAATATATGGTATTGGGCGTGGGTTGTTGTACATTATTTGAATAGTGGCAGTCCAGAGCCTCAAGTGCGATAATGGCAACAGTTCCCACGCTTTTATATATAAAAATCTTCTTGGGGGACTGGAAGATGGATGTAAATGGGGTATGGATAAAAGGTCAAACAAAACATTTGAGTTTCAGTTGGACACAGAAAAGGGCGTATTGTGTCTGAGTGATTTGCTTATAAATACAATGGTTTATTTGTATAATGACAATGGATCTTTGCAGGTAAAAGAGCTATGTATTTCCTCCTCTTTAACATTAGAACTTCCAAAGCGTGGAGCTTACGTACTTGTTATACTGCATCCTGCCAGTGAAGTGGTAGTGCGTAGAATTATTTATTAATTTTTTTGCCATAAAAAATGCCGGTATATTTTGTAACATACCGGCATAGTATAAAGGAATCTATTTTGATTTTAGTTACGGAATGATAATCCATCTCCCGTAACATCAACAATAATTGCTTTACTGCGATCTACTTCTTGTGCAAGTAGTTTCTTCGACAGGTCATTAAGTAGATAGCGCTGAATAGCTCTTTTTACGGGGCGTGCACCAAATTCCGGATCATAACCGGCTTGTGCTATAAAGTTTATAGCTGCATCTGTCAGTTTCAATTCTACACCATTGCCGGCAAGCATCTTTTGAACACCCTTAATCTGTAACAAAACAATTTCTCTGATCTCTTTCTCTGTTAATGGTAAGAACATGATTGTTTCGTCAATACGATTCAGGAATTCCGGACGAATTGTTTTCTTTAACATATTCATCACTTCTTTTTTGGTCTCTTCAACTACTTCTTCTTTGTTGGAGCTGTTGAGTTTCTCCATTTGACTCTGTATATAGGAACTTCCCATGTTTGAAGTCATGATGATGATTGTGTTTTTGAAATTGACTACACGTCCTTTGTTGTCCGTCAATCGCCCGTCATCCAATACCTGCAGCAGGATATTGAATACATCCGGATGTGCCTTTTCTATTTCATCAAACAATACTACTGAATATGGTTTACGCCGGATGGCTTCTGTCAATTGTCCGCCTTCATCATATCCTACGTATCCCGGAGGGGCTCCAACCAAGCGAGAAACACTGTGTTTCTCCTGGTATTCACTCATGTCAATACGTGTCATCATCGTTTCGTCATCGAACAGAAATTCAGCAAGTGCTTTAGCCAATTCCGTTTTACCTACACCAGTAGTTCCCAAGAAGATAAATGAGCCAATCGGACGTTTCGGATCTTGTAGTCCGGCGCGGCTACGGCGTACTGCATCGGCTACGGCAGCAATTGCTTCGTCCTGACCAATAACCCGCTCATGAAGTTCATCTTCAAGATGGAGCAGTTTGTCTTTCTCGCTTTGCAGCATTTTGCTAACAGGGATTCCTGTCCAGCGCGATACTACATCAGCGATGTCCTCAGCATCTACTTCCTCTTTAATCATTGCGGAGCCTCCCTGCATTTGTTTCAGCTCTTCCTGTGTCTCTTTTATCTCCTGGTCTAAGGCCTGTAACTTTCCATAACGTATTTCGGCTACTTTTCCGTAATCACCCTCACGTTCAGCCTTTTCAGCTTCAAACTTGAGATTTTCAATTTCTACTTTGTTTTGCTGAATTTTATCCATCAGTGATTTCTCACTTTGCCATTTCGCTTTGAATGATTTCTCTTGTTCCTTCAATTCGGCTATTTCTTTGCCTATTGTATCCAATTTAGGTTGATCCTTTTCACGTTTGATGGCTTCACGTTCAATCTCCAATTGTTTGATTTTACGTGAAATCTCATCCAGGTCTTCCGGAACAGAGTCTACTTCCATACGCAGTTTGGCTGCTGCTTCATCCATGAGGTCGATAGCTTTATCCGGCAAAAAACGATCGGTGATATAACGACTACTTAATTCCACTGCAGCGATGATAGCATCATCTTTAATACGTACGTGATGGTGATTTTCGTAACGCTCTTTCAATCCACGGAGGATAGAAATAGTACTCAGGGTATCCGGTTCATCCACCTGCACGATCTGGAAACGACGTTCCAATGCCTTATCTTTCTCAAAGTATTTTTGATACTCATCAAGGGTGGTGGCACCAATAGCGCGCAATTCCCCACGAGCCAATGCCGGTTTTAGAATATTGGCAGCGTCCATGGCACCTTCACCTTTTCCGGCACCTACCAGTGTGTGTATTTCATCAATGAACAGAATTATGTTTCCTTCTGATTTCATTACTTCATTGACTACCGATTTCAATCGTTCTTCGAATTCACCTTTATATTTGGCTCCTGCTACCAATGCACCCATATCCAGAGAGTATACTTGTTTGTCTCTCAGGTTTTCGGGTACGTCACCTCTTAATATACGATGTGCCAAACCTTCCACAATAGCTGTTTTACCGGTACCTGGTTCACCAATCAGGATAGGATTGTTTTTTGTACGACGGCTCAGTATCTGTAGTACACGTCGTATCTCTTCATCCCGTCCGATTACCGGATCAAGTTTGCCGCTACGTGCTGCTTCGTTTAAGTTGATAGCATATTTCTCGAGTGACTGATAAGTATCTTCGCTTGATTGTGAAGTAACTTTCTCTCCTTTGCGCAGTTCGCTGATAGCGCTGCGTAACTCTTTTTCCGCCATACCTGCATCCTTGAGAATGGTAGAGGCGGTACTTTTTACAGTCAATAAAGCCAATAGCAGATGTTCCAGTGAAACAAATTCATCACCCATTTCTTTAGAATACTGGGTTGCTTTCTGAAGTACTTCATTAGACTCTCTGCTCAGATAAGGTTCTCCACCGGAAACCTTTGGCAATGAGTCAATTTGTTTATCAACCACCAATGCAATCTGTTGTCCGTTTACTCCCAACTTCTGAAAAATGAAGTTGGTAACGTTCTCACCTACCTTCATTACTCCTGTTAGTAGATGGACCGGCTCAATGGCCTGTTGCCCTCGAGCTTTGACCAGATTGACGGCCTCCTGTACCGCTTCTTGTGACTTAATGGTAAAGTTGTTAAAGTTCATATCTTATGTCTCCTTTCTTATTTTCACATTTCTAATAACACTGAAAGGGCGCAAAAGATTTGCCAATGCACATATTATGCCATTTTTTCAGTAATTTTAGATAATAGGTTGACAAAATGTCCTACTCTTATATTTATGTACAATGTTGTTTGTGAAGAAGTTTTCAGCTTCTTACAATGTGTCATTTTGTTTCAACGTATTGAGAAAAGTGTTTCAATCTGTTGAGAGTCTTTTCTCAATACGTTGAGAGTGTTGTTTCATATACTTTGAGAAAAAATTCTCAAAGTATTGAGAAACTGTTGACTTCTATTCTTTCCTTAATCCATTCCTCTTTGTAGTAAAATTTTAGAAGATTAATGCCGTCTGTATAAAAGCTTTATTGTATCTTTATCCGCTAATAAATAGATAAGAATAAGATTTTTATGAATGAAAAGATAAAACTTCCTGAGATAGTGATACTCGTTGATGCTGCATTTCTGAATTTTATAGTGTCAGATTTGAAGAGATATTTCGAGAATGTATTAAATCATCCGTTACGGGAAATTGATTTATCGTTGCTGACTACCTATTTGGCATTGGATGCCGGTATTGAAGAGGGAGACAATAAAGTGCAACTGTTATTTGTGTACGATCAGGATTCTTCTAATCTGGCTTTCTGCAATCCGTCAGATTTGAAAGAAGAGCTTGATGGGGTTGCCTTTTCAGATCAGTTTGGAGAGTTCTCTTTCGCTGGGGTACCTTGTGAGGGGATGGTGACTCGTGAAGAGTTGTTTCTTGATTTATTGCAGATAGTTCTTGATTCGGCAGATGTGAAAAAGCTGATTGTACTTTCTTTCAATGAAGAATACGGCGATAAAGTGACTGCTGTTTTGAATAAAGTAAAAGAAAAAGAAGTTATTCAGTTCCGGGTGAATGAATCGGAAGAGACTATAGAGTATCAGTGGGAGATGTTGGCATACCCATTGATGCAGGCATTGGGAATTAAAGGAGATGAATTATAGAAGTCTCTCTTTTCACCTATCACTAATTGTTAATCACTACTTATTATATATATGTCCGATTTTCGTTTGAAAGTATTTCAGAGCGTGGCGAAGAATCTCAGTTTTACTAAAGCCTCTCAGGAACTTTTTGTAAGCCAACCTGCAATAACAAAACATATTCAGGAATTGGAAACTTGTTATCAAGCACGGCTTTTCGACCGGCAGGGAAACAAAATTTCTCTCACAGAAGCCGGAAAATTGCTTTTGGAGCATAGCGAACGTATACTTGATGCTTATAAGCAGTTGGAATATGAAATGCATCTCCTCCATGGTGATTATATAGGTGAATTAAAACTTGGAGCCAGTACTACCATTGCCCAATACGTACTTCCACCTCTACTTGGGAATTTTATTCGTAAATTCCCACAGGTAAATCTGTCTTTGTTGAATGGGAATTCTCGTGGAATAGAAGCTGCGTTACAGGAACATCGGATTGACTTAGGCTTAGTTGAGGGTATCTTTCGTTTACCAAACCTGAAATATACGACTTTTTTAGATGATGAGTTGGTAGCTGTGGTACATACTCAAAGTAAACTTTCATTACCGGATGAAATAACCCCCGAAGATTTACCAGGCATTCCTCTTGTGCTTCGTGAACGAGGTTCCGGGACGCTTGATGTTTTCGAACGTGCTTTGTTACAGCATAATATAAAATTGTCTGCACTTAATGTTCTGATGTATCTCGGTAGCACAGAAAGTATTAAGCTTTTTCTTGAGAATACTGATTGCATGGGCATTGTGTCTATTCGTTCTATAACCAAAGAATTAATTTCCGGTGCTTTCCGGGTAATTGAAATAAAAGGAATGCAGATGTTGAGGGAATTTTGCTTTGTACATCAGCAGGGACAAGAGGGAGGGTTGCCACAGGTGTTTATGCAGTTTGCGATGCATTATAATAAAAAGTTATAGTACATAAATAAAAACGATTGGTATAGCCCATAAACTAACCGTATCTTTGCAGCCGAAAAAAATAATTAAATAATAAAGATATGGCTTTAGCAATTACAAGAACATTAAAGGCAAATAATAAAACTGTCTATGTATTTTTACTTTCAATTTTAACTTTTTTCTTGTTATTAGACTATATTCCAGGTATGCATGCCCTTTCTGCATGGGTGACACCTCCTTTGGCGCTCTTTTTAGGATTGGCATTTGCATTGATCTGTGGGCAGGCACATCCGAAATTTAATAAGAAAACTTCTAAATATTTATTGCAATACTCCGTGGTAGGTTTGGGGTTTGGTATGAATCTTGATTCTGCTTTGGCTTCCGGTAAAGAAGGTATGGAGTTTACAATTATTTCTGTTATTGGTACCTTGCTAATTGGTTGGCTTATTGGTCGCAAGGTATTGAAGGTGGATCGTAATACTTCCTATTTAATCAGTTCCGGTACGGCTATTTGTGGTGGCAGTGCTATTGCTGCTGTTGGACCGGTGGTGAAAGCCAATGATAGCGAGATGTCTGTAGCATTGGCTACTATTTTTATTCTGAATGCAATTGCATTGTTTATTTTTCCTGTTATTGGCCACGCTTTGGGTATGAGCCAACATGAGTTCGGAACATGGGCGGCTATTGCTATTCATGATACAAGTTCTGTTGTTGGGGCAGGGGCAGCATACGGTGAAGAAGCTTTGAAAGTAGCTACTACTATAAAATTGACTCGTGCTCTCTGGATTATTCCAATGGCATTTGCTACTTCGTTTATATTCAAAAGCAAGGGGCAAAAAATAAGTATTCCCTGGTTTATTTTCTTCTTTGTATTGGCTATGATAGTAAATACTTATCTCTTAGGTAGTGTTCCGGAACTAGGAGCTGCTATTAATGGATTGGCTCGTAAAACTTTGACTATAACTATGTTTTTCATAGGTGCTTCTCTTTCTATGGACGTAGTGAGATCGGTGGGCTTAAAGCCGTTGGTTCAAGGTATATTACTGTGGGTTGTTATTAGCTGTAGTACACTGGCGTATATTTATTGGTTTTAAGAAGGTTGATCAGTTATCGAGGTTTGAAATACAAAAGGATAAAAACAAAAGGCTGTGCGGGGATTACTAATCCAACTGCACAGCCCTTAATTTTTAATTTTCAATATTTAATTTACTTATGTTCTTTCAGCTTTTCAAATATTAATGCTTCGAGTTCTTCTGCCAGTTCCGGGTTATCAGCGATACATTGTTTGGCAGCATCACGTCCTTGTCCCAGTTTGGTATCATTGTAACTGTACCATGAACCACTTTTCTTGATGATTCCCATATCAGCTCCCAGATCTACTATTTCACCAGAACGGGAAATACCTTCACCAAACATTATATCGAACTCTGCTTTGCGGAAAGGAGGTGCCACTTTATTTTTCACTACTTTCACTTTGGTTTGTTTACCAATAACATCTTCTCCGTCTTTGATTTGTTGAGAACCACGGATGTCCAGACGTACAGATGCATAAAATTTCAATGCGTTACCACCAGTGGTCGTTTCCGGATTGCCAAACATTACACCGATTTTCTCACGCAACTGATTGATAAAAATACAAGTAGTGCGAGTTTTGCTTACTGCAGAAGTTAGTTTACGTAGTGCTTGAGACATTAAACGTGCCTGTAAGCCAACTTTATTGTCACCCATATCACCTTCAATTTCGGCTTTCGGTGTTAACGCTGCCACAGAATCCACTACGATAATGTCAATTGCGGAAGAACGAATCAACTGCTCGGCTATTTCTAATGCCTGTTCTCCATTATCCGGTTGAGAGATAAAGAGATTGTCTACATCTACTCCCAATTTTTCTGCATAGAAGCGGTCAAACGCATGTTCAGCATCAATGAATGCTGCAATACCTCCTGCCTTTTGTGCCTCAGCAATGGCGTGGATGGCCAGAGTCGTTTTACCGGATGATTCCGGACCATAGATTTCGATTATTCTACCACGTGGATAACCGCCTACGCCAAGAGCTGCGTTTAATGCGATTGATCCGGTAGGGATAACCTCCATTTCTTCTACAACTTCGTCACCCATTTTCATGATAGAACCTTTGCCGAAGCTTTTTTCTATCTTGTCCATGGCAGCCTGTAAGGCTTTTAGTTTTTCGCTTGATGCCATATTATTTCCTGTTTCAAAATTAAGTTCGTCTTTCTTTGCCATACTATTTTAGTAGTTAATAGTTAGAATTTAGTAGTCAGTATACTGACTGATTAGTCTTTATTTACTAAAATTTGAGCGGCGTGTTCTTTGGTTTTCACCTCTTTAGGACCAATGATCCGTTCTATAATCCCTTCTTCGTTAATAAGGAAAGTAGTGCGGAATGTTCCCATGTATGCACGCCCATACAGTTTTTTTTCTCCCCATACACCGAATTTTTCTACCAGTTTCTTGTCTGTATCGGCTATGAGAGTGAAGGGTAATTCGTTTTTAGCGATAAACTTCTGATGTGATTTTTCATCGTCTACACTTACACCAATCACTTCGTAACCGGCTTTACGCAGTTCTGAGTAATTGTCGCGCAAGCTACAGGCCTGCGCTGTACATCCGGAAGTATTATCTTTTGGATAAAAATAGATTACAATTTTCTTCCCTTTATAATTGCTGAGCCGTATTTCCTCTCCTTTTTCGTTTACTCCTAATATTTCGGGAGCTTTATCTCCGACGTTTAATCCCATACTATTATAACTCTAAATCACCATCAAATACTTCCTGCCAGGGTAATCCCTGTTTATTCAGTTGATCCATGAACGGATCCGGATTAAACTCTTCTACATTATTCACACCCGGACGTTTCCATTCTCCTTTGAAGAACATCATGGCACCGATCATTGCCGGCACACCGGTAGTGTAACTAACTCCCTGCATACCAGTTTCCTTATAAGCTTCCTGATGGCTACAGTTGTTGTATACGTAGTATGTGCGTTCCTTACCATCCTTCAATCCCCGGATGCGACAACCAATAGATGTTTCACCTTCATAGTTTTCGCCCAGTTCCTGTGGATTAGGCAATACAGCTTTGAGGAATTGTAGCGGGATGATTTCTACGCCATTGTAATTGATTGGATCAATACGAGCCATACCAATATTTTGAATTACGCGCAGGTGAGTCAGATATTCCTGACCGAAAGTCATCCAGAAGCGTGCACGCTTGATTGTAGGGAAATGTTTTACCAATGACTCTAACTCTTCATGATAGAGCAGGTATGAATCACGTGGACCTATATTAGGATAGGTAATATCTTTGTGAATTTCAAGCGGACCGGTTGTTACCCATTTACCATCTTGATAATAACGTCCGTTTTGTGTAATTTCACGGATATTAATTTCCGGATTGAAATTTGTGGCAAACGCCTTATGATGATTACCTGCATTACAGTCAACGATGTCCAGATACTGAATCTCGTCGAAATAATGTTTAGCAGCATATGCTGTATAGATTCCACTTACACCCGGATCGAAACCACAACCTAAGATAGCTGTCAGCCCGGCTTCTTTGAAGCGATCGTGGTAAGCCCATTGCCAGCTATATTCAAAATGAGCTTCATCTTTGGGCTCATAGTTCGCAGTATCCAGATAATTCACTCCAGCTTTCAGACAAGCTTCCATAATGGTCAGGTCTTGATAGGGGAGGGCAACATTGATAACCATTTCCGGTTTGAAGTCATTGAATAAAGCTACCAGCTCGTCTACATTATCAGCATCTACTTTGGCTGTTTTTATATTGGGATTACCAATGGCTTTCACGATGTCATCACATTTGGATTTAGTGCGGCTGGCAATCATAATGTCAGTAAATACATCGGCATTTTGTGCCACTTTGTGCGCAACGACGGTACCTACACCGCCCGCACCGATAATAAGAACTTTACCCATTTCTTTAATATGAGAATTAAAAATTAAGAATTTAAGACTTGTTTAAGGAACAAATATACGGTATTATTTTTATAAAATCATTCCCTCTTTCCTTATTTATTTATAACGAAGCAACGTGCCACTTTCAAATTCAAGAATTTTACGGGCGTATAACCAGCTTTCAAAACGCGTATCCTGTTTATATTCTATTTGGATAGGATTGCCCAGTGCCAAACGACATTCATCTGTAGTCATTCCCTCTTTTATTTTTCCTTGGGCAATTAGTTTCCAATTCTCTTCTGTGATGTATGGGTACTGTTTCCGGATATTCCCAAATGCGAAGATATCTTCTATGTAATTCTCGTTTTTGGTAATTATATCATATTTCAAATCTACTTCAGTTTCATAAGTACTTCCGTTTGCATCTTCCAGAGTCAGCATAGCCACTGTTTTAGGAAGTTCTACGGAAATCTCTTTTATCTGCAATGGAGTGTAGCGTAACAGGCGTACTTCTGATACTGTGGTACTTCCTTCTACTTTCATACTGCATTTTGTACTCATCGTTTGTTTGGGATAGACGGACATACCGATGTATTTGTTTTTTAAATTTTCAAGTGTTAATGCGTTTTGATTATTGAATGAGAATGCGTTTGGAAAATATTTAGTTTTCTTATCTGCTTGAAAATCTGCTTTATCCATGCCGGAATTTGTTCTGGATAAAGCTACTTCAACATAATATGAATTACTTTTTGTGTCTTCAAAAACAATCTTTACCGGATAGGCTTTGCTGCCTACTCCGATATTTGTAATTGTAACTTTTTCATTCTCGGCAATTAGCACTGTCTTATAGCCTGAATAACTATTACTGTCGTCTATTCGTGCACTGGTGATGTGAGTGTAAACAACTTTGCCGATAAGTAACTCTCGTGCCTTGTCTATGTCGGGTAAATATACCAGGCCGCTAATACTGGCACGTGGGATTTGCTCACAAATATCATTAAGGCGTAGATTTTTGAATTCGGAATAATACTTATTTCCTTCGCAGCTAAAGATGAAGCGGGTGGAGTAATTGGTACCAACGTAGGTCTCCTTTTCTCTCTCTTCTGTACCCTGAAACTCGAAGATTTTGTGTTTAAGCTTATTGCTGTCTACTTCTTTTTCTGTTTCGTAAGAGTTGAAGATTGGAATAAAAAGCTCATTGCCATCAGGAATAAACATGAATTTTAATCCGGGTGTCCATTTACATAGGAGTTGCAATGGAAAGTTGCTTTCAATGAATTGTTCTTCTTCGCTCATGTTATTACTTTTTTGCTGAGGCGTCGTCACGAGATAATCATTCTGAGCTGTAATGGTTACAATTCCCAGAATAAGGCAGAGGAGTATAAATGTAATTCTTTTCATCTTCATTTGTAGTTCATGAACCATTGAATTGTCTGTTCTGTTAATATTAACTCAGACAAATGTATGGACTTTATCTTATTTTTGATATATTTGCGCCCATATTTAACTTAAACGTTATTGAATAATGAAAAAAGTATTAGTTTCTATTTTCATTGCAGGTGCAGCACTTGCAATGTCGTCTTGCCGCTCTTCCAAAGAGGCGACTTCTTTATCTTCCATGAATGGTGAATGGAATATTATTGAGATAAACGGTACAGCTGTTGTACCGGGTCAAGGTCAGCAAATCCCTTTTATAGGCTTCGATACTACCACTGGAAAAGTTTATGGTTACACCGGATGTAATCGTTTAATTGGATCAATTGATGTGAATGCGAAAGCGGGTACAATTGATTTGGGAGCATTGGGCAGCACTCGTATGGCTTGTCCGGACATGACCCTTGAGCAGAATGTACTGAGCACTTTGGGACAGGTGAAGGGATATAAAAAAATGGGGAAAGCAACAATGGCCCTTTGTAATGCTTCCGACCGTCCTGTTGCTATACTTCAAAAGAAAGCTGCCGATGTGAAAGTGGCTGATTTAAAGGGGGAATGGAACATTACGGAGGTGAATGGAGAAGCAGTTCCTACAGGTATGGAAAAACAGCCTTTCATTGCTTTTGATGTGAAAGAACAGAGAATTCATGGCAATGCCGGATGCAACTTGATTAATGGTGGTTTCAAAACAGATGAGGGCAATGCTCTTTCAATTTCTTTCCCTGCTGTAGCATCTACCATGATGGCATGTCCTGATATGGAAACCGAAGGCAAAATTATGAGTGCCCTGAATGAAGTGAAATCGTTTGGTAAACTTGCCGGTGGTGGCATTGGCTTGTATGATGCGAATAATACTTTAGTATTGGTGCTTACCAAGAAATAAGAGAAGTATATATTAAATAAGTATAGTGTAGCCTCGGATGAACAAATATTGTACATCCGGGGCTATGTGTTTATGTCTGAATATAAGGAAGAGGTAGATGGCTTTTGCCTTAGAGAAGTATTCTCTTCTTCGGTGAGGAGCAATGTACGAGATGTGCATCTCGTACAGCATGACATGCACATCTCGTACAGCATGACATGCACATCTCGTACAGTACGACATGTGCATCTGGTACAGCACGACATGTGCATGTCGTACATCGTTCCTTACCAGCCCTGTACTGGTTGAATTCTATCATATGATATGAAGGTCTTACTGAAGTATTGCTTTATCCTTTGTTTTTTAGTATGATCCAGATAATGACTGGAGCACCAAAGAGGGCTGTCACGGCATTAACGGGGAGTGTGCCTTGAAAACCAGGCATTTGTGAAATAAGGTCACATATTAATAGGATGATGGCTCCGCATAACATAGAAGCCGGAAGAATAATTCGGTGGTTAGGAGTCTGAAACAGTCCACGGGCAATATGAGGCATTGTGATTCCAATAAAAGCAATCGGTCCGGTGAAAGCCGTTGAAGTTCCTGCCAACAGTGCCGTAGCCAGAATAATCCATAAACGTAGTTGAGTGACAGAAATACCCAGTCCACTGGCGTAGTTTCTACCCAAGAGCAGTACATTCAATTGTTTCTGTAAAAGTAGTGCCAGGAATATTCCACTGATAATAACAGGGGCCATTACCGCCATTTGCCCCCAACCTACAGAAGAAAGGCTACCGAATGTCCAAGTAATAAACAGTTTTAGTGTATCCGGATTGCTCATACTTTGCAGAATACTCACTATTGCTCCGGCAAAATAACCGAACATCATACCTATTATTAACAAAGAAACAGTCTGCGGTATACGAATGGATACGATTATAACTAACAATAGTACACATACTGCTCCAATAATAGCAGCCATTACCTGTCCCCATCCGGTGATGAGCCAAAGGGGAAGAGTGGAAGTTCCTAATGTAAGTAAGGCAACTCCCAGGCTGGCACCAGAAGTAACCCCCAACACATCGGGGCCTGCCAATGGATTATGAAACAGTGTTTGCATCAGTACGCCAGCTACGGAGAGGGCTCCTCCCGCCAGTATGGCAGTAATAGCTTTAGGCAACCGGTGATTTAATATGATTTCATGATAAATAAGATTGTCACTGTTTCCTGTTAAGGTAGTCCACACATCAGATAATGACAGGTTGACACTGCCAATAGCGATATCAGCCAGAAACGCACAAATCAGCAGCCCGCTTAACAAAAAAAACAGAGGATAATTTTTCATTATTTCAGTCGCTCATAATAGGTCAGTTCGTATTCAGAGAAGAGGTTGGGATGGCAGATTTTAATCATGTCATTCAATAGCAAGTCAGGACGTGCCACTCCGCTTTCCCAGTAGTCATTTCCTCCGGTAGCATTTGTTCGTTTGTTTGTATTGTACACGTTACCTTCTTTGTAGGCTTTGAAAAGTTTGTATTTGCTATTTGTTTTTCCCAATTCTTCGAGTGAAGAAGCCTGCGCACCTATCCATATATCCGCCTGGTTGAAGTTCACTAATACCTCTTCTATATTACTGGGAATACTGGTGCTGGTTGAATCTTGTGAGTATTTGTACGAGGCTCCGGCATCACGAAACAATTGAGCTGTATAACTTTTACCACCTGGTAATGACCAGGTACCGCGATAATCTTGTCCGGAGAAAATAGATGGGGCATATGATAGTACCAATGCTTTCATTCTTGAATCGTTATAGCGTTGTTCTATTTCGGTATATATGCTATCGGCCAATGCTTCTTTATCAAAGAAGGCCCCGATAAATTTAATCCATTCGGCACGTCCCAGCAAAGTTGGTTCTTGCCACTCTATATTATATATAATATTAAGTCCTGTTTGCCGCATTCGTTTGCTATTCTCATCTTCGGTATTATAAGCAGTAGTCATGACAGCTTGTGGATGGAGCATGAGCAGGTTCTCTATATCGAGATTGAAAGCATCTCCCAAATCTTTAATTTGTCCTTTTTCTACTCCCTTTAGAATAGCCGGGTTATAAATATAATCAGAATTGCATACTCCCGTCACTTTGTCAAGTTCTCCCAGCAGTTCGAGGAAGCCGAGGTGGGTGGCTGAATTTGTCATCAAGCTCTTTAACGGAATAGTAATCTTATGTCCGTCTTCGGGCACTGCAATTGTCTCATCTTTAACGAGATAATATTTATCATATATTTCTCCTGGTTTCCAGGGGTTATATACAGTAACAATAGTATAATTGTCGGTGTGTGCTATACCGAAACCTTGGGCTTGTGACAGAGAAACGGGAGTACTATCCTGTAGCACTGTTTCTTTTTTTGTTTTTCCGCCACAGGCTGTCAACAAAACAAAAAGGCAGATGTATAAAATACGGTTTGTCATATCAGGGTTGTATAAATTAGAAGTTAGTAGTTGGTAGTTAGTAGTTAGAATCCTTGCGGCGTAATAGTATTGATATGCCGAAGGATTCTAACTACCAACTTCTAACTTCCAACCACAAAGATAAGAATTTATTTTTTCCATCGAACCAGAGTCGGTTACATTTGTTGTATGAAGCAATCATGCTTGCAGCCCTGTGCCTGCTGCGGCAGCTTCTATCGTTAAAAACTGTCGTTTTGGCAGAAAATATGTCACTAACTAATGTAATTTCCTTTTGGCACACGGTTTGTTTTTTAATTGTCGTCCGTTTGAAAGATATCCTTGAAGAAAGGCGCTGAACGACAACCGGACAAAAGGAAATTAGAATAATAAATAATATAAAAGTATAAAGATCATGGGAAAAATTATTGGTATTGACTTAGGAACAACAAATTCATGTGTTTCTGTATTCGAAGGAAACGAACCGGTAGTAATTGCAAACAGCGAAGGTAAACGTACAACTCCTTCTATTGTTGCATTTGTTGATGGTGGCGAACGTAAAGTAGGTGATCCTGCAAAACGTCAGGCTATCACAAATCCGACAAGAACAATTTTCTCTATTAAGCGCTTCATGGGTGAAAATTGGGATCAGGTACAAAAAGAAGTAACCCGCGTTCCATATAAAGTAGTAAAAGGTGATAATAACACTCCACGTGTTGATATTGATGGTCGTCTTTACACTCCGCAGGAAATTTCTGCAATGATTTTGCAGAAAATGAAAAAAACTGCTGAAGACTATCTTGGACAAGAAGTAACAGAAGCAGTTATCACTGTACCTGCATACTTCTCTGATTCACAGCGTCAGGCTACTAAAGAAGCAGGACAGATTGCCGGTCTGGAGGTAAAACGTATCGTAAATGAACCGACTGCTGCTGCACTTGCTTACGGTCTTGATAAGGCACACAAAGATATGAAAATTGCCGTATTCGACCTTGGTGGTGGTACATTTGATATCTCTATCCTTGAGTTCGGTGGTGGTGTGTTTGAAGTACTTTCTACTAATGGTGATACTCACCTTGGTGGCGATGACTTTGACCAGGTAATTATCAATTGGTTAGTTGAAGAATTCAAGAAAGATGAAGGTGCTGATCTTACGCAGGATCCGATGGCTTTGCAACGTTTGAAAGAGGCGGCCGAAAAAGCAAAGATTGAATTATCTTCTTCTACAAGTACAGAAATCAACTTACCGTATATCATGCCGGTAGGTGGTGTACCTAAGCACTTGGTTAAGACATTGACTCGTGCTAAGTTTGAATCTCTGGCTCATAGCTTGATCCAGGCTTGTCTTGAACCATGTAAGAAGGCAATGCAAGATGCAGGTCTGGGTAATTCTGATATTGATGAAGTTATCCTTGTAGGTGGTTCTTCACGTATCCCTGCCGTACAGAAATTGGTTGAAGAATTCTTTGGTAAGACTCCTTCTAAAGGTGTTAACCCCGATGAAGTAGTGGCTGTAGGTGCTGCTGTACAAGGTGCTGTGCTGACAGATGAAATCAAAGGCGTGGTATTGTTGGATGTTACTCCGTTGTCAATGGGTATCGAAACACTGGGTGGTGTGATGACTAAGTTGATCGACGCTAACACAACTATCCCTGCACGTAAGAGTGAAACATTCTCTACTGCTGCTGATAATCAGACAGAAGTAACTATCCATGTGTTGCAAGGTGAACGCCCGATGGCTGCACAGAATAAATCAATCGGTCAGTTCAATCTGACAGGTATCGCTCCGGCTCGTCGTGGTGTACCTCAGATTGAAGTAACATTCGATATCGATGCTAATGGTATCTTGAAGGTATCTGCTAAAGATAAAGCTACCGGTAAAGAACAAGCTATCCGTATTGAAGCTTCCAGTGGTTTGAGCAAAGAAGAAATTGATAAGATGAAAGCTGAAGCAGAAGCTAATGCTGAGGCAGATAAGAAAGAACGTGAGAAGATTGATAAACTGAATCAGGCTGACAGTTTGATTTTCTCTACTGAAAATCAATTGAAGGAACTGGGAGATAAGTTGCCTGCTGATAAGAAAGCTCCGATTGAAGCGGCTTTACAGAAACTGAAAGATGCTCACAAAGCGCAGGATCTCGCAACCATTGACAGTGCTATGGCTGAATTGAATACTGCATTCCAGGCTGCAAGTGCTGAGATGTATGCACAGAGCGGTGCACAAGGTGGTGCTCAGGCTGGTCCGGATATGAACGGTGGACAACAAGCCGGCGGACAGTCCAATGGTGGACAGGATGAACATATTCAGGATGCAGACTTTGAGGAAGTGAAGTAAAATTGATTAATAAACGATTAATATATTAAATGAGAGAGCTGTGAGTCATTGACTTACAGCTCTTTTTTTTAGAAATTCTTTTAGGAGGAAGTGTGTTAAATAATCAAAAGTAACACTTCGATTGATCACTATTTTTAATTAGTATTTTTCAGCTTTGCAAAAGTGTACAATCATCCATTGCAAAAGTGTACAATGATTCATAACAAAAGTGTACACTATTGAGATATAAAAGTGTACATTCTTATGTCGGTTGATTATCAGTGTGTTATGGAAGGGGTAGGCTGGCTCCGGATATAGTGCAAAAGAAGAAAAATTATTCATCGGATTTTAATAGGGTTTTCTACCTCTGAACAATCTTATAAGTAGAAAGCAAGAATTATTCACCTTTAAAATCATACGAAGATGAAAAAGTTAGTTGGAGTTATAATGGGCTGGTTGATACTTTTCTTACTATTGGATATTACTCCTTTGCAGGCACGGGAAGAAGTGGATGGTTATTTCACGGTTACAGGGGTTGTGAGAAATAAGGATGATAGGAAAAAGCTGGAGAATGTGAATGTTTCTATTCCTGGGACAAATATTGGGACAGTAACAAATTCAGATGGCGTATTCTCTCTTAAAATCAAAGAGGCTGAAATAGTCCGGGGGCTGGAAGTCTCTCATATCGGGTACCTCAATACTCAGATCTCTTTGAAAGAAAATAAGGACTTATCCACATTGACTGTGTGGATGATGCCGGCACCTAATTTACTGAGTGAGATTGTGATTTTGGGTAATAATGCCCGTGGCATTGTAGAAGAAGCAATTAGAAAAATCCCGGTAAATTATTCTTCTAATGAGAATATGCTAACAACATTTTACAGAGAAACAGTACAAAAAAGACGTCGTTATATCAGCGTATCAGAGGCTGTTATAGATGTATATAAGACAGCTTATAATGATCGTATACCCGCGAGAGATAAGGTGCAACTACAGAAGGGACGTCGTTTGTTGAGTCAGAAAACCAGTGATACATTGGCTGTAAAGGTGGTAGGAGGTCCCAGCTTGGCTATTTATCTGGATGTCGTGAAGAATCAGGACGCATTATTGAACACGGGAGATCTGGATTATTATGAATTTCATATCGAAGAGCCTGTGAATTTTGATAACCGTATGCAATATGTAATCAGTTTTCGGCCTAAGGTTAACCTGATGTATGCATTGTTTTATGGGAAGCTGTATATAGATTTTGAGAAACTGGCATTCACCCGGGCTGAGTTCTCGCTGGATATGAGAAATAAAACGAAAGCCGTGGAAGCTATTTTGCATAAGAAACCTTTGGGCTTACAGTTTAAGCCACAGGAAGTATCTTATCTGGTGACTTATAAAGAGCAGAATGGGAAGACGTATCTGAACTATATATGGAATACCATTCGTTTCAAATGTGATTGGAAGAAGCGCTTCTTCTCTTCGGGATATACAGTTTTTTCTGAGATGGTGGTAACAGACAGGCAAGAGGATAACTTTACAGTTATTTCTAATAAGACGGCTTTCAAAGAAAAGCAAGTGTTTTATGATTTAGTAGATGAATACTGGAACGAAGATTTCTGGAAAGAATACAATATTATTGAACCTACTGAGTCTTTGGAACATGCTGTGAACAAATTGAAAAAGCAATCTCGTTAGAATTCAGATAGTTTTTTATATATTTGGTATCAATAATGATTCGGGTATGCTAAACGAACTGTTCATACTTGCTAAAATAAAAGAGGGTGATATAAAAGCATTCGAGGAAATTTTCCGTCGCTATTATTCACCCCTTTGCTGGTATGCTGCAGGTATAACAGGTGAAGTGGAAACTGCTGAAGAAATAGTAGAAGAACTCTTCTACGTACTTTGGAAAGACCGGGAACATTTGCAGATATTTCAATCCCTTAAAAGTTATCTGTACAGGGCAGCACGCAATGAAGCGCTTCAATACTGCCGGCATAGAGAAGTCAGAGAACGGCATCGGGAGTACGTGCTGGCAGATAATGTTTCAGAACAGGTGTCTGATCCTCACCGGCAATTGGAATATGAGGAATTACAGGAAGTTATCCGGCATACACTTGATAAGCTGCCGGGGCGTAGACTCAGGATATTTGAAATGCATCGCATGGAAGGAAAGAAATACATGGAGATCGCTTTGTCTCTTTCATTGTCTGTCAAAACAGTAGAAGCAGAGATGACAAAAGCACTCCGGACCTTGCGAAATGAAATAGATAATTATATTCTTATGAAATGATTGAAATAAATAAAAATAAAGTGAGGACAGAGGAGGCATGGAGGCACTTGTATACTCGTTTGGATAAAGACAGTCTGCTTGTAGAGGTGGGAGAGGGAGTGATCCGTCACAGGCTTTTCTTAAAATGGGGGACAGTAGCTGCTGCTATGTTGGTAGGAATGGTTTGTCTAGTATCCGTTTGGTGGTTAATACCGGGAAGTGATACTAAAAATCTTAATCTGGTAACTCAGGAGAATAGAGAGAAGTCAACGCTGGTTACTACCCTTGAAGATGGTTCTATTGTTTATCTGGGGCAGGAGAGTATTTTGCAGTACCCTGAACATTTTGCTACGGATAAGAGAGAAGTAAACTTACATGGAGAAGCCTTTTTTGATGTGGCAAAGAAACATGAACAGACTTTCCTGATCGAAACGGAGAAGGTACAGATAGAAGTATTGGGGACAGCTTTTAATGTCCGTAGTAATGAAGAAGTACCTTTTAGTTTGTCTGTGCGGCGTGGTAAGGTGAAGGTATCCCTAAAACAGGGAGGACATAGTGTTCTTGTGAATGCGGGTGAAACGGTTACGTTAGAATCACAACAGTTACAGTTAAGTGAGACTTCAAAAGGTGATGAGTCTGGTATCTATTCAAAGAATATACGTTTTAAAGATGAAAATCTGGAAGATATCTTGCGGGTAGTGAATGCTGAAAATTCTGCGTTACAGATACAAGCAGGTTCATTGGATTTGGGCAAACGGAAACTGACTATTGAGTTTCTGGATAACTCACCCGATATGGTTGCCGAACTGATCTGTTGGGCGTTAAATTTGAAATGTACTCGTGAAGGAGATAAATTGATTTTGTCCGAACGATGATTCTTAAAGTATAAAATCATGAAATTACATCATCTCTATCTGTTTTTCTTCGGACTGATTCTTATTGCTGCTGGTACAATAAGAGCAAGTGGAGATGATGTCCTAGATCGTGTTATCAGCCTGCCCAGAATGAAAGGTACAGTGTATTCCTTGTTGGGTAAAGTCTCAGAACGTTCCGGATATCTTTTTGTTTATGATAGTAAGGTCGTGAACAATGATGTTGTGACAAAGACGAAAGAGAAAGACTGTACGGTTCGGCAGGCTATTTATGAAATAACCGGTAACAGGAGCTTGGTTTTAAAGGTGATTGGAGGGCATATATTAATCCTGCCTCCTGTAGAAAAGAATAAGAATATAAAAAAAGAGAGTCAATTACCCTTGCCCGCTTTTTCCACAATTACCGGTACTTTGTTGGATAAAGAAACCGGAGAACCTGTGGTCAATGCATCAGTGACAATCCAAGGTACTTCGATAGGTAATATTACAAATAAAGATGGAGAGTTCAGACTTCATTTACCCGATTCTTTAAGAGATAGTTTTCTCTCTTTTTCTCATTTGGGTTATGTAGCGCAGAATGTTGAAGCGGCTATGCTTACGGGCCACGACAATATACTGAGTATGGAGCCTAAAATCGTTCCTTTACAGGAAGTTCTGATCCGGTTGGTAGAACCTAAAAAGTTGTTGAGGGAAATGCTAAAGCGGCGAGAGGAAAATTATTCATTGGTCCCTGTTCATCTGACAACATTCTACCGGGAAGGAGTTCAACTAAAGAACAAGTTCCAGAACTTGACGGAAGCTGTATTCAAAGTTTATAAATCTCCTCTGGATGAACCCGAGGTATTGGATCAGGTAAAGTTACTGAAGATGAGCCGGATGGATAATTGTGAAAGTACAGATAGCCTGATAGCTAAGATTAGGGCGGGAATTCAGGCCTGCCTGCAACTGGATATAATGAAAGATTTGCCGGATTTTTTATCTGTTGATGCAGAAGATAATCCGTATACATATACTTCCGGTGGTATCACTTCTATAGATGACCGTTGTGTAAATGTGGTTTCTTTTGAACAAAAACAAGGAGTTAAAGAACCACTTTATTGTGGCGAATTATATATTGATTCGGAAAGTGGGGCTTTATTACAGGCACGGATTGAAATGCAACCCCGGTGTATAAAAAAAGCTACGAGAATTTTTGTTGTCCGTCAAGCTCCCAATGTAAATCTGACAGCACAAAAAGTGGTATATACTATCTCATATAAACCGTGGAGAGGCATTTATTATATTCACCATATCCGAGGTGATTTGTTTTTTGGAATGAAGAAAAAACGGACGTTGTTCAGTAATCCCACTTTGCATACATGGTTCGAAATGGTAACGTGCAAAGTGGATAGGGACAATGTGGCTCGTTTTCCCCGTACTGATAGGGTACCAATACATACAGTGCTTGCAGATATTGATTTTAAATATGATGAAAGTTTCTGGGAAGAGTTTAATACGATCCCTTTAGAGGAAGAACTGAATAAGATTATAGAGAAGGTAACGTTAAAGATAGAAAAAACAATTCATCAAGAAGAGTGAAGATAAGCAGGATATTTGTTATTTTGCAGTCTGAATGAAATATATTCAATGAATACGAAAAGATATGATTAAACAAGACTATCTGGTACGGATGATTCAGGAAATTATCTCTTTGATTGCAAATGCTATTCTGAATAAGAAGAAACTTCGTAAGCAAGAGTGGGTAGAGTATGATTGCCTGACCAGACAAATTTTAGGCTTTCCGGCCGAGCAGTTGATTGATATGGATATGTGGGAGTTGATTGAACAGTATAAAGGCGATCCTGACGAAATGGGAAAAATAGAACTTGCTGCTATGAGTATACTGAAATTATCAGAAGATATACCTTCAGATCATGTCCTGCAAAAATCCAAGCTCCGACAGGATGGTCTCCGGTTGCTCAAGTATGTTCAGGAAGAAGGGAATACATTCTCTATTCAACGGACAAGTCTGATAAAACTGTTGGAAATAAACGGGTGAATAAAAAACGGTATGCAGGAGTGGAGCAAATGTATGCATAAAACTTTGCTGTATCTGCATCTGTTAATCCTGAAAAACTATATCTTTGTGCCCCGGTTACAAAATAGTGTTTTAATATGGAATTGCCTAAAGACCCGATGATGCTGTTTAGTGTCATCAATATGAAGCTTCGTGATAACTATTCTTCGTTGGATGAATTGTGTGATGATCTGCATGTAGAGAAAGAGGACATTATTTATCAGCTCAAAAATGCAGGCTTTGAATATAGCCCGGAACATAATAAGTTCTGGTAATCTGTTGCTATAATGAGGCTGTATAAATTGTTTCACCAATCATTTTATAATCGGTGAAACAATTCATTGATATCTTCTTGTCAGCTTACAGTATACGGGGTAGAACGTATTAAAATATCAGTTGTGATTTTAATGCAGGAAACTGATTCTGATGCCAATACGGATATATCTTTGGCGTTTTACTTGCCTCATCCAACCGCTTTATTTGTTCTGCTGTCAGGCTCCAGCCAATGGCTTCGAGATTCTGTTTCAGATGTTCTTCAGTTCGTGCACCAATCACAAGACTGCAAATAGTAGGACGTTGCAAAAGCCAGTTTAGTGCTACCTGTGCCACTGTCTTTCCTGTCTCTCCGGCTATATCTTCCAGAACATCAATAATATCGTAAAGAAGATCGTATGACATGATTTCATCACCTACCGGAGCACCACCACGGGCTACTCTTCCATCTTCCGGAATCGGATTGTTACGGTGATAACGCCCGCCCAGACGTCCTGCTGCTAATGGACTCCAGATGAATGTGCCCACTTGTTGGTCAACGCCAAGCGGCATCAGCTCCCATTCAAACTCACGGTTAAGTAAAGAATAATATACCTGGTGGGCTACATAACGTGTCCAGCCGTGTTTGTCGGAAACAGCCAATGACTTCATTAACTGCCAACCGGAAAAGTTAGAGCATCCGATGTAGCGTACTTTTCCGCTTTGAACAAGGTTGTCCAGCGCGCTGAGGGTCTCTTCCAACGGAGTAGCACCATCAAAACCATGCATATAATAGATGTCGATATGGTCTGTTCCCAAACGTCGCAGACTGGCTTCACAGGCATTGATAATGTGAAAGCGGGAAGCTCCCATTTCGTTCCGGTCTTCTCCCATTGGGAAAGTGGCTTTAGTGGAGATGAGAAGACGGTCTCGCTTTCCGGAAATAGCTTTGCCAAGTATCTCTTCCGATAAGCCACGAGAATAAATATCGGCTGTGTCAAAGAGATTTAATCCGGCTTCCAGGCACATATCTACCATGCGGGTAGCTTCGGCAACACCTGTATTTCCCCAACCTTCAAAACCGTGAGTACCTCCAAAGGTTGCTGTTCCTAAGCTTAATGCCGGAACAAAAAGTCCTGAGCCGTTTAATTGTCTGTATTCCATAAATGTTTTTGATTTTTTGAATAATAATAAATGTATATATAACAATTATTGTTGTGGTAAAGTTGTATCTCAGGTAATAAAACCTGAAGGAAATAAAGTAAAACGTCACCGGATAATAATTATACAGATATCAGCTAAACACAGTCTACAGATAAATAACCTTTCGTTCACAAACATCTCTTGTTGTTTCATTGTTATACCCGGCAAATATCTTATTGAGGTATGTTCGAACACTGGAAAAGCTTGAAAGGAGTGAGGGGATGGCATGTCTGGAAATTAAAGCTGATTGATGCCAGATTGTACTTTGTCAGCATCTTTGTGGGATTGCTGACAGGGCTTATTGCCGTGCCTTATCATTATCTGTTACAGTTCTTTTTCGATATCCGGCGTACTTTCTTTGACGCTCATCCCCGTTGGTATTGGCATATTATGTTGTTCATGGCATTATGGGGAATACTTATCTTTGTTTCCTGGTTGGTTCGTAAAATGCCGCTCATCACCGGGGGGGGGATTCCGCAAACGAGAGGGGTTATCAATGGCCGCATCTCCTACAAGCATCCTTTTATAGAAATGATATCTAAGTTCGTGGGAGGAGTTCTTGCATTGACTGCGGGGTTGTCTTTAGGGCGTGAAGGCCCCTCTGTACAGATTGGCTCTTACGTTGGTTGCCTTGTTTCCAAATGGACACGGGTACTTTCCGGCGAGCGTAAACAACTTTTGGCTGCCGGAGCAGGTGCCGGACTGGCAGCTGCATTTTCGGCTCCTCTCGCTTCCTCATTGTTAGTAATTGAATCAATCGAACGCTTTGATGCACCGAAAACTGCTATTACTACGTTACTCGCTGGCGTGGTAGCCGGGGGTGTGGCAAGTTGGATATTTCCCATCAGTCCTTATCGTCTTATAGATGCCATCGAACCATTGCTTCCCTTTTTATCTCAGGTAAAACTATTCCTGTTACTTGCAGTGGTTATCTCTCTCTTTGGAAAATTTTATTCTGAATTGACGTTGTATTTCAAACAAGTCTATTCGCAGGTGAAACATCCTGTGTATATGAAAATGCTCTACCTGTTAGTGATTGCTTATGCTATTTCACTGTTGCAAGTGAATCTGACGGGAGGAGGCGAACAATTCCTGTTAGAACAGGTCACCGATGGAAGTAAGCAGGTTATGTGGGTGTTGGCAATGATGATGGTTCATTTTGTATTTACAGCGCTTTCCATCTCTTCCGGATTGCCGGGAGGAAACTTTATCCCTACGTTGGTGACTGGTGGGTTATTCGGGCAGATTGTAGCTCTGATATTGGTACAAAGAGGGTTTATTGCCCAGGAGAATGTGAGTTATATTATGCTGATCAGTATGTCTGCTTTTCTTGTTGCTGTTATCCGGACACCACTGACGGCTATTGTTCTGATAACAGAGATAACAGGACACTTTGAAGTTTTCTATCCCTCTGTGGTGGTAGGTGGACTGACGTATTATTTCACGGAGTTATTGCAAATAAAGCCTTTCAATGTCACTTTATACAACGATATGATAAATACCCCCGATTTTCAGCAGCAGAAGCGTTATACACTTTCGGTAGAGATCATGACCGGGTCTTATCTGGATGGTAAAGAGGTGAATGAGTTAAGATTACCCGAACATTGTATCATTATCAATGTACACCGTGACCGGAAAGACCTGACACCGGCCGGTACCCGGCTTATTCCGGGAGATCAGGTACAAATAGAGATGGATGCACAAGATATCGAAAAGTTATACGAACCATTGGTAAGCATGGCAAATATCTATTAATAACGGATCGTATAGAGCATTTGTATGCTGATTTATGGAATATACCGGTGCTTTTGACTGATAATTCTTTAAATTTCATTTCTTTTATCTATATTTGTAGCCATACTGAAATACAACTATAGAAATGAAAAAACACGATTTCCTTTTTTTGCTTTGTGTGCTTGTCTGCTTCCTCCCTTTCTTTTTGAGTGATGCGGTGTATGATGCCTATAAGCAGTTTAATGCTTCTCATGGTATGGTGATGAGCTTTATTAAGTTTGCCCTTCTTTCCACTTTGGGCGAGGTGATTGGGCTTCGTATCAGTACCGGTTCTTATCATCGCCGTGGTTTTGGTATTTTGCCCCGTGCATTTGTCTGGGGATTACTCGGATTGGGGATCAACATGGCTTTTGTTGTTTTCTCTAACGGAGTTCCTGCCTTTGCTTCTTATTTGGGAGTGGCGGATGCCGGTAGTATAATGTCCGGTCCTCTTTCCATTGATAAAGTATTGCTGGCGTTGGCTATTTCTGTAACGATGAATACCATTTTCGGACCAGTATTTATGACCCTGCATAAGGTTACTGATACTCACATTCTTGCCACCGGAGGTACGATGAAGGGCTTCTTTACTCCCCTTCCTATGGGGCAGATCTTGCAGAATCTTAATTGGAAAGTACAATGGGGCTTTGTTTTTAAGAAGACTATTCCGTTCTTTTGGTTTCCCGCCCATACCATAACTTTCCTTTTACCGGGTGATGCACGTGTATTGTTTGCGGCTTTATTGGGAGTGGTACTTGGTATATTTCTGGCAATAGCAGCGCGCAAGTAACAGGTGATTTCTTATTTCTGTACCGGAAACCCTGCTCAGGAGTCTTTTGAACAAGGAGAGCGAAAAAAAGAGGAAAGCTATAACTTCCCTCTTTTACCACAGTTTATTCAGATTAAACTGTATCATTAATCTGACAAAAATATTATTTAACTTTGTCAAAGTCAAGTTTTTTTCCTTCCTTTTTAAGAAGGTTTATTTATTTGCTTTCCGATTGTTCCCGCAGCCAGGCTATCTCTTCGGGCCACAATGTTTCGTCTATTGTCTCGAGTATCAACGGCATATTGTTAAAACGTGGGTCATGCATCAGTTTTTCAAAAAAGGCAAAGCCGATAAGCCCTTTTCCGATACTGTCGTGGCGGTCTACATGGCTGCCTAATTCTTTTTTAGAATCATTGAGATGCATTCCGCGGAGATACCGGAACCCTACTACTTCTTCAAATTCGTTAAATACTGCATCATAATCTCTAAGGAAATCATATCCTGCTGTGAAGGTGTGGCAAGTATCCAGACAGACGCCAACCCGGCTTTTGTCTTCTACACGATCGATGATATATTTCAGATGCCAGAACTCATTTCCTAAGTTACTGCCTTGTCCCGCAGTGTTTTCGATAACCGCCGTTACTCCTTTCGTCTTTTCCAGCGTGATATTGATGCTTTCTGCAATGAGGTCAAGGCTCTCTTCTACTGAAATTTTATTCAAATGGCTACCCGGATGAAAGTTCAGGAGTTTCAATCCCAACTGTTCGCAGCGTTGCATTTCGTCCAGAAAGGCGGCACGGCTTTTCTCCAGTGCATCCGGTTCGGGATGCCCCAGATTGATAAGATAACTATCATGGGGAAGGATATACTCCGGTTTGAAGTTATACTTTTCGCAGTTCTCCTTAAAAAGGCGAATGCTTTCTTCAGTCAGAGGTTTACTTATCCACTGACGTTGATTCTTTGTGAAAAGTGCAAAGGCATTAGCGCCTATTTCGTGTGCATTGACAGGAGCGTTTTCTACGCCACCCGAGGCACTGACATGTGCTCCAATATATTTCATACTGTTTCTTTTTAGTTTATTACATTTACATGCAAAGATAACAATTATTATATCTGATGAAACGCAGATTAACTCAAATTTCTGCAGATTATAAAGACCGTTATTTTAGTCTTATACTTGTTCTTCTTTGCGGTAATTTGCGTTAATCTGCGTTTCAGCCTCATTATCGCTTGTCGCACCTCCCCGTGCGAGAAGTACCGGGAAGTATTATATTTCGAAATCGGGCAGATAGTCTACCAGCTTCTTTTCAATTTTTTTTCCGTCTATTTGTTCATTTATGAGTGTAGCACCTTCATTTTTGGTAGCGTCATAAATCAGAGATGCTTTCTCTGTCTTGTTGCTTACGCTGATGGCAGCTTTACCTGTCGGGGTAAGGTTACATTGGATAATCCAGTCACCTACCTGCCAGGTATCGCCTTTACGGGTCACTTTCATATCTGTCCGGTCTTTACCATGTGTATCGATGATAGTCAGAAAACGAGTGGTGGTAGTTTGTGGTGTAGTAGCCGAGAAGTGCCAGTGATTGGGATACTTCACGGTCTTTCCACTTTTGTCCGTCACATTCTTCCAGTTGGTGGGCGGACAGAAGAAGGTATCTGTTACAGCTTCTTGTATAGGAGCAGAACTGAACAAATGGGCAACTGATACACCGTCAACCGCATTGCGTCCTGTAATGGTAATAGCATCTGATGATTGACGTTTTACATCCATTGGAAATGAGGTGGTATGTAACAGATAGCTCCAGGTAACTGGTTCTTTTCCTTCCAGCTCATCATAAATGACATAGACCCCCGTTTTGCCCAGTTGGATAACGTGGCGACGGAACATATTCAGTTTATTCTCATCCCAGCCATTCTCCGGAGTAAACTTTGTTCCGCTGAGGCGCGCACGCTCAAGCCATAGAGGAGAGGTTACTTTGCCATAGGCATTTGAAGCGTCGCCTACAAAATAAGAGAGTTTTTCTCCTTCATACCAACGCGGTATCCAGCCATATCCTTCTGTGCCGATTTTCTGCCCCATACCATTCACGAGGATAGAGTTGTGGGCACGGGTGTTACGGTAAGAATACATGCAATGGTCGTCAGTGAAACCAGTACGGTGACCGCTACTATAGAAAATCTCTTTACCACCGTAGAATGTGTTGAATGCATTTTGATTGGCAAGTGCATGTGAGGTACTTCCGTAAGAGCTGCTGCGGAAGGAGAGCATGGCATTCTTCTCCGGCTCTCCCAGAGAGGTATTCATATTTCCCAGTCCTGTTTCATTGAAAACATGTGTTTGTGGCATATCATCGAGGGTACGTTTACCAATGGGGAAAACATCTTCTGTCGGAAAAGGTTTTTGGGTAATACAACGATACCAGGTAAGGTCGGCAGGTTTCGCTTCGAAAGAACTTTGGAAGATGTCCGGTTGGCGTTCTTTTATAGATCGTACGTAAGCAGCCGCCCACGGATTATTGCATTGGCGTGCCAATGCATCGGCGTAACCTACACGTGCTCCGCTGGGAGTCTTTTGATTTTCATGAGAATTTCCCTGTCCAGCAGCTTTAGAGAAAGGAGGTTGCTGATAGATAACGTACAATGCATTTTTGTTGTACCACGGATCAGCAAAGAAGTCGAATCCGGTGACGCGTGAGAAGAAAGCAGGTACTTCAATTAGTGTACGGATGTTCACATGAAAATAGGAGTCACCATTGTGCCATCCTCCGTCTGCATTAAGTCCCGGCAGGCGTGATACCCATTCGTTATAGCAATAATCTACCCAGGTAGAGGCTTCGGGGAGTTCGCCGTAAGTAGCGAATGCAGCCATTGTAAGGATACGGAAAGTCATTTGCCAAACGTGATTATCGGCAATACGGTTCTCAAGATGGTTGACGTATTCTTCGAAAAACTTGCTTCCATTCTCCCGGATACTACCCAGTAAAAGAGTTTTCTCAGCAGGGGTAAGCAGATGATAGAAGGCATCGTAAGCCGAAGTACTCATAGAGAGGATCGTACCGAGGTTAAAATCACCGGCAAAATACTTGCTGTCTTTCCAGGAGAGTATTTCGGTAAGACGCTTCATCGCTTCACGATAATATACTTCATTTTTAGTCAGTAGATAAGCACGTATCATACCTTCTACATTCTTCTCTTCACGATCTACAATCTTTCGGCTTTCGCGGATAAGGGCAGATTTGTATTGTACGATGTTTGTTAGTTTCACCACTGCGCTGGTATCAATTTCTTCTGCCAGGTGCTTTAGGGGATGCATGATGCATTTATCGGCTTTGGTGATGTAAGACTGCGCTTCCGGATTATTTTGATTTCGGGCTATAATCTCGTTCCATTCTTTAAAGTCGAGAAGAATACGAGGGTGCTCTGCAGGAAGTTTGGTGAGTAATTCTTGCAATGAAGGTGGATTGAAAGTATGCGTATTCTCATCTATATAGAAATGATAGACGGGTGACCACTCTTCTTTACCGTTTTTGTCTACATAAGCATGTTGCCAGTAGTAAGTACCTTTCTCAAAGAGTTGGAAGGGATTGAAGAAGGCCCAGTTACGTTCTGCAGTGATGACTCCCTGACGGAAATCTCTATCGCGGGCGATACGTATGCGATATGTTACATGCGGTTTCTGTTCTTCGCCTTCCACACCGTCGAGTACAGCGCCAAGGTGAGGGAATTTATCCGGCCACATAAAACGGGGAGGATTCATTGCAATGTGTTGTCCGTCGAGTGGGGAAGGAGTTTCTCGTACCTCATGCATAAGTGTAGGTTGGGTAAGATGCATGATACTGCTCTGCGCTTCTGCCGAAACGGGTAATAGGAGGGCAGCGAAGAGGAAGTAGTAAGTTATTCGTTTCATGGTAGAGTCTGTTTTTTATGAAAGAGTTCTTTTAGCTTTACTGTTTTATTATTGATAAGCGGGTGTGCCCAGAAGCCGATAAAGGTAATGTATCCTACAAATATCAGGATACTTAGCATACCCGTGCGTAGTGAAGTGGCATCTGCCAGTGTGCTGACAATCATCGGACCACCTGCACCACCTGCAATTGCTGAACAAAGAATCCCGGCAAATGAGCCGTGATGTTTTCGAGCAGAGTTCAGAGCCAGAGAGAAGACGATACTAAACATCATCGAGATACTGAACCCGATGGCCGGGAAAGCGATAAGCGACATTTCACGTGTACCGAATAAAGCGGTCAGTAACAATGTCATAGTCAGGAATCCTGAGATTTGCAACAATCGTTTGCTGTCCATCAGCTTCAGAAGAAACATACCGACAATGCAACCCGCTGTCATCAGTCCCCAGAAATAGCTGACAGCCTGTGCACCTTCTGTTTGTGGGTTGACGCCATGATACTGCTCAAGGAAGGTACTCATGAAGATGGAAGTTCCCTGCTCGGTACTTACATAACAGAAGATACCCAGGAAGAACAACCATACATATTTCTGTTTGAATAACTCCAGATAGGAACTGGTGGTACCACTTTTTTCCTCTTCCTGCAAAGTAATTTTCGGGAAGCGTGAGATGCCGACTGCAATCAGCATAATTAGTAATAGTGCGGAGAAGACCCAGTAGAGAGATACCCAGGGCATTTCTCTCGGAGTAATATCAGCTAATAGATCGAGTAGGAAATTATGTCCGGCAACGTAGGTGTCAGCGTTCAGTTCCCGTATAAGATAGGTATAGACCAATGGACTGAGGAATGAAGCGATACCAAACATGAATTGTGCCAGTTCGGCAACAAAAGCATAGTTCTCTTCACCTCCTACAGTACGTTGCAATGGGTTCAGTACTGTTTGTAGCATCGCCATACCGAGTCCGATGATAAAAGATGAGGCTAATAACATGGGATAGGTATGGAGACAAGCAAAAAGAATGGTACCGATAAACGGCATTAAAAAGCCACAGAAAAGTACCGGTTTCTCTCCGTAACGGTCAATCAGCAATCCGGCAGGGATAGACATAATAGCATATGCCAGGAAAAAAGAAGTCGGAATAAATCCTGCCATTGCCAGGTCGCTCAGGTTGAAGTTGTGGATGATATCCGGTATCAGCGGTCCCAGAATATTGGTAATAAAAGATATAGTGAACCAAAACGCCATAATGAGCGCCAGCATTCCAAAGTTTCTTTTCATAATAATAGTGTTTCAGATTTCTTTTGTACTATCGTCGATTAAATATTAACCCCGCTGCTCCTATACTTCCGGCTTTATTACCCAGGCTAGCTGCAATGATCTGAGTGTTGACCGCACAATCAGGGATGGCATAGCGATGTGCCTGTCGGCTGATCTTCTCTATATAGAAGTCTCCCGCTTCGGACAATCCGCCTCCGATAACGATGAGCTGTGGACTAAAGATATTAATAAATCCTGCAATACCATGCCCCAGATAGTCACAATGTTCTTCCAAACATTCTGTAGCAAGTTCATTTCCTTCTTTGTAGAGGCGGACAATAAGCTCGCCATTAATCTCTTTTCCCGGATATTGTATGTCTGCTTTTGAACTGCGTTGTGTGAAACGGCGTACCAGTGCCGCTGTGGAAGCATAATGTTCCAGACAGCCTACCGACCCGCATGCACAGGCTTCTCCATTGGCAATGAGGGGTACATGTCCCAGCTCGGTTCCCCGGTTGGCAAAGCCATTGAATAGTTTGCCGTCAATCACAACAGCTCCTCCGATTCCTGTGCCGACAGTCAGAAACACAACATGTGTTGCTCCTTGTCCTGCCCCATACATAGTTTCTCCCAATCCCATCAGATTGGCGTCATTGCCAAGTAAGGTAGGGAGTCCGGTAGCTTTTTCAATTGTATCTGCAAGGGGTAGCTTTTCCCATCCTTTGATGTTTTCGGCTCCTCCGAGAACAATACGGTTGGTTTCGTCTACAATACCGGGTGTACCAATACCGATACCTTCGATTTTGTATCCTTGTTCAGTGGCGAAAGCTTTTACTTCATTGATTGCTTTTATCAATTGTTCTATTACGGCTTCTGCCGAGATATCAGCTAAAGAGGGTAGTTTTCCCTGAAACAGGAATTCTCCTTCATTACTGATGAGGCCGTATTTGATGGAGGTACCGCCCAGATCGATACCGATAGCATATAGGTTGTTCATAAAATATCATATTAAGTTGGATGTACTTTTCTTTTGCCTGATGCAAAAGAAAAGATACCAAAAGAAAAAATCAAGGCTGCATTTCCTCCGCTA
>DXWV01000048.1 GCA_019416685.1 Bacteroides sp.
AGAAGCCGCTTTGCTCTATCATTCACAGGGCAAACCCGGTAAGATTGAGGTAGTTCCTACCAAACCCTATAGTACACAAACCGACTTATCGCTTGCCTACTCTCCCGGTGTGGCAGAACCATGCCTCGAAATCGAAAAGAACCCGCAGGATGCATATAAATATACAGCCAAAGGAAATCTGGTAGCTGTAATCTCCAACGGTACGGCTGTACTCGGCCTGGGCGATATAGGTGCACTAAGCGGCAAACCGGTAATGGAAGGCAAGGGACTATTATTTAAAATTTATGCAGGTATCGATGTTTTCGATATTGAAGTAGACGAAAAAGACCCGGACAAGTTCATCGAAGCTGTAAAAGCCATTGCACCGACTTTTGGTGGTATCAACTTGGAGGACATCAAAGCGCCGGAGTGTTTTGAAATAGAACGCCGCCTGAAAGAAGAACTCGATATTCCTGTCATGCACGACGACCAGCACGGAACAGCTATTATCTCCAGCGCCGGACTGATCAATGCCCTGCAAGTAGCCGGAAAGAAAATCGAGAATGTGAAAATCGTTGTAAACGGTGCAGGTGCTTCTGCCGTATCGTGTACAAAACTATACGTATCGCTCGGTGCACGCCTCGAAAACATTGTAATGGTGGATAGCAAAGGCGTTATCAGCAAAGACCGTACTGACCTGAACGAACAGAAAAGATATTTTGCCACAGATCGTACCGACATTCATACACTGGCAGAAGCCATCAAAGGAGCAGATGTATTCCTCGGCCTGTCAAAAGGAAATGTACTTTCACAGGATATGGTACGCAGTATGGCTGCCTCTCCTATTGTGTTTGCACTTGCCAACCCGACACCGGAAATTTCTTATGAAGATGCCATGGCTGCCCGCCCCGATGTATTGATGGCAACCGGACGTTCGGACTATCCGAACCAGATCAACAATGTGATTGGTTTCCCTTATATCTTCCGTGGTGCATTGGATACACAAGCCAAAGCCATCAACGAAGAAATGAAAATTGCTGCCGTACACGCTATTGCCAATCTGGCAAAACAACCCGTGCCCGATGTAGTAAACGAAGCTTACCATGTAAACAACTTCACCTTCGGACCGGAATACTTCATTCCGAAACCGGTAGATCCCCGTCTGATTACAGAAGTATCCACCGCCGTGGCACGTGCTGCCATGGAAAGTGGCGTAGCCCGCAAAAACATCGAGGATTGGGACGCTTACAGAACGCATCTTCGCGAACTCATGGGACAAGAGTCACAGCTTACCCGACAGCTTTATGATACGGCACGCCGCAATCCGCAACGTGTTGTATTTGCCGAAGGTGGCCACCCCAACATGTTGAAAGCTGCCGTTGAAGCCAAAGCAGAAGGTATCTGCCATCCTATTATATTAGGTAACGAAGAACGTATCGAGAAACTGGCACATGAACTTGACCTGAGCCTGGAAGGTATCGAAATCGTCAACTTGCGCCACGACCGCGAAACAGAACGCCGCGAACGCTATGCAAAGATCCTGGCAGAAAAGCGTGCCCGCGAAGGTGCTACATATGACGAAGCAACGGATAAAATGTTTGAGCGTAACTATTTTGGTATGATGATGGTGGAAACCGGAGATGCAGATGCCTTCATCACCGGATTGTATACCAAATATAGCAATACGATCAAAGTAGCTAAAGAAGTAATCGGAATCCGTCCCGAATACAACCACTTCGGAACGATGCACATCCTGAATTCCAAGAAGGGAACATACTTCCTGGCCGACACTTTGATCAACCGCCATCCGGATGCCTCCACCCTGATAGATATTGCAAAACTGGCAGATCAGACAGTGAGATTCTTCAATCACACTCCGGTTATCGCTATGCTGAGCTACTCTAACTTCGGTTCCGATCAGGCAGGTAGTCCGCTCAAAGTGCACGAGGCTGTAGCATATATGCAGAAAGAGTATCCGGAACTGGCTATTGATGGTGAAATGCAAGTAAACTTTGCCATGAACCGTGAACTTCGTGACGCTAAATACCCATTCACCCGCCTCAATGGCAAGGATGTCAATACACTGGTATTCCCCAACCTCAGCTCTGCCAACTCCGGTTACAAACTGATTCAGGCAATGACTCCGGATACAGAGCTGATTGGCCCTATCCAGATGGGACTGAACAAACCGATTCACTTTACCGATATCGAAAGTTCCGTACGTGACATTGTGAATATCACAGCTGTAGCGGTTATCGATGCGATTGTTGACAAGAAAAAAGCAGGGATATGAAACGCCCGTTATCCAAATCACAAATAGTTTGCATCATTCTGCTTTGGGTAGCGCTTTGTTACATAGTATTAGTATACGCCGAGCGTATTGACGGTCCAACGATACTTATGCTTATCATTTCGGCAGCATTAGTATTCATTCCTGTCTACAAATCGCTCAAAAAGAATAAATAATATCTTTTTATTCCATATTTGCGGCATAAAATATCAAAATTGATATTTTATGCCGCTTTTCTTTATAAAATGTTTGCAAGTTCAATTTTTATGTTTACTTTTGCAACATCAAAGAGAGAGAAACAAGACAAAAGATAGTAAGACAGGTGATTTCCCTGCCAGCTTGTTCTCATCATTCATTTGTCAACTTATAAACTCAACTAATAAAAAGAAAAAGAATTATGAATGCAGCTAAGGTATTAGAAGATTTGAAGAGAAGGTTTCCCAATGAACCGGAGTATCATCAGGCAGTAGAAGAAGTACTTGCTACTATTGAAGAAGAATACAACAAACATCCCGAATTCGACAAAGCCAATCTGATTGAGCGTCTTTGCATTCCCGACAGAGTGTATCAATTCCGTGTAACTTGGGTAGATGATAAAGGCAATGTGCAGACCAACATGGGTTACCGTGTTCAGCACAACAACGCTATCGGCCCATACAAAGGCGGTATCCGTTTCCACGCTTCTGTAAACCTTAGTATTCTTAAATTCCTTGCCTTCGAGCAAACATTCAAAAACTCACTGACTACATTGCCGATGGGTGGTGGTAAAGGTGGTTCCGACTTCTCTCCACGCGGAAAGTCAAATGCCGAAGTAATGCGTTTCGTACAGGCTTTCATGCTGGAACTGTGGCGCCACATTGGCCCTGAAACCGATGTACCGGCAGGTGATATCGGTGTAGGTGGCCGCGAAGTAGGTTTCATGTTCGGTATGTACAAGAAACTGGCTCACGAATTTACAGGAACATTCACAGGTAAAGGCCGCGAATTTGGTGGTTCACTGATTCGCCCGGAAGCTACCGGTTATGGTAACATCTACTTCCTGATGGAAATGCTGAAAAAACAAGGTACTGACCTGAAAGGTAAAGTTTGCTTGATCTCAGGTTCGGGTAACGTAGCTCAATATACAGCAGAAAAAGTATTGGAACTGGGTGGTAAAGTAGTTACCATGTCCGACTCTGACGGTTACATCTATGATCCGGACGGTATCGACCGTGCAAAACTGGATTACATCATGGAACTGAAGAACCTCTACCGTGGTCGTATCCGCGAATATGCCGAAACTTACGGTTGCAAATATGTAGAAGGAGCTAAGCCTTGGGGTGAAAAATGTGATATCGCTCTGCCTTCTGCAACACAGAATGAGTTGAACGGTGACCATGCCCGTCAGTTGGTTGCAAACGGATGTATCGCAGTTAGCGAAGGTGCAAACATGCCTTCTACCCCGGAAGCTATCAAAGTGTTCCAGGATGCTAAAATCCTGTATGCTCCGGGTAAAGCTGCCAATGCCGGTGGTGTATCCGTATCCGGTCTGGAAATGACCCAGAACTCTATCAAACTGAGCTGGAGCTCTGAAGAAGTAGATGAAAAACTGAAAAGCATCATGAAGAATATCCACGAAGCTTGTGTACAATACGGTACTGAAGCTGATGGTTATGTAAACTATGTGAAAGGTGCTAACGTAGCAGGATTCATGAAGGTTGCCAAAGCAATGATGGCTCAGGGTATATTATAATCAGCAAGCCTTTTTTTTAAAAGCTATAGTTAATATAGAAGCCGCTTCTTTACGAGGGAGCGGCTTTTTCATGATATAAATTACATCTATTGTTATGTACCACTACATATATTGTTATGCAGCGTCACAACTATTGTTATTCTTCATTTAGATGTAGAAGCCTCAGCCTTACTCTTCATCCGGAAGGAGAAAATTAACTTCTTTATTTTTGGCTATCCACTCTATCTGCCTGCTTGTTTCATTTAACAAATCTGCAATATCCTCTTCATCAAAACTCTTCGGGAGTATTATAGGTACTCTTTTGACATCTTTATCTCCTTCAAAAACAATAATTCTAACTTCATCCGAAGTATCACAGGAGATGATAGCATCATACTCTTTCAATAGGTTAGCCAGTTTTCTTAATAACGTAGACTCTTTAGTTGTCAATAACTTAATCATTTTACCCCCTATTTTAATTATTCTTAAATTTACAAATTAAGTGAAAACAAACGATACCGGCAAATATAAATACATTCAATTTATTTCATTTTGAGCAAAGTGATATTCATTTTATTCATTCTATTCGTTTTTTTCGTATATTTGCTTCGGATGAAACTTTTTGCTGATAGTAATTGTTGAAAAACTAAAAAACATGGAAACAGAAGAATTACAGAACCTGAATGTCCATCATGGACATAATATAAGACGTACCCGCATTGAAAAAGGTATCAAACAAGATGCTATGGCTGAACTTGTACATCTGTCGCAACCGGCTATTTCGAGATACGAAAGAACGAAAACGATTGATGACGAAATACTGCAAAGATTTGCCAGAGCACTGAATGTACCGGTAGAATATCTGAAAACACTGGAAGAAGATGCTCCGTCAGTGGTATTTGAAAGTATAACAAATGATGTACATGACAATAAAGAGGGAGTAACTGTTCCTGGCTATTCAAACAATCAAACTAATGCTTTTAGTCCTATCGACAAGATCACCGAACTCTACGAGCGCCTACTAAAAGAGAAAGATGAAAAATACGCCGCGCTTGAGCAACGTATTCAAAATCTGGAAAAGCAGAAGTAAGTCATAGATGCACTATCCGTTAGCCGGATTAATTTTATACTGAATAATAACGAATCCAACTCACATAAAGATGGTGGTGCAGTCTATATATTATCTGTAAGATGTGCTTAGGTCTTCTAAAGAGTAAAAATATGAACTTTGAATCTTTAGTTAATCATATCAGTGCCATTCAGAATACCCTGCAAGCACAAGCTGCACATTCTGTAAATCTTGCACTAACTTCCCGCAATTGGTTAATGGGATGCTACATTGTTGAGTTTGAACAGCATGGCGAAGACCGTGCAACCTATGGTGAGCAACTTTTGAAGAAGTTAGAAAAGCGTTTGAATACCAAAGGACTAAACGAACGTAGATTTCGGGAATTCAGACGTTTGTATCTAATTTATCCGCAATTAAAAGAAGAAGTCTTAGGATATGTTATGTCAAATTCGGAAATCCGTTGGTCGCTGACTGCCGAATTCGCTACACCAATTCGGCAGATGGCATCCGCCAAATATGAAAATGAGATTCGGCGGACGGTATCCGCCGAATTAACGGATATGCATAAATGGATGATACCAGCTGATAAACTATTTAACAAACTTACTTACTCTAACCTGTCTTTAATATCAGCTATTGACAATCCCGTCAAACGTGCTTTTTATGAAATGGAAACAATTCGTGGATGTTGGTCATATAAAGAATTAGGTCGACAAATCAACTCATTATATTACGAACGTAGTGGCTTATCCAAGAATAAAAAAGCACTTTCCGCATTAGTACAACAACAAACGACACAACTTCAACCTACGGACGTTATTAATACCCCAATAACCTTAGAATTCTTAGGATTAAACGAGCAAGTAGTGGTTACAGAGAATGATTTAGAACGAGCTATCCTTGATAATTTACAAAAGTTTCTGTTGGAAATGGGACATGGTTTCTGTTTTGAAGCTCGCCAAAAACGTATATTAATAGATGAAGATTATTTCTTTGCCGATCTTGTATTCTATCACCGTATATTGAAATGCCATGTAATAGTGGAATTGAAAATTGACAAATTCCACCATGAATATGCATCCCAGCTGAATATGTATCTCAACTACTTCAAAGCAGAAATAATGCAACCTGATGATAACCCTCCAATTGGCATCTTATTGTGTACGGAAAAAGGAGACACTTTAGTTCGTTATGCAACAGCAGGTTTAGACCCCAATATTTTTGTGCAAAAATACAAAGTCCAGCTACCCAGTGAAGAAGAGATTAAAGATTTCATTTCCAAAGGTATCTAAAGTCGTATATAACCTATACACCAATAAAAACCAATAGAAATTGCCTGCATTCCTATAGATGCACTATCCGTTAGCCCGATTAATTTTATACTGAATAATAACGAATCCAACTACTACAGAATTCGTAATTCAACAAGTTAGAATTACACTTATAACATTCTGATAATCAACACTTACAAGAATGTACACTTTGGTATACTAAGAATGTACAGTTTTGCTATACAAGAATGTACATTCTTAGTATACCAAAGTGTACATTCTTATTCAACAGAAAACAGGTTCTAATATTCTACCCATAAATTGAAACACTTTTTATTACAACAAGAAAAAGATAATTTCTCTTTATAGATATTATTTGTAAAATATTACAAACACCCAACTTACAATTCTACGAGGATCGCCTCGTTTCTCGTAGAGTTTCACTCCATTTCTCGTAGAGTTTCGACCCATTCCTCGTATAC
>DXWV01000049.1 GCA_019416685.1 Bacteroides sp.
AGTGACTTATCAAACACGGTTCAACTAAATTGAAGAAGAACCACAAGAATGTACACTCTTGTTATGCAAAAGTGTACATTCTTATAAGTCTTGATTATTAGAGAGTTATGAGCGTGTTCTTTTCACTGAATAGCTCATTCGTTCATACAGGGAAGTGTGTCAATTGTTTTTATTTTCAATTGTTTCAGGTTTTCACAAGCCTGATCGTAATATCCTGAATATTCCAGTGATTTAGTGTCGTGTGCATCTACTCCAATAATGGCTGTACAACCTTCGTTAGCAGCAATACGCCAAAATTCCGGGTGTGGATATGTCAGAGTATCAAAAGCCTGGTTGTAGTCCATCATTCCTATGTTATATTCCAGAGGGATATTAAGCCGGACAGCTGTGCGACAAATGTGTCGGCTAATTAGTTTACAGTAGGAATCAAATTCCGGATAAGAACGCATGAAAAGATCGGGATGGGCTAAATAAGCAAAGAGTCCGCTTTCCATACCTTCGATTGCGCTCTCTTCATAGAGTTCGAGCATGTCCGGTGTGGAAGTATTACGTCCGAAGTAGGGAAATCTTTCGTCTGTGTGGAAGTGATGATTGCCAAAGATGATAAAATCGAGCTTATATTCCTTTATCAGTTCTTTCAACCAATGTATGTATTCAGGAAAATATTCGCATTCCAATCCAAGATGTATCTTTATCCGGCCTTTATATTTTTCTTGTAGACTCCGTATACTCTCTACATATTCGGGGAATTCTTCGGGAGTCATCCGGATATCTGATATATAGTCCGTATGATACTTCCACGGACTATGGTCTGAGAACCCTACTATCTGATAACCTCCTTTGATGGCACTTAAAACAAACTCTTCGTCACTTCCCGTCGCATGGTGGCAGCGGGTAGTATGGGTATGATAATTAGTTCTCATTTTGTTATAATTTCATCCATGCAGATGTCGAACGGTTCTGCAGGTACCTCTTCAAGCAATTGAAAGGGAAAACATATTCCAAGTTTGGTGGCTGTAATGTGGGGGAGAAGTTTATCGTAATAACCCTTACCTCTTCCCAGGCGATGTCCGGTCTGGTCAAAAGCAACGCCCGGAACTACTGCCAGTTCAATGGAATCAGAGTTGGTGAATAATTCTCCGGTAGGTTCGGCAATACCATAAGAACCAACAACCAGGTCCTGGGGGCTTGTATAAAGTCGTAGTTCCAGATTATCTCCAACAACGACAGGTAATATAATCTTCTTTCTTTTACTCCATTTCTCAATGAAGGAATGGGTTTGGACTTCATCCTTCAAGGAGTGGTAGAGTAATATGATGTTTGCAGCCTGGAAAGCCGGGTGACTTTCCAGGTTAGCCAGAATATCAGCAGAGAGTGCCTTCAGCGTAGAGTCGCAATACCGGGTTTTCTCTTGCGCTATCAGCTTGCGCAGTTCTTTTTTTCTTTCCTTCATCGTTTTTCTTGATTTCCGGTTCTTCAACTATTTCCGGTGCTTTTGGGAAAGCTTCACCTTTTTCCAGTAAATCCAATCCCTTCTTTACAGTCGGATCTGTCAGGTTGGAATATTTGATATAAGCTTCTTTTCCCAGCATATTGTAAATAATGTTCCCGAAGATATTCTTTTCCAGTAGTTTATATGATTTCTGAATAAGGATATTCCTTCTCTTAACGCCTTTTGTTTCGGCATAACGAATGAATTGTTCTACGAGTCCTTGCTGGCGCAGGTAGTTTACGAGTGATTCTTCCGTATCGTATTTGCTCAGTTTCTCGCGGTTGTTGTCCGTATACTGGAATGTAAAGAGGATAGTCAACCCCTTGTTTAGTACAGTAGACAAGTAGGAGGTGACACCGGTAGTATCTTGTGGCACAAATACGTCGGGCATAATACCACCGCCACCGTATACAGGACGTCCTAACCCGGTTGAGTAGCGCTGTGATTCGTCCAGTTTTATACTATCACGTGAGAAAAACTCTCCGTGTGTATAACGGTTGTATAAATCCATTTCATAATTACGGTCTTTCCCATTTTCGTATGGGCGTTGTATACAACGTCCTGACGGGGTGTAGTAACGGGCAATTGTTAGACGAATAGCAGAACCGTCACTGAAATCGATGGGTTGTTGTACCAGTCCTTTACCGAATGAACGACGTCCTACGATGGTTCCACGGTCGTTATCTTGAATAGCACCCGAGAAAATTTCGCTGGCAGAAGCCGATCCTTCATCCACAAGAACAACCAATGGGAGATTCTGGCAACTTCCTGTCCCGTTAGCAACTTCATCCAGGCGTTTGTATTTACGTCCCTGTGCATAAACAATCAATTTACCTTGCGGCAGAAACTCATTTACCATTCGTGTGGCAGCATCCATATATCCTCCGGTGTTTCCACGAAGATCTATGATAAGTCCTTTACAATTCTTATGATTCAGTTGTGCGAGAGCATTTAATAATTCTACGTGCGATGTACGTCCGAATTTGCTGATTTGGATATATCCGAAATCATCGTTCAGCATGTAAGCGGCATCTATTGTGTTCTGTGGGATATCACCACGGGTAATCGTGAAATTGATCAGGTCTTTTTCGGTTGCACGCTTAATGCCTAATTTAACCTGACTGCCTTTTGGACCTTTCAGTTTACGCATGGCCCGTTCGTTGGTAACTTCTTTTCCAACAAAGAGGCTATCATCTACGGTTACAATACGGTCACCTGCCATTAGTCCTACTTTCTCAGAAGGTCCGCCGGGAATAACGGCATTTACATGTATGGTATCGTATTGTATCGTGAACTGGATACCTATTCCACTAAAACTTCCTTCCAATTCAGAGTTAACTTCTTCCAGATTTTGTGCTGGAATGTATGTGGAATGTGGATCAAGTTCAGCCAGAATCTGAGGCATTGCTTTTTCTACAAGGTCTGTCATGTTCACTGTATCTACATATTGGTCATCAACAATACGGAGTAAAGCATTCAATTTATTGGATGATCCGTTGATAATGCCTAAGCGATTGCCTGCAAAATGTTTGGCGTAGAATGTTCCGATGAGGATTCCGATTACTACGCTGATAGCAATGATGACAGGGGTAAAACGGGAAGAGTTTTTTGTACTCATGCTTTTTTATTAGTTATTAGTTAGTAGTTGCAAGCTACGGGGAGCTATGCTGTAACTGTGGTTTGCTGTTCTTTTCTTTTTTTGTTACTGTTACTCTTTATCGGTTGCCACAAATATGACCTCTATTCCGGCCCGTTTGAGTAACTCAATTCCATCTTCCAGACGATAATGCTCGGAGTAAACCACTCGTTTGATACCTGCCTGAATGATTAGTTTGGCACATTCAATACAAGGAGAAGCCGTGACGTACATGGTAGCACCATCACTGCTGTTGTTAGAACGTGCTATTTTGGTTATGGCGTTTGCTTCGGCATGAAGCACATAGGGCTTTGTGACATTATTTTCATCTTCACAGACATTCTCGAAGCCGGAAGGCGTTCCGTTATATCCGTCGGAAATGATCATTTTGTCCTTGACAATCAATGCTCCTACTTTACGTCGTTGGCAATACGAATTTTCAGCCCAGATACTGGCCATACGTATATAACGCTTATCTAATTCTGATTGTTTATCCATTATCGTATGTGTTTTATCTTTCGGGTGCAAATGTAATGCACAGAGTTTCTGTATTATATTCAAAATAGAGGTACAAGTTGTATTCATCTCCTTCATAGGAGGTCGCTTTGGTGATTGCTTCAATAATGTATTGCCCCAATTTGTCATTCGAATCGGTCACCCTTTTATCTTTTACAGTCGTTCGGAAAGTCTGCTTTTCTCCATTTGCTTCCCATGTACCGTTCATAACTACAGAACCGGAACCGTTGAAGTCACCATTGATCCGGTTTTCACTTGTACTGCCTGTGAAAGTTATCCGGAATGCTCTTGTTCCGGTGGTTGGATCATAAGACAAATAGTTCTTTTCGTCTACTCCCGGAAAAGTATACCATCTATGTTCACCCTTTTTGGTGATGTAGGTCATCTTCCATGTTTTCCCCGTGAATATCTTTTGCACATCATCCGTATCATTACATCCGCTTAAGGTCGGGATCAACATGATTGCAAACAATATTCCGATATGTTTCAATATCTGCTTTTTCATCTTAATTTCTAATCTTCAATTTTTAATTTCCGGTGTTTGCTTTAATACCATTTCTGATGAGTAATGCATCAATTGTAGGCTCTTGTCCACGGAAGCGTTTATAGAGTATCATTGGATGTTCTGTTCCACCTTTTGACAGAATGTTGTTACGGAATGATTCGGCAACTTCTCTGTTAAATATACCTTTCTGTTTAAACAATGAGAAAGCATCCGCATCCAATACTTCCGCCCATTTATAACTGTAGTATCCGGCAGAGTATCCTCCCGCAAAGATATGTGAGAACTGTGTACTCATACAGGCATCTTTCACAACGGGTAATATTTGTGCTTTGGCCCATGATTGTTGTTCGTACTCTTTCACATCTCCTTCGAAAGGAGTATTACGGGTGTACCATGCCATATCCAGCAGTCCGAAGCTAACCTGACGCAGACAGGCATAAGCAGCATTGAAATTGGAGGCATCTACCATACGTTTTATCAGTTCTTCGGGTAACTTTTCGCCAGTCTGATAGTGTTGGGCAAACGTGTTGAGGAACTCTTTTTCAATAGCAAAATTTTCCATGATTTGTGAAGGTAACTCTACAAAATCCCAATAAACATTGGTGCCGCTGAGGCTCTCGTAAGTAGAATTAGCAAACATGCCATGCAGACTGTGCCCGAATTCGTGAAGAAATGTTTCCACTTCGTCAAAAGTCAGTAAGGCAGGTTTGTTTTCTGTTGGTTTTGTAAAGTTCATCACGATAGACACATGAGGCCGGCTGTTTTCTCCCGTCTTTTCGTCTATCCATTGACCTTTATACTCGGTCATCCACGCACCGGCACGTTTTCCCGTACGTGGGTGGAAATCTGTATAAAGTATAGCGAGAGTTTTATTGTCTTTGTCAAGTACTTCGTAAGCATCCACATCCTTGTGATAAACCGGAATATCGGCATTTTTTTTGAAGGTAATTCCATACAAGCGGGTTGCCAGGCCAAATACTCCTTCTTTGACTTTTTCCAGTTCAAAATAAGGACGTAGCATTTCTTCATTGATATTGAACTTCTTATCCTTTAGTTTATTAGAATAGTAACTCCAATCCCAAGGCATAACGGTGAAATCTGCACCTTGTTCCTGGCGTGCCAGCTCCTGTACTTCCTGATATTCTTTCTTTGCAGTAGGAGTATACGCTTCTAAAAGTTGGTTAAGCAGATTGTAAACCGCATCACTGTCTTCTGCCATCCGCTTTTTCAAAGTGTACTGGGCAAAATCTTCATATCCCAGCAATTGAGCGATAGCCATTCGGGTATTAACGAGCTTCTTTACTATATCGATATTGTTGTACTCATTGTTGTGGGTACATTTGGTATTATAAGCCATGTAAAGTTCATGACGCAGATCACGATTGTCGGCATAAGTCATGAAAGGGATATAACTTGGTGCCTGTAAAGTGAATACCCAGCCTTCTACGCCTTTTTCTCTGGCTGTTTCAGTTGCTGCTTCTATGGCACTTTCCGGGAGTCCGGCAAGTTGTGCTTTGTCTGTAAGTACAAGCTGGTAATTATTTATTTCTTTCAAGTTGTTTTCACTGAATTGCAATGTAAGGCTACTCAATTCTTTTGTTAATTGACGGTATTGCTTTTTGGCTTCTCCTTGCAGATTGGCTCCCCGGCGGATAAAACCGTCATATATGTTTTCGAGTAACTTGGTTTGTTCCGGAGTAAGATCTAATTGTTCTTTTTGTTTATAGACAGCTTTTACACGTTTGAATAACTCTTCGTTCAGGCTGATATTGTTACTGTGTTCACTAAGAAGTGGCATCATCTCCTGTGCCAGTGTCTGCAGATCATCATTCGTTTCTGCACTACGTAGATTGCCGAATACAGTCGTCACACGATCCAATAGTTTGCCTGACTTTTCGTATGCCAGTATTGTATTGGCAAAAGTCGGTGCTTCCGGGTTATTAACGATAGCATCTATTTCAGCTGCCTGCTGACGGATCCCTTCACGGATAGCAGGCTCATAATGTTCTGTTTTTATTTTATCGAATGGGACAGTACCATACGGTGTAGTATACTTTTCAAAAAAAGGGTTTTGGGCGTTCATCATATTAATAATAATGCAAAGTAAAATCAATATTACGTTTAGTCTCTTCATATAAGCCGGATTATGAATGATTTGGTTTATACTTATGAGTTACAAAATTACTAAAATAGTGGATACTTACAGTAGGAATGATCTGCTTTTTAACAAAGTATTAGTGAATAAGGATTATTTCGCAGATTAATATAATTTTGTTAATTCTGCGAATCAGGAGTTGAAATTCATTTAAAGCTGATCGGAAATGAGCAAAACCCACCACAGAGTCGCACAGAGTACTATTTACCGGATGAAAAGTGGATTAACACAGATGAACGCTGATTAAAAGGTTGTATTTCTTTATCTTACCCCTGTTTCTCTTTGCGAAAATTCGCGTTAATCTGCG
>DXWV01000005.1 GCA_019416685.1 Bacteroides sp.
ATAAGAGGAAAGCCAAGGAACGTATTAGAGACTTGTTCGTAGTTGGATGTCTAACCGCTCTAAGGTATTCCGATTACTCCACGTTGACAAAGGATAACTTTCAAGGAGATTATCTCGTAAAGCGGACCAAAAAGACGAATGTAGATGTCAAGGTCCCGATGCACGACTATTTGAAAGAGATATTCTCAAAGTACGATGGACGAATTCCCGGTGGGCTTTGTATTCAATATGTCAACAAGTATTTGAAGGTGATTATGAAAGAGATTGGTTTGAATGATCCGGTTACTTACTCATTCACCAAAGGCGGTAGATTGGTTACAGTGACTAAAGAGAAGTGGGAGCTTATAAGTAGTCATACAGCTAGAAGATCAGCGGCTACTAATATGTATCTGACTGGCCGAATGAAAACATTGGAAATAATGAAGCTCACCGGGCATCGGACGGAACAGAACTTTTTCAAGTACATCCGCCTGACCGGTGATGATACCGCCAGATCAATATCTGGTGATATGTTTTTTAGAAAATAGTAAAAATGAGATTATAATATGGGAAATAAAAGAAGATCAGTCCGATTTGATGAGCGCACATGGATGCTGCTTAATGAGCTTTCAAAGAAAACAGGTGCAAGTATATCAGTAGTCATCCGCGGAATGGTCATTCGCGGCATGGATGAAATTATGGATGATTCTGGTAATTTTAAAATAAATGAGAAACCGGCACAAAAGGACTAAGTATTATACATCCGTTTCGGAGGCAGTAGGGCGTAACTATGAAAAGCTGAGAATTCTGTGCTACAAAGGTTCTCATGGTTTTTATAGTTCTCGTAGTTATGAAGATATCTTTCAAGATACAGTCTTGTATGTCATACAAGATGTAGCCGCATTGAGTAAGACAGACTCTGAACTGATAGAACACTTTATGTACCGTTACAGAATGATCGAATATCAAACTATCAAGGATTCGCAACAAATAAAAACAATACCTTATGCCGACTATATTCAGACCCAAAAAGACACAGAAGAAAACTGGTGATCTCTATGATGCAGAACGTCGAAAGATATACAATTCGGAGCGATGGCGACGGTTACGGGCATGGAAGTTCGTTTGTAATCCTTTGTGTGAGGTTTGTCTAAGTAAGGATGTGATTACTCCTGCGGAGGATATACACCACATTGTTTCTTTCATGAGTACAGATGATCCGGACCGGCGTATAATCTTAGCTTATGACTTTGATAATCTTAGGAGTCTGTGCAAAAAATGTCATCAAGAAGTGCATAATTTAAAATAATAACAAAAAAGTTATTGGCTTATTTGTTTAATAACAAAATTGTTATTATCTTTGTGTAGTCAAAAAACAAAAGCAATATGAGTGAGAAACCAATTAGTAAAGAACGGCAGAAATTAGAAAGGGAATTACTTTTTTATCTGCGCTATTACAAAGAGTTGCAAAACAGAGGTCATTACAAAATAGAGCTTGATTACCAGATTGAGCAGCTAATGACAAAGTTGAAAGAAATGGATTAATAAACCGTCTCCCTTGAAATACAGGGAGACTAAATTAAACGATTATGAAAGCAGACATTGAAAAGTTAAAAGAACGTTTCGTTAATGCAAATAGCGAAAAAGAAATAGAAATGATTGACAAGGAGATGAAAGCTCTTGCCGATAAAGATATAGATAGGTTCTCAGAAGGTATGCTGGAATGTATCAAAGAAACGAATAAAGAAGCGGATGAAATTCTATTGAGAGATAAGCTCGAGTCAGTGCTTCCTTTTATATCGGTGTCTGCCCTTGTAAAAACATATTTTAAAAAATCTCCACAATGGTTTTATCATCGGTTGAATGGCAGTATTGTAAACGGTAAACCGGCACGATTTAACGATGATGAGTTAAAGATTTTATCTAATGCCTTGGTCGATATAGGAAAGAAGATAAGTCAAGCTGCTGCTTTTGTTTTTTGACGATTACTGAGTGATAGCTTGTTGCCCTGCCTGCAAAGGTGGGGCTTTTTTGTGTCCTACCCCATAGGAGAGGGGGGGGTATGGGGTTGTTTTTTTGTAAATAATTCCTCCGATACCTCGCCCAACCCTTCTTCACACGCACGGATGTTTTTCAAATTTTGAATTTGTTAATTTATTAACATTTCCGGTTGTCGGACAACCCAATGGTTACTATGAAAAACAGATTATGGTAAAATTCGCAATGCCCGATAATTTATCCGATGAAACGCAGAAATTCATTAAGGATGTAGTAAAAGAGTTAAATGCAAGAAAGGCTATTCAGAATATTGACTTAGGCGCCATCCGTATGCTTGCTACCAGCTATGAGATGTATTTACAAGCAACCGAAATACTGCTCGTTGAAGGACCGGTTGTTATGATCAAATATGAAAGGGCAGCTAATCCGGCTCAGAATATCGCTACAAAAAATTATGCTCAGGTAATGAAGATCATGACTGAATATGGTCTTACTATAAAAAGCCGTGGGAATATAAAAGTTATGAAATCGGATAAAGAAGAAGAGTCTCCTTTGGATCAATTCCTAAAGAAGGGGGCACGTAGGAAATGATGAAGGGATACTATCAGTATGCAGCCGACGTTAGGGATGGTAAAATTCTGGTAGGAGAGTTTATAAAGCAAGCCGTTGAGCGTTTTTATACTCTTTTTGAACGAGATGATATTGAATTTCGTGAAGAAAAAGCGGATTATGCCATTGAATTCATTGCTTTACTGCGCCATTATACCGGTCGACATGCTGGAAAATCATTTATACTCTTACCGTGGCAGGAATTTACTGTAGCAAGTATATATGGTTTCTACAAGAAGGATGAAGATGGTAGCTGGTGTAGATTAGTCTCGTCTGTATATATTGAAATGGCCCGTAAGAACGGAAAATCAGCCTTTGCGGCAGCACTTTGTCTTTATCATCTAATCGCTGATGGAGAATCAGCAGCCGAGGTTTATTTAGCTGCTAACAGTAAGGAACAGGCAAAAGTTAGTTTTAAAATGTGCCGGAACTTTGTTTCCGGTCTTGATCCGAAACATCGGTATCTTGAATCCTTTCGTGATCAAATCAATTTCGATAGAACCCTATCTTTTCTAAAAGTGCTGGCTGCTGATTCCAGCAAACTCGATGGACCTAACCCGTCAATGTTCCTTCTGGATGAATATCATGCAGCTAAGAATTCCGGACTAAAAGACGTACTTCAATCCGGACAAGGTATGCGTGATGATCCAATGTCGGTTATTATAACTACTGCGGGTTTTGACAAATTAGGACCGTGTTACCAATTTCGGGAAATGTGTACCGAAGTACTGAAAGGATTAAAAGAGGATGACACTCTTTTTGCTCTGATTTATGCTTTGGATGAAGGAGATGACTGGAAGGATGAAAAGATATGGGCAAAGAGCAATCCCAACTTGGGGGTTACGGTAAAAACTAAATATCTACGAGAACAGGTACGGAAGGCTATCAACTCACCATCTGAAGAAGTTGGAATCAAGACAAAGAATATCAATATGTGGTGTGATGCGGAAACGGTTTGGATACCGGATCACTATATCCTCAATGCTTCTGCCAATCTTGATTTTGAGCAATTTAGGGACAAAGACTGCTATGCTGGCATTGACCTCTCAAGTACAAGTGATTTGACCTGTGTAGATTTTATGTTTCCTACTTCAGACAAATATTATTTTAAAACCTTGTATTACCTTCCGGAAGCGGCTTTGCAGGAAAAAAGATTTAAAGACTTATATGGGGAATGGCGCCGGAAAGGATTGATTACGATTACCCCGGGGAATGTTACTGACTATGACTATATTCTAAACGATATCATGAGAATACGTAATATTGTTTTCATTCAAAAGATTGCTTATGATGCCTGGAATGCTACACAGTTCGTGATCAATGCTATAGATCAAGGTTTACCAATGGAGGAGTTCAGCCAAGCTTTGGGAAATTTTAATCGACCAACTAAAGAGATGGAACGTCTACTACTATCAGGACGTGCAGTGATAGATAACAACGTGATAAATCGTCACTGTTTCCGAAATGTAGTCATGGCTCGAGATCGTAATGGCAATACAAAGCCGTCAAAGCAATTTGAGGAAAAGAAAATAGATGGCGTAATAGCTAAACTGGAAGCTCTTGGTGTATACCTTTCCTCACCTCGCTACGGAGAATTTTATTAGTTGTCCGACACTTTTTTGGTTAGTGTGTAAAAGTAAAATATGAAATTATTCGGATTTGAAATCAGAAAAGCATCAAAGCAGGAGACATCTCGTATTCCGGCATGGAGTTACTCTGGTGGGCATGCTCCTTTACTGAGCCGTAGTAAGCCGATGCTTCTTTCTACAGTATACCGATGCGTGGACTTGATATCCGATAGCGTGGCGGTGCTGCCATTAAAGACTTATGAACTTGATAAAGACGGATTCAAGAGGGAGTTTAAAGAGCATCCGGCATACCAGCTGTTGGACTTGGAACCTAATGAAGACATGACAAGGTTCGTGTTCTTCAAGACGTTAATGGCTTCGGTCCTGTTAACAGGAAATGGGTATGCATATATTGAACGTGACAGTAAGCTGAATGTGTTACAGCTTATCTATCTGCCGACAAGCCATGTGTCAATCGTTTGGGTTACGGATCGAAACGGTATTATGAGAAAACGATATCAGGTAGTCGGTTTCAAGGAGCTTGTTGAGCCAAGAGATATGATTCATGTGCTGAATTTCTCCTATGATGGGATTATTGGTGTGTCTACACTTACTCATGCCCGGCAATCTCTCGGCATTGCCACGAGTTCAGAGGAACACGCGGCAGGGTTTTTCAAGAGTGGTGGCATGTCCGGGGTTTTGACAGTTGAGGGAGCACGCCTTGATAAAACCCAGAAGGACCAGATTTACGAAACGTGGGAGGAGCGAATAACCAATCATCCGAACGGCATTGCGGTGTTAGAGGGGAATATGAAGTACCAGCCTATTACTATCAATCCCAAGGATGCGCAGTTACTTGAATCGAGACAGTTCAATGTCGTTGATCTCTGCAGGTTCTTCTCTGTGTCACCGGTCAAGGCTTTTGACCTATCGAAGTCGAGTTACTCAACTGTTGAGGCTACACAGCTACAATATTTGACTGATACCGCTCTTGCTGTAATCACAAAGATTGAGCAGGAGATTAACCGGAAGGTTTTTCTTTTGTCCGAGCGCGGTAGAATTATTGCTGAATTCGATACATCAGCTATTCTTCGTACTGATAAGAGTGCGCAAGCGGCTTATTGGAAGGATCTGTCAGTTATTGGGGCAGCAACCCCGAATGAGGTACGTAGGGAAAACAATCTTCCGAAAATTGAGAATGGGGACAAGGCATTTGTTCAGGTGAACGTGCAGACTCTGGATAATGCAGTGAAAGAAAAGCTACCGGATCCACTAAAAAGTCCGGATTTGTCGGACACTTCTGTGGTTAGTGTATAAAAGTAAGATTATGGACGAAAAAAGAGAAATCAGAAATACCTCCTTTCAGATGCAAGTGATCGGGGAAGATGAGGGTAAACGTACTGTTGAAGGGTATGCGCTACTTTTCAATACTCCGTCAGATGGATTATCCTTCACGGAAGTTATACAACGTGGCGCACTTGATGGAGTTCTGGCAAAAAGTGATGTTTTTGCACTTTTGAACCATGACCAAAGCCGTGGAATTCTTGCAAGAAGTAAGTACGGTCAGGGGTCTTTGAACCTTTCTGTTGATGACAAAGGGTTGAAATATAGTTTTGAAGCTCCTAACACAGTGTTAGGTAACGAATTACTTGAGAATATACGTCGCGGAGAAATCGGAGAAAGTTCTTTCTGCTTTGATGTGGAAAAAGACACATGGGAAAAACAAAAAGACGGTAATTGGAAACGAACAGTTGAAAAAGTCGGAAATCTATATGACGTTGCCCCGGTTTACAGTGGTGCCTATAGTAAGACTTCAGTTTACATGCGAGGTAAGGAGTTAGAGGAAGAAGAATTGCGAAAAAAGGAACAAGATATTCCTGAATCTTACTACTCAAATATTGAAAAATCATTAAACATTTAAATGTATGGCAAAAGAAAAAAGTATCACAGAGTTAAAGGACGAAAGAAATCAGCTGATTACTCGTTCTAAAGAAATTATCAACGGTGCAAAGACTGAGACGCGCCAGTTTAAGCCAGAAGAAACGGAAGAGCTGGGAGAAAATCAGCGCCGCAGAGCCGAAATCGAGCTTGAAATCGAGGAACGGGAAATGATGAACCGTGGAAGTGGAAAACCGCACGTACAGCCCGGACAAGAAAGATTTTCATTCCGTAGAGCATTGGCTAATTACGTATCCGGTCAAGAACAAAATGCGGCTGATGCATCCGTAATTGAGTCAACAACGAATTTCCATAATGGTTGTGGTATTCAGCGGGCTTCTAAGACATCTCTTGTGCTTCCTATTGAGTCACGCGCCACATTTACAGCAGCTACAGAATCAACTACCGGAGTTGTAATAGATCAGGAGCAACAAGAAATGTTATTGCCTTTACAGTCGTCTTTAGTGCTGGCGAAAGCCGGAGCCCGGTTCATGACAGGATTGCAGGGAGATATCTATTGGCCTAAATATAGCGGTTCAAATGTGTTCTGGGAAGGTGAGAACGCTAAAGCAAAAGATGGAGCAGGTGAATTTTCTAAAGGGGATGCGTACAAACCGAAACGTCTGACTGCCTATGTTGATATCTCCGAGCAGTTACTAATTCAGGAGAATACATCCGTTGAAGCTATTATTCGCCAGACTCTGGCAACCGCTATCGCCCAAAAAGTGGAGCAGACAGCATTTGGGACTCATGCGCATGATGATAACAAACCCGATGGACTGTTTAAAGACGTACCGACTATTTCCGGTACGATGGATTGGACAAAGGTCGTAGAGTTGGAAACGAATGCTGATTTACAAAATGCTTTGTATGGTAATTTGGCATATATTATGCATCCGGCTCTGGTTGGAAAGGCTAAGACGAAAGTGAAAGACGCTTCTGGTGCCGGTGGTTTCATTTTTGGAGAAAGCGGGGTAGGAATGTTGAATGGTTATCGTTCTTTGCGTACTAACAATTTGCCTAAAGGCTTGCAAACAGCTAAGGACGAATATGGAATAATCTTTGGTAACTGGAATGATTATTTCATTGGTCAATGGGGAGCTCTGGAAATCAAAGTAGACCCGTATTCCCGCATGTTGGAAAGTGTTGTTCGTTTGGTCGTTAATTCTTATTGGAATATGGGTATGATTCGTTCAGAGTCATTCTCTGTTGCATCTATGAAGTAATATCATGGGAAAGTATGTGACTTTGGAATTAGCAAAACAGCATTTAATTATAGAGCCATCCTTTACGGAGGATGACTCCTACATTGAATCCCTGATAGAGGTAGGTGAGGAAAACATCGCAAAAGATTTATGTGTTTCCGTTGATGAACTTGAAACGATAGGCGGTGGTACAATGATTCCAGCCCCACTCAGACATGCCATTTTACTTGTCGTTGGTACTTATTATGGAAATAGAGAAAGCATTTCTACTGCTAATCTTAAAGAACTTCCACGGGGTGTTCAATATTTAACTGCTCTTTATAGGGATCATACAAAATGAGAGCTGGATTATTACGTGAAATATTGGTTTTTAAAGAATTGGTTGCAGCTCAATCCGCTTCCGGATCAATAGAACAGAAGTATGAACCGATACTGACTTGTAGGGCTTCACGCAGAAAGATGTCTGTTATTGCGGATCGGGACGGAGTGAATGCTATGGAGCAGTTTATTGGAAAAATTATAGTATTCCAGACTCGTAACTATCCACAGATAAAGGAAAACAGTCGTGTTAACTATAGGGGTTTGGAATACACTGTCAAGATGGTGGACTTACAGAGAGACAATACATTGGTGATTACCCTTGAAAAATTGAATACCTGATGCAAGTTAAACTCATAGATAGGGAAGCAGTTGTTTATCTCGTAGACCAGTTGGAAGCTTTCGAGAAAGACAAGGCCATTAAGTCGGGGCTCCGGGCGGCGGTAAATGTCTTTCGAGTGAGAGGAAGAAGTAATTTACGTGATAGGTTGAAGAGACCGGGTAAGGGGACTAATCATCTGATGAATTCTTTTACGACAAGAGTAAAGCGTAATAAATTAGGGGCTTTAGCTGGATTCGATAAATGGGGAGCGCATTCGCACCTTGTTGATTTGGGTACGCGAAAGCGGCCACATCCAATCACCGGAAATTCGGGTATTATGCCAGCTAATAGATTCTGGTCGGATGCAAAAAATAGCGAAGAATATAAGGCGATGGATGCCCTATACAAAGGAGTTGAAAGAGCAATACAACGTATTAACAACCGTAGATAATGGGAAAAGCAGAAGAAAAATTCAATATTTCAACAGAAATCAGAGCAATATTACTGGACTCTCCGGAAATTAAGGAATTAGTAGGTACAAAGGTATATCCCCTTGTTGCACCGCAGGATACGCCAGGAGACTTTATCATATACCAGCGGGATCGCTATATGATTGAACGTAACAAGATGGCCTACACGTCCCAAAAATGCGAAGTCTATATCAATGCGGTTTGTGATAACTATGACAGGAGTAAGCAACTTGCATTATTGATTTTTGAAGCATTAGACGGGGAGTTTAGTAATCCGAATATGACTATACACTTGGAAGATGCTACAGAAGATTATGTAGACGGGAAATACATACAGGTCTTATTATTTTCAATTGTTTAAAATTTAGAATTATGGCAGATAAAAAGTTAGATTCAAGCATAGACATCTCTAAAGGTGAATTAATGCTTTTTGTAGGAGAAGATCCGATAGCATTCGGATCAAGTGCAGGATTGGATATCAGTACAGAAGAACTTGATATCTCAAACAAAATGATGGGTGATTGGTCCGGTTCTCTTGCCGGAAAGAAGAGTTTCACTATTTCCAGTGAATCACTTCTGACACGCAAAGAGGGAGCAATGAGCTTTGATCTCCTGCTGGATAAACAGATTAAAGGTGATCCTTTAGATTTCTTTTTCGGAAGTGCAAAAGCTACTGATAAGGATAATTTTGGCGGCACATTCACGAAAGATACTACGGAAAAAAATTATACCGGTAAAGTTATCATCACCTCTCTATCTATTAAATCGGATAACGGTCAGATCGTTTCTGTCAGTGCATCTTTTAAAGGAGTAGGTGCATTGGAGCCGGTAAAAGGAATTCCTGTGTCAGGGGGAGAAGGGGAAGGAGAAGATCCTTCAGTGTAGCTAATAAACAAATGTTCGTAAAGGCGGTCCTATGATGGCCGCCTTTTTTAATATGAAATAATGGAAATAGGGTTAACAATAAAAGCAATCATACGCTGGGAGCAGATGAGAGGAAAATCTTTCTCTTTGATGGATTATACTAATCAAGAGGATTTAGAAGTGCTCCTTTATACGACAGTGATCTGTAATTCTCCGGGGAAGATGTATACTTTTGAAATCTTTCGTCAGACGCTATCGAATAAAAAGGTAGCCGGTGAAATGATATTATCATTGGAAAGAGAAGGCGCAGTCCTGGCCCAATTTTATAAGAGGCAAAAAGACGGTAAGACAGGGAATAACGATACGATACCTGAAAAAATCAGTGAGCTTGTTTCAACTCTTATTATGTCCGGACTCGATGCCCATTACGCCATGAATGAAATGGAGTTATGTGATTTGCCTATGTATATCGGTTCTTACGAGAAGATGCGTAAGGAAGAAATGGAGAGTAATCGCTTATGGACCTTCTTTACCATGATGCCGCATATAGACGCTAAAAAGATGAAAAACGGAGCTAAGGATCTGATAATATTCCCCTGGGAAGAAGAAGATGCTAAAATAGAAGCTGAAAGAGCTATCAATGAGGGGTTGGAAAGATTTGAGAATTTTATGAACACGAAAAAATCAGATTATTATGGCAAGTAAATTATCATTCAGTATTGCGATAAACCTTCTGACTGAAAACTTCAAGAAGGGTACAAACCAGGTAAAAGCCGGACTCCGGGCAATGCAAATGCAAGTATTAACCTTTGCTGCCGCACTTGGTGCCGGTGGATTAGGATTAAGCAATTTTGTTTCCCGTCTTATTGATGTAGCCCGGGAGACCAACCGGGTAACTACAGCATTGAAGAATGTTTCCGGAGGGATGGCACAGTTTGCCGATAATCAAAGGTTCCTGATCGATATGGCAAAGAAGTACGGATTAGAGATTAACGCTTTGACCGGGAATTTTGCCAAATTTACGGCTGCTGCATCTATCTCCGGTATGTCCATGATGGACCAGCGTAAAATCTTTGAATCTGTTTCCCGGGCTGTTACAGCTTTCGGCATGAGTGCTGATGATAGCAATGGTGTTTTCCTTGCTCTTTCCCAGATGATGAGTAAAGGGAAGATCAGTTCCGAAGAATTGCGTTTGCAGATGGGTGAACGATTACCTATTGCATTACAGGCAATGGCTAAAGCTGCCGGTGTTTCTGTTGCCGGACTTGATAAGCTACTGAAACAAGGTAAACTGATGAGTGCAGACGTACTTCCTAAGTTCGCTGAGGCTTTGAATGAGATGATTCCAAATGTAGATACTGACAACTTAGAGACGTCAGTAAATCGCTTAAAGAACGTATTTACAGAGTTTGTTAATGGAACAGATGCACAAAGTAAGTATAAAGCTTTGATAGATTGGTTGACAGAAGCAATACAAGCCTTAGGAGACAATTTAAAACATTTATTGACTGTTTTTTTTGCTGCTATTGTATTTATAGCAACAAATGCAGCGACTAAAGTATGGCGTAGTTGGTCGGCTGCTTATGACAAAACAGCAATGAGCGGAGAGAGAGCTTCCGCACAAGCTATTAGAGCTACTGAAAGACGCATTGCTATCGAAGGGACTCTGGCGGTTAAAAAGAAAGCTGAATTGGTCGCAATGGCCGATTATGAGATTGCCCTATCTAATGGCGTGGCTAGAGATGTTATAGCCGCTGAGGTTACAAAAGAAAAGGCTGTACGTGCAAGGATAGCCGCTGAAAGCTCTTTAGAAAAGGCTCGTGCTGTAGAACAAAAGGCGTTGGATAAACAAAAGGCTATATCTGCTACTACTAATGCTATGGCAGAGGCTAACGGATTCAAAAAAGCAAGTCATATTATTAGCGGACAAATAAAACGTCTTGGTACTTCGTTATGGGCTATGGCGAAAACATCTGTTTGGGCGATGCTTATTGCTGGAGTAGTTGCCGCAATTGGCTATTTTAGAAACCTGCGTGAAGAGGCTAATCGAATACGAAATATATTTTCCGATTATAAAAAAGGTTTATGGAGTGCAAGCAGTACTCCGGAGATAACACGTATGCAGGCATTAGTTAATATCATGAATGACAGAAAGAAAAGTCAAAATGAAATTAACACGGCACAGTCAGAATTACAAAAAATGCTCGGAAAAGAGAATTTATCGCAAGAAGAACTTAATAAACTAGTAAAAACAAGAATAGCATTGCTTAGAGAAGCGGCTATGGCAGAGCATGCTTTTAATACTGTTGGAGAATACTCAGAAAAGAATGCACATCTGGCTGGAAATGTTGGGCTGAGTACAGAACAGATGGATCGGTTAGCTAATTTGAAGCCTATTGATGGCACGTCTAATCGAAACAACTTTGCTTATAATAATGCTATCAGAGATGAACTAAAGAAAAATGGTAATTTATATAAAGGCATTTCTTTATCTGATGTGGATAAAGCAGTTAAAGAGTATATCGAAAATAACCGTGTAATAGCAGACGCCACTAATAGAGCAGGTAAATACCAGGCCAATGCTAGCAAATTAACGACATCAACAGTAGATCCCGATGATGACAAAAAGAAAACCACTCTTCAAAAACAACAAGAATCATACAACAAACAATTAGAGGAATTAGGCGCAGAACTAGAGATCGGCAAGATCACTCAAGCTGAGTATAATAACTCTTTAGGAGAGCTCAATATAAAAATGTTCGCCCAGGCTAAAGGTACCGGTGATAAAGATGTTCTCGAAAGTGAGTATTATAAAAACCTGAAAATAGCTGCTGAGAAAGCAGTACAGAATCAGGATATTGTTAAATCTGCCCTTCAATTAGAGAAATCTCAGAAGTCGTATCAAGAAGAACTTGATAAATTAAATGCTCAAAGGAAAAACGGTACATTAGGAGAAAAAGCATATTTGGAAGAACTTTTAAAGCTACAGGAAAACACAGCTAAAGGTGCATCATCAATAAAGAATTTATCTATTGAAGGACAGGCCTTTGTGGCTGCTCTGTCTTTTAGCTCCAAGATGTTGAAAGAAGCGACGAAAACCAAAGATCCTAAAAAGTATCAACGTGATACTACTTTTGACTATAAGAAGTCAGAGGTAGATATCTTAGGTGAGGAATTAGACATCGCTAAAAAACTACGTGATGATTTAAAAGACGCTGCCAACGAAGCCGGAGTGGCAATGACCGATGAATTAAACCGGGCACTGCAGAATGTAGATTCATTGGAGGATGCATTGAAAATAGCTCAAGTTATTGAGGACGTGAAGAATTTAAAAAAAGAACTCGGTGAAGGAGTCTATTCTGGTATAAAAGATATTGCCTCTTCTGCAGATCGTCTGGTATCATCCTTTAAAAACCTCGATGAGGTGTTCGATCCAGAATCTGAAGCAGATGGTTGGGAGCGGCTTATGGCTGTATGGAATGCGATGACAAATGTAGTTGACTCTTTTCTTTCTATTATAAAAATGATTGAAAACCTTACAGAGATTACCGATAAGCTAACAAAGGCGAAGGAAGCTGAAATAGCGATGACACAACAATCAAACACTAAAAAGATCGAAGAGGCCACTATAGACACTACAGTTACCGGAGTAAAAGTTGCAAACTCTGGAATAAAGAAGGGGGCTGATATATCTGAGGCATCAACAGCTGTAACCACTGCAACGACAGAGGTTGCCGCCAATACGGCTAAGGGTGTAAGTGCTGTAGGTTCAAGTGCAGCGAGCTTACCATTTCCTGCTAATCTTATAGCTATGGGTGCGGCGATCGCTGCTGCAGTTGCTCTTTTTGCATCCATCCCTAAATTCGCTAATGGCGGTATCATAACTGGCGGTCCTTCTTCTGGAGACAAGATGCTGGCTCGAGTTAATGCTGGTGAAATGATACTTAATCAAGGTCAACAGTCCAGATTATGGCAAGCTATTCAATCGGGAAGGCTGTTGGCTGGTGCATCTGTAAGTCCACAGTCTATGACAACTAAAGTGAGAGGTAAAGATTTGCTTCTGACGATAAACAATGAACTTAAATCGCAAGGGAAAAAAACATTATGAGCTACGGACTAATTTATACCATACCGTTTGCGAGCCTTAAAAATGAGACTTGCATAATTGAGATAGAGAAAGAAGGTTACATCGGATCAGTGACAGAATTGACGCCAGCAGAGAATCCTTTTTCTGTAGAAATAGTAGACGATGATTTTATATATATTCCTACAAGATTCAGCACAGCAAATATATGTATAGTTGGTAGTGATTATCTTCAAAGTCTGTATTCTACTGCCTATCAGCAATATCGGGTTACTTTTAAAAGAAATAATATTATCACTTGGTGTGGTTTTATTAAACCGGAACTATACACACAGGATTACAGTTCCAAGCTGTTTGAGCTGGAGTTAGAATGTCAGTCTGCTATGTCAACGCTTGAATTTATTCCTTATAAACAAATAGGGGAGGATGGCAAGGTGTTTGTTTCGCTCTGGACCTTGCTGAAAAATGCTATAACCTTATCGAATGCAAAGTATAATTCTGTCATCTTTCCACATGTCTATTCAGAAACAGAGGCAGACTATCCATCGGATATCGACAACGTATTAAAAAAGATGAACCTCAGTGAACAGAATTTTTTTGATGAAGATGACAAGGCAATGACGTACAAGGAGGTATTAGAGGAAATATGTAAGTTTCTTAATTGGACATGTGTAGACTGGAGAGGAGATCTGTATTTTGTTGATGTAGACCACCGGGGGGATTATTGGCAATATTCGTTAGATATGAAATCATGGGAGCCAGGGAAACTACCTAATTTATTAAATGTGCAAAAAACGGGTTTCTTCGGATCGGATCATTCTCTGGATTTCGTGCCCGGATACAATAAAGTGACTGTAAAAACAAGTAATTATAATGTAGGTAATGTAATTCCGGAAGAAAAATTCGATGCTATAGTAAAGAGAAATTCATCAGGAAGATTTACTCCTTCCCCTTTTCCTGTGATACCAGGGGTTAGAAGCGAGGAAATGATCAGGGTCGGACAAAAAGAAACTGTATATTCTTTATTTAATTATTACGAATATGAACAGGTCTATTTGTTAGGATCTAGTCTATGCAGGGTATGTATATATTCATTGGTAAGCCAGGAATCAGGAAGTTATTTACCTAATATAACCGAATTTTCTTATGATGACTGTGTTTGTATTAGAACAAAAAATAGATATCCGACCGATCGTACACACTGGCAGGAAGTGAGGTTGGAACAGGGAAAGGAGGTGCTTACTTTTGCAGATCAGTTGCCATATGCGTCTTATTCAGAAGGGGCATTCTGTATTTCCGGGCAAGTGGCACAAAGTAATAGGATAGACAATCATGCATATAGTAGTAGTGTTGGTTCAAAGAGCGCTCTTAAATTAGTGTGTAAATTAGAAATTTCCGGTAATTTCTGGAATGGGTCAAAATGGATTAAAACTGACACAACATTTACTTTGTCTGTTAACCCGAAGAATACGGGGTACACTGCAATTGAAAATACAAAAGTTCTTGGAATGCCTTATGATGGAGTGAATGGATATATTATAGAACTTCCGGAATTACCTATCATAGGGCCTGTAGAATTTACAATGTACACCCCGCAATATGCGGATGATGTTACAGCGGTTTATTTAAAGGATTTCAAGTTTGTATATGTAAAAGCAGATGACTCTTCAGAGGATGACAATTCAGATCGTTATTATGAAAACGTACTCAACGAAGACTATATCAACGAACTTGACGAAATAGAGCTTAAAATATCTTCATATAACAACGATGGCGCATGCTACAGCAAGGTGATGCTTGGTGATAAATACTTAGAAGATAATCTTTATTCAGCAATAGAAGAAAAACTGATCCGTCCGGAAGAACAACTCATCCGTCGAATTATCAATCGCTATAGTGACACCCACATCAAACTTACACAAGAAATACAAGAGGTACCGGAATTGACACCAATTACCCGGTTGTCGGACAACTTTATGGTTGGTAAAGTATTCATCAATACCGGAGGTACCATTGATTATAAAATGGGGAAATTTCGGTGTATAATGGTTGAAGCATGAAAGATGTAACAATAAAAACAAAATCTATACCGGCACAACCCCGGTCAAAGAATTATCCAACAGGAGTTTCAGTAGTACGCTCTTCGGGTGGAAATACTACGATTATCCCTGGTGGCAGCGGTGAATCAGTAGATATAGTTAAAGAGATAGATATAAAATCATTAACAGATAAAAATGTCTTATCCTCCCTTCGTACCTTACTTGAAATCCGTTCCCGTATTATCGCAACGGATAATACTGAAACAGAGTTTTCCG
>DXWV01000050.1:0-95773 GCA_019416685.1 Bacteroides sp.
ATGCTCATGCAATGAAATACTGCAAAGCATATATCATATAGTTCTGATAGAACTTAGCATTTGTATTTGAGGTAATGAAAAGTTGAGACCTTTAAATAAGAAATCTTGTCTGATAAAAAGAAACCTTAAAGATGATATTTGTTAGACATTTTCCTTCTTTTAATTCTTGTTTAAAGATCCCAGTTTTATAACTAACTAAATCGTAGTCTTTTATAAAGTATAAAAGCATATATGATAAGGTAATGGGGTATCTGTTTCTGTAATCAGAAAAGAATGCTTTTTTTACTGATTTAAGTGAAAATTTATTCTAATGTTCAAATCCATATGCTTGCGTTGGATAGAGCTAAATAAAATTATTAATAGATTATATTATGAAAAAACAGTTATTAGTTCTACTCTTTTTCTTCTCTGCTGTGGCTGCATATTCACAGCATACGATTACTGGAGTGGTGACTTCCTCTGAAGATGGAATGCCGGTCATTGGGGCATCCGTTGTTGTTAAAGGGAATGCCAGTCTAGGTACAATTACTGATATTGATGGAAATTATTCAATTAAGGCACCCGACAATTCGACTTTGGTATTCTCTTATGTTGGAATGGAAACACAAGAGGTGAAGGCAGGTAAACTGTCTGTGATAAATGTTGTCATGAAACCTTCTTCAATAATGGTTGATGAGGTTGTAGTGACGGCAATGGGAGTAAAAACGGAAAAAAAGAAATTAAATTTTGCTGTACAAAGCCTAGATTCTGATGAAATTGTTGCTGGCCAATCTGCAAATTTTGTGAATTCATTGCAAGGTAAAATAGCCGGTATTCAGACTAGTAGCACGGGAGGATCTCCTAATGCTAGCTCTCCTATGATAATACGTGCCATTTCTTCTATTAATCCGGGACAAAGTAATGAACCTTTATTTATAGTGGATGGAATGCCTGTTAGTGGTGGCGGTACGGCTGCTGGTGATATTAATCCAAATGATATTGAGAGTATGACCGTTTTAAAAGGAGCGGCTGCCGCTGCTCTATATGGGCAAGAAGCCTCTAACGGGGCTATCATGATTACGACAAAGAGTGGTAAAAGTGGGAAAATAACAGTGAATGCTAATGCTAGTGTACAAATTGATAATGCGGTCCGGGCTCCTGAGATACAATCGATGTATAGTCCTGGTGCACAAGGTTTTTATAAAGATAATACTGTAACTGGCGGCTGGGGGCCTTTGTTAAGCCCAGGGCAAAAAGTTTATGATAATGTGGGTTCTTTCCTTGGCACGGGGTTTTATCAGAAATATGATGTGAGTGCGTCAGGAGGAACAGATAAGTTTTCGGCCTATGCTTCCGCCAATTACTCTAAAAGTGATGGGGTTGTACATGATGATTATAAGGATCGGATGGGATTTCTCATCAAAGCAAATTATGATGTATCTAAATGGGTTAAAATGTCATTGTCGGCAAATATAATGGAGAGTAAGTCCAGAGGTTTTGGTAATTCTATGCTCTCGGTATATCGTTGGCCTATTAATGATCAAATGAGTTACTATAAAGATGCTAATGGTATACGTTGGCTTTTAGATAAATCTACATTAACTGATGATGAATTGAAAGATTTGGTCTTGAATCCAAATTGGAGTAGATACGAGGATTATGGAGTGACAGAGTCTACACGAAATATTCTTATGGGATCGATAGAATGGACTCCTGTGAAGGATTTGATGTTTTCGGGAAAAATTAGTTATGATAAGAAACATACCATGGCTGACTCATATACAACCCCGCGCTTTGATAAATCAGATTTTACCAATCCGGATAATATAGAACTGACAAATTTTGGAAAATATACTTTTTCTCCTAATAGAAATCAATTATTAACGGTGCAATTATTAGGTACTTATAAATTGACGGTTGCAAAGGATTATGATATTGATCTTTTGGCTGGATTTGAATATAAGGATACAAAAGGTATTGAAGCTCAGTTAGGAGGAGCAGATTTTGTGCTACCTGGTGAATTTTATAGTATACAAAATGTAGGTGAACTTGCTACTGATGCTTCATTTGATTATAATACAAATTTGTATCATTATCGACAGAATAAGTTTGGCTACTTTGGAGAAGTTCGTTTGGGATATAAGGGACTTGCGCAGCTAAGTGCTACTGTTAGGCGTGATATGTCATCAACATTAACAACTAAATCCTACATTTATCCTTCTGTTACAGCTGGTATTGTATTTTCTGAATTACTGAATTTGTCTAGTTCAGTTTTCTCTTTTGGTAAAATCCGTGGTAATTGGGCTAAGGTTGGAAAGGATGGCCCCCGATATAAATTTGATAGAAATTTTAAGCAATGGAGTAGTTTTCCGGACGGAGGTTTTGGTCTGGATTCAACAGTTGGAGCAAGTAATGAACTACTTCCGGAAATGACTAAATCCTGGGAGATCGGTGCGGACCTTCGTTTCTTTGATAGTAGAACAAGACTGGATATAGCCTATTATTCAACTACGGTTGATAATCAGATTGTAACGGTACGTGTATCTCCGGCTTCAGGCATGATTCTACAAACCCGAAATGAAGGTGCTGTAAAAAATTACGGTGTGGAAGTACAATTTTCTCAGGATATATTATCGAATAGAGATTTTAAATGGACTGCTGGGTTGAACTTCTCATTAAATAGAGGAAAAGTTACTAATCTACCGGAAGGAATGACCGAATTACAAGGAACTCAATTTGGAGATATTTTTCCAACTGCTTATCTGAATCATTCTACTACTTCCATTACCGGTAAAGATTATAAAAGAAATCCGGAAGGAAAGATTATCTGTAAAGAAGATGGTACACCAATTATCGATTCGGCAAAGGGAGTTTTGATAGGGGATCGTGCACCAGACTTTTTGTTGGGGTTGGTTAGTTCCTTTAGTTGGAAAAACTTTTCAATGTCTTTTTTGCTCGATGGACGTAAAGGTGGAGATGTTGTAAATGTTACTGGAAGAGGATTGTTTTCAAATGGACAGCATAAATCATATGAAAAGTATCGCAATCGTGAAATTGTTGTTGATGGTGTAGTTGAACAACCGGATGGAACTTACATACCCAATACAAAACCGATTATTTTTAATCAAACAAATATGAATACTTATTTTTATGGAGTTAGTTCTAACTTCATTGAAGATGGTTCTTATATACGGTTGAGTTATTTGTCATTTGCATATAATTTTACTCCTTTCCTTAAGAAGTCCCTTATTAAAGGACTTAAATTAACTGTCACTGGCAATAATCTATTCTTGTTAACTAAATATTCAGGGTCAGATCCACAGATTAGTGGGAATTCGTCAGCTTCGGGAACAGGGTCTTTTGGAATTGATAATTATGCAGTTCCAAGTACGCGTAGTTTTAATTTTACCCTTAATGCAACATTCTAAAATTTGATGATTATTATGAAAATTGTAAAATATATAATAGGAACTTTGTTGTTATGTGGCAGTCTTACAGGTTGTGAAGATATGCTTGACGACAATATTAATCCGGACAAATCGAATAAAGTAACTCCAGAACAAGCTTTGCCAGTAGTAGTGTTCTATGCTTCTCAGATGAATTATGATCATGCTGAATATGGAGCTTATCTCTCAATGGCATTGACCACTGGAGGAAAAAGCCAGACTAATACATATGCATACAAAGGCGGTTGGGAGTTTCTGACAATGAATCGGCATCCACAATGGCGTCGTCATTTTTATGATATTGGTGCAAATGTAAATGAGTTGATAAAAGCAGCAGAACGAATTAAATCTTTAAATTTTGTTTTAATAGCACGAACGATACGCTTAATGTCAACTCAGTTGACTACTGATATGTTTGGGGATATGCCACGTTCGGAGGCCTATCTGTCGAATTCTCCAAAATATGATTCACAAGAAAGTATTTATCAATGGATGTTACAAGAAGCTGATGAACTAATTGAGTTATATGACAATCCAGAATGGACCCAGGCCCCTGGTAATATTAAAATTACTCAGAAAATGGATCGTATTTTTGGGGGAGATTTGGGAAAATGGAGACAGTTTACTTGTGCATTGAAAGCACGTATTCTATTGCGTAAGTTACCTAATTGGGATAATAATAGTAATAGTTGCGAGCAGATAATAAGTGCAGTTGATGCTGCTTTGGACAATTGGGAAGAACCACGTTATCAATATGATGGTGGTACAGGGGTTGCTAGCTCGCCTTGGGGACCTTCTCAGCCGATTATCAATGGCTGGGAGAGCCGTGGTAATTTATTGGATAAAGCTATAGTTTCAAAATATTTCTGTGTAGATATTATGGGAGTTTTTGAGAAACCAACTTTAGTATCTGGTAAGGCAGAAGATCCTCGTTTGGAAAAAATGATGACAGCTCGTTCCGGACCGGAAGGAGATACTGGAATTAAATTCCGATATCTGGAAAACAATATTGGTATGGGAGTCTCATATAAAGAGAGAAATTATCCGGATTTATTTGCTGGTATTTATACAAAGGATGACGGATATATTCCATTGTTTACTAAAGAAGAGTTATTACTGATAAAAGCTGAAGCATCTTATTGGAAAGGGGATAAAGCTGCAGCCCGAACATTAACGGTTGCTGCTGCTGATTATAATATGGATAGATATGGAGTTCCTAAAACAAGTTTACCGAGAAAGAACTATTTTGAAGGAACCTATAAAGAAAAATACTTCCCGGAAGGTAATGCGTTTACTCTCCATCATTTGATGTTACAAAAATATGTTTGTATGTATTTACAGCCTGAGCAATGGACTGATATGAGAAGATACAATTATAGTAATAATGTAAATAAAAAGGTGTATGATGGAATTACTGTGTATCCTACTCTTAAACGTCCTTATAATCTGTATGAACCTTATTGGCTGAGTGATAAAAACCCTGATGGAACAGTCAAAGAAGTTTGGCTTCAAAGAATCAATTATGATCCTGAAACAGAAGAGAAATATAACAGGGCAGAATTAGAGCGCCTTGGAGCTTATAAAAATGCAGATTGGTTGAAAGTCCCAATGATTTGGGCTGTATATAAATAATAATCACTAACAGAGTATGAAAATGAAAAATATAACTAAGACTACATTACTTCTAATAAGTATAGCTGGTTTGGTATCCTGTGAAATTAATGATCCTGTGGATGATTGGGCAAGAATAGGTCAGGAGGTTCCACATACTGTCTGGGAGTTATCCAGTACTAAAGTAAAAGCAGGTGAGAATCTGGCTTTTAAAGCGCAATATTATACAAAAGGAGAAAAAATAGACAGACTTGAGGTTTGGTATGATTTAACTGAAAATAAAGCAATGGAAGCTAAGTGCCCATTTGTTAGCTTTAATTATTCATTATCAGTGAATGTTTCTTCTTCGGCTCGTGAAGAACAGTCTATTAGTCAATATGCCCATTCAGAAGAGAATTGGGATGTCGATAAGAGAGCTTATATTATAAATGAAACCTTTCCGGTGAGTAATACTTTACGTCCAGTAGAATGGAAAGATGTGGTAGATTTTGATTCCGAAAAGTTTTCAACTTTGTTTCCTGATACTTTTGCTATTGCATTTAAAAAAGGATTATATGAGAAACTTGAACAGAATACTTATTTGACAGATTATCGGACTGTTTTGGTTACAACAGGCGAAATTACTGTAGAAGATTTTAATGCCTGCCTTGATTCTACCTTTAATGAAAACCGTCAGGACTATGATAAGTTTGTAAAGGAAGAGAGAAAAGCTGAACTCAAGGATAAGTATAATAACATTCCTTTTGAAGAACTGATCTATAAATCATCTGAATCTAAGTTTCAGATTTCTTATTTGAAATCTTATAGTATCGGTGCAACTTTCCGGGTATATGATGAAAAAAATAATCAGGGAGTTTCTGAGAAATTTACAATTGAAATAATCTAACATCGTGGAGCTATGAATCTATTAAGAAGTATATTAAGTAGTACAATATTTATCCTTTTGTTGGTAGGATGTATAGAGAATGATCCTGTTTACGAAAATTTTCCAGGTGATAAGATTGCTTTTTCGTATGCAGTGGATGGTGAATATGCAATTGATTATTTAGTTGGGTCAAAAATCCAATTCAAAAATAATTCGGTAGCAGAAGGAGAGTGTATATGGGATTTTGGTGATGGCTCGGAGAAAGTTAGGGAGTCAGAACCTATTCATAAATATGAAGTAGCCGGAACATATGATGTTGTTTTGGAAATTGTGGGCGAAGGAAAACTGAAAAAGAAAATTCTTATTAGTGATATTTTTCCAACAGTTAGCATAGAGCCGATAGAAGGAGGAGTTTGCGAAGTAGACAAAACGACAATTGAACTTTCTGTATACTTACCTAATCCGGAAGCACTTGAAGTTGAATATACTTGGATATTCCCGCAAGGAACAATGGATCAGGATGGAAATGAAGTTTTAGAATATAAAGGAGAAAATCCTGGATTGTTGAAATTTAAAAATATAGGCTCTCAGAAGATTGTACTGAAAACCAAGTTGGGAGGTCGTTCTTTGGAAGAAGGCGTACTTAATGTACCAGTTGCTTATAATAAACCGGCTAAAACTCTTTATTACGCAGTAAAGGGGGGTAATTTGATGGCATTGAAATTAATTACAGATTTACCAGAAGGTATGAATAATAATCCATTTGATTTGGGTATAAAATCTGGGCAGCATCCAATGAATTTGGTATTTAATGATTCTTGCCTGTATATATTTGATCCAGGGAAGCAATTTACTTATATAACGGATGAAGATGGGGTTCTCGGAGATGGATCAATCTCTGCAGTTGCTTATGACGGTAGTAAGGTGGAAACTGTATTGACAAATACTAATGCTGCATTTGATGATCCATTCTATGGATTTATAGAGGGAGATAATCTTTATTTCTCTGATAGAAATAAAGGAATCACAAAGGTTAATAAAACGTCTAGAAACATGGCTTTGGATCGTAATGATTCTCGTTTTGGCTATTTTGTTCAGAATGAACGATTACTTTATTATAATGCGGGATATCAATATGGGGCGATGAATGCTTGTATGACAAAATTGAGTGATGGAACTTGGTGGTGGTCTAAAACCTATAACGGACTTGGCATCTTCCGTTTTAAAGAATCAGATATCCTACCGTCTACTATAAGTATCGGTGAGGCTGGTAAACCTTATCCTGTTTTAGCGAATGGTTTCTTTATTAAATCGTTTGTTGTTGACGAAGTTCGCAAAATGGTATATTATGCAATCCGAGATAAAGGTATCTATAAAGCTACTTTATCTGATTTTACAGATCCGACAAAAATTACAGCTTCTAATCCCGGAACATTGATTCAAGCTCTTATTTCTGATAGTGAGGGAGCTTCAGGAGAATATGTAGACATTTGCCAGATGGCTCTTGATCCGGATGATGGTTCAGTTTATTTTGGCTATAGAAAAGATCCGGCTTCGACCGTCGTATCAGGATTGAAAAGGTATAATCCAGCTGGTAATGAAGGTGAAGGTGCGATAGAATCGGTAATAGATAATGTGGAAATTTATGGGGTAGCAATAAATCATACTAAAGCTAAATTATTCTAATATGATTTTTCTAAACAAGAACATGAAGAAAAAAAGTCTAACTCTCTTGATCTGTATGTTTGCATTCTCTTTATGGGCTCAGTCGCCCAAAAGAGAGATGCGAGCTAGCTGGCTTGCTACTGTATATCAGTTGGATTGGCCCAAATCTGTAGTATCTCAAACTGGTAATGAGGTTGAGATAAATACACAGAAAAGATTGATGACCAGAATTCTTGATTCATTGGTGTCTGCGAATATGAATGCGGTTTGTTTTCAGGTTCGTAGCAGATGTGATGCTATGTATCGTTCCAGCTATGAACCGTGGGCTTCTGATTTGGTAAAGAAACGTGGGTTAGATCCAGGATATGATCCGCTTGCTTTTGTTGTGGAAGAGGGGCATAAACGTGGCTTGGAAGTACATGCCTGGGTAAATCCTTACCGTTATGAATCTTCTGTTTCAGATGCAACCTGGAATGAATTACCCAATGATTATAGAGTTTCTAATCCTGAATGGATTTTGCAAGTTGGCAATGCAAGTATCTTAGATCCAGGTTTGCCTGCTGTAAAACAGCGTATTACAGATGTTATTCAGGAGATTGTAGAAAACTATGATATTGATGGAGTTTTGTTTGACGACTATTTCTATTTGCAAGGAATTTCAACTCAAGATGCAAAAACATATGCAGAGAATAACCCAAAGGGGTTGGAACTGGCAGATTGGAGAAGAAGAAATGTGAATGACTTGATTGCCAATGTATATAATATGATCCAAAAGAGGAAGCCTTATGTAAAGTTTGGTGTTTCTCCGGCTGGTGTTTGGGATGTTTCTGCAGATGTGGCTGCTTCTTACGGTATAACACTTTTTAACATAACAGCTGGCTATGCTTATAATGGAATATATTGTGATCCGGTAGCGTGGTTGTATGAGGGTACGGTAGACTATATTTCTCCTCAGATCTATTGGACTATAGGATCCTCTAATGATTATAGTGTTTTGGCTCCTTGGTGGGCAAAAACAGCTTTACATTTTGGTAAAAATTTCTATTCAAGTCATTCTATAAGTGGTTTGAGTGCTGCGTTGAAAGCCACACGAACAACAGAGGCTACTTCTCAAGGTTTGTCATCATTAGAGCAAGCTATTATTGCAGAGAATAATGCGGTTTCAACCAGGGCATTCGGAGCTTCGGAAGTAGCAGCACAAATTCAAATAAACAGAGATGCAGATAAAAGTGGAGCTCCGGGGAGTATTTTTTATGCGACAACTAAGATATATTCAACGAAGGGCTTTATTGATTATTTAAAATCAGAGAAGTATGCGAACAAGGCACTTACTCCAGCTATCCATTGGAAGAACAGTTCTGATCCGGGAGTTGTAAATAATATTGATTTGGTTGATAATACACTAAGATGGAACTCTGCGGGAGAGAATATGCGTTATGCGATATATGCTTTACCGAAATCGGAAATATTAAATTCTGCAGATATTACTACTTTACTTAATGCCTCTAAATATTATTTGGGTTTATCATATGTTTCTACATTTACATTGCCCAAAAACGTAGATTTATCTTCTTCTGTTTTTGCGGTGGCTATAGTTGACCGTTATGGCAATGAGTATGCTCCTATAATCATGGGGCAGGAATCATTATCTGGAATTTCTCCTCAATTGGTATATCCGGATAATGGAACAGATGTTTTAGCACCATTCTCATTTAAGTGGAAAGCTGTAGAAAATGCTATCTCATATATAATTGAAATTTCTTTAACCCGGGATTTTACGTCAGTGATTTGTGCAAGAGAAGTGACTGAAAACTTGTTTTCAACGCATAATCTACCTCCACTTGTTAAAGAACAAAATTATTATTGGAGAGTTAAAACGAAGACAATTGGAAATATAAGTGAACCTTCTGAAATAAGGAGCTTTACCTGTTCTCCATTTGCAATAATCACACCTGAGGATAAAAGTACTGATGTTTCTTTATCTCCTACTATTGTATGGAGTGATGCCGGACGGGAGGCTACTTATTTATTAGAAGTATCATCTAATCTGAATTTTTCTTCCAGTCAAATTGTTTTTTCTCAAACGTACAATACAAATACTTGTCAATTGACGAATGTACTGGTAGGAGGAAAAACTTACTACTTGCGTGTGAAAGCTCAGATAGAAGGAGAAGAAACTATCACAGATATTAGCAGCTTTACGACAATAGAACAAATTCCGGAAATACCGGTTGTGATTGCTCCTATTAATAATTCTCATGTTTCCAGTGAACAAATACTTGTAAAATGGGGTGAGGAACCCAGAGCTAAAGGCTTTAGAGTTGAACTTAGTTCTCAAGACAATTTTCCTCCAAGACAAGTTAAGGTGAAACAAATAGAGCCTTATACTTATGAAACTTTTTTTGAAGATATATCTGCCGGTACTTATTATTTACGAATGCGCAGTGAATATTTTTCAGAATCTGCAATTCTATATACAGATTGGTGTCCTACTGTGACTTTCTATTATTCAGGGGGTACGGGTATAAAAGAAAATCTGGATGGGAAAGATATTGCTTTTATTCGTACTGAGAACGATCAAAAACAATTGGTTCTGAAACTTGATGGAATGTCTTGGGTTAATGCTGATCTTTTGTCTGTATCAGGTATAGTGATATCACATATCTATGACGGAGAAGTAAATGGAGAAGCTAATGTTGATATTCCTGTAGATAACTTATCCCAAGGAATCTATTTGATTAAGATAGATACAGGGCGTAGAATCATGTTGCTGAAATTTGCAAAATAGGATGTATTGCTTTTTAATATAGAAATAACTTTTAATGTTTAATTTAAAAAAACAAGTATTATGAAAAAAGTCTTACTTACTGCTGCAGCTCTTATCTTTAGTATGGCTGCAATGAATGCTCAAACAGAGGTTAAAGATCCTGTTGTTTATGAGCCTGTAGATGGTTATGTTTTGAAAAATCTTTGGATAAAGTCAGTTAAAACACTAAATGATCCATCAACTGCCTTAGGTGAAGCTCGTGGTATGGCGGCTTTAAATGGTGAACTTTTATTTTGTAGACGGGATGGAGATCCTTCCGTATCAAGTATTGATGTATATGATGGTATGACAGGTGTATTTAAAAGAAATGTGGCTTTAGCTTCAGATGTTTTTGTGGGGGCAGGAATTCCGTGTAATGATATTCAAGTAGATGATGCAGGAAATGTTTTAGTTGCCAATTTGGCTACAGATGTTGTTAAGGGAGGTTTTCAGGTTTGGAAGATTGACGTTGCAACAGGAACTGGTACTAAGATTATTCAATGTAATTTGCCATTATTAGAAAATGGAGAAGCTACTCCGGTAATTCGTATTGATGCATTCGGTGTATATGGTGATGTGAATGGTGATGGTTATGTGATGGCTGCTGTTGCAGGTGCTGAAGCTGGTATTGGTGATCAAATTCTTCGTTGGGATATTAAGGGAGGAAAAGTTGTAGTTTCATTAACAGGTGGACCAGAAACAGATGAGAATCCAGCAGATTATCCTGAGATGATTACTATTCAGGAGTATTATCCATCTACTACTCCTTCAAATGGTACTGCACCTCGTGTATGCCCTATCGACAATGATCTTTTCTATCTGGATGGATTTAATACTGCAGCAGCCATTTATGATATGAGTGGTATTTTAATTGATAGTTTTGAAAAAGCTCCGGATTTGGCTCCCAAACAGGTTGGTAACAATGGTGTTGATGAATTTTCTTTGGATGGTCGGAATTTTATTATTTATAGTTATACTAACACAGTTGATGGTACCTGTCCTCAGGCATGGGCATTATGTGATGTTGGCGAAAATATGACTTTCGAAGGTATGAAAAAACAAGCTATATTCCCGGGTAATGGTTTGGGTAATGTGTCTAATCCGGTTCGTACAGCATTACCTCGTATTGATGTGAAGCAAGATGCAAAAGTTGCAGTTATTTATGTCTATGCATATAAGAGTGGTTTTGGTGCTTATGTGTTCGGTGAAGAAAGTGCTGTTGATAAATTTATTAATCCTAAACCAGATGGTATATCTGATATTAATACTGCTAATTTGAAAATATTTGCAACAGAAAATGGAGTAACTATCAGTGAGGCTGCTGAAGTAACAGTCTATGATTTTACAGGTCAGCAGATTACTGCTCAATCAAACACTACGCATGTAACACTATTACCAGGTAATTACATTGTTAAAGCTGTGTCTGTAGACGGTAAGTCTGTTTCTACTTCTAAAATTCTTATAAAATGATTATTCATTTTATAAAAATTGAATGATTAGATAACTCGTATTGACATTTTGAACGAAAAGGGTGTACTTAATAAGTCACCCTTTTCTTGCAAGTGAGTGAGTACTTTTGATTTATTGCTTTCTTTTTATTTTCCCAATGACATTTATGAAGAAGATATACATATTATTTTTATTATCGGTTTTTGTTGCAATATTTTCATATGCACAAAATGATAATGAGGCCTTGATTGGAGGAGTTACATACAAAGTTGATACTCTTTCTGCCATGAAAGTAGGACCTGGATCTTTTTATACAGCTTTAAAATATTCTAATGGTTCAAAACATATTCGTGCTTATTTACTGGAAGTAGATACTCAGAATCAGTATATAAAATTTGAATCAGTTTTAGGAAAAGATTCTCTTGTGACTTGTGAATTAACTTCTGGAATGGCAAAACGAAAAAGCCGTGAAGGGGCTGTTTATTTTGCCGGAACAAATGCCGATTTCTTTGCGACAACCGGTAGTGTAGGATATCCTATTCATGGATGCGTTATGGAAAATCAGATAGGACGTACTCCTGCTAATTCACCTCATATGGTTTTTTCGGGTAACATTCCTGTATTGGATAATCTTGTTTTTGAAGGTAGTACCTGTAAAATAGGTAAAAATGTTTTGAATATTAATGATATGAACACAGCAAGAGGTGAGAACCAATTGATCTTGTACAATACACTGAATGGAAATTATACTCATACTAATAATAGCGGTACTGAAGTTCTGATAGAGTTGTCAGAAGATACAGAATGGAAGGTAAACACTACCTTAAAAGCAAGAGTTATAGCTAAAATTCAAAATAAGGGGAATATGCACATGGCATCAGGACAAGCTGTTTTGTCTGGTCATGGTACTGCTGCCGAATTCTTGAACAAGGTAAATGAGAATGAAGAAATAGAGCTTTATTTAGGTATTCGATTTATTTCGTTAGATAAAAAAATTAAAGTGGATGCTGCTGTAGGTGGAGATCGAATGATTTTACATGATGGGGTAATTACTGATAATGATTGGGCTGAACTTCACCCTAGAACAGCTATAGGATATTCAGAAGATGGTAATAAAGTTTATTTTTGTGTAGTAGATGGTCGTTCTTCTGTATCAGCTGGGGTACGAACCAAGGAATTAGGCGATATTATAAAAAGTGCAGGAGCTTTTCAGGCTATGAATCTTGATGGTGGAGGTTCGAGTGCTATGTATATTAAAGAGTTAGGAATAATGAACCGGCCAAGTGATGGGAATGAACGTGCTGTTTGTAATGGTATTTATGCTGTAAATATTGCTCCGGAAGATGACCAGATTGCAGAAATTAGAAGTACTAATTATTTTATTAATTTACCTCGATATGGAATGTATACTCCGGTATTTTATGGTTATAATCAATATGGGACATTAATTAATACCGATTTGAAAGGAGTGAAATTATCTTGTGAGAAAGAAATGGGAACTATTGATGGTAATACATTTATAGCTTCTGGGACAGAAGGAGGAAAGTTAACAGCAGAATATAATGGGGCAAAGACTACAATGGAAGTAAATCTTACATCTGATATTACTCCGGTTCTGAAGCAAGAAAATGTGCTGACAGATAATAATCCGTATTTAATAGAAGTTCAGGCTATGGCAGGTGAAACATTGGTACCTTTATTACCGGACGCTCTTGATTGGACGGTGGATGATTCTGCTATTTGTTCTATTAATAAAGGCGTTTTGACAGGACTTATCAATGGAGTAACCAATGTACATGGGAAATTTGGAGAGATCGAAGTAACTTTAAAGGTAACTGTGGAAATTCCTTCTGAAAAGACAATGCCGATAGATAAATTAATTGATTTTTCTAATTGGGAAATAAAGAATTCATCTAATATAAGTAATATTTCTCTTAGTTCTGCCAAGTTACCTTTGGATATTAGCTATACCTATAGTAGTGGACGTGCTCCTTATATTCAATTGCTAAAAGAGTTTTCTTTATATAGCTTACCAACTTCATTAAAAATAATATTAAATACGGGAAATGCTGCAGTATCGAGTGCGATTTTTGGGATAAAAGCCAATAATGCTATGACATATACTCCTTGGCAATATGTGAATATTCCTGTTGGAGAAGACTATGTGATTGACTTGAAAATGGAGGATATGTTAGCTGATGCGTCTGATCGGGCTTCCTATCCTGTTTATATAAATGGATTAAAATTGATGTTGGATAATTCAAAGCATCCTACTGGCAATACCAAAGTTACAATCAAAGAATTTTCTATGAATTATGGTAATCTTGTAGTTGGCATTAATCAGTTGGAAGTGATATCGCGTATTCATGTTTATCCGAATCCTGTCAAAAATGGAGAAGCTTATATCTCTTTTGATTGCGATGCTGCTCATTCTTTACGTATGGAGCTTTATACTATGTCTGGTACTCTTGTTCGTGTGTCTGATTTGGGTAACCAGTCAGGACAGGTGAGACTACCACTTGAAGGATTGCAGTCCGCAATTTATTTTATGAAAATACTGGATGGGGATAAACAGTATTCTGCTAAAATAATTATAAAATAAGTAAGTATGAAAAAAAAAATGATCCAATTAATAAAAACATTTGCCCCTGTGATGGCACTGGTGATGTGTTTTGTTATTGATGCTTCAGGAAATGAAAATCAAATTGATACACTCGTTCATAGGCAAGTGGCCCCTGGAATAACATATACTAAAACGTATTTTCCAATGTATCCTTTGAATGTCTATATGTTGACTGTTGATTTGAATAATGAATATAATGCAGTTGAAACTTTCCAAGCAGGTAACCAGGCTGGTAAAACAGAAGCTATGACAGATGCTTTTAAGCGTTTAACAACAGTTTCTCATACTCCTATCGGGAGTGTAAATGGAAACTTTTGGATTGTCTCAGGACAAGGATATCCTAATGAATTGTTAGGAGTGCCTCATAGTGGAAGTATTCGTAATGGTGAAATGATAACAGAACCTAATGATTGGAATCGTGGTCACGGAAATATTGGGTTTGCTGCTTTAGATAAGAATAAAAAACTCTGGATCGATGATATGAGCTTCGACGGAAAAGTGATTGTAGAGGGGCAGGATAATTATTCAATATCTCAAGTGAATCGTGTACGTGGAGCTGACGAACTTGTCTTTTTTAATAATTATGTTGGTAAAACTCGTACGGATGATAACGGAACTGAAGTTTTTATCAAACCTAAAGGACAAATATGGGGAATAAATGAGGATGTGAGTTGTGAAGTAGTACGGATTATTAGGGGAAAAGGTGGTAATGATATCTTGCCCGGAGAATCTGTACTTTCCGGTAGTGGGATAGCTCAGACTTTCTTAGATAAATTACAGGTTGGGCAGTTGTTGAAAGTGAATATGGGAGTGTGTACACTTGTAGATAACTTTAAACCGATGGTTCAGCAAATGGTAACGGGAAATGCATTGGTTATGAAGAATGGTGAATTGACAGACAGGAATACGAATGAAAGTTACAATTCACAGTTATATCCTCGTACTGGAATTGGTATGTCTGAAGATGGAAAGAAACTTTTTCTGATTGTAATTGATAAACAGAGTGGTTCTATCGGAGCCACTACAGCTACAATGTGTGAAATTTTGAAATCTGTCGGAGCCTATAATGTTGCTTCTATGGATGGTGGAGGTTCTGCCCAGATGATGTTACAGGGCTCTATTGTGAATAAACCGGCTGATGGAAAAGAACGTCCTGTAGCAAATGGTTGGATGCTTTTCTCTACTGCTCCTCTTGATGAAAGTATTTCTACCATAGATTTTTCAGACTACACTGTTGTTATACCAGCAAACGCTTCTTATAAGCCGGATTTTTTTGGATATAATAAATATGGAATGTTGGTTACTGAACATTTGGAGGGAGTTACACTAACATGTGATTCAGAGTTGGGAAGAATCGTGGATGGAAATCTTTTTGTGGCTTCTTCTGTGCCGCAGCGAGGAGAATTGATAGCACATTATAATGGAAAAGTATTACATAAGAAAGTAGTAATAGAGAAGTCTGATATTTCTTTTAGGTTGGATTCTGTGATCTTGGATAATAAGATGAAATATCCGATTGAGATAGAGGCACAATCTAATAAAACAATCTTCCCGATTGAACCAAGTCTTCTGAACTGGCAAGTAGAAGATAAAAATATATGTAAAATAGAAAACGGAGTTTTGGAAGGATTAAAGAATGGGGTTACGTGGATAACAGGTACTTATGGTGACTTTATAGGACGTATGAAAGTTATTGTTGAGATTCCTGAGAATCCAACTTATTCATTTGGCAACTTTGCAGCTCTGGATTGGAAGATAACAACCAATATCTCAAATGCTAATCAACTGATGACAGGTACCGGAGAAGATGCAAAAATAGAATTTACTTATCAATCAGCTCGTTCTCCTTATATTTTGATGGCAAAAGACATACGTCTCTATAGTCTGCCGAAAGCGATTAAGTTTACTATTGATCCTCATAATACTACTATAAAAAGTATGATACTTGGATTGAAAGTAAATGGAGAGTTAAAGAGCAGAAGTATTGAATTGGGTGCACTTGAAAAGAATACAGACAATGAAGTTATCATTCCGGTTTCTTCATTATTGGATAATGTGAATGACTTAGCATATTATCCTCTGATTTTTAATTCATTAAAATTTATGCTGGAAGTAAAGGATATGATGGCAAATGAAAAATATACTATAGAGCTTAAAGAGTTTCAAATACAATATGGAAATAGTGTTGGGCTTGTAGGTTCTGATAGGTCTTCTGAAGCCATTGTATACCCAAATCCTATTGTAGATGGAAAATTGTATTTATCAATGATTCTTGATAAGGAGGAAAAGCTTTATGCTGATGTTTATTCTATTTCCGGGAAATGTATAAAAAAAATCACTCCTATTGTTTGCCAATCAGGTATAAATGAGTTAGATATGAGTGGATTATCTACAGGTGAATATATACTTCGTTTAGTATATGGAAATAATACAAGTGTTCATAAAATAATAGTACGTTAATCATACAAAAATAGTTTATGAGAATATTAGTGATTTTATTGTTGAATTTGTTTGTCGCATCAGTCGATGGACAGATTGTGAATGTGAAAAAACATTATCAACTTAAAGAGGCTGAAGGCAAAAATGTTTTTCATCCGATATTTGACCCTCAAGGGAACCAACTACTAGTTACTTCTGAAAATTATGTAGGATTGGATTTATTGAATATTCATACAGGCGATATGGTTTCGATAACAAAAGAGGAAGGCGCGGGATTTAATCCGGTATTTAGTGAGGATGGTCAAACAATCATTTATCAAGCAGCTATTTCGAAAGAGAAACGTCAGTACCGGGCATTAAAGAACTTTGATTTGAGTACAAAGCAAGCAACTCGTTTAAGCGAAATGACGCGTTCACAGAATGTTCTGAATAAAATTCAGAGTACATTAATACAAAAGGAGAAAAGGACATTCGGTAGTATATCTGTGATAACAGAAGACCTTAAAATCGTTCTTTATCAGAATGGTAATAGAAAAGAGCTGATGCCAGTAGGAGTAGTACCTGGTTATATTTGGGTGTCTTTATCTCCTAATGGCAAAATGATTTTGTTTACAGCTGTTTCAAAAGGGACTTTTGTCTGTGATTTATCAGGTAAGATAATGTCTTTTTTGGGAAATCTGAATGCTCCGGTATGGTATGGAGACGATTATGTTGTTGGTATGAAAGATAAGGATGATGGTAATATTATTACTTCATCCCAAGTGGTAATAACCACTATGGATGGGAAAATACGTCAGGAATTAACACCGAAAGAAAGAATCGCATTATACCCAGCTACATCTTCAGTTTCTAAACAAATAGCTTATTGTACAGATAAGGGAGAACTGTTTATAATGGAAATAGATAAATAAACCAAAAAATGATTGAATATGAAATACATATATGTAATTTGTTGTTTATTTCTAATCACGATAAAAGTGAGCGCTCAGGATTTATCAGGAGTTACTATATTAGTAAATCCGGGGCATGGAGGATTTGATAGTGATGACAGGAATATAACTATTACTCCTTTTGCATCTGGCGATCCTAAAGGTTTCTGGGAGTCTCAAAGTAATTTCGATAAAGGTATCCAATTGCGTGATTTACTTGAAAGGGCAGGGGCGAAAGTTGTGATGTCACGTTTATCCAATAATCCTACAACTTATCAACTTGATGAAAATGGACAAATAGTAAAAGATAAGGATGGAGATCCGATTATTACCTATACAGATGATACTCCATTGACTCAAATAGTACGGATGGCTAATGAAGCAAATGCTGATTATATGCTTTCAATTCACAGCAATGCGGGGGTTACTAATTATATACTTCAACTTTATGCAGGAGTTGATTTAGATGATACTTATACATATCCTACTCCAACACCTTGTTCTGACGAAAGCAGGGAAATTAGTACAATTATTGCTAAGAATCTTTATACAAATCAGGTGAATACCTGGGCTTCAGGAACTACAGTTCGTGGTGATAAAACCTTTGGTAGGACGGCTATGAAATGGTCAGATGGTTATGGGGTATTACGAGGACTGAAAGTTCCGGGATGTATTTCAGAGGGTTCAATGCATGATTATATTCCTGAAACATATCGGTTAATGAATATGGAGTATAAATGGTTGGAAGCATGGCATTTTTATAAATCTTTCTGTGAATATTTTAAAGCTGGAGAAATCACAAGTGGAAATATAGCCGGAACTGTACATGACAGTCGTAATTTGAATCCGGGGAATTATCTGAAGATTAAAAACAGTAAAGATGAATTATTACCTTTACATAAAGCTAAAATTACAGTTAATCCCGGAGGATTGGTATATACTACAGATGAGTTGTATAACGGAGTTTTTGTTTTTAAGGAACTAACTCCCGGAATTTATACTGTAACAGCTGAGGCTGAAGGTTATACATCTCATACAGAAACATTGGAAGTGAAAAAGAATGAAACTACTTATTTTAACTTCATGTTGAATATGATACGAAATACCCCTCCGGAGGTTATAAATTATTCTCCGGTTGCAGAGTTAACAGAGCCTGTAAAGTGTGCTACTCCCATTGTGTTTGATTTTAATTGGGATGTCGATGTTGAGTCGGCTAAAAAAGCGTTTTCTATTCTTCCTGAAACAGAAGGAACAATTTCATTTGAAGATAGTCAACATCGGATGATTTTTATCCCTGATCAACCTTATCAGGTTTCTACAGTATATACAGTAAAATTGGATAAAAGTTTGCAACATCCGGCTGGGTTGAGTATGCTTAATGATTTCTCATTTCAGTTTATGACTGATAATCGTAATCTGTTGAAACTTTTGGCGTGTTATCCGACTCCAGGTGTAGAGTATGTTAATTATGGTAAGAATGTTCCTTTTGAATTTAGATTTGATAACAGATTAAATTCGGCTATGGCGAGGGATGCCGTTAAAATATATAATTCAAAAGGTGAAGAGTTATCTAAAGTTCCCCGTTCTATAAAAGTAAATTCTGTCAGTGCACCTTATGGCTCTTTGGCGTTCACTCTTTCCGAAGGATTAACAGAAAATGAAACGTATCGTGTTGTTGTTGACAGAAATATGATTGATGTTGATGGCATTGATATTGTTGAACCGCTGGATTATACTTTTAAAGCTGTAGATGTGAAAGTAACAGACAGAATGGTTGGTCTGGATATGGAAACTGCCGGAACATTTACTTATTTCGCAGATGGTAGTACAGGTATTACGTCGGGCAGTACTTCCCGGAATACCTCTAAAGTGTTGTTTGGCTCTTCTTCTTGTGCGTTTACATATAATTTTGCAGTAGATGCAGCAGGCGGTATAGCTTGTTATCAAACAGCTTCAGGATTTGAGGTTGACGCCACTAAAGCAATTGGTATGCATGTTTGGGGTGATCTGACCGGTAATGAGGTTTGGTTACAACTGTCTTCTTCTGATGGAGATGTTCAGGAGATCAAGCTTACCGATCTTACATTCTGTGATTGGGCATTTGTAGAAGTCTCTTTGGGAACCCTTCCTGCAAAGAAAACTTATGAACTTACCGGACTGAAAATAAAGCAGAAAGCACAACCTTTGACAAAGACAGGAACGATTTATGTGGATAATGTTTTGGTATATGACAATACTTTGACATCTATAGAGGCTGAAATCGTTTCAGGATTCTCTTTCCGCTATATTGCCGGAACTAATGAAATTGTGGCAAGTAGTGACAAGGTTATATCTATGGAGCTTTATTCATTGTCGGGAGAACTATTATCGAAAGTGGCTTCGGACCGGATGGATGTTGGTGGATTGACCAAAAGTATTTATGTGATAAAGGCTGATTTAGAATCAGGAAGTAGCGTTTCGCAGAAAATAGTTTTGAGAGATTGATACTGATTTTTTAATAACGGCTGGCAAATAGGCCGGCCGTTACTTAATTTAATAAAAAATCATTAAGTATGAAGAGAAAGATTCTTTTATATATACTACTACTGACATTTTGTAATGCCTTAAAAGCACAGGAACCGGCATGGGGAACTCCGGATACACTGGAGCATTATAGCTTGGGAGCGGGAGTACAATATACCAAAATAGCCTATCGGGATAAACCTATACTAATGTGGGTCACAACCATAGATCTGACGAATCCTTATACGAAGATTGAGCAGGTGCAATCGAACAATAAGGTTCCGGATGTACCCAGAGAGACTGTTATGAGTATGTCTAAAGCCCACACTTATCCCGGACATCGGGTTTGTGCTGCATTCAACCATGATTTCTTTGTTTATGAAGCAGGTGTATGTATCGGAGTTAATGTGAGTAATGGTGAGATACCTTATGCAGCAGGTTGGGGACGTTCTATCTTTGCCGTCTCGGAAGATAAAACAGCGGCGGTATTTTACCCGTCTCTGAACTCAAATGTTATTTTGAAAGATGGCAGTACTGTGAAAATTGATTATTATAACTCAGCTGCTACATTTATTTCAGGAAACTGTGTGTTATTTAATCACTTGAATAGTAGAACGCTGACAGAACAAGGAAAATATATCAAGATCAAACCATTGAGCGGGTGGACGGTGAATGGGGATGATATAAAATGTGAAGTCTTGGAAATATCAGATGTTCCTTTGCAAACATCACAAACGGAATGTGTGATATATGCACGGAACGAAAGTATTCAGAGTTTTGAGGGAAAAGTCACTCCGGGTGATATAGTCTTTATTTCACAGAAATTTGTGAAAGGTAAGTTTGGTGAACCTCTGAAAAATATTGTAGCTGGTTTTCATGGTTATCCCAGTATTGCTTATGAAGGAAAACTGCATGAAGGTGAATATAATGATTTCGAAAACGGCCGCGAATATGAGGTCTCTGCCCGGGTGATGGCTGGAATGTCAAAAGACGGTAAAACAGTTTATATTGTAACGGTTGAAGGAGGAACTTCTGCCAGTCCAGGAGTAAATTGTATTGATATTGCTAATTGGATGTTGGCCCATGGTTCGTGGAATGTAGTAAATTTCGATAGCGGGGGCTCCGCAACGATAGCTATTGACCATGAAATGCTGAATTATCCGATGCGTGGCAGCATTCGTCCGGTAGCCGATGCTTTACTGGTTGTGTCTACTGCGCCTGAGGAAGAGGTTGTAGCTTCTTATGCATTTATAACCCCGAGTCTTTATACTACGGCAGTTTCGTTGAATCCACTTACACTCCTGTCTTTTAATGAACATGGTAAAATGTTGGAAAAGGGAGTTCAAGGATTTACTTATCAATGTATACCTGAGGACTTGGGATATGTAGACTCGGACGATGTATTCCATGCGAGCCTGAATGCTACAAAAGGTCAGATTATAGCCACTAAGGATGGAAAAAAAGCGCTTTTGAATGTTTTTGTATCTCCTGTCTCGGATGTTCAGGCTTATCCACAAAAAATATTAATAGATGGGATACGTGAATTTCCTATCAGGATTGATGCAAAATCAGGGAAACAAGTTTATCAATTAGATCCGGGAGCATTTACTTGGAACTCCTCTAATCCTGATTGCTGTCTGGTGCAGGATGGAGTGATAAAGGGGATAGCTAATGGTGAGACAGAACTTCACGGGACTTTAGATGAGTTGAGTGTACAGGTGAATGTGAAAGTGGAGATAGCTGATAAGGAAAGAATACATGAGACTTTTGCTGACTTGGCATCGTGGCCAATAAAAACTTCCGGGACCTTTTCCAATTTGAGGTATGAAAATACCGCATTGCCAAATGGTTGGGAGGATGGTATCAATATGATATTTGATGTCAAAACCGGACGTTCTGCTTCCATTGAGTTTAATAAGCCTGTAACTTTTTATGGTTTGCCTGACTCGGTCTCTTTCCGAATGTTCGTGAAAGATGATTTGATTAAAGAACTCTACCTTGATTTTGCATCAAATACAAAAACTGTTTTTTTGAAAACGAAGTTAATACCTGCTGCCGGCAAAGATTCTGTGTATTCAGTATCTTTTATGGAGGGTGATCTGCCGTTGAATCTTATAGAGTACCCTTTGACACTGACAAGTATGAAATTTTATCTAAAAGCGGGAATGTCTCTTACCGATACTAAGTTCTCTTTTAAAGATCTAAAGGCATACTATCCGTCTGCTTCAGGAGTTGGCATCTCGGAAGTGGTAGTGAATAAACATCTTTCATGGTTGGCTACTTCGAAGGATGAAGCTGTTCTGCATTATTCATTATCCAAAGTGGGTACTGCCTCCATTTCTTTGTGGACCGTTGATGGAAAGAATATAATGAATCATATGACTAACCGGCAACTTACAGGAGAGTATACGTACAATATTCCTCTTTATTCTCTTAATAACGGTGTTTACCTTTTGTCGGTGGTTGTTGATGGAAAGAAAGAAACACACAAATTTATTGTCAATAAATGATGAAGATAATGCGAGCTTTTAAATACAAAAGCTGCTAATGTCGAAGAAAATACTCTTTGAGACCGATCTTAACAGAATACTTATTTAAGTGATATTTTATTAATCTTTAAATTCATTCATTATGAAAACTCCCTTCTTATTGTTACTCGTATTAACGAGTCAACTCGCTTTTTCTCAGGGTATTAAAATGATCAGTAATGAACAGATACCCATTATGGAATCAGAAGGCGGATGTCTTCCGATTATGAGCCCTACCGGCGATTATCTGATTTTGACCGGTAATGACACTCAAGGTCTTAGGAAATATGATTTAGCTACGAAAAAACTGACAACTCTTACTACTGAAAAAGCGGTTGGCGTCCAGATCTCTTCCGATGGTAGTACAGTGGTATATCGTAGTAAAAACTACAAAGGGAAACTGCGCTATACTTCCTTAAAAAGCATTCAACTGGAGACTGGTGAAAAAGAAGAATTGATAAAGAATACACGTGACTTGGAAGGAGTGAATGTGAGGCAAGGTACTGTCTTGGCTGTTAATAAGGGTAAAATGGTATCAAAAAGAGTCTCTGGGGAGAAATTAGAATCCGTACCAGTAGTGCCAAGTATTAAAGACGGACAACTCTATATTACAGAGAAGGGTAAAACTCGCTTGCTATCTCCTGCCGGAACGAATGTGAATTATTTGTGGCCTTCTGTATCACCGGATGGAAAGAAGCTATTGTATTATGTTATGGATCAGGGGCAAGCTTATGTGAGCAATTCTGACGGAACCAATCCCGTATCTTTGGGGATATTACGCGCTCCGAAATGGATGGGCAATGATTGGGTTGTAGGTATGGTTGATTATGATAATGGAGAAGTTGTGACTTCTTCGGAAATAGTAGGAGTTGCTGCTGATGGTACACAACGTACGGTATTAACTGATGCTTCTGTGATAGCTCTATATCCGTCAGCTTCCGCTGATGCTTCTAAAATAGTGTATACTACTAATGATGGAAAAGTGTTTTTAATGAAGATCGAAACCAATAAATAATTGATTACTATGAAACTACATAAATTAATCATGGTATGGGTTGGGATGTTGCTGACGTTCAGTGTATCTGCTACCGATTTAAAAGATGCCAGAATTTATATTAACCCCGGACATGGAGGATGGACTGCAAATGACCGCCCGATGGCGACTATCAATTATGCGCAGATGGATACTCTCGGCTTTTTTGAGACGAACACAGATCTGATTAAGGGGCTGGCACTTAGAGATGAATTAGTGAAGGCTGGGGCTGGATTCATCAAAATGTCCCGTACAAAAAACGGTTTTGTATCAGCGGGTGATAAGAATGCGACTGAAAATGATAAGGTAGAAACGAGTACACAGATCGTAACATTATCTGTCATCTGTGAAGATGTGGAAGCAAATAATATGGATTATTTTATTTCTATCCATAGTAATGCTGCTACTGAGGGGAGCATGACTAACTATCCGTTGGTATTGTATCGCGGTACCGATGGTGCATCCGGAAACGGGTTGGTAAATGCAAAAGAAATGGCGTATGATGCCTGGAAATACATTGTAAAAAATGAGGTTACCTATCATTCGGCTTATACTGCCGAAACTGCCAATAATAGCCGTGGAGATATCTCTTTTTACGGGAGCTCATCTACGAGTGGCTTGGGATATACCGGCTATTTAGGAGTTTTGAAACATGGGTGTGATGGATTCTTGAGTGAAGGTTGTTTTCATACCTACCAACCGGAACGCCAGCGTCTGTTGAATGAGGATTATTGCCGGCAGGAAGGAATGAGATATTCTCGTGCCATTCGTGCCTGGTTTAATGACAACAGTGAAACAAAGGGGTGTATCATGGGGACCGTCAAAGATATCAGTAAACCTTTGGAACATCCATTATATACCTATAAGGTAAATTCGGTGGATGCCTATTATCCGTTAAACAATGTGAAGGTGGTACTCGAAGATGCCAATGGTAATAAGGTTAGTGAGTATCTGACAGATAAAGAGTATAATGGGATTTTTGTCTTTACCGAGCTTACTCCTGGAACCTATAAATTAGTATTTGATATCGAAGGGTATTGGAAAGAGACAGAGGAGATAGAAGTGGTGGCCAATGAAACTTCGTTTATCAATAAACGGCTGACGGATACATCGAAAGAAGAACCTTCGGATGAACCGGTAATAGAAGAGGTGGATTATTATCCGCATCCGGTACAAGATGGTGATATTGCTGCTGCCCGCTCGTATCATTTCACTAAGGAAGGCGAGTTACAAACGATAGAGACATTGAAAGATCTGACTGTCCGTCGTACTATTCTTCGTGATGGAAAGTATTACGTACTGGCTGTGAATGAAGACAAAATGCCCCGGTTGCTTGTTCTCGACCCTGTAACCGGAGAGTTACTGAAAGAGATGAGTACAGAGGGGATTAAAACGGAAGGATTTAATGGAAAAGCATATCCTTACGTACTTTCTGATATCGCATTTACAACAGATGGTGTTTTGCTTGGAACCAATTCTACGGTAATTGGTAAAGAAGGGAACTCTTATCAGACCGGAGACTTTTATATGTATAAATGGCAGGGTACAGAAGATAAGGCACTCGAAGAGGCAACTCCTGAGGTACTTTTGACTCTTCCTACTAATACTTCAGCAAGTCTGCTTGCTGCCGGGAATAATAATTCCAATTTTATGGCTAATAGTATCGCCGTAAATGGTACGCTGGATAACTTTAAATTCTATTTCGATTCACATGCCGGTAACGGGTGGAATACTACATATGGTTTACGTTATTTGTGTTGGCAAGTGAAAGATGGTCAGGTAATAGGGACTCAATACAATGATACCGAATATACGGAAAAGGAGTTAGGAGCAGATGTGCAAATGACCCTTTCTCCATTAGGTATTGATCGCCTTATCGTTGACGGCAATTCTATAGCACCACGTGAATTCCGGATTTCATGGGATTCAAATGATGGTGTTGAAGTAGCTAATTTTACAGGTGATATTCCTGTAGAGTCTACCGGTGCCAATTATTTCCGTTATGCCAATAAAATTTATATGAGTGTTCCGGTATGTGAGAAGAAAGAGGAGAAGTATTCTTATAAGTCATACTTGTATGATGTGACTGATGGGCTGGATAAAGCGGTGAATGTTGGAGAGACAGAAGCTGTCATCACTAATGACGCCATTACTTATATGGCGAGTGCGGGAGTAGTTGATAATGCAGATATAGTACAACGCTTGTTGGTTGGACTTCAGGCTGTCAGCTATACTACAAAAGGGGTAGAGCAAGACGCTTCTCCGGCTCGTATTTTTGCCTATAATCTTAAATCGGTTCGTACAAACGATGGTTATGATATCAGTTTTGATCTGAATGAAAAAGCTGAATCGGTAGATCTCATATTGATAGATGTTGCATCGGGTGTTGTCGTGAAGACAATTTCACTGGGTGCGTTTGATAAAGTTAGTAACAAAGTAAGTGTTGCTTTTGCTGATATCCCTGATGTAGAATGTACCTGGGAACTTCGGGCAACGGCAGGTAATGTGACCCGCTTTGTGAAATTATCAGATGACAGTAAGAACTATCATTTTTTTGCTCCTAAAGGTGTGAGTATTGATAAATCTCCTGAAAGCCCCTATTTCGGTCGGGTATATGTTACTAATACGGCTACTGGAGAAGCCTCCGGAAGAACAACTGCTGCGGGCGTTTATGTAATGGACCCCGATGCATTGGATATAACCGGTCAGGGAGATAAAGCCTATGCGGGTGATGTACAATGGACAGGTGTTGTAGGTGAAGGTCCTCGTAAAGTGGCAGTTGCCGCTGACGGACGCGTGTTCTTATGTGATGCGAGCTCTTCTAATGCAGGTGTGTACTTAATGAACCCGGAAACGTTTACTATATCGCCTGTATTCAAAGGGGCTACCAATGAAGCAGGAAGCTTAAGTGTCGGCGGCGTATATGTAGGTGGACAAATGACTGCTATAGGTGTGCGTGGAACTGGTGAGGCTACCCAATTGTATACTGTGGATAAGACTGCTTCAGGTGCAAGTTGGAAGAAATTTATCAATGTGTATAATATTGGAGAGGCGGATGTCTGGACAACTGCTCCCAGTTACTCAAAGGCTGCAAGTAGTTATATCGGGAATGATAATAGTAGTATCGTTCCTGTATCAACCGGTTATTGGGCTGGTCAATATCGCGGTGCCGGTGGCAATAGTACCGCTAATCCATGTATGTTCTACTTTAGCGATAAACTGAATGATGCTGTATTTAACACTGCTGAACCCAACCTTGTAGAAACCTCTTCACAGAATGGAGCGTTGGCTGTTAATGAAAAAGAAGGGATCGTTGCTTTGAGTAACAATGGCGGAGTCTCCATATTCCGGTATAAGATGAATAAAGACGGTATTCCTGTTGTGTCTGAAAAGTTCCGGAATATGCTTGGTAGTGTGACTGATGCTACTTATGATGATTTTGAATTTGATTACGCAGGCAACTTATATGCTGTTTCAATGTCTGGTAAGATTGTAAGTGCATGGGCAATGCCTACCGATAATAATAGTTGTGTCACACCTGCAAAGAAAACTATGACATTGAAGAAAAAAGATGATGTTGGTGTACAGAAGGCAGAAGCCGGAATAACAAGAATCTATCCTAATCCGGTTGATGATGTGGCTACTATTGAGTCTTTGGAAGTAATTGATATGATCACCGTATACAATGCGTCCGGAACAATGGTTGATAAGCAAGTGAACGTAAATGCAAATACAACAACTATTGATTTTTCACGTTTTGTCAAAGGGCTTTATTTTGTAAAGTTAAACAACCAAAAGGTTGTTAAGGTCATTAAGAAATAAGTGTTTCAATAATAGGTGAGATTCACCACAGGGGAGATAGGTGTTTTTCCGCATTCTTCTGTGGTGAATTCTTTTTATATTAAGTAGGGATAGCGACAATAACTCGATGTTCATATCCATTTTGTGTTGTTTATATATTAAAAAAGAAGCCGCCTGAAAATTACTTCTCAGACGGCTTTTCTTTATGTTTTTATTTAATTATCCAATATTTTTCTCTTTGATCAGATATTCTGCAATTTGTACAGCATTCAGTGCCGCACCTTTTTTAATCTGATCCCCTACAATCCAGAATGTCAGTCCGCAATCATTGGTTAAATCCTTACGGATACGGCCTACATACACAGGGTCTTTGCCGGCAAGGAATAGCGGCATCGGATATTCCTTTTCTGCTGGATTGTCCTGAAGTACAAGACCTTCACCTTTAGCAAAAGCCTCGCGTGCTTCTTCTATAGATACAGGACGTTCTGTTTCTATCCAGATACTTTCAGAGTGAGCTCTCAATGCCGGAACACGTACACAAGTGGCGCTAACTTTTATGTCCGAGTGCATGATTTTACGTGTTTCATTATACATCTTCATCTCTTCTTTTGTATATCCATTCTCAGTAAATACGTCAACCTGAGGAATTAGATTAAACGCCAGTTGATAAGCAAACTTTTCTACAGTGACAGGTTCATTTGCAAGAATCTGACGGTATTGTTCATAAAGTTCGTCCATGGCTGCTGCACCGGCTCCACTGGCTGCCTGATAAGTAGATACATGCACGGTTTTTATATGTGAAAGCTGTTCGATGGCTTTCAGTGCAACTACCATCTGGATCGTTGTACAGTTAGGATTAGCTATAATGCCCCGTGGACGTTCTTTGGCATCAGCTCCGTTTACTTCAGGAACTACCAAAGGCACATCATTGTCCATACGGAAGGCACTGGAATTGTCAATCATTACAGCACCATATTTAGTAATAGTTTCTGCAAATTCTTTGGATGTACCTGCGCCAGCCGATGTGAAAGCGATATCTACCCCTTTAAAGTCATCGTTGTGTTGTAAGAGTTTGACCTCGATCTGTTTACCGCGGAAGGTGTATTTGCTGCCGGCACTACGTTTAGAACCGAACAAAACCAACTCATCCAACGGAAAATTTCTCTCATCAAGCACGCGCAGGAACTCTTGTCCTACGGCTCCGCTTACGCCAACAATAGCTACTTTCATCTTTTTCTTTTGTTTTAATTGAATATTGTATTTCGCTTACTATTCTTCCGAATAGCAAATAATTGACTGCAAAATTATAACATTCTGGCATATAATTGATAACTTTTTTGTTATTTTGCAGAGAAAACGTAAAACTTAGATATATGCAGTGGCCTGATTTTAATTTAAACCTACCTATAACAGATCCTACATGGATATTTCTCCTTGTACTTCTTATCATATTGTTTGCTCCTATGGTGTTGGGCCGGCTTCGTATTCCACATATAATCGGAATGATTCTGGCTGGTGTGGTGATTGGTGAACATGGATTCAATATTCTGGCACGCGATAGTAGTTTTGAACTTTTCGGAAAAGTAGGTCTCTATTATATAATGTTTCTGGCCGGACTGGAAATGAACATGGGAGATTTTAAACAGAACCGTGGTAAGGCTGTGGTATTAGGTCTGTTGGCATTTGTCATTCCTATGGCGCTGGGGTTTATTACTAATATGACGGTATTGAAATATGGGTTCATTACCTCTGTGTTACTTGCCAGTATGTATGCTTCCCATACGCTTGTAGCTTATCCTATTGTGATTCGTTATGGAGTATCCCGCCATCGAAGTGTAAGTATTGCCGTTGGGGGAACAGCTGTTACCGATACATTGACTTTGTTGGTGCTGGCGGTTATTGGTGGATTGTTTAAAGGTGAGTCTTCGGAGATGTTCTGGTTGTGGCTGGTAGTTAAAGTTATTTTCCTGGGGTTTCTTATTATCTTCTTTTTTCCTCGTATCGGGCGTTGGTTCTTTCGAAAGTACGACGACAATGTGATGCAGTTTATCTTTGTTCTTGCTATGGTTTTCCTGGGAGCCGGATTGATGGAGTTTGTAGGAATGGAAGGTATTTTAGGAGCATTTCTTGCTGGATTGGTGTTAAACCGTCTTATTCCTCATGTTTCTCCGTTAATGAATCATTTGGAGTTTGTGGGTAATGCTTTGTTTATTCCATACTTCCTGATTGGAGTGGGAATGTTGATTGATATTAAAATTCTCTTTGGACATGGTGACGCTTTAAAAGTGGCAGTAGTAATGACTACTGTTGCATTGGCGAGTAAATGGATTGCTTCGTGGCTTACTCAGAAAATCTATAAGATGAAAGCTATCGAGAGAGAGTTGATGTTTGGTCTTAGTAATGCACAGGCGGCAGCTACGCTGGCAGCAGTGCTTGTGGGCTATAATATTATTTTGCCCAGTGGCGAGCGATTACTGAATGAGGATGTGCTGAATGGTACTATTGTATTAATTCTGTTCACTTGCATCATCAGCTCGTTTGCTACTGAACGGGCGGCCCGTAAGCTCGCTATGCATGAAGCACAGCTGGATACGGAAAATAGTAAAAAGGAGACCCCTGAGAAGATTCTGATTCCGGTGGCAAATCCGGATACTATTGATGATTTGATAAACTTGTCTTTGCTGATCCGGGATTCTAAACAAAAAAATAATTTGCTGGCGTTGAATGTTATTAATGATAACAGTAGTTCAGACCGTTTGGAGTTGTGTGGTAAAAGAAACCTGGAACGTGCTGCTATGATAGCTGCATCAGCGGATGTACCTTTGTCACAGGTGAGCCGGTATGATCTTAATATTGCCTCCGGGATTATTCACACAGCAAAAGAATATGAAGTGACGGATGTGGTAATCGGATTGCATCGTAAGGTCAATATTGTAGACTCTTTCTTTGGTAATCTGGCAGATAGTTTGTTGAAAGGGTTACATAGGGAAGTAATGATAGCCAAGTTCCTAATGCCGGTTAATACGCTTCGGCGTATTATTATCGCTGTCCCTCCGAAGGCGGAGTATGAAGCCGGATTTCAGAAATGGGTGGAGCATTTTTGTCGTATGGCAAACATTTTGGGATGTCGTGCGCACTTCTTTGCGAATGAGCAGACGTTGGGATACTTACAGCAATTGGTAAAAAAGAAATATGGATTGACCATGACAGATTTCTCCCGTCTGGACGATTGGGGAGACTTGCTATTGCTTACCGGTCAAGTAAATTATGATCATTTACTGGTTATAGTCAGTGCTCGTCGAGGATCTATCTCTTATGATCCGGCTTTTGAAAAGTTGCCGGCTCAACTCGGGAAATATTTCTCAAATAATAGCCTTATTATTTTATATCCGGATCAGTTGGGAGAACCTCAGGAAGCTATTTCTTTCTCAAATCCACGTGGTAGTAATGAGTCGCAGCATTATGAAAAGGTAGGTAAGTGGTTTTATAAATGGTTTAAGAAAAGTTGATGGAAAACTGGAAGCAAAGAACAGCACTCTTGTTAGGTGAAGAGAAGACGGAGCGGTTGCGTAATGCCCATGTACTTGTAGTTGGTTTGGGTGGAGTAGGTGCTTATGCAGCAGAGATGATTTGCCGTGCCGGAGTGGGGCGAATGACGATTGTAGATGCTGATACGGTTCAGCCTACCAATCTAAATCGTCAGTTACCGGCTTTACATTCTACCCTGGGAATACCCAAAGCCAATATATTGGAAGCAAGGTTCAAAGATATTAATCCGGAACTGGAGTTAAAAGTGTTGCCTGTTTTTCTGAAAGACGAAAATATTCCGGAACTGCTGGATGCTGCCCGATATGATTTTATTGTTGATGCCATAGATACGTTAAGCCCTAAATGTTATCTCATTTATCATGCTTTGCAACGTCGTATTAAGATTGTATCCAGTATGGGAGCCGGTGCAAAAAGTGATATAACCCAAGTCCGTTTTGCCGACCTTTGGGATACCTATCATTGCGGATTGAGTAAAGCTGTCCGGAAGCGTTTGCAGAAGATGGGAGTTAAACGAAAAGTGCCGGTAGTATTTAGTACGGAACAAGCAGATACTAACGCTGTGTTGTTGACTGATGATGAAATGAATAAGAAGTCAACTTGTGGTACGGTGAGTTATATGCCTGCTGTCTTTGGTTGCTATCTGGCAGAGTATGTAATAAAACGATTATGAATAATTATTCAATGTGCTGATATACCAATGTGCCAATTGACTGCACTATAGCACATACCAATTGGCACATTGGCATATCAGTACATTAGCGCATTATTATATGATAAAATTAGAAGGAATTACTAAAAGTTTCGGTTCTTTACAGGTTCTCAAGGGTATTGATCTGGAAATAAATAAAGGAGAAGTTGTGAGCATTGTCGGACCCAGTGGTGCCGGTAAAACAACTCTGTTGCAGATTATGGGTACACTTGATGAACCGGATGCCGGTCATATCTATATCGATGGTACAAACGTCAGTAAAATGAAAGAAAAAGAGCTTTCCGCTTTTCGTAATAAGCATATTGGTTTTGTTTTTCAATTTCATCAGTTGCTTCCTGAGTTTACAGCATTAGAAAATATTATGATTCCCGCATTGATAGCCGGGGTATCTTCGAAAGAAGCTACAGAGCATGCATTAGAGATACTAAATTTTATGGGATTGGCAGAGCGTGCTTCGCATAAACCGAATGAGCTCTCCGGTGGAGAAAAACAACGGGTTGCTGTAGCTCGTGCCCTTATTAATAATCCGGCAGTAATATTAGCTGACGAGCCTTCCGGTAGTTTGGATACGCATAATAAGGAAGAACTACACCAATTGTTCTTTGAACTTCGTGATCGTCTGGGGCAGACATTTGTGATTGTAACACACGATGAGGGGTTAGCTCAGATTACAGATCGCACTGTTCATATGATAGACGGTATAATTAATAAGTGTTAATAGGGAGGAGGAAAGTCTAAAAAATGATACCATATGGCTGATTGGCTATTAATTTTAATCAATTAGCCGTATCTTTATATCGCTTCTCTACAGAAGTCTGTGAAGATGGTAGGTAGAGTGTTTGTTTTGTTTGTGTGTGATGCATTCTTATCTAGTGTGATAAGGATGCATCTTTTTTATTTTAGATTTTCATCGGTTTGACTTAACCGATTGAAGAATAAACTTTTAGTGGAGTATTTGAGAAATAGAGGTAACAATTTAGCAACCGTGCGAATTTCTGCATTTTGCATTGCTATGCTATCTCTTGACCCATGAGAAGTCGTCTCCATAATCCTAATTTAAAAGTGCAGGACTACCGTCTTTTGTATTATGTGTATAATGTATTGCGAGGTTGTGATTATCCTGTGGATAATGGGGTGTTATCTACAAAAGAGGAATAAGATAGATATAATATCATGATTGTCTATTTGTACCGTTTTCTCCCATAGTAACATGAGAGAAAATGGTACAAAGACGCAGTACGACAAAATAAATCAATATATTATTAGTAAATGAGATGAATAACTGCTATTTGTATTAGCAAAATATAATATTATCTGTCTCAAATTTTTTACTTGTTCGACAACGGTTTTAGTCTGTTAAGAATTTAGATTTTTTCGCAGAATTCAATTTTTTCTTTGTTGGGTCCCACTATCGTAAAGAACTTGACTCCATTTTTCCAGAACGGAAGACTGTTTACCTGTTCATCCAACATCCGGAATTGTTTCGTCTTTACCAATTCAAATAAGGTATCTATATTCTTTACGTCCAGTGCAATATGGTCAATAGCTCCTGCTTGCATGACGGCAGATCTGTTTTCATAAGTTTCGATAATCAGATTCTGCATTTGCAGGAATGCGACGGTTTCTCCGTTGTTATTCGTCCTGAGGGCGACCTCGAAGCCCAGTTGTTCATAGAAACGGATTGTTCCCTCCATGTCGTTTGTCGGAATCCCTATATGTTGGATGCCCGTACAGAAATTTTTTACGTCCATAATATCTTATTTTTAATAATTAAATTTCATTTACATACATTCATTATCTTTGATGCGGGAACCGAACAGGGCATAATAGAGCATTACCAGTTCGCAAACCAACGCAATCAACCAGGTCCATTGCCAGCTTCCCCATGCATCAGCAAGCATGCCTTGCAACACCGGAAAGACTGCACCGCCGAATACTCCCATCATAAACACACCCGAAGCTCTGGATGTGTATTTTTTCAATCCTTTGATAGCCAATGTGAAAATACAACTCCACATGACTGAGTGACACAAACCTACCGATACCAGTACCCATAAGTTGTTGGTAAGAATGGCTGTTAATATCAACAGTGTTGCAATCAGAGTGGTTACTGTGAGCAGGAAGCGGGGCTGGATGTTATTAAAGAAACTGAAGACAAGCCTGCCCACCATCAAACCTCCCCAATAGAGTGTTGCCAGCAAAGCCGGAATACCCAGGTCCAGTCCCCAAAGCATCAGGCGTTCTTTTCCGAAGAAAGAAAGTCCATGGTCAGATTCAATCAGTTCCATGGCATGAAGATTGACGTTGACGCCGACCGCCACTTCCGTTCCCACGTAGAAGAATATGGCAACCACTCCGAGTGTCAGATGCCGGAAAGACCAGATACTTCGCTTCAGCTTTTCTCCGGTATCGGCTCTGGTTCCCTGAACGTCGGGAAGATTCAGACGGGAGGTGATTACCGTTGTAATGACGATGCACAAGGCAATCATCAGAAAAGGAATCATCAACTGGTCAGCCGTGACACTGTCAAGTGCCACACCGGCAAAGATTATCCCCGTTACAAAGAAGGGGGCAATAGTGGTGCCGAACGAATTGATGGCGCACACAATGTTCATACGTTGTACGGGTTGCGTGTTCGGCAGGTTGTAAGCGGCTATGTATGGATTTATCACCACTTGCAGCAAGGCAGCGGAGGTTCCCATCAGATAAGAGCCCAATAAGAAAATGAAGTAACCGTAAGGAACCTTGTCTTCCATAATCTGCAAGTGCATATCTCCGTAATGTACCACAAACCAAGAAGAAAGAGAGTACATCAGCAGGCCGGCCACCATGACGCCCAATGCGCGCAACAAGGTCTTCTTGTAACCGTGCGCATTAATCCATTTCCCTCCCAACGAGCTGTTCAGCAGATAACCGAAAAAGAAAAAGAAGGATATAAGCGTGGTCAGCGTATTTTTCAACTCGTCGGCGTGCGAGAGGAATGCTATTTTCAGTGGTCCTTGGAACTGCCCGTTGACAGTTGTCAGGAAACCGACAATGAAATAAATGAAAGTCAGGATTGCGAACGGTCCTAGACTATTACTTTTTTGTGTATTCATGATGTAAGGGTAAAAGGGGTAATAACTTGTTATAGGATACTTTCAAGTACAGACATTGCTCCTTTCTCCTTGATGGAATTTACCATGTCCAGATACAAGGTTACAAAGGCGTCGGCAACTTTCAAGTCCGTACTGCGGAAAGCCGAGAGCGCAAGGAAGTCCATCGGATTGTCACTACCAATCAGTGTTTTGTCTTCCGCAGTCATCCACGGTTCAGCTATTTCGAACGAAGCTCCCTTGTCGTCTGTCTTGTATTTCAGATAATGGCGATAGGCTGCTACCAGATAAGCCACGCGTGTAAGGTCGTTATGGTCGCGAATCATCTTGATGAGGTTCGGCATCACATATACCGGGAACTTGGATATGCCGTCGAAGCAGAGGCGGGCAATCTGGTCGCTTACGGAACGGTTTCCGAAACGCTCTATCAGCGTCTGCTTGTACAGTTCCAAATCGGTGTTTCCGGGAGCCGGCACGTAGGGGGTAATATCCACATCCATAAAGATACGTATAAACTTTGCTATGCGCTCGTCGTGCATGGCGTCATCCACCTTTCGATAACCGCTAAGGAAAGAAGGATATGAAAGCAGTGTGTGCGATGCGTTCAGCAGGCTGAGCTTCATATTTTCATAAGCGGTCACATCGTCGGTGAACTCGGCTCCGACCTTTTCCCATGCAGGACGTCCGGCTATGAAATTGTCTTCTATCACCCACTGTATGAAATCCTCGCAATAGACCGGAGCTTCGTCACAGGTTCCGTTCTTTGCGTTCAACCGGACAATATCGTCGGGGCGGGTTGCCGGTGTGATGCGATCCACCATACTGTTCGGGAACGTGACGTTTTCTGCTGCCCATGCTGCCAGTTCCGCATCTTGAGCCTGAAAGAATGTGCTGAAAGCTTTGCGGGCTGTGTTGCCGTTGTGTTGCAGATTGTCGCAGGACAGAATGGTCACAGGACCGTTCCCGGCTACCTTTCTTTTCCGCAGTCCTTCAGCGACGAATCCGAAAACCGTTTTAGGTGTTTGCGGATTTCGCAAATCATACTTTACGTTTTCATCTTCCAATATGAATTCTCCGGTGGCTTTCTCGATGTTGTAGCCACCTTCGGTAATGGTCAGTGTGATGATGCGAATGTCCTTGTCCGCAATTTTGGCAATGACGGCTTTCGGATTTTCGATGCCCCAGATGAGTTCCACCAATGAACCGATACGGTAGGTTTCATCCTTTCCGTCGCGTCCGCAAACGGTGAGCGTGTATTCGTTCTTCTGTTTTTTCAATGCTTTATAAAGATGCTCGTCGCCTGGCAGCAACATAGCACCGCAGATACCCCATGTTTGCTGGGTAGCATCAGCTAACAATAAATTGGTATAATACTCTTCGTGTGCCCGGTGAAAATTGCCAACACCGATGTGCAGAATACCCGGTTTCACCTGTTCACGATTGTAATTGTAAGAAATAACTTGTGTCTTCATGATTCATTTATTTTTTAAGTTCTACTTTTTTGTTTTTCGATATGACAAAGATAGATAGCTGAATCTAAGAAAAATAGGCTTTTTAGGCTCTTTTACCTGCAAACGATTGCGGGAACGTTCCCAAAATCTGCAAACGTTCTCAAAGATTAGGAATTGTCGGCAGAAATAGATATTTTTGTCCTGACTTAAATACAATGACCATGAAACATGTGACCATCAAAGACATAGCCCGGTATTTGTCCATATCCGTTTCCACTGTATCTCGTGCATTGGTTGATGACAAGAATATCCGTAAGGAGACTAAAGAGAAGGTCTTGGAAACGGCAAAGAGGTTGGGCTATAAGCCAAATCCGGTGGCAACTAATTTAAAGTACGGTCATACCAATACAGTGGGTGTGATAGTGCCGGAAATGGTTACCCCGTTTGCTTCACGGGTGGTAAACGGAATCCAAGATGTTCTCTATGCAAATGGCATAAAGGTGATTATTGCCGAATCGGGTGAAGATCCGGAGAAAGAGAAGGAGAATCTGCAATTGATGGAGCGTTTTATGGTAGACGGCATCATCATCAGCCTTTGCAGCTATAAGAAGAACAGGGAGGAATATCTCCGTCTGCAAAAGGCTGAAATGCCGATGGTCTTTTATGACCGTATCCCCCATGGTCTTGATGTACCGCAAGTGATAGTGGATGATTATATGAAGTCTTTCTTTCTGGTGGAAGGGCTTATCCGGAGCGGGCGCAAGCATATCGTCCATATACAAGGACCGGACGATGTGTACAATTCCATTGAACGTGCCAGAGGATACAAAGACGCCTTGGAAAAGTTCCGTATCCCTTTTGATGAAAAAATGCTGTTTAAAGCCGGATTGACTTTTGAGGATGGCAGAGACGTGGCGGTGAAACTGCAGGAAAGGAACATACCCTTCGATGCGGTCTTTGCCTTTACGGATACGTTGGCCATCGGAGCCATGAACAAATTAAGAGAGTTAGGTCGAGAAATCCCGGAAGAAGTAGCCATAGCCAGCTTTTCCGGGACAGAACTTTCCACGATTGTTTATCCGGAACTTACCACTGTGGAACCGCCTTTATTCCAAATGGGGCGGAATGCCGCCGAACTGATTCTGGAAAAGATTAAAAATCCCGTATCCCCTAACCGTTCTGTCGTGCTTAATGCTGAAATAAAGCTGCGTGCATCTACCACAAATGGCAATTTATCAGAATGAGAATAACTGAATGCCTATTTGCAAATATCCCTTATTACTTTGTGGATTCCACAAGGCCAGTACCGTAATGGGAAAATCCCGTTCGAATGCGGAGAGGTGGTAGGTAGTAGTGATGCTTACATGGACAATGCCTGCCGTATCTCCATAGAAGTTGGTAGAGGAGGATATGCCATTGGCATCTTTATCCGGAGCAAAAGCAAATGCACCTCCGATGCCGGGCTTCACTTCCCATAACCCGTTGCGGAATACCGGGTATTCCGTATAAACAAAAGTCGAGTATCTGTTCCGGACGTTCAAACCGTCCCGATCTCTGCCATACAGGATGGTGGACCAGCTTATGTACAAGGGGCATTTTTTGCTGACCGTATAAGAAAGGGTAGCGTCAATGAAACGTCCGGTTTCCTTTGCTTTATAATTGAAGAATTCTTTGTTGTTGTAATCTGCTTCCGGGGAAAAATTGTAAGTATCCCATACCGCCACACAGAATCGGTGGCAGGTATAGGACAGATAATTGTTGAACTCTTTATAGCTCCCATTTGCATTGATGCCTCCCCAAACACCGGCACGGAAACGGTTGTCGTGGCCTGATACGGACAAATCCGTGGTAAACACCATTCCGTCCGTCACTTCCATGCCACGCCACAAGTGCATGTTTTGCAGGTTTGCCTTTAAATGCAGTTGTGCCTTTGCGCTTCCACATATAGCAGTAAAAAGAAGCAGATAAAAACAATAATGCAAGTTTTTCGCTTTCGTATTTTGGTATTTCATGAGTATTAGAGATAAAAGTCGGCGTGTTACAGAACTCTGTTTTTCAGGTTTTCCGGTAGTTCCGGCATGGCTCCGTTCTGTGTGCATACGTATGCAGAAACGTTCACGGCCAGTTGATGCGCTTCCCTCACCGTTTTTCCTTTCAATATGGCAGAGAGAAATGCGGCGGTGAATGAGTCTCCCGCTCCTACTGTATCAGCCACTTCTACTTTAGGCGTTTCAACAAATGACACATTTCCCGGAGTAAATACATAACTCCCGTTCACGCCACAAGTAAGGATAAGCATCTCCAACTTATATTTTGCAAGCAGAATCCAGCATTTATCCTGCAAGTCAATTCCCGGATAGCCGAACATCCGGCTGATGGTCACCAACTCTTCGTCGTTTATTTTTAGGATATTGCAACGCTGCATGGAATTGCAGATGATTTCTCTGGTATAGAAACCTTGCCGCAGGTTTATGTCGAATATCTTGTATTGTCCCCTGCCGTCGGGTATGGCATCCAAAAAAGCATTGATGGTTTCGCGGGATACCACATTGCGTTGGGCCAGTGAGCCGTAACAGACGGCACATGTTTTTTGGGCAAGTTGTTTCAAACTGTCAGTGAAAGGGATATTGTCCCATGCCACATTTTCTTTAATGTCATAACAAGGTATTCCTTCATCATCCAATTGTACTTGTACCGTGCCGGTAGGATAGGCCACTTTCTCTATCAGGGTGTGCAAGTCCTTGTTCTGAAAGTTTTCCATAATCTCGTTTCCCAACTTGTCGTCACCGATAGCACTTACCACTTGGCTTTGTAACCCGAACTCTGATACATGATAAGCAAAATTTGCCGGTGCACCGCCTAACTTCTTTCCTTCAGGAAGTACATCCCATAATGCTTCACCAATTCCCACTACATAGTTTCTTCTTGTTTTCATGATATTTAAATTTTTAATTGACATTCTTTTGAGGCACAAAGAAAGAAAGTTGAAACTATGATTTAAAGGAAATGAAATCATAGTTTATTGGGAACGATTGCGGGAACGTTCCCAAAATCTGCAAACGTTTTCATATCTAAAATAACATAGGTATTGTTTTGCTTTTTATACTTATACGCTCCATTAAACAAACTGATTAGCTAACAATAAATAGCTCTCACTTCCTATTTATCGCATAACTCACTTCTTTTTGGGGTTACAAAAATAGTTTATAGTGAGTTACCGACAGCTGTGCAAATCACAGCAAGCCGCAGAAACAGAATTTTTTAGCAAGAAATCTGCACCTGCTACGGGAGTAATGAGGTGGTAACTAAACTCCTGCACCGTTTGGCTTCGGGATGGCATTTCGTTGGCTCTGCCCAATAGAAAAACAATGCGTAACGAATGCTATTTCAACTAATTCGCTACGTATTGCTCAAATTTGCAATTCCGCTATGTGTTTATTTTAATGAAAGCTAACATAAGGTGATATTCGTTCAAAATCTTTTTCAGAGAATTCATCATAGAGCTTTAATTGACTCAGACTCTCTATTTCTCCTTTTTTCTTGCGATACTCAACGATAACCTTTGCCTGATAAAAATTGATGTAGGGATGTGCTCTAAGCCTTTCAATCCCTGCTTTATTTAAGTTTATCCGTTGGGTCTCATTCTTGTTTACAAACAACCATCCATGTAGTTTTTCCGTGTCCAGATGAATCTCTTGTAACTGCTCTATTTGGTAGAACCCTCCCAGTTTTTTCCGATATCCTACAATCATACGGGCGATGGCGCTACCTATACCGGGAATTTTCTTTAATTCGGTAGTATCAGCCTGGTTTAGGTTGATGATTGTTCCACTCGGATATTTGTAATATTTCAGAGTATCCCGTGGTTCCTGTTGACTAAACAGTCGAATTGTATCCTGTTCTTTCGGTATATCTGCTATGGATATATAAGATTCGAGAGTTGTGTATTGTTTTTCTGTCAATCCATATACTTTTTGGAAGTCACTCTGTTTGCGAAAGCGTCCTCCTTTGGCACGGTATTTCAGAATATTCTTTGCCATCCATGGCGGAAGTCCCAGATTAAGAAAAGTAATAGAGTCTGCCGTATTAGGATCGAAAGAAGCGAGTATTACTTCTCGTTTTTCATGCTGGTATTTTTTAGAATTTACTTTTTTTTCCTGTTCTCTTTCTTTTAGCGATGCCATAAAAATGGCATACTCTTCTTCGAATTTTTGGTTATCTTCAATTTTTGCTACTTCTCTTGGCGGTATAAACCATGAAGCTATACCGACCAGAATAATCAAAACGGCAAGAATTATGATACCTTGCCGTTCTGTACGTGAAAAGTAGAAAAAATCTTTCCACATATTACTTAAGCAGCCCTAACTCGTTGATAAAGATGCAGGAAATTGCAATAGGTGCTATATACTTCAAAATAAAGATAATAAGCTTATAAACCGGGACTTTCAATGTTCCGTCGTTTGTAATCTCACTCCAGACAATTTTCTTGTTCAGATACCATCCGGTAAATATTGAAATACACAATCCACCTAATGGTAGCATGATTTTTGCAGTTACAAAATCAAACAGGTCGAACATTCCTAATCCGAAGACAGTGATATCTTTGGTTACTCCAAGTGACAGAGAACAAAGTATGCCGAGGAAAATACAACCTCCTGTTACTAATAGTGCTGCCCGGCGCCGGGTAAATTTGAACTCTTCGTGTAAGTAAGCTGTTACAACTTCATGTAAAGAGATGGTGGAAGTAAGTGCAGCTACTGCCAGCAGTACATAAAACATTACGGAGAATATATATGCCAATAACGGTACACCACTGAATGCCTGCTGGAACACATTAGGCAGGGTGATAAAGATGAGGCTTGGACCTGCATCCGGCTGAATACCCACAGAGAAGGCAGCCGGGAAGATGATGAAACCTGCGAGTACGGCTACAATTGTATCAATAACCCCTACGCTGAAGGCCGTTTTTGTTAAATTGGTCTTTTTGCTAAAATAAGAAGCATAGGTACAAAGACATCCCATTCCAAGGCTAAGTGAGAAAAATGCTTGTCCCATTGCACTTAGGAATACATTTCCGTCTACCTTGCTGAAATCTGGTTTAAGCAGAAACTCGATACCTTTGCTTGCTCCTGGCAAAGATACAGAACATACTACTAATATGAGGATGATAATAAACAACATAGGCATCATTATCTTAGAGGATTTCTCTATACCCTTTTCTACACCTTTCACAATAATAAAATGAGTACCAAGCAGAAATAGGATCAGCCAAATGGCCGGTCGCCAAGGATTGCTTGAGAAAGTCTGGAATGAAGAAATAAATTCGTCCGGGGTTTTACCTGAAAAACCGTTGGTTAATGCTTCGAAAATGTATTCGAGCGTCCATCCGGCCACTACCGAATAATAACTGAGAATAAGAAAGCCGGCAAGTACTCCCATACGTCCTACCCAACGCCAATGCGTACCGGGAGCTAACTTTTGATAGGCTCTGGCGGTGTTTGCGCGAGAATGGCGTCCAATAAGAAATTCGGATACCATGATCGGAAGTCCCAGAAGAAAAATACAGCCCAAATAAATAATGATAAAAGCGGCACCACCATGATTACCGGTTTCGTATGGAAATCTCCATATATTACCCAGTCCTACGGCTGATCCTGCAGAGGCAAGTATTACCCCCAACTTACTGCCAAAGTTCGCTCTGTCATTTTTAGTCATAAAAGCTTTATTTATCTTACAATTCGATATATTTATCTTACTTAAACATGCAAATATAAGAAATGTTCCTTATATTTGCCCAACATCTGTAATTTATTTAGATATGCTTTATTATATTAAGAAATACCCGGTTTCTCTGTTAATTATTCTGGTGGTTATCTATCTGTCGTTTTTCAGACCACCTTCAACAGAGTTAAGTAAAATACCCAATATAGATAAAATTGTTCATTTTTGTATGTATTTCGGTATGTCTGGCATGTTGTGGCTGGAGTTTTTGCGTACTCACAGAAAGGGAGATTCTCCAATGTGGCATGCATGGGTCGGTGCTTTTATTTGCCCGGTATTGTTTAGCGGTTGTGTAGAGTTGTTGCAAGAGTATTGCACAACGTACCGTGGAGGAGATTGGTTAGACTTTACAGCCAATTCTTTGGGGGCAATCTTTGCCAGTCTTATCGGTTACTATTGGGTACGCCCCCGGATGCTGAAACAAACAATAAAAGGGAAACAGTAGCAGATTATAAATAATCTACTACTGAACTAAGTTTTATTCCGTTAGAGCCCTTTATTAAGATGGTATAATCTTTAGGCTTATCGGTCTGTAATGCCTGTATGAGTTCCTGGGCATTGGGATATGTTTGGTATGAATGTTCTGTTGCAGCAAACAAACTGCCAACAAATATGACTTTCTCAAACTCGCATGCTTTAATGAAGTCTACTATCTTTTGGTGCTCAGCTGCACTTTCAGTTCCCAGTTCGCGCATATCTCCTAATATTAGCATCTTATGCGCAACTGTCATTTTATTAAAGTTCTCCAGTGCTGCCATCATACTTGTAGGATTGGCATTATAAGCATCGATAATCAGCGTGTTCTCGGCTGTTTTTTTCAGTTGCGAACGATTGTTCTGCGGAGCATATTCAGTGAGTGCTTTATTTATTTTTTGTGGTTCAACTTCAAAGAAGCGTCCGATAGTAGCAGCAGCCAAAGCATTAGGGAAATTATATTCTCCTATTAGCCGGGTTTCTACTTCGTAATTTTCGCCGTTTTTTCCTGCTTTCCATTCAAAAGTGAGGTAAGGTGAGTTCCCTGTCACATGACCATTGACATAAAGTGATTCATCACTTCCGTAAGGTATTTGATTCAGTCCGGAAGCAATATTCATAAGATATGGATTGTCGTGGTGAATAAAGATGGTTGAACCTTCTTTCTTACGCAGGAAATCATACAGTTCTCCTTTGGTTTTTATAACTCCCTCAAATGAACCGAAACCTTCAAGGTGTCCTTTACCCACGTTAGTAATGATGCCGTAATCCGGTTCGACTATCTCTGTTAAGAATTTAATTTCTCCCGGATGACTGGCTCCCATTTCGATGACCGCAAGGTCATGTTCTGTTTTCAGGCGAAGAAGGGTAATAGGTACTCCAATGTGGTTGTTTAAATTACCTTGCGTATAAAGGACATTATAGGATTGTGACAACACGGCCGAGATCAATTCTTTGGTGGTTGTTTTCCCGTTAGTTCCGGTAATACCAATGATCCGGGTACCTAATTGCCTGCGATGATGGTTGGCCAGTAGTTGTAAAGTTTTGATGCAACTGTCTACAAGGATGTAGCGTTTGTCACCTTTCACTACATGAGCTGCTTCGTCAACAATTGCATATGCGCACCCGTTGTTAATGGCTTGTGTGGCGAAAGCATTCCCATTGAATGAATCACCTTTGAGGGCAATGAACATAGAGCCTTTAGGGCAATTGCGGCTATCGGTAGTTACTGTATTACATTCCAGAAATATCTGGTAGAGAGCAGAGAGTTCCATATTCTTTCTATAGTTATAAAGACAGCAGCAAAGATAGAGTATAATCTTGAATCGTGCGAAAAGAATAGCCGGAAATCTCTTCCCTTTCTTTTTATTTGATAAGATTCTTTCTTAATGAGCACTAAGAGAATACCGTATCCGGTACAATTTCTTGTGATAATAGGCGGTTACTTGCTTTTTTTCTCTACATTTGCAATAATCTAACCGAAAAATGAGATTAATGAATTCATTAGTACATAGATATTTGAATGTCAACGGGCAGTTGCTCGATCTCTCTGTCCCACAAGTGATGGGTATTCTGAATGTTACTCCTGATTCTTTTTATGCCGGAAGCCGGATGCAAACTGAGGCAGATATTGCCGGACGTGCACAACAGATATTGGTCGAGGGCGCTTCTATAATTGATATTGGTGCTTACTCTTCCCGCCCTAATGCGGAGAACATTTCTGCTGAGGAAGAAATGCGTCGTTTACGGACAGGATTGGAAATTGTGGTTCGTAATCATCCAGACGCTGTTATTTCTGTAGATACGTTTCGGGCTGATGTGGCGGAACAATGTGTAAAGGAATATGGTGTTGCTATCATCAATGACATTGCAGCCGGAGAGATGGATCCGAAAATGTTTGAAACTGTTGCCCGGTTGGGAGTACCTTATATCATGATGCATATGCAAGGTACGCCTCAAAACATGCAATCTGAACCGTATTATGACGATTTGCTTAAGGAGGTATTTATGTATTTCGCCATGAAAGTACAGCAATTGCGTGATTTGGGTGTGAAAGACATTATTCTTGATCCCGGCTTTGGCTTTGGTAAGACGTTAGAGCATAATTATGAATTGCTGGCACACCTTGAAGAATTCAGTATTTTCGAACTGCCTTTATTGGTGGGTGTTTCAAGAAAATCAATGATTTATCGTTTGCTTGGAGGTACGCCGCAAGACGCTCTCAACGGAACGACTGTATTGGATACGGTTGCTTTAATGAAAGGAGCTAATATCCTGAGGGTACATGATGTGCGTGAAGCAGTGGAAGCAGTAAGAATGGTGGATAAGATTGTTAGTTATAAATTGTAAATGTTTATATGGGTGAATATCAAATAATAGCCATGGCTGCCGGTATGTTTTTTGAGTTTGGTATCAAAGATTTTATTGACATCCTGTTGGTGGCTTTCCTTTTGTATTATGTTTACAAATTAATGAAAGCTTCGGGTTCTATCAAAGTGTTCACAGGTATTCTTGTGCTGATCTTGATGTGGCTGGTAGTAACTCAGGTACTTGAAATGAAACTTCTGGGTTCTATTTTTAATACTTTGATGAATGTCGGTGTACTGGCTCTGATTGTACTTTTTCAGGATGAGATACGTCGTTTTCTGCTCACGCTTGGTTCGCATCAGCATGTCAATGCCCTGGCACGTTTCTTTACCGGGAATAAAAAAGAGTCATTAGAACATGAAGATATTATGCCGGTGGTAATGGCATGTATCAGTATGGGTAAACAAAAGGTCGGTGCCCTGATTGTGATTGAACACAATGTTCCTTTGGATGGGGTAGTACGTACCGGAGAAATTATTAATGCGGATGTAAATCAGCGCTTGATAGAAAATATTTTTTTCAAAAACAGTCCTCTGCATGATGGTGCGATGGTAATAAGTAAAAAGCGCATTAAAGCTGCCGGATGTATTCTGCCGGTATCCCACAATCTGGATATACCCAAAGAACTGGGGCTTCGTCATCGTGCTGCAATGGGGATATCGCAGGAATCGGATGCGCATGCTATTATCGTATCCGAAGAGACCGGATCGATTTCTGTTGCTTATCGCGGGCAGTTTTACCTTCGTTTGAGTGCAGAAGAGTTGGAAAGTTTATTAACGAAGAAATCCTAAAATAATAGATATATTATGGACAGACGAAATTTTATAAGAACAGGAGGCATGGCATTATTAGGTTCGTTGGCTGCAGGCTCAGCGTTGGCTATCCCTTCGGTGAAGGGAGCTTTGGGAGGAGCCGACCAGAAGGCGGCGCTTTCGCAGGCGATGAATCATTTTGGTGTGGGCGAAGAAGATATGAAGAAAGTACTGGCAGCAGCCCTTGAAAAAGGAGGAGATTATGCTGATCTCTTTTTTGAACATACCTTCACCAACGTAATCAGTTTGAAAGACGGGGCGGTGAATAGTTGTAATTCCTATATAGATTTTGGTATGGGGGTGCGTGTGCTTGCAGGTGATCAGACCGGTTATGCCTATGTGGAAAATGTGACGCTTGAAGATATGCTGAATGCCGCACGTACAGCTGCGCGTATTGCATCCGGCAAGAAGAAGTCCGGTCCTGTACGTATGGCAGAAAAAACGTTGAAGAAAAACTACTATCCGATAACTACTCCCTGGGAGGAGATCAGTTTGAAAGATAAGATGCCTTATCTTCAAAAGCTTAATGACAAGATATTTGCATTGGATAAACGAGTCTCCAAAGTAATGGCTAATCAGAGTGATTCGACATCGCATATTCTTTTCTGTAACAGTGAAGGTGTGATGTATTATGATTATCGTCCTATGGTGACACTTGGTGCAGTCTGCATTATGGAGGAAAACGGAAAGATGGAGAATAGCTATGCTGCCCGTGCCTATCGTAAAGGGTTTGAGTTTCTGTCTGATGATCTGGTTGAGATTTTGGCACGTGAAGCCGTGGACAATACAGCCATTCTTTTCAAAGCCATCAAGCCTAAAGGTGGAGAGATGCCTGTGGTGATGGGTGCGGGAGGTTCCGGCATCCTGTTGCACGAGGCTATCGGACATGCGTTTGAAGCAGATTTCAATCGCAAGAATGTCTCTATTTTCTCCGATCAGTTGAATAAGAAAGTGTGCAATGAACATATTTCTGTAATAGATGATGGTACTATTCCTTTCAACCGTGGATCTGTGAACTTTGATGATGAGGGAGTAGAGGGACAGAAAACATATCTCGTTAAAGAAGGGGTTTTAACCAGTTATATGCACGACCGTATCAGTGCTAAACATTATGGTATTGCCCCAACCGGAAACGGACGACGCGAAACCTTCCGAAATATGCCGATTCCTCGTATGCGTGCTACGTATATGGAACCGGGCAATATGAAAGAAGAAGATATTATAGCTTCCGTAAAACAGGGTATTTTTGTCGATCAGTTTACAAACGGACAGGTACAGATTGGTGCAGGTGATTTTACTTTCTTCGTGAAATCGGGTTATCTGATTGAGGATGGTAAATTGACACAACCTATTAAAGATATCAATATCATCGGAAATGGCCCGAAAGCATTGGCAGATATTACTATGGTAGCTGATAATGATAAGATTGATAATGGTACCTGGACTTGCGGAAAGGATGGACAATCTTGTCCGGTGACTTGTGGTATGCCTTCGGCGTTGGTTAGTAAACTGACCGTTGGAGGAGAAAACTGAGGAAACAGTGAGAACTAAAAATTAGAAATTAAAAATTAAAGTTGAAACTTCGCGGAATGTGGTAAAGATATATGTTTAGTTCCCGGTTTTCAACTCTCAACTTTCAACTCTTATGATTTCAGATAGCAATAAAAAACTGGCACAATGGGCAATGGATTATGCCTTGAAGAATGGTTGTCAGCAAGCAAAAGTGAATCTTTATACCGGGTCAAACTCCTCTTTTGAGTTGCGTGATGCTAAAATGGACCGTTTACAGCAGGCTTCGGAAAATGGCTTGACTATTTTCTTATATGTAGACGGACGCTATGGAACCTATTCTACCAATCGACTGGATAAGAAAGAACTTGAAACATTTATAAAGAATGGTATTGATTCTACCCGTTATCTGGCAAAGGACGAGGCGCGTGTTTTGCCGGATGCTTCCCGCTATTACAAAGGAGGAAGCCCCGATTTGAAGTTGTTGGATGCAAAATTTTCTTCCATCCGTCCCGATGATAAAGTAGCATTGGCAAAAGCTGTTGCCGAAGAGGCACTGGGCAAAGATGACCGTATTATCTCTGTCAGCTCTTCTTATAGTGATGGAGATAATTTTGGATACCGGATCACCAGTAATGGTTTTGAAGGAGAAACAAAATCAAGCTGGTATTCTCTTTATGCCGAGGTTGCAATAAAGGGTGAAGGAGAAGCGCGCCCTTCTGCCGGCTGGTATGAATCATCACTCTATTTTGATAAACTGGTAAAAGCAGGCATCGGGCAGAAAGCTCTGGAGCGTGTATTGCGTAAGGTAGGGCAAAGAAAGGCGAAATCCGGTAAATATACGATGGTGGTAGATCCGATGAATGTCAGTCAGCTACTTAGTCCTTTGATGGATGCTCTTTATGGATCTTCGCTTCAGCAGAAAAACTCTTTCCTGCTGGATAAGCTGAATGAGAAAGTATTGGCCGATAAGATGACATTAATAGACGAACCACATCTGCAACAAGCATCTGGCGCCCGCTATTTTGATAGTGAAGGCGTAGCAACAGAGCGACGTCCGGTTTTTGAGAATGGAGTGTTGAAAACTTATTTTATAGATACCTATAATGCCAGAAAGATGGGCGTTTCTCCGACTGTTAACTCACCCTCTATTCTGGTCATGCAAACGGGCTTAAAGGATCTCGACGGGCTGGTAGCCGGAGTGGATCATGGAATCCTTGTGACAGGTTTTAATGGGGGTAACTGTAACAGTTCTACAGGAGATTTTTCGTATGGTATCGAAGGGTTCCTTATTGAAAATGGGAAACTGACACAGCCTGTATCCGAAATGAATGTTACCGGTAATATGTTGACTCTCTGGTCGTCGTTGTCCGAAACAGGAAACGATCCGCGATTGTCTTCATCCTGGCGTATCCCGTCGCTGGTCTTTGAAGGTGTGGACTTTAGCGGACTCTAAATTAATCTTATACAAATCTTTCCGAAACACACTTGCATCCTGTACACTATTTCTTGGCATTTCAATGACAAAAGCTGAGAGGTGTACAGGATGCCCTCTTTTATATACTCACTACTATGTTCACTACTTTAAGTGTGTAAGTCAATACTTATCATGCAATCAGACCACCCTATTTTTGCTTGTAATAAATCAAATGGAAAGAATCAACAACATCCGGATGTTGTTGGTGAAAACATCTCCATGTTGTAAATCAAAACATCCGGGTGTTTTGCATGATAACATCCGGATGTTTTGTGCTCTTAAATCTAAAGAAGAGTACTAAAGGATTAGTAGATAATGCTTTGTATTATAGCTGTTAATTTAGCATTAAACTCATATAGGGTTGTAATGGAGAGAGGAGCTTTTCGCATAGTTCCCCGATGGTCAATTGCCGGTGGCTACCTAATGACCGTTCTTTACTGAATTTACATTTTCCTTTGTAAAGGTAGTAGTAGCCATTATTTATAACCAATTGTTCGTCTGTTAACTTTATACTCATTTCAATTTCCGGATGCAAAGCCGCATGAAGTTGCAGAATTGTTCTGGCATCAATGATACGTGCCATGCCGAGGGGATATTGTTCTTCGGTAGCCATAGGGGGAGTAATAATTGTAATAGCGTCGGTACCTGCTTCCTGCCGGATATGATAGAGCAATGCTTTTTCAATTTCGTCGTTTTCTGTTAGCAATTCACTTATTTGCAATCCATTTCCATTCGGATAAACAATGGCTATACCTGCTATCTGTTCCTGAACGGTAGCTATATAGAATGTGCCTTTACTGATAAGCAGATCTGCGAAAATTACTTTAAAGTCACTAAAAGTATGCTGAATACAGCAAGGGCGCTCAGACATTTTTTGGTCGAGATATTGATATACCTCTTCATTGGCATCTGCTAATTTCGTTATGAAGATATCCGGCACAGGACTTATGTTCCATTGTGATATGTTTTTTTCCGAATAACGGAATACTGGCATATACCCCATACGCGCATAATAATCAAACAACCAGGGCTCTGCGGGGATCAGTGTGCTAAGAACAACGCGATTATACCTCATACGTGCAAATGCTTGTGAAAGTAACTCACGCATGACTCCGTTTCCCCGGAAATCGGGATGGGTACAAGCACCGGAGATATATGAAGTCTGAATTTGTTCACCACAAAAGGTCATAGGATAGGGTATCATCTGAAGTGCAGAGACAACTTCTTTACCGCTTTCTATAGCGATATTAACTTCGTCATTATAACGCAGGCGAAAATACATATCGATGAACGCATCGCTATCGTCAAAACAAAGCTTCCATAGAGCTTTTATCTGTTGTTTGGTCATTTTTATCTTACCATTTAATCATTTCCAAAGGATGTTCTTTAAAACATGCCATATACTTCTCCAGGATAGTAACGGGCTGGTAGGATAGTTTTGCTTTTCGCAGACCTTCAATACCCAGATCCTCTTCACGGTTAATGTAGATATATTGTTCGGGGATGTGATTGGCAAATTCATAGTTGATCATGGCATAAGCCCCATCAATTGTTGTGTCAGCTTTTTCTACATGCACACCGAAAGTCTCTTTGTTGATAGGCATCCCAAAAGTAAATGCAACAATCTTGCCGTCAACGTGAAGTATTCCACCCGTTAACCCCAGTGCTTCGAAATGATTCAATGCATAAATAAGGGCACGGCGTTCATTACCGGTACCTTCCTGTTGGTCACAGTTATTCACCTTACACCATTCAGCTTCCAGATCTAAACATTCCTGAATACGATCAGGGGTGATAGGGGTATATTCATAGTTACTGTATGTGTTGCGGAATTTATTAATATGGTTTCGCTTAGACTGGAATTTTTTTCCTTTTAGCGTAGCCAGATCGGTGTGCAGGTAGATATAATCTGCATAGTCTCTGTCGGCAGTAAATGTAAACTGTCCCGGCATGATCTCCTCAAGTTCTTCCCTCATACATGAACATACACCCAGCATACAGAATGGTTGCCCTTCCTGATTTGCATCTTCGATGAGCATATCCAGTACCTTTCTCAGATTTCCTTTTCCGACAGGCATCATATAGGCCAGTTCGTCTCCGACCCAGAATTTGAACGCCAGAAAATCGTCAATGATGGCGAACTGAGTGTTATACAGAAATCTCCAACTGCAAAGGTTGGAAAAAGAAAGGTCGCAATTGCGACGACTACTGTTCATCGTGTAAGATGTAATGGTATCCTTGTCCTGGATAGTGATATCCTTAAAATCTATCATATAAAATTTATTTTGCTTTTCGCTTACTAATATAACAAATAGAGGACGTTTTTGTTAGAGAAGACCTAATAATCGGAGAATTGTTGGAGTCAATAATGCAGTGAATATTCCGTTTAATGTCAATCCCAGACTGGCATATGCTCCATATTTACTACTGATATCCATCGCAGTGGAGGTTCCTACCGCATGAGCAGCGGTTCCCATGGATAATCCCTGGGCTATCGGACTACCTACATGCATCAGTTTCATTGTTTTGAATCCGAGTATAGCCCCCAGTAATCCGACACAGACTACTACTGCTGCAGTCAGCGAAGGAATACCTCCTAAGGTTTTGGTTACTTCCATGGCAATAGGAGTAGTTACGGATTTCGGAGCCAGAGAGAGAATAACTTCTTGTGAAGCTCCCATTAGTTTGGCTATCAGTACAACGGAAACAACTCCGACAAAACAGCCTGCCAACTGTGATAATAATATGGGCAACAATTGTTTTTTGATCGTTTCCAGCTGCAGATACAGAGGTACACCCAATGCTACTACTGCCGGTTTTAGCCAGAACTCAATCAGATGACCACCTTCATTGTAGGTTTCATAACTGATATGGGTTATTTTCAGAAAAATGATAAGGACGGCTATAGTGAGCAAAATGGGATTTAGCAAAAGAAATCCCGTTTTCTTTTGCAGTAGCTTGGCAAAGAAATAAATCCCGAAGGTGATAGCCAACAGGAAGAATTCATTTTCTAAATAATTCATTTGATCCTACGTGTTAATTGGTGAACCCATCCGGTGACAATAAGCACCAGAATGGTACTGATAAGGGTTGCAACTACTATCGGCCAGAATTGTGCCTCTATGATGTCAAAATAGAGCATAAGGGCAACTCCTGGTGGAATAAAGAAGAATCCCAGATTAGCAACTAAGAAGTCGGACATACCTTGCACCCAATGCAACTTAATCCAACCCAATTTCAGAAACAGGGTGAGCAACAACATTCCTATGATGCTGGACGGTAACTTAATTCCCGTGAGAAAAACAATCAATTCACCCAAAGCCAAACAGCCAAATAAAATGGCACACTGACGTATCATATTTTATACCTATTGAATTTGAAAACGGCGCAAAGTTATGAAATAAGTAGGAGAGTTGTCACTGTTTTCCGTGAAGAAATTATTTTAACCATTCAATTGTATGAAAAAAAACAATGAAAAAAGGAATAGAAAGGAAAATATATATATTTTTGCAAATATCAATGTCCGAATTAAAAACGAATATTAACTACTAAAACAAGACGAATATGAAGAAAAACTTATTAATCAGCGTTTTCACGGCTTTTGCTCTGATGTTATCTGTAAATAGCTTTGCACAAGAAAAGGCAACCAAGAAAGACTACAAAACAATGGCAAAACAAGAGAAAGTTTTGAACAATGAACTGAAAAAAAAGGCACTTAAAGATGCACGCAAAGAAGCTAAGAAATTAACGAAAGAAGGGTTTAAAACTCCAATTGGAAAATTACCATTGGATAAGCAGATAGAGAATGCATGGCAGAAGCAGGCAGAAATGACTCCGGACGGAACTCCGTTCTGGTATGTTGCTTCCTCAAGAGCTATTGGTGGCAATCAGTCTTCTGCTGTTTTGCAGGCAACCAATGCTGCCAAGATAGAACTTGCGGGGCAGATTCAAACAAAAGTGTCTCAGCTGATTGAGGCAAAAGTGGCCAATGATGATATGGGACAGGAAGAAGCTGCCAGTCTTTCAAGTGTAGTTGCTGCCAGTAAAAGTGTGATTTCGGCTACTTTGGGGCGTATCACTCCATTGGTAGAAGTGTATAGAACGCTTGAAAACAAAAATGTAGAGGTGATGGTAACACTTGGATATAGTCTGGAATCTGCCAATAAGGCTGCGATTAGTGCAGTACGTGCCGAATTGGCAAAGAAGTCGGAAGATCTGGCCAAAGAACTGGATAAGTTAGGATATTAAGGATCGATTATTAAAAAGGGAAAGATTTGAATGAGAATAAATAGGCTACTCGGAGTTATAGCTATTTTATTGTTGATATCTGCCGGAAGCCTTTGTGCCCAGGACATTGTTAAGGTGAAAGGGGTACAGGGGCGTTGGCAGGTCAGTGAAGAGATCACTTTGAAGCAAGCTGAGGAACGCGCTTTTATGGAAGCCAAGAAAGCTGCTTTACAGAAAGCTGGGGTGATGGAAAACGTCTGGTCGGTTTTCGGGCAGATAACTCAGAATGACGGGCAAGAGTTTCATGAGGCATATTCACAGATGAGTGTGCTTGCTATTGGGGGCATGATAAATGTTACCCATAAAAAGATAGAAGAGATATGGGACACAGATACCCGTAGCCTTTATAAAGTAGTGACGATTGATGCTACTGTGCAGAAGAATGCCAAACCTGATAATGCCTATGCACTTGAAGTGAAGGGGGTGGAAACTCTTTATAAGGAAGGGGATGCGTTTACTTGCCGGCTGACGGTGCATGGAACGGATTCTTATCTAAAATTTTTCTGGTTTGACAGTACGGGAGGAGCATTGCTATATCCCAATACATACGAGGCAAATAATTTGCTCAAAGCAGGGCAGGAGTATAAGATTCCTTTCAGTAATGCGGTGGATTATCTTATGGAAAAACAACCGGGTAAAGACAATGAGAAGATCAACATTATGATGGTAGCTACTAAAGAGAATATCCCTTTTACAGAAGTGGTTACTTATCAGAATGTGTTGAAATGGGTCTATTCAATCCCGGTCAACCAGCGTTGTGCTTTCTATGAGATGGTGTTGATTAAGTAGGATAATAATGAGTCGCTGGTTACTAAAAACAATACGCAGATGAATAAGATGAAGTGTATTTTTCCTTTTGTGATTGGGCTATTGACTGTTCCGGTGGCAATGGCGCAAGATGTTGACTTTGAAAAGGAATTTGATAGTTTTCAAAAGCAGCAACAGAAAGAGTTTAATGATTTTAAAAATAAGGCGGATGCCGACTTTGATACTTTTCTTAGAGAAGCGTGGACTAAGTTTGAGGCATTTGATGCTGTAGAAGCGCCGGTACGTCCTGAACCTGTCAAACAACCGGTATTTGATGGTAAACGGTCACAAGCACCCATTGAAATTAGACCGGCTCCTCCAAGAATACCGGGAATGGAAAGACCTACTCTTGAAGGGAAACCGGTTGAGATAAAGAAACCCGCTTTACCATCTATTACGGATAAACCTGTACCTGGAGTGTATATTCCGGGACGGCCCTATCTTCCCGTTAAAATAGATATTCCGGTGGTACCGGAATCAGAGACTCCTGTACGTCGTACGCCTGTTGATTTTTACGGTTCTTCCTTTAATGTGGCAACGGATGCAATCGAAAATCTTGCATTGGCTGGGAATCGGGAAGCAGATGTTGCCGATGCGTGGAGCCAGCTTTGTAAAGCGGATCATGAACAATTGATAAAGGACTGCATGACTCTGCGTGAAGAGAAGAAGATGAGTGACTGGGGGTATTTGTTGTTTACTAAGAAGCTTGGCGAACAACTTTATGGTGAACAGCAGAAAGATGATATTGCTTTCCTGCAAATGTTTATTCTGAATAAATCGGGATATAAAGTACGTCTTTCCAAGATTAACGAGAAACTGAAACTGATGGTAGCACCTGCCGCAGCATTATATGGTATACCTTATATAATATTGGAGGGTACCAAGTATTATGTCTTTGATGCGGAAAAGCAGAATGGGCCGATGGGAGTTTATACCTATAAGCAGGATTTTGCGAATGCAAAGAATTATGTTTCTCTTTCTATCGATGCGGCGCCTGAGTTTAATAGGATTGAATATGCAGAAGCCATATCTCCTAAATCCGGTTCGGTGAAAGTGGAGACGGTGGTTAATAAGAACCTGATTGAATTTTATAAGAGCTATCCGCAGTGTGATGTGTCGGTATATTATCACACTCCTATGAGTGAAGAGTTAAAAGCAACTTTGTATCCTCCTCTGAAAGAAGCGATCAAAGGTAAATCTCAGCGAGAGGCTGCTAATATACTTATAGAGTTTGTGCAGACAGGTTTTGAATATCAGACCGATGGGGCACAGTTTGGTTATGAGAAACCTTTCTTCCTGGACGAAAACTTTTTTTATCCGGCTTGTGACTGTGAAGATCGTGCTATCTTGTATTCTACTTTAGTGAAAGATTTGTTAGGCCTGGATGCAATCTTACTCGATTATCCCAATCATATTGCTTCAGCAGTCCGCTTTACGGAGGAGATTCCCGGTGATTATGTGGTGCTGGACGATGGTGCCAAATACTTGATTTGTGATCCTACTTATATCGGTGCTTCTATCGGAATGTGTATGGAACAGTTTAAGGAAGTCTCTCCGCAAATCATTCGTTAGTGTTAAATTATAATAATTGTATATTCGGGGCGTAAAAACGCCCCGTTTTGCAATGTAGATATTGCAAAATTGTGTACTTTTGCGGCGTGAATAACACCTACTACCGGAATTATACATAAAATTAAATATCTATGCTCAATTTAATTAACTCTATTGTTGCACGTGCGAAAGCGGATCGTCAACGCATTGTTCTTCCTGAAGGTACAGAAGAACGTACTCTGAAAGCTGCCAATCAGATTTTGACAGATGAAGTTGCTGACCTTATTCTTCTGGGTAATCCGGATGAAATTCATGAGGCTGCTGCGAAGTGGGGATTAGGAAATATCAGTAAGGCAACTATTATTGACCCGGAAAATCATGCGAAACAAGAAGAATATGCACAATTGTTGTGTGAGCTTCGGAAGAAAAAAGGCATGACTATTGAAGAAGCCCGTAAATTGGTACTCAATCCATTGTATCTGGGATGTCTTATCATTAAAAACGGAGATGCTGATGGTCAGTTGGCCGGTGCACGTAATACAACAGGTGATGTGCTTCGTCCTGCTCTCCAGATTATTAAAACAAGCCCGGGCATTACTACTGTGTCTGGTGCAATGTTAATGTTGACACATGCACCTGAGTGTGGACAGAATGGCCTGCTTGTAATGGGGGACGTTGCTGTAACTCCGGTTCCCGATGCTGCCCAGCTGGCTCAGATTGCCGTTTGTACAGCTCGTACAGCACAGGCTGTTGCCGGAATTGAAGATCCGAAGGTAGCTATGTTAAGCTTTTCAACCAAAGGTTCTGCAAAACATGAGGTGGTAGACAAAGTAGTAGAAGCAACAAGATTGGCCAAAGAAATGGCTCCTGAGTTAAATATTGACGGTGAAATGCAGGCAGATGCCGCTCTTGTTCCTTCAGTGGGTGCAAGTAAGGCACCGGGCTCTCCGGTTGCAGGTGAAGCTAATGTGCTGATAGTACCGAGCCTCGAAGTAGGTAATATTTCTTATAAACTGGTTCAGCGTCTGGGACATGCCGATGCAGTAGGACCGATTCTTCAGGGTATTGCTCGTCCGGTGAATGATCTTTCACGCGGTTGTTCTATCGAAGACGTTTACAGAATGATTGCTATTACAGCTAATCAGGCTATTGCTGCCAAGAAGGCGAAATAATTTTAAAATCGAAATCAAAAATGAAAATATTAGTATTGAACTGTGGTAGTTCATCCATTAAATACAAGCTGTTCGACATGGACAGCAAGGAAGTGATTGCACAAGGTGGTATCGAAAAGATAGGTTTGAAAGGTTCATTCCTGAAACTTACTTTGCCGAACGGAGAGAAGAAAGTACTTGAAAAAGATATTCCCGAACATACAGTAGGAGTAGAATTCATTCTTAATACTTTGGTTAGCCCGGAATATGGTGCAATCAAGTCTCTGGATGAAATTAATGCAGTAGGTCACCGTATGGTACATGGTGGCGAACGTTTCAGCAAATCTGTATTGTTGGACAAAGAGGTGCTGGAAGCTTTTGTTGCTTGCAATGATTTGGCTCCGCTTCACAACCCTGCTAATCTGAAAGGTGTAAATGCTATCTCAGCTATTCTTCCTACTATTCCTCAGGTAGGTGTATTTGATACGGCTTTCCATCAGACAATGCCGGATTATGCATATCTTTATGCTGTGCCCTACGAACTGTACGAGAAATACGGTGTACGCCGCTATGGCTTCCATGGAACTTCTCATCGTTATGTTTCACAGCGTGTATGTGAATACCTGGGTATTAAAGCAGAAGGTTTGAAACTCATTACCTGCCATATCGGTAACGGTGGTTCTATTGCTGCCATCAAGGATGGCAAGTGTATTGATACTACGATGGGGCTTACTCCATTGGAAGGTTTGATGATGGGTACACGCAGTGGTGACATTGATGCCGGTGCAGTGACTTTCATTATGGACAAAGAAGGCCTGACTACGACAGGTGTTTCTAATCTGCTCAACAAGAAGAGTGGAGTACTCGGTATCTCTGGCGTATCAAGTGATATGCGTGAACTGGAAGCTGCCGTAGCTGAAGGAAATCCGAAAGCAATTCTGGCAGAGAATATGTATTTCTATCGCATTAAGAAATACATTGGTGCATATGCTGCTGCTCTGGGTGGTGTAGATGTTATTCTTTTCACTGGTGGTGTAGGTGAGAACCAGGCAAGTTGCCGTGCCGGTGTATGCGAAGGACTCGAATTTATGGGTGTGAAGATAGATGCCGAAAAGAATAAAGTGCGTGGTGAAGAAGCTATCATCTCTACAGATGATTCAAAGGTAAAGGTCGTAGTTATTCCTACGGATGAAGAGCTGCTGATTGCATCTGACACAATGGCCGTTGTGAGTAAATAATCTGTAAAACAGATAATATACAGGGCGGGGCTATCCTAATTAGGAGTAGCCCCGTTTTTATTAAAATAATGATGTATCTTTGCAATATAGATAAAACAATAACTATGAGATACTCCGTTATCATACCCGTATACAATCGTCCCGATGAGGTCGATGAACTGTTGCAAAGTCTTGTAAATCAGAATTTCAAAGATTTTGAGGTGATAGTAGTAGAAGATGGGTCTACCATACCTTGTCTGAAAGTGACTGAGAAATATAAGGCTGTCCTTGATTTGAAATATTACCAGAAACCGAATTCCGGTCCGGGACAAACCCGCAACTATGGGGCAGAACGAAGTCAGGGTGAGTATTTGATAATATTAGATTCTGATTGTATTCTTCCTGAAGGGTATTTGGAGGCAATAGAAACAGAGCTAAAGGCAGTTCCGGCAGATGCTTTCGGAGGTCCCGATTGTGCTCACGATTCCTTTACGGATATTCAAAAAGCGATTAACTACTCTATGACCTCTTTCTTTACTACCGGAGGTATTCGCGGCGGTAAAAAGAAGATGGACAAGTTCTATCCGCGCAGCTTTAATATGGGAGTGAGACGGGAGGTATACCAGGTTTTAGGTGGCTTTTCTAAAATGCGGTTTGGTGAGGATATTGATTTTAGTATCCGTATCTTTAAAGAGGGATACCGTTGCAGACTCTTTCCGGGTGCCTGGGTATATCATAAGCGGCGTACGGATTTGAAGAAATTTTTCAAACAAGTACATAATTCGGGTATTGCCCGTATCAATCTTTATAAAAAATATCCGGAATCATTGAAACTGGTGCATTTACTTCCTGCTGTGTTTACGTTGGGAATAGTAATACTGCTTATTGGTACTCCGTTTTGCCTATTTAGTCTGCTGCCTATTGTGCTTTATGCTTTATTGGTCTGTATGGATTCTACTATCCGGAACCGTAGTTTCCGTATTGGCATTTATTCGGTTGCTGCCTCCTTTATACAGCTCATTGGCTATGGGACCGGCTTTTGGAGAGCCTGGTGGCAGCGTTGTATCTTGAAACGTGGTGAGTTCGAAGCATTTCGGAAAAACTTCTATAAATGAAAGAGCCGCAAAAACTTACTATCTGCCAATGGGCGGTAGAAGACCGTCCACGTGAAAAGATGATGGCGAAGGGAACAGACGCACTGAGTGATGCTGAGTTATTGGCTATTCTTATCGGATCGGGAAATACGGAGGAGAGTGCTGTTGAACTGATGCGGCGGATACTTGCTTCCTGCCACAACGATTTGAATGAACTTGCTCGTTGGGAAGTACGTGATTATTCTCGTTTTAAAGGATTTGGACCGGCAAAAAGTATTACTGTTATGGCTGCTCTGGAGCTTGGCAAACGGCGCAGGTTACAGGAAATAAAAGAACGGGCCGTGATTCGTTGTTCTAAAGATATCTACGAGATATTTCATCCGCTGATGTGCGATCTTGCGCTCGAGGAGTTCTGGGTATTACTGATAAATCAGGGAAACAAAGTAATTGGTTCTGTCCGGATTAGTACAGGAGGTATCGCCGGAACGTTTGTGGATGTGCGTTCTATTCTTCGGGAAGCATTGTTGCAACGTGCTACCCAGATTGCCGTTGTTCATAACCATCCATCGGGCAATATTCATCCCAGTCAGGAAGACCAGGTACTGACACAGCGAATATTCAATGCTGCCAAATCCATAGATATTAAATTGATAGACCATGTGATTGTTTGTGATGGCAAATACTATAGTTTCGCAGATGAGGGGCTGATATAAAAAGCATATGTATGGGGATAAATAGATTTCCTTCTTTTATATCCCAGACCTTTCTTATATATTAGATTTTTGTCACTATTCAGGATTTGACTTGAAAAAACTAAAGGCATGTTCTTTTGCGAAAACATACTTTTCAAAATACATAAATGCTCTTAGTCCTGTATATCTACTTTCAACCATCAATGAGAATTTTATATTTAAATGATCTCTAAAATCAATAATGGCTAATCCGTTTTTATCTGCTATATCCGTTTGGTCCGGTCTGATGATTTTATCGTCTGAAGAATATACACCATCTGCATCATACCTCATGGCAGTGAAATCCTCCATTTGGCGATTAAAGTATATATATATCTTAGAACCTTCATCCGGATATGACTCTGACCATTTGGTATATTCCACTTTTATATTCATTTCATAATTCTCTTCTATAATCTCTTTTTCGTCATCCTTGCTACATGATGAAAAGATTGTTAGTAGAATTAGGATGTAACTTAATTGTTGTATTGTTGTTCTCATAATAACCTACTTTATAATGAATGGATGTATATAAATATATAATGGTATTTCCTTGTTTGTGCAATCATATATTACTTTCCTTCTTTTATGTCAATTTGGTTTTTATAATAGTCTACCGCTATCTGGATTAAGGAGTCGTTGGTGTGTGGTATCCAATTTTTATGTTCAGCTTGTGTTAAAAGTAGAGCAAATCTGGCTCTGTTCTCTACTTCCATTTCTTGAGGTCTCTTGATAGAACTAAGTAGAGATAATGCACTGTCTGGACGTGTGTGTATGATCGAGTCTGCTTGTGACAATAGAGTAAGGTATTTATTATCTTGCTGGCAGGCCACTAACAAAAACAAGAGAAGTAATCCTTCAATAAGCGGGTATTTAGACGGTTTATACTTCATAATTAACAAAAGTACATAAAAAGAGGGACACTATAAACCTTTCTATATAGAAAAGCATTATTTTTGTGTAAGTAATCAATAAAACTCTCAACTATGACAAAGTTTGAAATAGAAGAAAAAATAGTGGACATGCTCAAAACTGTATTTGATCCGGAAATTCCGGTTAATATATATGATTTGGGACTTATTTATAAAATAGATGTATCTGAAACAGGTGAGGTGGCTATTGATATGACACTGACTGCACCTAACTGTCCGGCAGCCGATTTTATTATGGAAGATGTCCGGCAGCGGGTAGAATCGATAGAAGGAGTGACCTCAACTATCATCAATCTGGTTTTTGAACCGGAATGGGATAAGGATATGATGAGTGAAGAAGCAAAACTGGAATTGGGATTTCTTTAGTATAAAAACACTGAATATAAATACATCTACTTTATGAAAAACGTTTATTTCCTTTCTGATGCTCATTTGGGTTCTCGTGCTATCGAGCACGGTCGTACACAGGAGCGACGGTTAGTAAATTTTCTGGATAGTATCAAGCATAAAGCTGCTGCTATCTATTTGTTGGGAGATATGTTTGACTTCTGGTATGAGTTTAAACTGGTTGTTCCCAAAGGATATACTCGTTTTTTGGGAAAGCTATCGGAATTGACAGATATGGGAGTGGAAGTGCATTTCTTTACTGGCAATCACGATATCTGGTGTGGAGACTATCTGACTAAGGAGTGTGGGGCTATTATTCACCGAAAACCACTGACCACTGAAATCTATGGAAAGGAGTTTTATCTTGCTCATGGAGATGGCTTGGGAGATCCGGATAAGAAGTTTAAGTTCTTGCGTGCCATGTTTCATAATGAGACATTACAGTTTCTTTTCTCGATGATTCATCCGAGGTGGAGTATCGACTTGGGGTTAACCTGGGCAAAACATAGCCGGATGAAGCGTGAGGATGGGAAAGAACCCGATTATATGGGTGAAGATAAGGAACATCTGGTACTTTATACAAAAGAGTATCTCAAAAGTCACCCCAATATTAATTATTTTATTTATGGACACCGGCATATAGAACTTGACCTGATGCTTAGTGCTACCGCTCGTATACTGATTTTAGGGGATTGGATTAATTACTTCTCGTATGCTGTATTTGATGGTGAGAACTTGTTTCTGGAAAATTATATTGAGGGGGAAACACAATTATAATGCTTCGTTTATTTTTCTTTTAGTTACTTTTATATAGATGAAGGGATATAGCATTTAATTAATAAAAAGCCTTGTTTATTTGCGAATTAAATTAAAATGCGGGGGTGAAATTGGGTTTTATAATTTAAAATACTATATTTGCTTTTAACAAGGAAGTTTCTGTTCGAATAAATCGGAGATGATTTATTTATCATTTATAGATTCTGCGATAGAATAATATATTGTTTAACTTAAAAAACAAAAGTCCTCTGTTCGATTAGAGGACTTTTGTTTTTTTTGATGTAATTGAAGTGCCGCAAGTGTCTGTCGTTCCTCACTTGTAAACGGAAGTTTTTCAACTATTAGACACTTGGTATTGGCAGGGTTGCTATTTGTGCCAAGTTATTTTCGGATTGATCCCTATTTTTGCGATTTATAGTCGCGTTTATGACTTTATTTTTTGGGAAAGTATTTGACTATAATATTATTTGACTACTTTTGTAAATAGATTAAAACTTTATATATTAAGACAGCTCTCCTTGTACTCTGGTTTACTGTGATATACAGAAGAAGAAGGGGCTCTTATGAATAGAGTGTTCGCTTGCGGAATTGTTACACACAAACTAAAAAAAGAAGAAATGAAAAAAGTATTACTCCTTTTATCTTGCGTTGTAGTGGGTTATTTTTCAGTGTTTGCACAAGAACAATATACCCGATTGCCTACTTTTTATATCCAAACCGATAACCCGACAGAAACGATTGGTAAGTCTGAGTATGTTTCTGGTAAACTATCAATAGTAAGTAGTAATCTGACCGAATGTATGGATGGTGTTGCATTGGGTATTCGAGGACGGGGAAATTCAACCTGGGGACTGGCAAAGAAACCATATCGGATCAAGTTCGATAAGAAAACTCATTTGTTGAATTTGGATGCCAAGGCTAAAAGTTGGGTATTGCTTGCCAATCATGCGGATAAAACTTTGATGCGCAATGCTGTAGCTTTTGAAATCAGCCATTATATGGGAATGGAATTTACTCCATCAGCTCGTTTTGTTGATGTTGTACTTAACGATGAATTTTTGGGTAGCTATATGGTATCCGATCAGATTGAAGTAGGAAAAGCACGTGTACCTGTTGAAGAACAGGAAACGACGGATATCGAAGAACCGGCGATTACCGGAGGTTATTTGATTGAAATGGATGGATTTGCCGATTCAGAACCGGTCTGGTTTCAAACTCCTCAGAAATTGAAGGTTACAGTGAAGTATCCGAAAGACGATGAGATCAATAGCAGCCAGCGAAAGTACATCACGGATTACATTTGTAATTTTGAGAATGCTCTTTTCTCGGACAATTTTGCCGATCCTACTACCGGATATCGGGTGTGGGTAGATAAAAGGTCACTGATTAATTGGTATATAGCATGTGAATTGGTTGGTAACTCCGATTCTTTCTGGAGTACTTATATTTATAAGAAACGCGAAGACCCTCATTTATATTGGGGACCTTTGTGGGATTATGATATTGCTTTTAATAATGATAATCGCTTTGGTGATGCTATTTATGAGGTGATGCGTGAATCTGCCTGCATGCCCAAAGACTGGATTCAGCGGATGTGGAAAGATCCTTGGTTTCGTAGTGCTGTTAATGCGCGATGGAAAGAATTGGTGGCTTCTGGTATCGAGAAACATCTGTTGGATTATATATCGGAGACTGCCTCTTTGATAGATCATTCTCAAAAATTAAACTTCGACCGTTGGCAGGTACTTAGTGAACGTGTTTATCTGGAAACTTTTCTTTTTGATACTTATGGTGAAGGGGTAGACTATTTGAAGATGTATCTAAAGAAACGTATTGCTTTTCTGACCGGGAATTTCGGTGAAGCAGATCCAGGTGTAGATCCGGATCTTCCTCCTTTTTCCGGCCTGACCTCTTCCTCTCTCAACAATGAAGTGCGGTGTTTTTCTGATGGTGAAGGGTATATCCGGTTTGTATTACCTGCTTGTCAAACGGATGTGTATGTGAATATCTGTTCTACATCGGGCACTTTACTTTGTAGTAAAATTCTTTCTGACGACAGAGTGATGGATGTGTCTGCTTTGCCTTCTGGCGTGTATATAGCTAAAATTATTATGTCTACGCATACTTATCATTTGAAATTCTTTATATGAAAATAATCGGGTATAGAACGCGGAGGTAGTGCCGTTCGCGTTTTATACCCGATTGTTTCATTCATAGCCATATAAGGGTGAATTTGATTTCACTGGCAAACAGTTACATTAATATCTTCCGGCTTTTGCTATCCGTTTTGGGATTTCAATATTATCTATTTTCCCTCCGAAGAGTTGTGAACCGGCTCCAATAGCAAATACCGGAACATAACCGGCTGAGTGGCTACCGCTGGCCCAACTGATCATTGCGATTTCATCCATCACTTCCTTGGCGCGTGCAGCCATTGGTTCGCTCTTCGAATATAAACTTTCTTCGAACACCACCTTGTTCTTTACAAATGACTTTTCGTATTCGTCACGCAATTTTTTTTCTTGTTCCCAGGATATAGGTATTTCTTTCCAGAATCCCATGTTTTCTGTCAGGAACGATTTCATATCTTCCCAGGATACTTTGTTATTCTTTGCCTTTCTTAGTTCGCTGATTTGTGTAGAAAGTACGTCTGCTGAGTTTTTCTGATATTGAAGTGCTTGCAGGTTCAATGCATATTTGCCGGTACCGAGAGCTATACCACCTGTTTCATGATCCGCTGTTACTACGATCAGTGTTTCTTTGGGATGTTTTTTGTAGAACTCGTAAGCTACTTTGATTGCTTCGTCCATATCAATCACTTCATTGAATGTGGTAGCAGCATCATTGGCATGGCAACTCCAGTCTATTTTTCCACCTTCGACCATCAGGAAAAAGCCTTTGTTTTTCTCTTTTGTAAGAAACTCAATAGCGCTTTCTGTAATTTGAGCCAGAGTCAGATCTCCTTCTTTACGATCGATGGCGTAGGGCAGAGATGAAATATCAGCGCCTTCCTCCTGAATTAAGATCATTTTCTTTGCTTGAGGAGCTTTCGCTTTAAAGTCATTGTAGCCACGTGCCAGTGTGTAACCTGCTTCTTCAAACATAGGGAAAATACTGGGTGCTTCTTTTTTATCAGCTGTAGTAGTTGGTTTTAGGAAACCCGAGCCTGCATAGAAATCAAAATCGGCTTTGGGTAGATCAGTTGCGATTTCATAGTACATACTGCGGTTAGGCTGATGTGCATAGAAGGCAGCCGGAGTGGCATGGTCTATACTTACACTGGTAGCAACTCCTACTCTTTTGCCAGCCTTTTTGGCTTTTTCTGCTACGGTTTGTAGGGGATTCTTTTGATCATCCATTCCGATAGCGCCGTTGTATGTTTTAGAACCTGTAGCCAGGGCTGTACCGGCGGCTGATGAGTCGGTTACTGAATTTGTAGCGGAAAAAGTACTGGCCATGGTACCTACCGGGAATTGTGTAAAAAGTAATGGCTCTATACCAATGCGTCCGTTTTGTAATTCTGCACGGTACATTTCCGTACCGTTTACCTGATTTACGCCCATTCCATCTCCTATGAAATAGAACACATACTTTGCTTGCCCGTGTGCAACAACAGATATCAGGACAAAGCATAATACATACATTAATCGCTTCATTTTGTTATAAATTAAAAAGGTTTTTATTTGGTAGGCAAATATAATGATTAAGCGGGGGATAAACACAACAAACGGTAAACTAATTGCGGTTATCTTGCAATTGGTTTACCGTTTGTCGTGTAAATGAAATGTTTTTGTTATGCTTTCACACGTCCTACGTAAGAGCCGTCACGTGTGTCGATTTCAATCGTTTCACCTTCGTTGATAAATAATGGAACACGTACCGTAGCACCTGATTCTACTGTAGCAGGTTTCAGTGTGTTGGTAGCTGTATCACCTTTCATACCCGGTTCTGTATAAGTAACTTTCATCTGAACTTTAATGGGCATATCAGCGTAAAGTACGGTTTCTGTAGAAGCATCAGACACAACCTCTAATACAGCTCCTTCAAGTAGGAAGTCAACGCCATTGATCAAATCGTGAGCGATAGGATGTTGGTCAAAAGTTTCCTGATTCATAAAGATGTAATCTTCTCCTTCTTTATATAAGAACTGGTAAGGGCGACGTTCTACACGTACATCTTCCAGTTTTTCACCGATGTTGAAACGGCGTTCGAGAACATAACCGCTTACTACATCTTTCAGCTTGGTACGCATAAAAGTGTTACCTTTTCCAGGCTTTACGTGAAGAAATTCAACGCAGAAATAGAGTTTTCCGTCCATACGGATGCAGGTTCCGTTCTTGATGTCTTGAGCATTAATCATACTTGATATCCTTTATTATTATAATGTTATTGAGTTATCGACTGATATTTTCGGGTACAAAAGTAATCTAAATCGGCAAAAAACACAAAATCTTTTGACTAAAAATGAGTTATCTCTTGGTTTATTTAAAAAAAGTGCCTATTTTTGCAGCCCAATTACGTAGAATAATAACAATAAAACAAGATATAATAATGAAAAGAACATTTCAACCCTCTAACAGAAAGAGAAAAAACAAACACGGTTTCCGTGAGAGAATGGCATCTGCTAACGGTCGTAGAGTATTGGCTGCCCGTCGTGCAAAAGGTCGTAAGAAACTGACTGTTTCTGACGAATACAACGGAGTAAAAGCATAAAGCTCTTTAGCGTACATAGTTGTACAAAAAGAAATTGAAGAAGTAAAGGCAATGCCTTTACTTCTTTTTTTTTGTGTCTTAATGGAAGCAAACTCTCTTCTACGGGTAAATTCTTTTTGTCCGGTGAGATACGATGTACGACATGTACATGTCGTACATCCCCAGATGCACATGTGGAGCAGCACGAGATGTACATGTCGTGCAGTATGAGATGTGCATCTCGTACATTGTTCCGTTATAACCTTCTATATGCTTGTGTATATCAGGCGACACGAAAGAAGCTATGTAGTAATGAGTTGCAAATGTAATTATGGGGTTTAATTGCATTCTATTGGCGTTAGAAAACTAAAAACTCTGTAAAACTCTGTGCTACTATGTACTTAAAATTGTATCTTTGACCCGGATTAACAGCTAAGATTTATGACGATAAAGGATTTTTTTTCATTCAAGACCAATAAGTACTTTTGGTTAAACCTGATAGCTATGATGGCAGTAGTCATCCTGCTGTTATTTGGAGTGTTGAAATGGTTGGATGTTTATACTCGTCACGGTGAAGCTGTCGTGGTGCCGGATGTCAAAGGTATGACAGTGGGAGAGGCAGAAATGCTTTTTCGTAATCATGGTTTGGTATGTGTGGTATCGGATTCCAGCTATGTGAAAAATAAACCTGCCGGGAGTATTCTGGAATTAAATCCATCTGCCGGTCAGAAGGTGAAGGAAGGAAGAACTATTTATTTGACTATAAATACATTGGACGTTCCTTTGCGTCTTGTTCCGGATGTTGCCGATAATAGCTCTGTGCGTCAGGCACAGGCCAAAATACTGGCTGCCGGATTTAAACTTTCCGAGAGTGAACTGATCTCAGGAGAAAAAGATTGGGTGTATGGCGTGAAGTATAAAGGGCGTCAATTGAACATGGGCGATAAAGTTCCGGTGGGAGCAACATTGACATTATTAGTGGGCGATGGAGAGACGCAGGTTCAGGATAGTGATTCTCTTGAGATAGTAGAGGATGCAGCAGGAACTACGGATGTGTCAACAGATGATTCCTGGTTTTAAGTAAATTTACTTACTTGTTATAGAAAAGAGAGCGAACTGTATGATAGAGGAATTGCCGGACGATATTGAAACTGATATTGATGATATAGAACCTGTTGGCGAGGAAGCCGATGCTCAGCTTTACGAACACTTTAGGGTGGTAGTAGACAAGGGGCAGGCTTTGATGAGAGTCGATAAGTATCTGTTTGAACGTATTGTTAATGCTTCGCGCAACCGTATTCAGAAAGCTGCTGCTGACGGATTTGTGATGGCCAACGGAAAACCGGTAAAGAGCAGTTATAAGGTGAAGCCACTTGATGTGATAACAGTCATGATGGATCGTCCGCGTTATGAGAATGAGATAATTCCCGAAGATATTCCTCTTAATATTGTTTATGAAGATAAATACCTGATGGTGGTAAATAAACCTCCAGGCCTGGTGGTACATCCGGGGCATGGAAACTATCATGGAACATTGGTGAATGCCTTGGCATGGCATATGAAAGATAATCCGGACTATGATGCCAACGACCCGCATGTAGGACTTGTACACCGTATAGATAAAGATACTTCCGGATTATTGGTTATAGCCAAAACACCGGATGCAAAAACTAATTTGGGAATACAATTTTTTAATAAAACAACCAAACGTAAATATCGTGCATTGGTATGGGGCATTGTAGAACAAGACGAGGGTACTATTATCGGTAATCTTGCCCGTAACCCGAAAGATAGAATGCAGATGGCTGTAATGTCTGATCCAACAGTTGGCAAGCATGCTGTAACTCATTACAGGGTACTTGAACGTTTGGGGTATGTCACTTTGGTGGAGTGTGTACTTGAAACCGGACGAACCCATCAGATCAGAGTTCATATGAAGCATATCGGCCATGTATTGTTTAATGACGAACGTTATGGGGGACATGAGATTCTGAAGGGTACTCATTTTAGTAAATACAAACAATTTGTAAACAACTGCTTTGACACTTGTCCGCGGCAGGCTTTGCATGCCATGACACTGGGGTTTGTTCATCCTGTCACAGGGGAGGAGATGAACTTTACTTCAGAGTTACCTGACGACATGGCCCGACTGATAGAGAAGTGGAGAGGCTATATAAGTAATAGAGAATTAGAATGAAACGCACAATTGCTATCATAGCAGGAGGGGATACCTCCGAATTTTATGTATCTCTGCGTAGTGCACAGGGAATATATTCCTTTATAGATAAGGAGAAGTATAATTTGTATATCGTTGAGATGGAAGGACTCCGTTGGGAAGTACAATTGCCCGATGGAAAGAAAGCACCTGTAGATCGCAATGATTTTAGTTTTGTAAATGGTACGGATAAAGTGAAGTTTGACTTTGCCTACATCACCATTCACGGTACTCCGGGTGAAGACGGTCGTCTGCAGGGATATTTCGATATGCTGCGTATTCCATACTCTTGTTGTGGAGTATTGGCGGCTGCTATCACCTATGACAAATTCACTTGCAACCAATATCTTAAGGCTTTTGGGGTTCGTATCTCAGAATCTCTGCTGCTTCGTCGGGGACAGTCTATCTCGGATGAAGATGTTGTTGAGAAGATTGGGTTACCTTGTTTTATCAAGCCCAGCCTAGGTGGTTCCAGTTTTGGAGTAACAAAGGTTAAAGTGCGTGAGCAGATACAGCCGGCTATTGCCAAAGCATTCAATGAAGCGCAAGAAGTATTAGTTGAGGCTTTTATGGATGGTACGGAGATTACTTGCGGTTGCTATAAAACAAAAGAGAAATCGGTGGTGTTTCCTATAACGGAAGTAGTTACCAACAATGAGTTCTTTGATTACGATGCTAAGTACAACGGTCAGGTAGATGAAATTACTCCTGCCCGCATTTCTAATGATCTCACGCGTCGCGTACAAACCCTGACGTCGGCTATTTACGATATTCTGGGGTGTTCTGGCATTATTCGTGTGGATTATATCATTACGGCCGGTGATAAGATAAACCTGCTGGAGGTTAATACGACTCCGGGTATGACGACTACCAGCTTTATTCCTCAGCAAGTACGTGCTGCCGGGCTGGATATAAAAGAAGTAATGACTGATATAATAGAGAATAAGTTTTCTCATAACTTATAGTTGCTTATGAATACAACAGAGTTTGATGAAATACGTCCTTACAATGACGATGAACTTCCCCAAATATTTGAGGAATTAATTGCTGATCCGGCATTTCAAAAAGCTGCTTGTGGTGCCATTCCGAATGTGCCTTTTGAAATACTGGTACAGAAGATGCGTGCTTGTAAAACGAAATTGGATTTTCAGAAAACCTTCTGCTATGGTATTTTGTGGAAGATAGCAAAAGACTTTACTGATGGTTTGAGCTTGAATCATGCGGCATTGCCGGATAAAAATAAAGCTTATACTTATATATCCAATCACCGGGATATTATTCTTGATTCGGGTTTTCTTTCTATCTTGCTGGTAGATCAAGGTATGGATACCGTAGAGATAGCTATTGGGGATAATTTGCTGATTTATCCGTGGATTAAGAAATTGGTTCGTGTTAATAAGTCGTTTATAGTACAGCGTGCATTGACCATGCGACAAATGTTAGAATCATCTGCCCGCATGTCACGCTATATGCACTATACGATTATGGAGAAGAATCAGTCCATCTGGATTGCCCAGCGTGAAGGACGTGCCAAAGATTCTAATGACCGTACACAGGATAGTGTCTTGAAAATGCTGGCTATGGGAGGCGAGGGAGATACGATTGACCGACTGATGGAAATAAATATCGCTCCGATTGCCATTTCGTATGAGTATGATCCCTGTGATTTTCTTAAGGCTCAGGAATTTCAGTTGAAGAGAGATGTTGAGGGATATAAGAAAACAACGCAGGATGATTTGAGAAATATGCAAACCGGCTTGTTTGGTTATAAAGGGAAAGTACATTTTCAGGCAGGGGCCTGTATCAATGATGTTTTAGAGCAGCTTGACCATAGTTTGCCAAAGCCGGAGTTGTTTTCGCATATCTCCTCTTTGATAGATAAACGTATTCATAGTAATTATCGGGTCTATCCGGGAAACTATGTGGCGCATGATTTATTATCGGGTACTTGTGAATTTGTCAGTCATTATACGCAGGAAGAGAAACTACATTTTGAAAACTATATTGAGCAACAGTTGGGTAAGATTGACATTCCCAATAAGGATGTTCCATTTCTACGTGAGAAGTTATTGTTGATGTATGCCAATCCGTTGACTAACTACTTGTCTGCTCTTTAATGAAAATAATATTTGTTTTTTAATCGTATAACAATGTCAAAGATGAGTCAACTATTTGCAGGATTTTTCCTCTTGATTTCTACTTTTTTCTCTTGTCAGCAACCGAAAGCAGATTTCAAATCACTATCGGTCGCAGATTTTGATTCTTTTATCAAAGCTGATGATGTACAGCGCCTGGATGTTCGTACATTGGCCGAGTACTCGGAAGGACATATCCCGGGAGCGGTAAATATTAACGTTCTGGATGATTCATTTGCAGCTATGGCTGATTCTACCCTTCAAAAAGAAAGACCGGTGGCTCTTTATTGCCGTAGCGGGAAAAGGAGTAAGAAAGCAGCGGAAATTTTAAGTAAGCGAGGCTATAAAGTCTATGAGCTTGATAAAGGATTTAATGCTTGGCAGCAGGAAGCAAAAGAAATAGAACATTAATTCCCTTGTTTTATTAAGAAAGTTGACTATGTAATTGAAAAATGACATAGTTATTGTCTTTTTATAGCGGTTCGGATGACTTATCTTTATTAGATAAGTCATCCGAACCGTTTTTTCTACATAAAAAGTTTATTATTCCACATTCACTGGTTTAATTCTCCGTAATCTTGCAGTCGTCAAACTGACGTTTTTTCTAATAATAATTGTGAAATACGAGACTATGAAAATCAAGACTCTACTTTTGTTTGTGTTTACCTTATTGGTATCGATTGCTTCTTCGGCTGCCGTTTCTATTAAAGAGATCGGTGGATGGTTTGAATCAGGTTATGTAACCTGGAATCTGGTAGACGGTGCTTCTACTTATCATGTTTATTATAAATCTGTAAATGGTTCTTATATAAAGCTTGATACAGAACTGGTTCGTGATTATGGTACTTATGGCCGTGCGGATGTATTGGGCATAATTCCGGGAAATTATATATTTAAGGTTGTACCCGTTGATGAAGATGGTGTCGAAATGGATGGGGCAACAGAATCTTCCTCACTTACAGTGAAAGCTCATGACCGTGCCGGTTTTGCTCATTTCAATTATTCAGGGGTAGGGGCATATAAGGATGATGGTACGCTGAAAGAGAATGCAAAGGTTCTTTATGTGACATCTAAAACTGCCAAAACAGTGACCTGCGATGTTGTTACAGATAGTAAGGGAAAGGTTGAAACATTCACCGGACTTCAGGCAATTATTGATGCGCGTCAGAAAGGATATGATACTACTCCTTTGGTTGTTCGTATTGTAGGAACAATCGAAGCTGCTGATATGGATTACTTTTCCAGTAGTGCGGAAGGATTACAAATTAAAGGAAAGAATGCCGATAGTGAAATGAATATTACACTTGAAGGTGTAGGAGATGATGCTACAATACGTGGGTTTGGCATTTTGCTGAGAAACTGTAAGAGTGTTGAAATTAGGAATCTGGCTATCATGCTTTGTATGGATGACTGTTTGTCTTTGGATACAGACAATAGTAATTGTTGGATACATAATATTGACTTTTTCTATGGAAAGACAGGGAGTGCTGCTGACCAGGCAAAAGGTGATGGCTCTTTGGACTGTAAGACCAATTCAAAATATATGACTTTCTCCTATAATCATTTTTGGGATTCAGGAAAAATGTCTCTTTGTGGAATGAAGTCTGAAAGCGGAGAGAATTTTATTAGTTACCATCATAATTGGTTTGATCATTCCGATTCACGTCATCCTCGCGTACGTACAATGACCGTACATGTGTATAACAATTATTTTGATGGAATTGCGAAATATGGAGTGGGAGCTACTACAGGTTCGAATGTATTTGTAGAAAGTAATTATTATCGTAATACTAATAAGCCGATGATGATTTCTTTACAGGGAACCGATATTTCTAATGGAGCGAATAATGGAACTTTTTCCGGAGAAAGTGGTGGAATGATCAAGGCTTTCGGAAATGTTTATGTTGAGAAATCTTCTAATTTCAAACTTATTACTCACAAGCAATCTGCAACAAGCTTTGACTGCTACGAAGCAGAAACTCGTGACGAGGTTGTTCCTGCTTCTTATGTAACTCTCTCCGGTGGTACTTCTTATAATAACTTTGATACGGATAAGAGTAAGATGTACGCTTATACAGCTGATGTAGCGACTGATGTGCCCGGTATCGTTACCGGACAGTATGGTGCAGGACGTATGCAACACGGTGATTTTGAATGGACTTTTAATAATACTGTAGATGATGCTTCTTCTGATGTGAATACTGCATTGAAAGCTGCAATAACCAGTTATACTTCTCAGTTGGTAGGAATTTTTGGTGATGATTCTTCCGGTGGCGGTACTACTCCGATTCCTCCTACACCTCCCGTAGATGGTGATTATACCTGTTATTTTACTGCTGATAAAAAGCCTTCAAATTCATTTTATTCAGTAACTGGTAGTTACTCTAAAGACAAGGGTACAGTAACTGTAAATGGTACGGTTTATACCTGGTGTTTGAAATTGGAGAGTGCTACTTCTGTGAAGTTTACGATAGAAGAAGAAATGACTTTGACCTTGGTGTTTGCAGAGGGAAGTACACCGAATATTAAAATAGATGGGACAAAAGTAGTGAGTACTTCTAGTAATATCATCACATATGTGCTTAATGCAGGTTCCCACGAACTTACTAAAGCAGATTCAAATAACCTTTTCTATATCAACCTGACTTCTTTAAATCCAACCGGTATTAATGAAGCTTTGAATGATGCTACAGACGAGGATGGTATTATTTATGATCTTTCAGGCAGAGTCGTCAGAAATCCTCAGAAAGGAACTTTCTATATTAGAAATGGTAAAAAGTTTTTTTTCTAATGATGTCGTAAAAAGGTAAGATTAGGTGTTGAAGAAAAAGCTCCGGTTGTCTTTGTTGGATAACCGGAGCTTTGGATTTTAATATATCTCGATAGGTTCTATTCCAATCCTTCGAGTAATCTTTTCAACACTACCGTTGCTGAAATCTCACGGTTGGCTGCTTCCGGGATAACGATAGACTGAGGACTTTCGATTACATCATCTGTTACAATCATATTTCGGCGTACAGGCAGGCAGTGCATAAAATATGCATTATTAGTGACTGCCATTTGGCGGTCACTAACTGTCCAGTTACGGTCAGTACTTAATATCTGACCATAATTGTCGCCTGTATAGCCAGCCCAGTTCTTGGCATATATGAAATCTGCTCCTTCAAAAGCCTTCATCTGGTCATATTCTACTTTGGCATGTCCCACAAATTTAGGATCAAGTTCATAACCTTCGGGGTGAGTGATCACGAAATCATAGTCGGTTGCATTCATCCATTCCGCAAATGAGTTGGGTACAGCTTGTGGCAATGGGCGTGGATGTGGAGCCCATGTCATAACCACTTTCGGACGAGGTTTTTTCTTATATTCTTCGATTGTGATCAGGTCGGCAAAGCTTTGTAGCGGATGGCGTGTAGCTGCTTCCATTGAGAATACAGGGCGTCCCGAATATTTGATAAACTGGTTGATGATTACTTCTTCATAGTCGTAGTCACGATTCTCAAAGCGGGCGAATGACCGTACTCCTATGATGTCGCAGTAGCAGCCCATAACCGGGATTGCTTCTAAAATATGTTCCGGTTTATCGCCGTCCATAATGACACCACGTTCTGTTTCCAGTTTCCAGGCTCCCTGGTTGATATCGAGAACCATTACATTCATGCCCAGATTCAGTGCAGCCTTTTGGGTACTAAGGCGGGTTCGCAGGCTAGAATTGAAGAAAATCATCATTAATGTTTTGTTTCTTCCCAGTTCTACATATTTAAAGCGGTCTTTTTTTATTTCAAATGCTTCGGTAAGGGCTGATTTTAAATCACCTATGTCTTGCACGCAAGTAAATTTCTTCATACCTGTCTGTTTTTTAATTATTAGTTATTAATCTTTAGTTTTCTCTCGTCTGTCCATCTCCCTCGATAATCCATTTATAAGAGGTGATTTCTTCAAGTGCCATAGGGCCACGTGCATGGAGCTTTTGTGTGCTGATGCCTATTTCTGCTCCCAGTCCGAATTGTGCACCATCTGTGAAAGCTGTGGATACATTGGCATATACACAAGCAGCATCTACCATCTTGCAAAATAAGGTAGCGCGTTCTTTATTTTCTGTAACGATACTTTCGCTGTGCCTGGAGCTGTATTCTATGATATGTCCTAAAGCATCTTCAAAGCTTTTCACGGTCTTTATAGCCATTTTATAATCCAGGAATTCCGTACCAAAACTCTCGGTTGTAGCTTGCTTTAACAGATTTTCCGGATAATGGCCTTCTAAAGCATGATAAGCCTGAGAATCGGCATAAATGGTAACATTGTTATTCTGTAGTTTCTTGCAAATAGCCGGCAAGTCATTCAAACGTTTTTCATGAATAATAACACAGTCGAGTGCATTACATACACTTACGCGGCGTGTCTTTGCATTATTGATGATAGCTGCACCTTTGGTCGTATTACCGTATTCGTCAAAATAGGTGTGGCAGATTCCGGCTCCTGTCTCGATGACCGGTATTGTCGCATTTTCGCGTACAAAGTTTATCAGATTACTACTTCCGCGTGGGATAATGAGATCCACATAACCTGTTGCATGAAGTAGCTCGGTGGTTGCTTCCCTGTCAGCAGGAAGAAGCTCTACTATATGCGTATCTACGTTGAATTGTTTTAATACTTTATGGATAACGCTTATGATTGCCTGATTGGAGCTATCTGCATCGCTGCCTCCTTTTAAAATACAGGCATTGCCACTTTTAAGACAGAGAGAAAATACGTCGAAACTCACATTGGGGCGTGCTTCATAAATGATACCGATAACACCGAAAGGGACACTGACTTTGGTGAGTTTCATTCCGTTTGGGCGGACTGTCTCTTTTAGCACTCGCCCTAAAGGCGAAGGGAGGGTGGCTACATTGCGAATGTCTGCGGCTATTCCTTCCAGGCGTTCTGCTGTGAGTTTCAGACGATCATACTTCGGATCTTTCTTATCCATTCGTGCAAGATCTTTTGCATTTTCACTTAGAATGAAAGGAGTTTCGGCAATGGCTGCGTCAGCTACTGCATTCAATATCTGATTAATCATCTCATCACTCAGCAGTGCCAGCTTTCGGCTGGCTGCTTGTACGGCAATAAATGTTTCGTTTAACTTCATATTCTTAAAAGTCATATTATTCTATATACAAATAATCATAGTGTACCACTGCTTTCTTACCATGTTTGCCCATCGCCTCTCGAGCTTGTGTTGAGTCACAATTTGCTTTGCCTACTCCCACAGGTACTCCTTCGAAGTTGAAAATACGTACAATATCATCTTTTTCAAACTCCCCTTCAATCTTTGTTATCCCAATGGGAAGGATACTTACAGCTTTATCAGAGGCTAACACTTCTGTGGCTTGCTCATTAATATGTATTTCTCCTTTGGCGAATCCTTCACTGTGGGCTATCCATTTTTTTACGCTTGACACAGGTTCTTCTGATGGAGTAAAGCGCGTACAGAGGGTTTCCTTAGGGTGTTGTAATAAATCTACAAGGATATTATCCCGTTTTCCATTGGCTATGATTACAGTAATCCCTTCATCTGCTACTTTACGGGCAATATTGGTTTTGGTTAACATTCCACCTCTTCCAAAACTGGATTTGCTGGCTTGTATATAGTTAGACAAATCTTTCCCATGTCCTATTTCACGGATGACAGAGGAAGATGGATCTGTAGGTGAACCATTGTATATACCATCTATATTGCTTAGTATAATAAGAGCTTGTGTATCCATCATTGAAGCGATAAGGCCGGACAATTCATCATTATCGGTGAACATTAACTCAGTGACGGAAATGGTATCGTTTTCATTGACAATGGGGATTACTCCGTTTTCAAGCATTACAGTCATGCAGTTCTTTTGGTTCAGATAATGCCGGCGAGTTCCAAAACTTTCTTTGGTTGTCAACACCTGTCCTACAGGTATGGCATGATCACGGAAAAGTTCGTAATAACGATTGATTAACTTAGCCTGTCCTACAGCAGAGAATAATTGCCGCTGGTCTACACTGTCGAGTTTCTTTATAGTTCGTATTTCACTACGTCCGGAAGCTACGGCACCCGAAGATATGAGGATCACTTCAACTCCTGCTTTATGTAATTCCGCTATCTGATCGACAAGGGCCGACATACGTGTTACGTCTAATGTTCCATCCCGACGCGTCAGTACATTACTTCCTACCTTTACGGCAATTCTTGTAAACTCTTGTTTCATTTTTACTAACGATTTGGAAGTACAAATATAGAACTTTTTATCGATATGATAGTTATAGGTACTTGTTTTTACGGATAAATAAGAATATGTACATAAAACCGGAAGTACTATAAAATAAAGTCTTTTTCACTGGTAACATTGATACTGTAAAAATCGTATCTTTGTACCCCGAGAAAAAACAGATAAGCCAATGAAACAGACTAACCCTCAGGTTGAACAAATGACCTCGTTTATCGTCATGGACGTATTAGAGCGAGCTAATGAATTACAGAAACAGGGTATTGATATTATCCATCTTGAGGTAGGTGAACCCGATTTTGATGTGCCTGCCTGTGTAGCGGAAGCGGCAAAAAAAGCATATGATTCTCATTTAACACATTACACCCATTCTTTAGGTGACCCTGAATTGAGACGTGAAATAGCTGATTTTCATTATCGGGAATATGGGGTGAAGGTAGATCCAGATTGTATTGTGGTGACTTCCGGCTCTTCACCCGCAATTCTATGAGTGTTGCTGTTGCTTTGTCGACCGGATAGTGAAGTGATTCTTTCAAATCCGGGATATGCCTGTTATCGTAATTTTGTGTTGGCTGCACAAGCAAAACCGGTATTGGTACCACTTCGCGAAGAAAATGGTTTGCAGTATAATATAGAAGATATCAAAAAGTTTATTACCACCCGTACGGCAGCTATTTTTATTAACTCACCAATGAATCCTACCGGGTTATTGTTAGAGGATAAGTTTCTTAAAGAAATAGCTTCATTGGGTGTTCCGGTCATTTCAGATGAAATTTATCATGGATTAGTTTATGAAGGACGTGCCCGTAGTATTCTGGAGTTTACTGATCAGGCTTTTGTGTTGAATGGTTTTTCAAAACGCTTTGCTATGACAGGATTACGCCTTGGATATGTGATTGCACCTAAATCGTGTATGAGGGCATTGCAAAAATTACAGCAAAATCTTTTTATATGTGCCCCAAGTATTGCTCAACAAGCAGGTATCGCTGCGCTTCGTTATGCTGCTCCGGAGGTGGAACGGATGCGGGCAACGTATGACGAGCGTCGACGTTATATGATTCAACGTCTTCGGGAGATGGGATTTGGTATCCGCGTTGAACCCAAAGGTGCTTTCTACATATTTGCAGATGCTCGTAAGTTTACAAAAGATTCTTATAAATTTGCTTTTGAAGTTTTAGAGCAAGCACACATCGGCATTACACCGGGAGTTGACTTCGGCACAGGAGGAGAAGGCTACGTTCGTTTTTCGTATGCCAACTCACTGGAGAATATTCGTGAGGCACTCGATCGCCTTAATCGTTTTCTGCTTTCTCGCGGCTTCTGATAATTTCCATAGCAGGCTCATAGTTATCCTCTTTTACCATAACGGATACTGTGGGACTGATATAAGGTGCTATTGTTGTTATAAGGCCGTCTTTTAAGGCAGCGTCTATTTCATTACTTTCAAGCAATCCTTTGATAAGTTCTGCTTCCCATCTTGAACCGGAAAATACTTCGACCAGACGGCTGTTATCTTCTTCTTTCATAATTTCTGAGGTATGAGGTGTTTATACTTTCACAAAAGTACACCATAATTTCCGAAAAAAGTGCATTGAGAGGTGAAAAAATGGTGGCCTTTGATAAATTATATATCTTTTGGAAGATATGATGAAATTTAGGAGGAGCGGAAAGAATATCCGTGAATCGTTTTCATTTATAAAATGGTGGTCTGCTTTGTTTTGACTTATATATACAAGATAGAGTAGACAATAAATTGAATAAAATAATCAATTTGTAATCCGGACATTAAAAATAGATGTATATTTGCAACCTACAGCCAAGTCATTAATCAATACGTAATCATGAGAACTACAATCCTCCGAAGAATGTCATTTGTTGTTTCTTTTGTTCTTTGCAGTGCGGCTTATGCGCAGGAAGAAAAGGAGTTTAATGTAGATAGTACACTCTACTCATACTTTCAGTCTTGCCAGGAGAATGTTAGTAATTTAAAAGTTCTTCATATGACTGATACATTGTATCACATGTCAGAACAGAGGGGCGATTTACGGATGCAGGCTGTTGCTTTAGCGCTTAAATTAGACTATTACTATTTTCAAGGCAATAATGTAGACAGTATTATTCATTATACGAATATAGTGAAGGATTTTGCTGAAAAAACAAACCAACTTAAATATTATTATTTTGTTTGGAACAATCGGCTGATATTGCATTATCTCAAAACCGGAAAGACCAATATAGCTCTTTATGAAGCTCAGGAAATGCTAAAAGATGCCCAAATAAAGGATAGTAAGATCGGGCTGCTTTACTGTTATAATAGCTTATACCAAATCTATGAAATAAAGAATTTGAAAAGTCTGGCTTTTGAATATTGTTTGAAGGGAATCGAACTGACCGAAACTTATCAGGTTGATAATTACAATCTTTCACCTTCTTATACTGAAGTTGCAAAATATTATATTGAACAGAATAAATTGCCTCAGGCACTTGAAATGTTGAAAAAAGCTGAGGCTACGGCTAATGCAAGTGTGCACATCCTTCTCGGAAAATTGGGTTATATACATTACTATATTGCCATAGCCGATATGGAAAAAGCTAAGAAAATATTACAAGAGGTTGAGACATTGATTGCAAATGATAAAAAACTGGATATCAATAAGAAGCTTTATTATGAGAATGAGTTTTTCTATTATAAGCAGACAAAACAATATCAGAAGGCTTTAGCATCTGCTGACGCACTAATAAGAGAGGAATTGCGTCTTAATGAACATGCATTGCGTAGCGGACATTATCGTATGAAGGGAGAAATCTATCAGGCTATGGGAAGGAAAGACCTGGCAGCTGATTATTTGTCTAAATATATTCAGTTGGAAGATTCTGCCAGACAGAGTAATGAAGAACAGTCCATCAGTGAATTTGCGACTCTGGTTAATATGGAAAAACTGAATTCAGAAAAAAAGGAGTTGATGCTTCAGGCGCAGAAGAAAGAATTGTATAACAAGCAGATTCTCATTATTTCATTGGCGGCTTTATTAATATTTGTGTTTATCTTCCTATATAGAGAAAACAGACTGAATAAACGATTGTTGCATTCAGAAGAGGAATTGAGAAAAGCGAAGAATGCTGCGGAAGATGCGAGCCAGATGAAAACATTGTTTATACAGAGTATGAGTCATGAGATTCGTACACCGTTAAATTCGATTGTAGGGTTTTCTCAGGTATTAGGAGATCGCTATCGGGATGATCCGGATACTAAAGTATATGCCTCTATTATTGAGGCAAACAGTCATAATTTACTTCGCTTGGTGACGGATGTTTTAGAATTATCTGATCTGGATAAAACAGGTAGTATGCCGGCAGATGTATTGACTAATATTAATGATTGTTGTAAGCAGAGTTTGGAGAGTGTTCGTAGAGATGTACAGGAGGGAGTGAAACTACTTTTTCATTCTGAACATGATCAATTAATAGTTAAAAGTAACCCTGAACGTATAATGCAGGTTTTAATCAATTTGTTACATAATGCGGCAAAGTTTACAGTTCAGGGCAGCATAACACTGACGTATACTGTGATGAAGAAGGAGCAGAATATATGCTTTGCTGTAACTGATACCGGACCTGGTGTTCCTTTGGATAGACAGGAGTGGGTTTTTGACCGATTTACGAAGATTGATAGCTATTCACAAGGTACAGGTTTAGGGCTTTCAATTTGCCGGGGAATTGCGGAAAAACTGAATGGTAGCCTAACTATTGACCCGGAATACAAAGCAGGGTGTCGTTTTGTATTTATAATACCGTATTCTTAATTTTAATATATAATACCCTGACAAATGAGAACAAAAGTACTTTTTATGAGTTTAGTATTGGGCTGTTTATGGAGTTGTCAACAAGACGAAACGATTGAACAGACAGATGAACAGACTATTAAATTCACCAGTGTTGTTATTGGTGATGAAACCTTATCGCGTGCCAGTGGCAGTACTTCCATTGATGTGATTTCGATGCGTACTGAGTTGGATGATAAATTTACTGTGTTCGATCTCAAAAAGGATACTCGTTCATGGGGGGAATTCAGCAAAACGAATGAGGTCTTTTTTTATGCTCATTATCCTCGTCTGCCAGAGTCTGTGGCGAGTAATGAAACGCGTGTGTTGGAAGGAGGAACAAATGACTATCTGTTTGGAAAGGCAAAGGCTGTAGCTGGGCAACAGCAAGTTTGCCTTCAGTTTAGACGTGTGATGGCTCCTCTGGTTGTAGAGGTGTTGGACGAAGATGGGCACTCTTATCAGGGAGATATTGAAGTTAGTGCTTTAATAAAGAACAAGGGAGTACAGAATCTGAAAGATGGTTCTATCGTCATATTGGATGAGAAAAAGTATACTGCGTTCAATCGTTTTGATAATGGTGTGAAACAAGCTCTCAATCTTTTACCTCAAAGAATTGAGAAAGGGACGCCTTTTCAGGTGCGTTTGAGTAATGGTGTGACCTATACTGCTACGGTTGGTGAAGCGGTCCAGTTAAATTCCGGAGAAAGTTATAAGGCTGTAGTCAGAGGTGCCCGGGTTGATATAACTATTTATGATGGCTCAATTCCATTGTAGATTGTATCAGTAACAAATAAATAAGCCCTCTTTGCGTTTTCTTTAATGATGCAGAGAGGGCTTATTATGTGATGGACATTTTTCTTACTCTAATACTACTCGTTTGACAGTTATATCCTCATTCAGAAATGCAGAAGCCGATTCGGTAAATTTATCTTCAGCTTCTGTTGTACAAAAGGTACACTTCCCACCCTGTGTACATTTAACTGCTATTTCCGGATGGCGATGCAAATAGTCTTTTAAACTTCTGGCAACATATTCTCCCTGTGACACAATCTCTATCCCGGCAGGCATAAAATGTTTTATTTTTGGTAATAATAGCGGATAGTGTGTACAACCTAATATTACAGTATCAATTTGTTGATCCTTATGTAATAAGGTATCAATATATTTTTGAATAAAGTAGTCGGTTCCGGGGCTTTGTGCTTCGTTGTTCTCGACTAACGGAACCCACATCGGGCAGGCTTCTCCACTGACATAGATATCAGGAAACAACTTATGTATCTCCATTGGATAAGATTCCGATTTGATAGTACCTGATGTAGCCAATACTCCCACATGGCGGCTATGCGTGATATTGCCGATACACTCTACTGTCGGGCGGATTACACCAAGTACTCTTCGTTGAGGGTCAAGGTGTGGAAGGTCATTCATTTGTATAGTTCGTAACGCTTTCGCTGAGGCTGTATTACAAGCCAGGATGACCAGGTGGCATCCCATCTCAAATAATTTATTAACAGCCTGAAGGGTGAATTCATAGACAATCTCAAATGAACGTGTACCATAGGGGGTACGGGCATTGTCGCCCAGATATATATAATCGTATTGCGGCAGAGTTTCTCTTATTTTGCTCAGGATAGTCAATCCTCCATAACCTGAATCGAATACACCGATAGGACCAGGTATTTGCGAAAGCTTCTGTTTCATAATGGTAAAAAAATTACGAGCTACAAGCTACAAGTTACAATTGGCATTCGGTTGATTAGAATAGCCGGTAACTTGCTGCTTGTAGCTCGTTTTTATACTTTAAGTTGTTGCTTACAACATATTATACTTGTTATCTTACTTAATACCGAGCTGTGCTTTTACTTTAGCAGTAAGATCTATACTCTGAGCACCTACGTAAGGAATTGGAGTACGGGCCAAGTCAAAAATATAAATAACACCTTCTGCAGCACCTACAGCTTTGATAGCATCATCCAGCTTTTTGTAGATAGGAGTCATCTTTTCTTGCTGTGCTTTCTGCATACCTTGTTCTGCTTCCTGTTGGAATTGCTGTTGTCTTTCAGCCATATCCTGCAATTCTTTCTGTCTTCTTTCTGCAATATTGGGCGGAAGAGAATCTTTAGCTATTGCCTGTTGGAATTCCTGATATTTCTTACTGAACTCTTCCTGGGTTCTTTGAATTTCATCAGTATAATTTTTTTCCAAAGCCTGTAACTCTGAAAGAGCTTTTGTGTATTCAGGCATAGTAGGAATAATTTCGGTCGAAGTCATATGACCGAACTTGAGTGTTGATTGTGCAAATACGCCCATTGGGAGTACCAGCATAATTAAAAGTGCAATTTTCTTTAGCATAGTTTTATTATTTATTTGAATGATTACTTTGGGTTATCGCTTGCAAATGTATGAAATTAATTTGAATATCCTAACTTTGCCAGCACTTCATTACTTATATCAATACGTGGAGAAGCAAAAATAATACTTGTTGCTGATGCTCTGTCTACTACAACAGAATAGCTTTTTTGTTCAGCAAGTTCCTTCACTGCATTGTATATTTCGTCTTGAATGGGCTTCATCAAGCTCTCTCTCTTTTTAAATAATTCACCTTCCGGACCAAAATATTTACGTTTTAGTTCGGCTGCTTCCTTTTCCTTAGCTACAATTTCTTCTTCTTTTTTAGTCTTTTGCTCTTCAGAAAGGAAAACGGTTTCCGATTGATAATTCTTATACAGCGTCTGAGCCTCCTTAGCAAGCGTTTCTACTTCGCTTTGCCATTTTTTAGAGGATTGGTTCAACTGTTCGTTAGCGCGCTCATAAGCGGGAATGTTCTTCAAGATATATTCCATATCAATCAGAGCAAACTTTTGTGCACTGGCTGTTAAACTAATAGTAAACAGCATCATGATAAATAGAACAGACTTTTTCATAACGTTTAGTTTTTTAATGAAACAATTTAGAATTCCTGGCCCAGTACAAAGTGGAAATGACTACCACCGGCACTGCTGCTGCCGAATACTTTATCGAAACCGTATGCCCAGTCGATACCCATCATACCAATCATTGGAAGGAAGATACGCACACCGACACCGGCAGAACGTTTCAAATCAAACGGATTGAACTTATTGATATCATTCCATGCATTACCGGCTTCCAAGAAACCTAACACATAAATATTAGTACTTGTTTCCAACATCAATGGATATCTTAATTCAATGCCCAGACGAGTGTATGCATAACCTTCTCTGCCATAAGGAGTCAAAGAACTGTTTTCGTATCCACGCAATGCAACACTTTCTGTGGCGTAACTTGAATATCCTGTCATACCGTCACCACCTACATCAAACGTTTCGAACGGCGATTTCTTATATTTATTATAGTGACCTAACAAACCGAATTCAATGCGGCTCATAAGAACCAGACATTTGGGATGAGCCTGATAGTCCATCAAAGCTGTGTAAGTTTTAGCTTTGAATTTCCACTTATGGTATTCAACCCAGTTATACAGTTTGTTCCTGTTGTCTTGAGTGATACTTCCGGTAGAAGTGTAATATCCTTTATAGTTTCTTCCGTCAAACAATGAGTACGGTGGTGTTATCTGTGCAGACAATGAGAACTCAGAACCCTGGCGTGGGAACAATGGGTTATCTATAGAACTACGAGCCAACGTAAGGTTCAGACTGATGTTGTTGCACTTTCCGTTTGTCACCGGGAAGTATTGCCAATCTTTCAATATATAGCGTTGGTATGCCAGTTCTGCAGAGAGAGTGAAGTAGTCATCCGGCCATTTCAAACGTTTACCCCAACCTACAGAAAGTCCCCACATTTGAATTGACTTATCAGGGTCATAATAGTTCTCGTAATTATTGTAGTTGCCATAGTTATACATACCATAACCACCATAACCACTATACATACTGTTGTAGTAGTTGTTATAGTAACTGTCATTATAATAGCGGCTACTAATATCTGTTTGTCTTGAATAGAAAGCAGATATTGAGAATGAATTGGGGCGTTTGCCTCCAAACCATGGGTCAAAGAATGAAATACTATATGACTGATAATATTTCGCATTTGTCTGTCCGCTGACAGTCAGTGTTTGTCCATCTCCCTGCGGAAGGATACCGCGGTAGTTATCTCCCGGGTGCAACAGGTTGGCCAATGAGAAGTTAGTGAACTTCAGGCTTAGCTTACCAATAATACCTGTTTGTCCCCAACCGGCAGAGAATTCTACCTGGTCATTTGCTTTAGAAACAAGATCGTAAGCAATATCAACCGTACCGTTCATTGGATCGGGTTGAATATCCGGATGGATATTTTCTGCATCGAAGTGTCCCATCTGCTGTATTTCACGCATAGAACGCATCAAGTCATCGCGACTAAACAATTGTCCCGGACGTGTACGAAGCTCACGACGAACTACGTTCTCATATAAGCGGTCATTGCCGTTAATCTTAATCTTGTTGATGGTAGCCTGTCTGCCTTCATAAATTCTCATTTCGAGGTCGATAGAGTCGCCGTCAATGTTGATTTCTACCGGATCAAGATTATAGAAGAGATAACCATTGTTGTAATATAGATTACCGATGGCATCTTCATCAGTAGACAAACGCTCATTTAATAATTTCTGATTATATACATCCCCTTTTTTCATCCGGAGAAGGTAATTCAATTGTTCTGATGGGTAGAGAGTATTTCCTACCCAGGTCACATTACGAAGGTAATATTTGTCTCCTTCATCAATTTCCATATAAACATTTACTGTCTTGTCATCGTAGGGTGTTACGCTATCAGTGACGATCACTGCGTCACGGTATCCTAATTCATTATATTTATCTATAATCAGTTGCTTGTCTTCTTCATACTTCTCGTTGATAAACTTCTTAGTACGGAACAGATTCAGCAATTTACCCTTCTCATTTGTTTTTTTCATTACACGCTTCAACTTCGAGGTCTTAATTGCTTTATTACCTACGATTGTTATTTCATGTACTTTAATTTTTTCTTTCTTATCGATATTTACGTCAACAATTACTTGATTTTCATTAGATATATCGTCTTTCTGAGAGATGATAACTTCTGCATTTTTGAAACCTTTATCATCAAAATAACGTTTGATCAGTGTTTTAGCACGGTCCACCAGGTTTGGAGTAATCTGGCTGCCTTTTACCAATCCCAGTCTTGTTTCCAGATCCTGTCGTTCTGATTTTTTTACGCCATGATACCGTATTTCTGAAATACGTGGACGTTGGGTCAAACTGATTTTTAACCATACCTTACCGTCTTCTATTTTTTCAGCTGTGATCTTGACATTCGAAAATAGACCATGACGCCAATAGCGCTTGATGGCACTTGTAATTTCATCACCAGGTACAGAAATGGATTGACCTACCGATAACCCTGAGAGACCAATAAGTACATAGTCCTCGTAGTTTTTAACACCTTCGACCTTAATGTCGGCTATCTCATATTTTTTTGGTGTCCCTGAATATAGAATAACAGGTTTGGAAGATTCATCTGTGTTAGCATCTTGTGCCTTGCCTGCCAGTGCAAACCCAAACAGACAGATAAACGTTACGAGTATGAAGGAAATACGATAATGCATTTATGTTATAATTATAAGTTTTGAGTTAACTGATTTGTTCACTGGTTTTGCCGAAGCGACGTTCCCGTTTCTGGTAGTCACTAATAGCCTTTCTCAATTCTTCCTCCCTGAAATCGGGCCAGAAAGTATCACAGAAATAAAGTTCGGAGTAAGCACACTGCCATAACAGATAATTGCTTAACCGTATTTCACCCCCCGTGCGGATCAGCAAATCCGGATCAGGCATAAAGTTAGTAGTCAGATGTGCTTCAAGACAATGGTCAGTAATTTCTTCAGGAGTCAATTCCCCTTTTTGAATTTGTATTGCTATTTGCCGTGCAGCTTCTGTTATCTCCCAACGGGATGAATAACTGAGAGCCAGTATCAGAGCCATCCCAGTGTTATGTGAAGTATGTTCTACACAAGCATCCAGTCGTGTCCGTACATTTTCGGGCAATTTATCGATATCACCTATAATACGGAAACTGATATTATTTTTCATAAATGTTTCTTCCTCGATAGAATCGAACAGAAGGCTCATTAGTGCCGCTATCTCATCTGAAGGACGATTCCAGTTTTCTGTGGAAAAGGTATACAAAGTCAGATATTTAATACCCAACCTGGCGGCTTCTTCTGCAATAATATGTACAGTTTCTGCACCGGCTTGGTGTCCAAAGCTACGTTCACGTCCACGTTGTTTGGCCCATCTTCCGTTACCGTCCATGATAATCGCTACATGCTGAGGTATCCGGTTAAAATCTATTTGCTCTTTATAGGACATCTTTTTTAATTGTTGCATTCTTTACATCTGGAAAAAAGGTCGTATGTCACAAAAAAGACGGTATATGAATAACTATCTTTGTTTTTCCATCCTTTTCCTTTAATCCGATATGGATCATTTAACTGCAGCCCTTCTTTGTTCGTGACATCTAATTTGTCACTCAAACTGAACCGCATCGTAAATTCGCATCCGATATTTATTCGTGGAGCTATTTTATATTTTACTCCTATTCCTACCGGGAAATTTACGGTAAATACTCCTTCTGCAGGCGCCGGAGCAAAGGTAAATCCCATTCCTCCCAATATATAAGGAGTAAATCTGTGTTCGCCTCTATAGCCATATCCGGTTCCATATCCCAGAAAGTTATATTCAAATTGTGCCCCTAAATCGAAGATCGTACGTTTAAAACTTGCTTCTCCGTTGTCGGGATACTTATTTTTAAAATTCTTCGTATTGCCGGATATTCTTCCTGCCATTAAGTTTGCCTTTATGGCCATTCGTGGGTTCATTATATATCTTGCCATGAACCCTCCGGCTATTCCTATGTTCTTAAATGGAGTAGTGTAGTTGGCATCACCCATGTAAAAACTACCACCTAAACCTCCTCCCAATTCCATCTTATATTCTTCTTCGTCCTGTGCATACAGGCCGAGAAACGGTAGTGAGAGTAACAATATACATAGTATCAGCGTTCTTTTAGTAAATGCCATAATCGTCTTATTACTTGGTTATTCCATTAATAGAACGGCTGATTAACTTTAAAATTGTATTTCGCTTATTGCCTTGCAAACCCTAAACGATTCAATTTACCTCTCCATACATCTCCGGTATTTGCTATCGCACCCGGCATTCCATCATAACTACGCATAATCCAGATAAAGTTGTTTTCGTCTACTACCATTGAGTAGTCTGATTCTTCACCTCTAAAACCATAGTTATGTTCTGTCTGTATGTTACCCTCTTCGTCTTTAATCTCAATGGTTTGATCTATTGGGAACATAAACATCCTTGTCACTTCCTTCCATACAATACCAGCCTCGGACTTATAGAACGTTTTGAAGTCTTTGCCAAATATATAGAAAGCACCTCCATAATACATAATAGAAGGGTCTTTTAGTAGCGGACAAGGATATGAAGAATCATCCAAAGCGGCCCATGCCTGTCCTTGCATATATCCCCATGCAACTGTTGCTGTATCATTCTCAGTTTTATTTTCTTCCGGAATATTACCTACAATCATTATATTAGGTACACCGGTTATATTTTGAAAGCTTGTAACTGAGATATTATCACGTGGGAAATTTTTTGGAACGACACCTTCTTCGGCCCAGTTACTTCCGTCTGTTGTGGTACAGAACATATCTTGATTATTCAACGTTTTGATTCCTGTCAGACTATTTCCGATTGGAGCAATCAGAACCACTGTGTTATCTCCAAACGCTGGTGCCTCTTCCCATCTTATACCATCATTAGAACGATATACCTTCTTATTAGCAATAGTTGTTGCATAAAGTGTACTGTTGAAGTTCACGATTGAAGTAAGGTTTGTTGAAGGCAGTCCGCTGATTAGGCTTGAATTCCATGTTCCATTTGTTCCAAGTTGACCATTGGATAAAGTTGTGTAGTATACAGAAGAAGAACTCTGTCCATAAACAAAAATCTTATTATCAAAGATAATGGATTTCTGTTTCCCTACGATTTGAGGCGCAAAATTAGTACCTACCGGTCCTTTTCCCCAATTCAGAGAATCCGGTTGTTGCTGATGTACGCGCACTGATAGTGCATATTCTTTCGTATGTTCCATGTCCGGTGCCCATACTTTAAATCTGAAAGGCTTTTCCACTGTTCCTACCAGATTTACAGAGTCTGCTATATTAAATATGGAGTCTTCTGTATTTGCTGAGTTTCTGATAGTAACAAAACCTGCTACTGTCATGGTCTTTATCAGGATTCTATCAATAATCGTATCTGAACCTACCGGCAATGAATCCTGATTGTATATTTCTCCGGTAAGCTGATCAATTGTGAATTGATAATTAACTCCCAAAACCTTGTCAAGTTCAAATGCCTGTAGAAGTGCATTCGGGCTATACTCAATAGGATCGTCGTCGCCAAGACAAGAGCTCATGGCAAATGACACAAGCAAGAAACTCACAATTACTGATAAAAACTTAATTCTCATTTGAAAGATTGTGTTTATTTACAAGTTGCAAAAATAGGAACATTTTTTCCGATATAGAACATTGTGGGGAAGTTTTATATAAAATTATAGATAATAACAGGCTTTTTATCGATAGAAAACCCTCTGAATAGAGCCAATTTACACATTTTTGTTTGTGTAGTGCTTTATTTTTACTCCAAAATGTTTTTTATCGGAATAACTAATTTTATTTCTTATTTCAGGTGCTTTAACACCCGAATGTAACATTACTTTGGCTTTCTCTATAAATGCTTCGTCCCATAGGTTATTATCAATAAAGGACTGAAGTAATCGTGTACCTCCTTCTACTAATATTGATTGTAAACCACGATGATATAGGGTATTCATTATCTGTGGTAATAATTCTTTTTGATAATCGAGTACGATGTATTCTATGTTTTTCTGTTCCGGATGTTTTCGGGATGTAAAAACGAGTGTCGGAACACTACCATCAAAAAGGTGCAGGTCGGAGGAGAGTGATAGACTTTTGTCTAATACTATCCGTACAGGATGCTTGCCGTACCAGTTGCGTACTGTTAATGAAGGATTGTCGAGCTGCGCTGTGTGTGTACCTACCATGATAGCATCCGATTCACTTCTTTTTTTATGTACCAACAAGGCTGTGTATGGGGTTGAAAGTATTACCGGTTGTCCGTCTGTGCGGTTTATATCAATAAATCCATCTGCTGATTCAGCCCATTTGAGTGTGATGTAAGGGCGATGGAGGGTATTGAAAACAATAAATTTACGTATCAGATGCCGACATTCGTTTTCGAGTATTCCTACTGTTACTTCTCTACCGGCATTACGCAATTTTTGTATTCCTTGTCCGGCTACTTCTGAAAAAGGATCCTGGCAGCCAATGACGATACGTGGTATCTGCTTCTCTATAATAAGATTGGCGCATGGAGGTGTTTTCCCATAGTGGGAACATGGTTCCAGACTAACATAAATAGTAGAACGTTTTAACAAAGACTCGTCTTTTACCGAATGAATCGCATTAACTTCAGCGTGTGCTTGTCCGTAGCGAATATGATACCCCTCGCCTATAATTTGCCCGTCACATACAATAACTGCCCCTACCATCGGATTGGGAGATACATTACATAAACCATTTTGTGCCAGTTCAATACAACGCCGCATGTATTTTTCTTCTTCCATTTTTCAGCCTTTTGCTATAATATTTGTACTTTTGCATCCTAAAAACAGATAGACATGGACCGGGTTTCTACTTATATCCGTCAGGTATTACAAGATATTTATCCTCCTCAGGAACTGAAAAACCTGACGTTGATGATTTGGTGTGATCTGTTTGGTATGGATGCACTCGACATTTATCTGGGCAAAGATATTAATTTATCCGAAAGCAAGCAGTGTGAACTGGAAAACATTCTGCAGCGTTTACGAAAAAATGAGCCGATACAATATATACGGGAAATAGCAATTTTTCTGGGGCGCTCTTTTTACGTAGCACCGGGAGTGCTTATTCCTCGGCCGGAGACGGAAGTATTAGTAGAACTTATTGTTAAAGAAAATTTGAATAATGGTCCCCGGATATTGGATGTTGGTACGGGAAGTGGGTGTATTGCTATCTCCTTATCTCTTGCCATTCCACAAGCTAAAGTGACCGCTTGGGATATCTCGCAAGAAGCGCTTGCTGTAGCCCGGCGAAACAATGAAGTATTGGGCTCGACCGTTGCTTTTGAGCAAAAGGACGTATTGGCAGAGATAGATTCTGAGCAACATTTTGATATTATTGTTAGTAACCCTCCTTATGTGACCGAATCTGAAAAGGTGGACATGGAACCTAATGTGCTCGATTGGGAGCCGGGGCTTGCTCTGTTTGTACCCGATAATGATCCATTACGCTTTTATCGCCGGATTGCTGTATTGGGAAGAAAATTGTTGAATCCCGGGGGGAAACTTTACTTTGAAATAAACCGTGCATACGGTTGTGAGATAGTCCGTATGCTTATTGACTTAGGGTATTACTATCCTTGTATTATAAAAGATATATCAGGAAACGATAGAATTGTGACTACGCATAAATGAATACAATGACCGAAGAAGAGGCGCTAAATCGTGTAGCTGCCTATTGCTCTGCCGCAGAACATTGCCGGGCAGAAGTAAGTGATAAATTACAAAAGTGGGGTATTGCCTACGATGCCATAGAACGTATACTTGCCCGTCTCGAAGCTGAAAAATACATTGATGATGAGCGTTATTGCCGTGCTTTTATTGGCGATAAGTTTCGTTTTGCCAAATGGGGAAAGATGAAAATTGGACAGGGATTATATATGAAAAAAATACCCTCCAATGTAGTTTGGCGCCATTTGAATGAGATCAATCAGGACGAATATCTTGCAGTGCTGCGTGATTTGCTTGCTTCCAAACGCAAAAGTGTTCGCGGGAAGGATGAATACGAATTAAATGGAAAACTAATTCGTTTTGCTATGAGTCGCGGCTTTGAAATGAAAGATATCAAGTGCTGTATAGAGGTGTCGGATGATGAAGCATATGACGATTAAAAAAAATAACCGGAATCTTCTTTCTTGTTTCGTTCTATTTCTGTATTTTTGCACTCTATAATTATCAAGTTAGTTTAGTTATGAAAAACTTAGAGAGATTATTTGCAGAGAAGTTACTGAAGATTAAAGCGATTAAGCTTCAACCAGCCAATCCTTTTACATGGGCTTCCGGATGGAAATCACCGTTTTACTGTGATAACCGTAAAACTCTTTCCTATCCGTCTCTTCGTAATTTTGTGAAGATTGAAACCACTCGTCTGATATTAGAACGATTCGGACAGGTAGATGCCATTGCAGGTGTTGCTACAGGAGCTATCCCTCAGGGAGCGCTGGTAGCCGATGCATTGAATCTTCCGTTCGTGTATGTTCGTTCTACCCCGAAAGATCATGGATTAGAAAATTTAATCGAAGGAGAGCTTCGTCCCGGAATGAAAGTTGTCGTTGTAGAAGATTTAATTTCCACCGGTGGTAGTAGCTTGAAGGCAGTAGAAGCAATTCGTCGGGATGGTTGCGAAGTAATAGGTATGATTGCTGCTTATACATATGGTTTTCCTGTAGCAGAGAAAGCATTCAAGGATGCAAAAGTTCCTTTAGTGACTTTGACAAACTACGAAGCTGTACTTGACGTAGCACTTCAAACCGGTTATATTGAGGATACGGATATTGCGACTTTGAACGAATGGCGTAAAGACCCTGCACATTGGGACGCTGGAAAGTAACAAAGATATTTAATTATAAATGGATTTAAAGGAGAGCCATTCGGACAGATTTTGTTCGGATAGTTCTTTTTTTGTCTTTATAAGAATGAAAATAAGATGACTAAATTTGAAAGTACTGTAAAAGTGATACCTTACAGCCAGGAGCGGGTTTATGAGAAATTGTCCGATCTTAGCAATCTGGAGGCTTTGAAAGATCGTTTGCCGGAAGATAAGGTGAAAGATATAAGTTTTGATTCTGATACCTTGAGCTTTAGTGTAGCGCCTGTTGGGCAGTTGACATTGAAGATTGTGGAACGTGAACCAAGCAAGTGTATTAAGTTTGAGACCACTAACTCTCCGCTACCTTTTAATCTCTGGATTCAACTTGTGGCAACGGCTGATGAAGAGTGTAAGCTGAAAGTTACTATCGGTATGGAACTGAATCCTTTTATGAAAGCCATGGTACAGAAACCGCTTCAGGAGGGATTGGAGAAAATGGTGGATATGTTGGCAATGATTCAATATTAATGGGTTAATAGTTAAGTAGTCAAGTAGTCAAGTAGTAATGTGCTGTTTACTCTTTGCTTTTTTACTTCTTTTACTTTAATTATTAAAAGTATCTGCTACTGACTACTTAACTACTGACTACTAACTACTAAATAGTATGGCACAGAAACTTTGGGAGAAATCCGTTCAGGTAAATAAAGAGATAGAACGTTTCACAGTTGGACGTGATCGTGAGATGGACCTTTATCTTGCAAAGCATGATGTGATGGGGTCCATGGCTCATATCACTATGCTCGAAAGTATCGGTTTGTTGACAAAAGAAGAGCTTACTCAGTTGTTGGCAGAACTGAAAAATATCTATGCAGAAGCGGAACGGGGAGAGTTCGTAATAGAAGATGGAGTGGAAGACGTGCATTCGCAGGTAGAACTGATGTTGACCCGGCGCTTGGGTGATGTTGGTAAGAAAATACACAGCGGCCGTTCTCGCAATGATCAGGTACTTCTTGATCTAAAACTTTTTACCCGTACGCAGTTGAAGGAGGTGGCTGAAGCAGTGGAACAGCTGTTTGATGTACTTATTCTTCAGAGTGAAAGATATAAAGAGGTGTTGATGCCTGGTTATACCCATTTGCAGATTGCTATGCCTTCTTCTTTCGGGCTTTGGTTTGGGGCTTATGCTGAAAGTCTGGTAGATGATATGCTTTTTCTACAGGCTGCTTTTAAAATGTGCAACCGTAATCCATTAGGTTCAGCTGCGGGCTATGGTTCTTCTTTTCCGTTGGATCGTACCATGACTACTCGTTTGTTGGGTTTCGATTCTCTCAATTATAATGTGGTATATGCCCAGATGGGGCGTGGTAAGCTGGAACGTAATGTTGCCTTTGCACTTGCTACTATTGCAGGGACTATTTCTAAACTAGCCTTTGATGCTTGTATGTTTAATAGCCAGAACTTTGGTTTTGTGAAGTTGCCGGACGACTGTACCACAGGTTCCAGTATCATGCCGCATAAGAAAAATCCGGATGTTTTTGAGCTAACTCGTGCCAAGTGTAACAAACTTCAGTCACTTCCACAACAAATTATGATGATAGCTAATAACCTTCCTTCAGGATATTTTCGTGATCTTCAGATTATTAAGGAGGTCTTTTTGCCTGCTTTCCAGGAGCTGAAAGACTGCTTACAGATGACTACTTATATTATGAATGAAATCAAGGTGAATGAACATATTCTTGATGATGATAAATATCTGTTTATTTTCAGCGTGGAAGAGGTGAATCGTTTGGCTCGTGAGGGAATGCCTTTCCGTGATGCTTATAAAAAGGTGGGACTTGATATTGAGGCTGGAAATTTCTCACATAGCAAACAGGTACATCATACGCATGAAGGAAGTATTGGTAATCTATGCAATGCGGAAATCTCTGCTTTAATGCAGAAGGTGGTAGAAGAGTTTAATTTCCGCGGAATGGAAGAAGCGGAGAAAGCTTTACTTGCCCGTTAATTAAAAAAAGGAGAATATAGATGCGTAGATTATTTCTTGTCATATTGCTATTTATAGGTGTCGTTGCTTGTGACGACTCCTATAAATCAACTATCCCGGATGTTTCGTTCTATTTCTCGTGCGATCTGGTGCAGGGTGAATATTCTAAATTGACTATCCCCGGGCAATTTATAAAGAAAGCAAAAAATGTAAACGGTATTCCTGTTGGGTATGCAGGTCTGATAGTTGGGCAATCTATCTATTCTCAGGGATATGATTACACTGCTTTTGATGCAGCCTGTCCGGTGGAAGCCAGTCGTAATGTCTCAATAGATGTACAGGATGACGGGCTGGGTACTGCTATCTGTCCCAAATGCAAGACAAAGTATAATCTGAGTAGTGGTGGAGCTCCAGTAGAAGGAGAAGGAAAAGAGTATCTGAAACGATACAATGTGATTGTGAGCGGCACTACATTGCAGGTTCGTAATTAAATCACGGATATTTCTCTTTCTCCTGGAAAACTCTTGTTCTGTTATGTAAAAGTATGACTGCTTTTTGAGGTAATGAATTGATTGTACTTTCTTTAATACTGATTAGGTATACATAATTCATATATTAATCTCTTCTTATATCAGGTTCATCCTAAAAACAGGTAATTTGTTAAGGATGTTAATTCTAATTTTAACACTCCAGTTTTGCTTTACAGGATTGTACACTTTAGCATATCAAGATTGTACACTTTGGTATGACTGAACTGTACAATTAACATATGCCAAAGTGTACACTTTGGCCATACTTAAGTCAATAAGGCTATGTTTGCTATAAATCAATCGATTACATGCGAACGGACTTTTAATTCAATACTTATCTTTTCTTTTAAAAGATTTCTATAATTACTTTTTTGATAACTACGTATCCTCTGGATGAACTTTGTATCTTTCATTTATAAACTTTCCCTTAAAAATATTTGGCAGAAACAAGGAAACTCTGTATCTTTGCACTCGTTGAAAAAACGCGGAAATAGCTCAGTTGGTAGAGCATAACCTTGCCAAGGTT
>DXWV01000050.1:95783-175827 GCA_019416685.1 Bacteroides sp.
AAATCCTTTGGCCATTGCGGCTGTGCGGGTTCAAGTCCCGCTTCGAGTACGAGTGTTCTTTGTGAAAAAGCTCTGTAAGAAATTTACAGAGCTTTTTTTGTTTACTATTGGGAATTCAATTTATTTCACGGCAATTGAGTTTAATTCCGGCAAAAGGATGCCGTTACTATTAGTTTATGGTCATAGTGATTATTCTTGTACTTCTGATTGTTTTTGTTGGAGTTGTTTATAACTCCCTTGTGAGGAAAAAGAACCAAGCGGAAAATGCTTTTGCTACGATTGACGTTATGCTGAAGAAGCGATATGATCTTATCCCTAATTTGGTAGCGACGGTTCGGCAGTATGCTAAATATGAGGAGGGAGTATTTACAAAACTGACTGAAATGAGGACTAAATCTTATGTTGCTCTTTCAGATAGTGAAAAAGCAAATCTGGATGATATCTTCACTCATGCCCATACCGGTTTATTAGCAATAGCCGAGAGTTATCCGGAATTAAAGGCTTCTGATAACTTTATACAGTTACAGCGTTCTATTAATGAAACAGAAGAACAACTGGCTGCTGCAAGGCGTACATATAATGCCTGCGTTACTGATTATAATAATGCAGTACAGACCTTCCCATCTAACTTGTTGGCTGGCGCTTTTGGGTTTAACCGTAAAGAAGTATGGGCAATTCTGGAATCGGAACGTATTACTTCTGATGTAAAAGAATTACTTAATTCATAAAATTTACTATGGGACAGTCACACTTTGAATCATTGTCGCAGGAATTACCTTCTGTTTTGCAGGCTTTGGAAGATAAACGCCGGGAACTTAAATCTCAAGGTCATAAAGCGGGATTATGGGGAGGCATTCTCTTTTTTACTGCTGGGGGGATATTATTAGTTCTATCCGGCTATCCGGTAATACTTTTATTATTTGTTGGGGTAGTCTCAGCTCTCATCTATTATGCTTGTGTAAATAGTAAATCGAAGGATTTTTCTTTGCACTATAAAAACGAAGTGATTGCCCGGGTGATTGGTGCATTTTGTGATAATGCCACATATTCTCCCAATGAGGGGATTAATGAAGAGGTATTTTCTAATTGTGGACTATTCCCTTGTGCTCCGGATCGCTATCACACCGAAGATTTGATTCATGGATATGTGGATAAAACCGAATTTCTTTGCGCAGAGGTACATGCGGAAGAAAGAAGGACGCAGGTAGGAGCTAAAGGGCAGACACGGCAATACCATGTGGATATTTTCAGGGGATTTCTGTTTATGGCTGATTTTCATAAAGACTTTAAAGGAAAGACAACGATTCTTCGGGATCGTCTTTTTAAACTAAGATTTGGAGAGTCAAGGGTTAAGATGGAGAATCCCGATTTTGAGAATACATTTGATGTTTATTCTACCGATCAGGTTGAAGCCCGGTATCTCATTACACCTTCCATGATGGAGCGTTTGCTGGAACTGGATCGTAAGTTTGGGCAAGGAGTTACCATTAGTTTCCGGGACTCCACCATTCTAATTGCTATCCCGGATTCTAAGAATCATTTTGAGGCCAGTATATGGACTTCTATTACTGATGTGCAATCTCTCAGTCCTGAAATAGAGACAATTAGCGCACTAATCTCAATTGTTGATGATCTCAATTTGAATACTCGTATTTGGAGTAAAGAATAGAATGCTATTTAAAAAAGAGGTCCATTTTTCTGAATTTATTACTGTAACCTTTCTATAATAGTTGAAACGCAGATTAACTCAAATTTTCACAGATCAGATAACTTTGTCATTGATTCTTTGCGAAAATCCGCGTTTATCTGCGTTTCGATCAAAAGATTGTTGCGTACTAATTCAGAAACATTATTTTGTGAATTTATTGACAAATACCGAATTATCTTTTAGATAAGCGGCTGAAAAAGTTATGGGCATACCGAAATCTTCCGGTGTAGCTTTCTTGTTCAGGTAGTTTATCAGATTTTTTAATGGATTATCCGGATCTGTTTCCTCCATGTTATCATTGCCTATAGTCATACATCTTACAGTGGCATTTGCAATGACAGCTATACTTTCGTCAAGTATATTTGCTTCATCGGTTTCTGTCTTACTGATAATATCTTTAATCGCTGCTTTTACTGTTTGAGAATCAAAATCCGATTCGATGATTGCGACTGCTTTACGGCCAAACTGAATAGAGCTGACATAAATAAGTTTGTCTTTTTGCTCAAGCACAGTAGGATCGTCACTTAGCGATTCAGGAAGGTCCATGTCTACAGAAAAGAAACTTTGACTGATACTTAATACAACAATTGTCTTTTTCTGCTTTTGGTGTGAGGTACCGAAGAAAAGAGACGGATTGATTTTCTGTCCGAAATAGATGGCTAATTCTTCATAAGATTTTATTTCGTCAATTGAACTGCTGAATTGATAGTTTGGTTTCAACACATTGTTTTGTTGCAATCCTTCCCGGATCGCTTTCAGCATATTGTCATACCCCGGTGTTATTTCCTGACTTTTCATTGGAAGGCTATAACTGATTGTAATAGGATTGAGGAGAACATCCAAAAATTGATGCGCATCACTGTTGATACTACTGGGCTCTAATACGGCGCCTATAAATGTTTTGTCGGGAGTTTTTACGGTAAACTTGTTCGCTTCTTGTGCATAACCGGTTTGAATCACTAAAAGAAGTAATATGATATATTTTATTTTTGTCTTCATCTTTCGTTGCTTTTATAGATTTATATTTATTCAAAAACAATTTGCTGCTTCAACCAGATAACAGATGATAGTCCGTCTTTACCTACATATTCCATTAGGTCGGAAAAAGATTTTAGTGAATACTCCTGTCCCGCAGCATGCAAAGTCCGTTGGCTGTTTACTCTTTCCTGAATATAAAAGCCGATGTTAAGTGTAAAACTATTTTTGTTATCTCTTGTTCCGCAATACTCCCATGCGTCCGATAGGTCATTATAAAGAAATACTTCATTATTATGGGATTTCATTTTATATTTCTCGGTGATTCCGTAGCTTTTGATGATGAAGAGAGAATCATCTTTTAGTTGCAATTCGGTTGGACTGGTGAGTGATAAGCGTTTTCCAAAATACTTATTTGATTCTTCAACAGGGAGATTCTGTACTTCCTGTCCTGCTTGCATTTGTTTTAGCTCTAATATCTCTTGTGATTTGTATTTTAAAGTATATAATTCCCCGTTAGGAGCTGGTGGTTCGGGCTGCGGATCATCATTAGTGCAAGATGCAAAAGCAAGTGCTCCTATCAGTAAGGTGAAATAGAGCATTTTATTCTTTATCAACTTAAAAGGATTCTGGACTATACTTATACTTACAGTGTAAGAAGCATTCTTTTTCAGGAGCTTTTTCATTATATTATGTATTGTTTATGTGATAGTTAAGATTGTCTATATTTAGTGATACTCTTTTTGCAGAGTATAGTAATTCATCTTACAAAGATAATGATAATAGACAATCCTGTTCCGGTATTGTTCATATTTATATTTTATTATGCTTTCAGGTTGTGTACTATTTGTGAGAGAAGAGGGCAGAAGATAACTTTTTTATATCAATTATGGGATAAAGAGTATACGTTGAATATATGATATTTTAGTTTATAAAAGTACGTATTTAAGAGTGTGTTAAGTACGTATTTTTGGGGTATAAGAGTACGTACTTTTAGACCGGAAGAGTACGTACTCTTATTTTATCGAAGACGGATGTTTTGATTTACTCGTTAACATTGTTAATTTGTACTGAGCTGCTACTGTACTTTGCTGTGACAGATATTTCTTGTTACTGTATTGTATATGATGGTTTTATGTGATAATTTCTGCTTTTTAAGATTTAATAAAGTGGGTATAATGAATAAATATGACCTTCTCAGAAAAAAAAGTAACTTTTTCATGCAGTCTTTTGATATATTGTTCATCTTATTATAGTAACAATATTTGTAATGGAGGTAGTCGAACTGGTTGAGCGGTGCAAAAAGGGGGAGCAGAAGGCACAAGCCTTGCTTTATAAAACATATTCTCATAAAATGTTGGGGATATGTTTTCGTTTTGTTTCGGACAGGCAGATCGCACAGGATTTGATGCATGATGGTTTTATACTTATATTTTCTTCATTGAGCTCTTTACGCCATCCGGAAAAGTTAGAAAACTGGATGAGTCGTATAATGACCAATCTTGCATTGCAATATCTCAATCAGTCTCGTGCTGTATCCGTAATACCACTTTCCGGGCTTTCTGAAGAGAATGAACCGATGAACACCGAACCGGATCCGGAACTATTGCCATTGGATGTATTGCTTTCTATGATTGAGAAACTACCTGAAGGATATCGTAACATATTCAAACTATCGGTACTTGATGGACTTTCACATAGGGAGATAGCCGATTTATTACATATTGAACCTCATTCATCGTCTTCTCAGTTTTTTCGTGCTAAAGAACAGTTGAAAAAGATGATTATTGAATATCGGGCACAGCTGATTCTCTTGGTTTTGTTATTGTTACCTCTTGGAGATTTTTTGCTGTGGAAAGCGGCGAATAGAGTACAGTTGCTGACTGTTGTTATTTGTAATTCGGACTCTAATAGTGTAGGCGAGAATGCAGAGGTCTTACCTGTTTCCCCAAAAAAGCGTCCTATATGCAAACCTGCTGATGCAATGGTTATTCCGCTATGTCCTGGTACGGTAACTCCTTTATCGGAAGAAACAATAATAGATACAACTCATTCGGTACCTCCTGTGGCTTTTCCACCTTCTTCCTTCTATCCGTATACCGAAAGGCAGGGACGAAAGCTATTTACCTCTTCTAAAAAATCCACTGGTTGGGCATTTACATTAAAGTACAACAATGGTCGGACAATAGAAGATGTGTTACCTCAGCAGTTGAACACTTTAGTGAACAATGATATTTCAAGTAGTCCGGTAGCTTCTTCTACCGATAACTGGGATGATTATCATCGTTATTTACAGGAATATGGTTCTATGTTGGATGATCAGGTGAAGGTTCGTTCGTTGATGAATATTGCTGACCGAAACAGTGGCCAGAAAATAAGGAAGAAGAAGCATCATTATATTCCTTTTACCTTTGGCTTGCTTTTACGTAAACCACTTGATAATAATTGGGGCATTGAAACCGGACTTAATTATACCCGGCTGGTATCCGATTTTACTTTGGGTGATGATTCTTATGTAAATGAAAGGCAAACGTTGAATTATATAGGTATTCCACTCCGGGGGAGTTACTTCCTGGGAAAATACAAACGTTTCTCATTTTATATATCAGGAGGAGTTACTCTGGAGATTCCGGTGTCCGGCACATTGAAAACTGATTATATAGTGGATGATCAGTTGGAATACAGCACAAACCGTACGCTAAAAGTGCCATTGCAATGGTCTGTTGACGGAGGGGTGGGCATTCAATATCAATTGTCTCCTTCTGTAGGAATTTTTATAGAACCAGGTATACATTACTATTTTAATGATGGTAGTTATTTGAACACTATCCGGAAAGATCATCCTGTTAATTTTACCTTACCAATGGGAATACGCTGGACTTATTGAAAAAAGAGGATGTTATTGTGCAGTCTTTAGGGAGTAAACCTATCATAAAAGTAGAATTTAATCCCAAACAGGAATGCAAAGACAAACGACGAAATGGCAATGCTATACAAAAGGAGAGAGGAGCAGTAGGAGACAAATTCGTATCAATCAACTGGACTATTTGAAATGTATTTTTATTCTGTTGATGATTATTTTTCATCTGGTATATATCGGTGATAAATATCCTTATCTGAAACAGGTGGTTTATACATTTCATATGCCTGCTTTCTTCATTATATCAGGTTATCTGTTGAATGTTGATAAAGGAGTTCGCTCATTTTGTAATACGATGTTGTGGATGTTTATCCCTTACGCCGTTATGGAAACAGGATATGTGTGTATGTCGTCGGTATTGCCTGTGCGGGAGAAAGTAGAGGAAGTATCTTTGAATATCATTTTATATAAGATATTCGTTGCTCCCATTGGTCCTTATTGGTATCTGCATACTTTGCTGATCTGCAGTCTGGTTTATTATACACTAAACAGGTTGTGCGAACAGCTGAACCGGACTTCTTTTTTACTCATATTGGGCATCTGCTTTTGGGGAATTGCTTATTTGACTAAAATATTATCATTGGCCAATGCTGTTTATTTCATTGCCGGTGTTGCCATTTGCCAGAGCCGGCAGAATTTTCTTTCTGTATTTCAACCTTCAGCGATTGCCATCATTCCTTTCATTCTATTATCTTGTTTTCCGGAAAATTTAGACCGTTCTACATTGGCAGGCGTGGTTATTACTTATGTCACAATAAGTTTTTTATTGTTTTTGCATGAGTATATACCAGACGGATTACGAAAAATAAGCTATTTTGTAGGGTGTAATACATTTCCCATTTTACTGTTCTCTCCCATTTTTACAATGCTTTCCAGGCTGTTTATTCCTTTCTTCTCATTTGATACTTCGGGTATCTGCTTTATGTGTGTGGCGGTTTGTTTGGTGGTTTTGGGGTGCTTGTTATTGGCCCTTTTGATTGATAAGATCGGACTTTCCCGTTTTCTCGTGGGCAAAGAGTGTCTGTTGAATACTGATTTATCCCATGAAATAACTTTTTCGTTAAAGAGAGGTTTTACTCTCCTGAGAGATATTTTACTGTAGACAGGGGCTCAATTGTGTTACAGGACAGTATAAAAGGAGATTATGAAGATTGAGGGAGGTACATTTTGAGGTCACATATAAATCGCCTAATCTGTAAGGGATGTCTTTAAAAAAAGATAAAAACAAAAAGCCGGTTCCGATTTCGCATCGGGCCGGCTCCAATCTAACTTAATCTTAATCTGGTATATTTTGAAAACCTATGAAATCTTTCTACTTCCTATAACACGCATAGCGGCTGTATAAAATTCACAAGGTACAGATAGTAAAATACAGTTAGTACCTTTATCCTTCATTGAAACTTCAATGTAAGCTGCATTCAGAAGTCTTTTTACGCTGGCAACTTCCCATGGGCTACCGGCAAAAACATCTATTTGGGAAATTTTTCTACTTGTAATCATTAGTTTTGGTTTTTATTGTATTTGATATTGCAAATATAGGGTATGTTTCTAATACGGATTATAACTTATCGTTCAATCTTTATAAGATTTGTTGCAAACGTTAGCAGGTGTGATATAAACTGATACGATTTATGCTTCTTTTCGATTCCCGTCATTGTGAATAATTAGAGTTTCGGGAAATGAATAAAACAATGACTCGGAATATGAAATGCAAATTAGCACTGATCTTCGCGGAATATATGCCTGAATGAGGAATAAATTTACGGAGAGTCAGTGCTAATCTGTGTTTTAGAACAATTATCTGTTAATGTATTTTATTTTTCATCATTCTTACGAATTTCCACACGACGTATCTTTCCGCTGATAGTTTTGGGCAGTTCATCAACGAATTCAATGACACGTGGATATTTATAAGGTGCAGTAACCTTTTTAACATGGTTTTGAAGCTCTTTTATTAATGCTTCACCTGCTTGTGTTTTGTATTCTTTAGACAGAACGATGGTAGCTTTTACCACCTGACCACGAATCTCATCGGGTACTCCTGTGATAGCACACTCAATGACAGCAGGGTGTGTCATCAAAGCACTTTCCACCTCAAACGGGCCGATCCGGTAACCGGAGCTTTTGATTACATCATCGGCACGGCCTACAAACCAAAGATAGCCGTCTTCGTCTTTCCAGGCCACATCTCCTGTATAATAAATGCCATTATTCCAGGCTTCATGAGTACGGGCTGCATCCCGGTAATACTCTTTAAACAGTCCTAATGGTTTACCCTGAGTAGTACGAATGATGATTTGTCCTTGTTCACCGGCTTCCACAGAACGACCCTCATGATTTATGAGATCAACATCATATTGCGGGTTGGGCACACCCATACTTCCTGGTTTGGGTTCCATCCAGGGGAAAGTAGCTACAGTCAGAGTGGTTTCAGTCTGCCCGAAACCTTCCATTAATTTGATTCCAGTTAGTTTTTTGAAAGTGTCAAATACGGCCGGATTCAGTGCTTCGCCTGCAATCGTACAATATTGTAGTGAGGAGAGATCATACTTCGTCAGATCCTCATGAATCAGGAAACGGAAAATTGTTGGAGGGGCACAGAGTGAAGTGACATGATAATCCTGTATCTTTGTCAATATATCGCCCGGAGTAAATTTTTCATGGTCATATACGAAGATGTTTGCTCCGGCAATCCATTGTCCGTACAGTTTGCCCCACACAGCTTTTCCCCAACCTGTATCCGCGATGGTGAGGTGGAGACTGTTTTCCGTGAGATTGTGCCAGAAACTACCTGTTACGATATGTCCCAATGGATAGGTAAAGTCGTGTGCTACCATTTTCGGCTCACCGGTAGTACCCGAAGTGAAGTACATCAGTGAGATGTCGTCATTTGTATTCGGATGTTCCGGTTTGAGAAATGGAGTGGCAGTTTCAATGCCTTTGTGAAAGTCTTCAAATCCTTCCGGAATCTCAGGGCCTACGCTTACCAGTTTATGTACAGAAGGGCACTCGGGCATTGCTTCAATAATATGCTTTGTGATCTCTTCTTCGCCGGCAGCAACAATCATTTTGATGTCTGCGGCATTACAGCGGTATACAATATCTTTTTTTGTCAGCAGGTGAGTGGCTGGAATAACCGTAGCGCCCAGTTTGTGCAGGGCGATGATGCTGAACCAGAATTCATAACGACGTTTCAGGATAAGCATTACCATATCTCCACGACCTATGCCGAGTGATTGGAAGTAAGAGGCTGTCATGTCTGTATAACGTTTCATGTCAGCAAATGTGAACTGGATATGTTCACCCTTATCGTTTGTCCACAGCAGTGCGGGCTTATCCGGTTGTTCGGCAGCCCAGGTATCTACTACATCATACCCGAAATTGAAATTTTCGGGTACGTTGATCTTTAAGTTTTGGATAAAATCTTCCTGTGAAGAGAATGTTGTCTGTGATAAAAATCTTTCTACCATAATAATATTACATGATAACGGCGAGGAAACGCACTGGCTTTCCGTCAAGTGCTTTCATGCCATGTGGGAGTTTAGCATTGAAATAGAGACTGTCACCTTCGTTCAGTATCAGATCCTTACCTTCGATATTGACCAGCATACGGCCTTCGAGTACTAAATTGAATTCCTGTCCGCTATGACTGTTGTAGTGTATCGGTTCGTCGTTTGGTTTGGGCTCAGCCGTTACAATAAACGGGTCGGCACTGCGATTTATAAATCCGGCAGCCAAAGACTGGTATTTATAGGCTTTGGTACGTTCAATACTTATTCCTTTTCCGGCACGGGTCAGAAAGTAACTACTCATTTTAGGTTCTTCGCCAAACATAAGTGCATCCAGAGAGATGCCATATTTATGTGCAATTTTTTGTAGCATACCTACTGAGATGTCGTATTGTCCTGTTTCTGCCAGGCGATATTCTTCTGCTGAGATATCGCAATCGCGGGCGATATCTTCTGCGGTAAGTTCCAGAACGTCACGCAATCCGCGCAATCGTTCGGCTATTTGTCTGATTTGGTCGTCCATGTATTTAATGTTTAATTGTTGATGTTCAATTATTAATATTTAGCTTGGCGGTTTTAATGTTTGCAGTAATTTTTTTATAAGTTCTAAAAAAAACGATAATTCATCATTGAATATTATTTTGATGCTTTCATCGCCTTAATCACCGCAGAGGTGAATCCGGCATGTTCCAGTTCGTTGATTCCTTTAATGGTGATTCCGCCGGGGGTGGTTACTTTATCTATTTCAACACTGGGATGTGTTTCTTTATTTAATAACAACTCTGCAGCTCCTTCCAGAGATTGTGCTACCATTTTCATCGCATCTTTCGGGGCGATTCCCATTTCGATACCTGCTTGCATGGCGGCTTGTACATACTTAAGCACGTATGCAATACCACATGAAGTGAGGGCTGTAGCTGCTGCTATTTTACTTTCCGGTATAATCATTGTCAATCCCATTTCGTTGAATATATCCGTTAATAGTTTTTTCTGTTTATCCGAAGCGTTCCGCGCAGAGATCAACGTCATACTGGCACGTTCGGCTATAGCGGTATTAGGAATGACACGGAAGATGGGCATCTCCGGTTCGCCACAAAAATGTGCCAGATCGTCAAAACAGATCCCGGCAGCTAATGAAACAAGTATCTGTGTACGTTTCAAACGGAGTGGATCGAGTATTTCTTCTATCAGCCAAGGCTTTACTGCAACAATTACGATATCGGCATTAGCCGCTGCATCTATGTTATCGTTTGTTGTTTTAATATTGGGAAAGTCGGCTTTTAGCTTCTCCAGTTTTCCATTACTTGGATTAGAAACAACAATTTCATGTCCTTGAATCAGATATCCCTGGGCTAAACCACGTGCAATGGCAGAACCCATATTTCCTGCACCAATGATAGCTACTTTCATATTATAATATTTTAGTCTGTTTTGAGGCAAAGGTAAAAGTAAAAAGTGAGAATATGCGTATTTTTGATGGGTATTTTCATTAAAGTGGTACAATCTTTATGTCATAGAGCCCTTTGAATCGTTCTTTTTGTCAATAACTACTTTATATCTGTTAATTATGTGAAGTGCTTCCCGCACGGGGAGGTATGCCAAGCGATGGTCCATCTGCGTTAAGCCGTGTTTCATCAGATAATTAAAACTCTGTGGTGAGTTTAACTCATTTCTGAGCCAGGTTAAAGTAGAATTTCAATTATTGATTCGCATTAATTATAAATTTGATATAGGATTTAAATGTTGTTCTTTTATTATGTAATAATTGGAGAATAATAAAAAGAGCAGTCAAGGGAGGGGAATTTATTTCTTTATATGGAAAAATGGTAACAATGTTGTGCTGCGGTAAGTTGCTGGTTATTAGCGTTGTATGTTTTTGCTATTTTCCTCTACGGGGAACGGGTCGAAACTCGTAGAGGATCGGGGTGATCTTCTACGAGAAATGGAGTAATCATCGTAGAGGAACTTGTTGATAGTTTATAAGATATGACAAAAAAAATAAAGCGGAGGAAAAAGAGAACTGTCGTTTTGTAATAAAAAAGGATGATGAGGTGTCTGGGTAATTAGAATTATTAAGCCGTATCGAAAAAATCAATACGGCTAAATAGTTGTTTTGATATCGTAAGAAACGATTTTTCTAAAAGCGCTTTTGGGGTACGTTAGTAACGTAAAGTACTAAAGTATCTTCTTTAATCGGCTTAGGAACTCTGTTGCTTCTTCCATACTGAGACAGAGAGGTGGCAGGAGGCGAATAACATTTGTACCACTTACACCCGTGAATACTTTTTGTTCTTTTAGTAGTTTCGTACGTAATTCTTTGATAGGAGTTTCGAATTCCATGCCAATCATTAATCCCTCACCACGCACTTCTTTAATTTGCGGGAGTTTCTTTAATTCTTCTATCAGATAACTTCCTACTGTAGCAGCATTTTCTATCAATTGTTCTTGTTCTATAACATCCAATACGGCAAGTGCAGCGGCACAAGCAAGGTGGTTACCTCCGAAAGTGGTTCCCAGCATACCGTAGACCGGTGTAAACATCGGGCTGATAAGCACTCCTGCCATAGGGAAACCATTGGCAATGCCTTTGGCTACAGTAATAATATCGGGTTTGATACCTGTATATTGATGGGCAAAGAACTTGCCGCTACGTCCATAGCCACTTTGAATTTCATCCAGAATAAGTATCGTACCATTCTCGGTACATGCTTTGCGAAGTTTTTGCATGAATTCCGTAGTAGGTAGCTTGATTCCGCCTACTCCCTGGATACCTTCGATAATAACGGCACAAACGTCACCTTTCGCCAGTTCGGCTTTCATTGTTTCCGTATCATTCAGTGGAAGATAGGTTACATGTTCATTGGCATTGATTGGAGCAATGATTTTTGGATTGTCCGTAGCTTCTACTGCTAATGAAGTACGTCCGTGAAAAGCTTTACTGAAAGAGATTACTTTTGTTCTTCCATTGTGGAATGAAGCTAGTTTAAGGGCATTTTCATTCGCTTCTGCTCCACTGTTAATAAGGAAAAGCGAATAATCATCATAACCTGAAATCTTTCCCAAACGTGCTGCTACTTCTTGTTGTAGCTTGTTGATCACTGAGTTTGAATAGAAACCAAGTTTTGCAACTTGATTGCTAATCATTTCAACATAGTGCGGATGAGCATGCCCGATCGAAATAACGGCATGACCACCATAAAGGTCAAGATATTCTGTACCGTTTTCGTCCCATACATGGCAACCCTTTCCTTTGACTATATTTATATCGAAAAGAGGATATACATCGAATAAATTCATCATGATATTTACAATTTTACGATTTACAATTTACGATTGAAGTTACTTTTATTGATTTACGATTTACAATTGAAGTTACTCCAATCGTCTAATTGTAAATCGTCCAATCGTCAATCTAAAAGGCCGATGGTTTTAGCCGGAGACCTACTGTTTCTTCCAGATTAAACATTAGATTCATGTTGTGAACAGCTTGTCCGCTGGCACCTTTCAGTAAGTTGTCGATACAGGAGATAATGAGTAATTTATCACCGTGTTTCTCCAGATGGATCAGACACTTGTTGGTGTTGACAACCTGCTTCAAATCGATATTCTTTTCTACGATATGCACAAAAGAGTCTTTGGCATAATACTCCTCATACATGCGTATGATCTCTTCCAGAGCAACTTTTGTTTTTACGACAATGGTAGTGAAGATACCGCGTGGAAAATCTCCCCGGTAAGGGATGAAATCTATCTCTGATTCGAAACTGTTTTGCAGTTGCTTCAGTGACTGTTTGATTTCGGGCACATGCTGATGATCGAAAGCCTTGTATACGCTCATATTGTTATTGCGCCAGCTGAAATGGCTGGTTGCACCGGGTTTTACTCCGGCTCCTGTGCTTCCGGTTATGGCATTCACCATGATGTCATCATTCAGCATCAGATGTTTGGCAAGTGGAAGCAACCCTAACTGGATGCAAGTTGCGAAACAGCCGGGATTGGCTACATGCTTTGCTGAACAAGTGGCACGGCGATTCAACTCTGGTAATCCGTAGATAAAGTCATGATCAGGAGAAGCAATGCGATAATCCATAGAAAGATCAATGATTTTCAGTTCTTCCGGAAGGTTGTGGCTCTCTATAAATTTCTTTGTATCGCCATGAGCGGTACAAAAGAAAAGTACATCAATGTCGTCCAATGGAAGTTCGTCTGTAAAAGTCAGATCGCACTCTCCGTAAAGTCCTTCGTGTACGTCGGTTATTTTATTTCCGGCATTACTGCTACTATTAATGAATACAATTTCGGCTTCAGGATGATTCAGAAGCAGGCGTATAAGTTCACCTGCGGTATATCCGGCTCCGCCTATTATTCCTACTTTAATCATTTGAATATCTGTTTTTTTCTTCGGGAATGATAATCCACATTAAAATATATACAGGGACACCGGCAAATGCGGTGAATATTGTTAATATTGCATAGGCGATGCGTACGAGAGAAGCATCTAATTCAAAGAAACGGGCTAATCCGCCGCAAACACCTGCAAGCATTCTATCACTACGTGAGCGCGTGAGTTTACGTTCGTTACTCATCAGGGACTAAATTTCTTCGTCCTTATGGTTTGCGTAATAAACGCGTAGTGGGGTGGAAGTTACTTTTATGAAGCCTTTTGCATCTTCGGCTGTCCAGCCTTTTTGCATTTCACCATACTCACCGAACTTGGTTTTTACAAGATCATCTTCAGATTCTACACCGATGGTAGAGAAAGAGAGCGGACGGAGTTCAAGAATAGCTGTACCATTCACATTGCGTTGTGACTCTTGCAGCATAGCTTCAATGTCTCTCATCACAGGTTCCAGATACTGGCTTTCGTGAAGGAACATGCCATACCAGTTGGCTACCTGATCTTTCCAGTATTGTTGCCATTTGCTCAATGTATATTTCTCAAGGAAACGGTGAGCGCCGATGATCAGCATAGGAGCAGCAGCCTCAAAACCTACACGGCCTTTAATACCGATAATTGTGTCGCCAACGTGCATATCACGACCGATACCGTAAGCGGCACCAATTTCTTCTACTTTCTGGATAGCAGCAATTTTATCTTCAAATACTTCTCCATTTACGGCATGAAGTTCTCCTTGTTTGAATTCAAGGCGTAACTGTTCGCTACCTTCTTTTTCAACTTGCTTCAGATAAGCAGTTTCGGGCAATCCTTTTGCGGAATCCAGTATCTCACCACCGCAGATGGAAGTTCCCCATAACCCTACATTATAAGAGTATTTGAGTTTTGTAAAGTCAGCATTGAAACCGTTTTTATTCAGATAGTCGATCTCTTCCTGACGGCTCAATGCCATATCACGGGTCAGTGTAATGATTTCCACACCCGGTGCAAGTACCAGGAAAGTCATATCAAAACGAATCTGGTCGTTTCCGGCTCCGGTAGAACCATGAGCAATGGCATCCGCACCGATTTCATTTGCATAACGTGCAATGGCAAGTGCTTGGAAAATACGCTCTGAACTGACAGAGATGGGATAAGTACCATTACGCAATACATTTCCGAATATCATGTATTTCAAGCTCTTTTCGTAGTACTCTTGTGTTACGTCGAGTGTAACATATTTCACAGCACCCAATTTATAGGCGTTTTCTTCATTCTGTTTCAGTTGTTCGTCGCTGAAACCTCCTGTATTGGCACATGCTGCATATACTTCATAGCCTTTTTCTTTAGCCAGATACATTACAGTATAGGAGGTATCAAGTCCTCCGCTGAATGCAACTACCACTTTCTTTTTCTGTTCCATGATATATCTCCTTTTTATATAATATCTTCTTTATGTTTTTCAGGGTCGTAAAGCATAGCTGTACAAATGCAGAACTTACGGTTCTTAGCCACCAATATGTCATGATTGATACAACCTTCGCAACCGCGCCAAAATGATTCGTCATCAGTCAGCTCATTGAATGTTACAGGTACATAGCCAAGTTCTGTATTCATTTTCATTACGGCAGCACCGCTGGTCAGACTGAATATCTTAGCCCATGGCCAACGTAAACGAGCCAGTTTGAAAGAGGCTTGTTTGATACGTTTTGCCAGTCCCATTCCACGGTAGTCGGGATGTACAATAAGTCCTGATGTTGCTACATATTGTTTGTTACCCCATGACTCAATATAAGTAAAGCCTGCAAATTTTTCTCCTTCAAGGGCGATAATAGCTTTTCCTTCCTTCATTTTGGTAGCAACATATTCATGTGTACGTTCTGCAATCCCTGTCCCGCGAACTTTCGCTGCGTTTCTAATTGTCTCCAAAATAGTGTCAACGTAAACCTCATGTGAGGCGTCGGCTACCATCACATCTATTTTTTGAGTCTCCATTTCTTTAATTCGTGTGTCGAGTATATTGTTATATGATTATTGTATATTCGGGAAGATGAGCGACAAGAAGTTTCGTACCATCTGGGGTTCGGCTCCTTCACGCAGTACTAACATGATAGTATCATCTCCAGCAATGGTACCCAGAATATCTCCGAACTCACGGTTATCAATGTCATAAGCCATACTGCTGGCATATCCGGGGCGTGTTTTGATTACAGCAATATTGCCGGAAAACTGTAGGGAAATGAAACCATTGTTCATCAACATCTCAGTGGCACTTTGGTCACCTACGCGTTTATACATGATGTCATTGGGCAATACATATACATATTTACCATTCATGCTGGCTGCTTTGGCTACCTTCAATTGTTTCAGGTCGCGAGAAAGAGTAGCCTGAGTCAATTCAAAACCTTCAGCAGCAAGTGCTTGCAGAAGTTCTTCCTGTGACCCTACCTCTTTGCTCGAGATAATCATTTTAATAGCATCTAATCGGTTTGCTTTCTTTTTCATCTTGTATAATTATTCTAAGAATGGTGCAAAAGTATGCAATATTTTGGAGATGTGATGCATAAAACCAAACTTTTTTATTCTTTTTATACATAAAAGCAGAATTTATTCAAAAACAGTTTTAATAAACGCTGGAAGGGAGGGGACTTGGTATAGCGATATAGCTAATATAGAAGATTGCAAAGTTATCTTAGGTTTCTTGAAAGCAGCTTTTATGTTTTCAATTTTATTGAATCATTGATTAGGAATAATATAATGTGCCTTCTTGGTTTTACTGATGATGGGTACCGGGATGTTTCTTTATTGATTGTAACCATTCCAGATACATCTTTTCGGGCATTTTACGATAACCTAACTGATGGATATGTGAATAAAGATTCTCTGCTTTCCGATAATAATCTTCATTATTTATTTTTGTAAACATCTCAAATAATGTCTCTGTTTTAAGTAATAAGGCGTTAATATAATCAGGAAATGCTTCCAAGGCACGATTGCAACATTGTAGTATGAATTCCGGTTCGTAGGTAGAAGTGAACTTATGCTTATAACCTTCAGCCAGATCCGTCATACAAATGGCGACCGTAGCTTTCAAAGAAAGTGTATCCATATAAATACCGTTTCGAATAGCGTCGGTATGGATGTATCCGGAGGCTTTTATCCATACGTCAGTAGGAAACTGCCCCGAAGTCAGTTCCACATTATACCAACCGTCGGCTTGGTTGTGTAATTTGATGTAAGCATGATTGGGAGCTAATGCCAACCAAGATTTTTCACCCAATTCTTCGGTCAGCAGTTTGTAGAATAGGGGTAATGAGTGACAATTCCCTTTACGTGTAACCACTAAAGTAGAGATAAACATGTTGCTCCATTCTTTTTTGCCTGCATAATCGTCAAAATTATATTGGAATGGTAAATGGTATAATAAGGTAGTGTCGGAAACATGTACCGGAATTGTATCTGTCATCATCCGAAAGATAGCGGCGTGAGTGTTAACTGAATGAAAATCAGTATGATTATAACTGATTAACTTATTCGTAGAGAGTAACTTGATAAAAGAAGTGAATTGCTGTAAACTATTCTTGAATTTATAGCGGCTTAGTTTACCGTCAAAGTAGGCATTTTCAGTTGTAAATATAGCTTCTTTCAAATTCAACTCTTTTTTGCCTGTTAACATTGAGTCTATCTTATTATAGCTGGTATAATAGAAATTATCTACTTGTGCAAATGCTTTATTAACAATAAATAAAAAGCATATTAAAAATCCTGTTTTTGTCATTAAAGTTTGTTTTTAGCAATTCCTTATAAATATTGGCTATATTATAATTCAATATTCCGTTCCTTTGTACTTTTGAATCCTTTTTTAACTATATTCATCTACAAATATCTCGGTTATAATGAAACAGTCGCGCGAATATTCTTTGAATCCTGCTTTCCAATTAGAGAAATCTGTTTCTACATGATATGATTCAAAATTCTTTTTAGGAAATTTATTAAATCCTGGAAGATACCGCAATTCTTCATCAACTTGTCTGGCTTTCCTTGCTGTGGAAAATAATCCTATGAACTTTTCTCCATCTTTATTTGCTTGTTCATCTTCATAAACATGATACAAGGCATATAATACTTTTTTCATATCTTTATTATTCAAATTCTCTATCGCCCCATTTTTTTATTTTATTGAAATCACTGCCTGCTCCTGTCTCTTTTAAAGAAGGTTCTTTTCCAAAATGTTCATAGAATAGCCTTTGGACAAAATTTTATTATAAGGCTTATTCCTCTTATACAATCGTCAAATCAAAAAAATCCCGACCGAAAAACAAAAGGTGTCATTGAAACACATCTTAACATAAAACAAAAGTGATTTTGAGTGTAAAATAAAGCCTGTTTGATTGAGTGGAAAATATCTTGGATTTTAATCATCTTCATTTTCTTGCCAAATATCCATAGGAACTCCATATTCCTCTAGTGCAAATTCTTTACACAAAAAACTGTTCTCCTGTAAGTAATCTGCAATACATTTACCTTTTTCAAAAACATATAAATATGTGCCTATTTCTGGAAAATCATTTTTAATTATAAATTTCATGTTATTATAAATAGCTTTCATATTTTTTAATCTTATTAAATTTATTGAGGGTATATACGATGAGTTCTTGGTATTGCATTTTTCCATTTTTCATTCCTATTTTTATATGTTCTTACCATAGTTTTGACTGTTTCTATAGGAATATACTAAATCTTTTATTTGGAAATAATTTTATTTAATCCCATATTGTCTCCAGTTGCTGTTGGTTTTGATCTTTTAATGAATGGTAGCTCTCTATTATTTTTTGTCGTAATTCTTTTTTTGTGTAAAAAGCTTTTGGAGCTAATAAATGGTCTTCTTTATAAGGAGAAAAACGGCTGACAATTTCATCTAATTCATGAAAAACGTTTTTTTCCAATTTATTTAAATCATTATGATTAATTCCTAAATCATAAACATAATAAAATTCATTGCAAAAAAATGATTCATCAATGTTTCCATTTATGTATTGATAAATCAACCAATACAACCTACGTTTATCATTATTTTCATAAATATCCTGTTCTCTTAAAATAAGCTTTGCATCTTTAGCTCCTTGTTCTAATTTTTGTTTAAGACCATAGTTTATAATATGAGGATATTTGTCTTTATATTCTAGAAAATCGCCTACTAATTTATTTAAATTATCAAATACTTTTTTCTCAATATCATTTAAATCCTTTATATTAATCGTTATATCGTATATATCAAAAAACTTATCACAAAATTCAGTTTCATTTATCCTTTTAGCCAAATACAGATCTATTAGTTGGTATAATTTTGATACATCTTTGTTCTTTAACATAATATTATTATTTATATACGAAATGCCAAATTGTATTTGTTGTTTGATCATAAAGCACTTCTAATTTATATACTTTTCCATTCTTCCACATTTCAACAGTATGCAATAAGGCTCTAGAACCTCGTGGATCTGGCATCCCTTTAGAACCTTTATTGCTTGCTCCAGAATTTGAATGGGGACAAATCTACCTAGTTCTTGCATGTGTTCAACTGCTTTAATAATGGGATAATTCAAAGTTGGTTTTCTCAATACAGAAAACTCTTTCCGTATTATTGTTATCTAACACAAGAACATATTTAAATGGCGGAGCTATGGTATAAAAACCTGCTTTGAATCCTACAAATTTTTCAAATAAAAAAATAGATAATTCCATTCTTTTATTTGTTAATAAGTCTATTCCGTCATGAATAAATACTGAAAGATGGTGAGTTGCAATTGCATTGATATCGGTTATTCTACTACTTATACCGTTAAAATCTGCTCCATCACCATATACTTCCAAGTATTCATTTAGTGGTAAAATCTTTCTCTCAACCAATAATTCCCAATTGGCTTGCATCCAATCATTTATGGAATCTTCATTTGATGTATAGGTTCTTTCTGATAATAATGGAGTTACACTGTTCCAACTAGTATCTAAGAATTTAGGGAATTGTTTGATTATTTGATCTATATCCATGATGGTTATTATTTAAATAAGCTATTTAAAAATTTAATTTCTTCAGTTGTAGGTGGTCTTTTATAACCTTTGGAACCGGGTAGTGACTCTTCAAATTTAATTTTTTGCAAAGTTCCACTCGGAGCATTAGGATGATTTTGGGGTATCCATTCTTTTACACGAGTGGCATTTATGTCTATTTTACTTCCATCTTTGAATATAACTTCAACAGCTTTTCCATCTCTACCAATACGAGTTGTTATTTGGGCTACTGCTTTATTAAAGATATTCCCACCCATTTTAGGGAATAATCTAGAAGAAACATAAATACTTAATCTCCCTAAACTCCATATTGTACTAGCCCCGCTTGCAATCATTTCCGCTGTTAATAGACCTTTTCCTATTTTTAATCCGATAGCAGAAGTTTCTTGATTAACTAAAGCATTAAACAATTCTGACTTAGAATTCTCCGATAAAGGACTATTCTTTCCTAAAAACTGGTTCTGTAATTTGCCACTGGAGGAGATCAAGCCAAAGGCATCTACTGCTTGATTGGCCATTATACCTGCGTTTTGGTAGGCATTGAAGTACGAATCTTCACCTAATTGAATAGATACAGAGGTGCCAACATTCGTATAACCTTCCAATTCGTCGTGTCCCTCTTGCCAATAATAGTTTCCAGTTTCATTGTGACGATACCAGTCTCTTCCGTCGGGATCAATACAGTTTACCGGATTATTATTACAGTATGCATATGGACTAATCGAATAATACCTTTCTGCATGAGGATCAATCGAAATAAACCGGCTGACCGTTTGAATATCCATAACGGTATCTAAAGTATCAGATTCAGCCGGTCCTACTATTTTATTTGTTTTTGTATCAAACTTGACAGAACCAATTTCTATGATCCGGTCCTTGTCATGAAATTCATCAAAACGTCCATTACTTAAAGTGGCCATTTTCGGCTTGTAGCCGTAAGTGGCAAAAGGGTTTTGTGCATATCCTGTCAGTAACGTGAGCAGGAACAGTAGTAAGGTACTAATTCGTTTCATACACATCTATTTTTTGATTTGAATGATTGGCGAAGGTTGGTTTTCCGGTAATGTTTTGGCTTTATCAACTTGCTTTAACCAATTATGATATATTTCGGCCGGCATTTCTTCATAACCCAGGCTGTCTATTTTCTCATAGGATTGAAGCATCTTTTTAAATAAACGGTGTGCCTGTGGATATTCCTGAAGCTGTTCTTTGGGAGGTCTGCCACAAGCATCAATAACATATAGAGCTTGTGCGGTACAGATATTTGCGTAATGTTGATAAGCCGTTAAATCAGAAGGAGAATAGCGCAAAACTAAATTGTTGTTTTCTTCTATAAAATGATCATAGCCGTAACGGGAAATATAATAAGCAGACAAGTCATTGAGCATATGGGCAATGGTCTGTTTCATGGTTCGTGGATTCAGATAAATACCTGTCTGTATAGCTTTGGATTTAATGAAACCGCTATTCATATAGAAATCATCTGTGACAACAGCACCTTGAGTTAGCTCTATATTATACCAGCAGTTTTGTTTGTCTTGGAATTTTATAAAAGAGTGGCTCGGTGAAAAACACCAGAAAGCTTCTGTTTCCAACTCTTCGGCAAGAATCAAAAACAATAAAGGCATGGAATGGCACTGTCCCGTATTTTTGGATAAAAGCTTTGATACCATATAATTACTGGTGTTAACATCTGCGCGATAATCTTCAAAATCATATTTTATTGGGTGGTGAATGATTGTTTTTTCACTACCGGGTTCTTTGACTTCAATAACTTCCGACAGAATACGAAAGACCATCATTAACTTTGCTAACCCGTCATTCTTATCTAATTTTTCTTCCTGCATTTTCAGCAGACAGATGTGTTTTAGATTCTGAATGGCTGCATCAAACTCTTCATATTTCATTTTATTCCCGAAAAAAGCGTTTTCCGTCACGAATACGGCACGTTTCAGACTCATTTCCTTTTTGCCTTCAAGCATTTCGAGTATCTCTTCACGGGCACTTTGAAAACATTCTGAACCGGGAACTGAGGAAAAATCCGGCAAAGGGATTGAATTGGATTTCATGTGTTTCTGAATAGCATATTGGCGGTTGATGGCTGTTCTTCTACGCTCGTTTTCTTTTACCTCACGCATGATGGCCTCATTTTGCCTTTGAATCAAGGCGTCACGGGAAGATGATATGCCGGGCGTCTTTTGGGGAGAAGTTTGGTGGAAGTTATCGAAACGATCTATTTCTGCCGGTTGAGGAATTGATATCACAGGAACTTGGGCAAACAAAGAATCTGCTCGGAGTATTGTGATTAATATTATACTCCAATAAATTATTTTATGTAAAACCACCTTAATCATAGCATTTGTTTTAAGGATTTTTCAAAGATAACTTTATTTGTTTATTTTTCTTATGGTCTTTAACTTTTTTTTGTGTTTTAAATAAAGCCTATCGGCTGATTTATAGAAAAATGAATACGTAACAGAGATATTCTACGGACAAGTGATTTTTGATATGAAACGACAAAAAGGTTAAGATTACAGTCAAAAAACAGATCAATACTTTGGATGATTCTACCTATTTTTGCATCATCAATAAATCCATTAATTTTCTTAAACTATCAAAAGCACATGAAAAAGCAGTTTTGGTATTTTATATTTCTATTCTTATATGTTGTTTCGTTTCCGGTACAAGGTAAAATAACACTTCCTTCTATTTTCTCAGACAACATGGTGTTGCAACAAAAAACTCAGGTAAATATCTGGGGAAAAGCCCGTCCGGGTGAACAGGTGACTGTTTCTCCTTCCTGGGATAAAAAAAATTATACGGTGCAGACATCTGCTGATGGACATTGGAAGCTACAGTTGAAAACTCCTGGTGTGATGGATAATCAGACACTGATTGTGAAAGGAGAAAACACGATTACCATACGTAATATATTAATAGGTGAAGTATGGCTTTGTACGGGACAGTCGAATATGGAATTTCCGGTAGCACGTGATCCTAAAGTTAAATGGAAAACCGGGATGCTAAATGAAACGGAAGAAATGAAAGATGCCGATTATCCTTCTATCCGTCTTTTTCATGTGGAGCACCAACTTGCACCTGAGGACGAAAAAGAGGATTGTGTGGGGCAGTGGGTGATTTGTAATCCGGAGAATTTAAAAGATTTCTCGGCTGTTGGATTCACATTCGGACGTAAACTTTATAAAGAATTGCATATACCAGTCGGGTTGATCCAGTCTACCTGGGGAGGTACACATGCTGAGTCATGGATGAAGATGGAGGTTATGAAAAATAACCCATTGTATTCTGATGTTCTGGAAGATTTTGCCGTACAAAATGTGAAACGTGAAAAAGATAAATGTAAAGTACCGGCTACCTTGTGGAATGGCATGATTGCTCCGATTCTGGGTTATACAATAAAGGGGAATATCTGGTATCAGGGAGAATCCAATTCCATTCGTTATGAAAAGTATCAGGAGGTATTTACAAACCTTATTAATAGTTGGCGCAAGGAGTGGGGACAGGCCGATATGCCTTTCTATTTTGTGCAGATTGCTCCACATTATAAGCAACCTGCTGGCATTCGTGAAGCACAATTGAATACCTGGCAGAGTGGTTTACGTAATGTGGGTATGGCGGTAATTACAGATGCTGCTGATTCCACCGATATTCATCCGCGTAATAAGAAGGTGACAGGGGAACGTCTGGCAGCTTGGGCTTTGGCTAAACAATATGGTAAAAAGGGGGCTTATTCCGGTCCGCTTTATAAGAATATGAAAGTGAAAGAAGGAAAAGTTACTATTACTTTTGAGTATGCAGAAGGCGGATTACAGACTCCCGATGATGCTCCTGTAAAAGGTTTCTTTATTTCTGGTCCGGATGCTCGTTTTTATCCGGCAACGGCAATGATTCAGGGTAATAAGGTAGAACTCTATGCTCCTGAAGTGCCTCAACCTACAGCCGTGCGTTATGGCTATGGAAATTTTTTCCGTGTGAATCTTTATAATAAAGCCGGTTTCCCGGCCGTGCCTTTCCGTACGGATCATTTTGCTCCGGATACGTATGCCCGCTGGTTTGCTGATTCTGAGATGCGCCGGTTCCCGAAGGCTTATCAACTGGATCATGGAAAACGTTTGTTTTTTGGCTATGCACAAGGAGTAGGTTGTTGTGCAATGTTGAGGATGTGGAAGCACACAGGCGAGAAACACTATTTTGATTATGTAGAAGCATGGGCGGATTCACTGATAAACGAAACTGGACAAATCCATCTGTACGACATGGCTACTTACAATATTGATTATATCAATTCGGGTAAAGTGTTATTTGATCTTTATCGTGAGACAGGTAAGGAAAAGTATAAAAAGGCAATGGATCTTTTAATAAAACAGTTGAAAAATCATCCTCGTACACTGGAGGGTGCATATTGGCATAAATTGATTTATCAGCACCAAATATGGTTGGATGGTTTGTATATGGCTTCTCCTTTTCTGGCACAGTATGGGGCGGAGTTCAATCAACCGATGTGGATAGATGAGGCAGTGAAACAATTTACACTTTGTCACAAGCATACCTATGATACTAAAACAGGTTTGTATCATCATGCTTGGGACGAAAGTAAAAGTCAGCGTTGGGCAGATCCGGAAACAGGACATTCACCTAACTTCTGGGGACGCAGTATCGGCTGGTGGTTTATGGCTTTGGTAGATGCTCTGGACTATATTCCGGAGAATCATCCCGGGCGTGCCGATATGATAAGCTGGATACAAGGGCTTGCCGCTACACTTCCTAAATACCAGGATAAAGCAGGCTTATGGTACCAGGTGATTGATCAGCCGAAGCGTGAAGGCAATTTCCCGGAAGCGTCTGTTACTTCACAGTGTATGTATGCTTATGCAAAAGCAGTAAATAAAGGGTATATTGATGTGAAATACAGAGAGGTAGCGGAGAAAGCTTTTAAGGGATTGAAAGACAAACTGCTTATTGAGAATCCTGATGGTACACTTACGTTGACGCGTTGTTGTCAGGTAGGTGGTCTGGGAGGACATCCGTACCGGGATGGTAGTTTTGAATATTATATCGGTGAGAAAATGCGTGATAACGATGCCAAAGCTACGGGGCCTTTTATTATGGGATGTATTGAACTGGGAGAGTAGGTGATAAAAATAAGATGAGTACTGATTTAAAATTAGTATAAATAATACCCCGCTAAATAATCATTTAATTGTGATGTATTACTTAGGATGATGGATAAAAGAATAAGAATAGTGTTACTGGCTTGGTTATTGTGTCCTTTTGCAGCGGCACAAACAATAAGCTGGCCGGAGATAACCACTGAATCGAAGCCTGCTGCCCGTTGGTGGTGGATGGGAAGTGCCGTAGATAAGAAAAATCTGGCTCATAACCTAAATGCTTATGCAAAGGCAGGAATGGGGACGATGGAAATTACCCCTATCTATGGGGTGAAAGGAAATGATGCAAATGATATTCCGTTCCTTTCTCTTCATTGGATGGAGATGTTGCAATATACTGAGAGCGAGGCATCTCGTCTGGATATGCAGATTGATATGAATACCGGTACCGGATGGCCTTTCGGAGGTCCGGAGGTGGATATAGAAGATGCTGCCTGCAAACTTTTCGTATCGGAATATACATTGCAGGGGGGCGAATTACTGAAAGAAAAAATAGAAGTTGCTGACGAAAAACAACGACCATATGCTGAGTTAAGTCGTCTGATGGCCTTTTCGGATAAAGGGAAATGTATAAACCTGACGGCTAAGGTAAATAATGGTATTTTGCAATGGAAAGCTCCTAAAGGAAACTGGAGGTTGATAGCTGCTTTTTGCGGGAAAACATTTCAGAAAGTAAAGCGCGCTGCTCCAGGAGGGGAAGGATATGTGATGGATCATTTGTCTGGTCGTGCCGTGAGGAATTATCTGAATCGTTTTGAACGTGCTTTTGATGCATCGGGCGCATCTTATCCGCATAACTTTTTTAATGATTCTTATGAGGTATATAAGGCAGATTGGACTGAAAGCCTTTTTGAAGAATTTGCTATTCGCCGGGGATATAAACTGGAGGAGTATCTTCCGGAGTTTTTGTCGGATAAACGTACGGACATGGTTTCCCGGATTATTTCTGACTATCGGGAGACGATTGCCGAATTACTTTTAGAAAACTTTACCCATCAATGGACAGAATGGGCGCATTCGCATGGTTCCAAAACCCGTAATCAGGCACACGGTTCACCTGGTAACCTGATAGATTTGTATGCCACCGTAGATGTTCCCGAATGTGAGGGCTTCGGTATTTCTGATTTTGAAATTCGTGGTTTACGCCGGGATTCACTGACCCGTCCTAACGATTCGGACTTGTCAATGTTGAAATATGCTTCTTCGGCCGCTCATATTGCCGGTAAACCATTTACTTCATCTGAAACATTCACTTGGCTGACGGAACATTTTCGTACGTCACTTTCTCAGTGTAAGCCGGATATCGATCTGATGTTTATTTCAGGGGTAAATCATACATATTTTCATGGAATCACTTACTCGCCCGTTGAGGCTGCATGGCCGGGATGGAAGTTCTATGCTTCCGTTGATATGAGTCCTACAAATAGTATCTGGCGGGATGCACCGGCATTTTTTGATTATATTACCCGTTGTCAAAGTTTTCTGCAAATGGGGAAACCCGATAATGATTTTCTGATGTATCTGCCTGTATATGATATGTGGCAGGAACAGGACGGACGTCTATTAATGTTTGATATTCATAAAATGGCAAAGCGTGCGCCTCGTTTTATCGACGCAGTTCACCGTATTTACAATGCAGGTTACGATTTGGATTATATTTCTGATAACTTTATACGCAGTCTTACCTGTACGGAAGGGAAGTTGGTTACATCAGGAGGAACGACTTATCAGGCTTTGCTCATTCCCGGTGCAAAACTGATGCCGGATGATGTACTTGCCAAACTATTCCGTCTGGCGGATGAGGGGGCTACTATTGTATTTCTGGAGCAATATCCGGAAGATGTTCCCGGATATGCCCGGTTGAATGAGCGTCGTGCTACTTTTCGGAAATTGATGGCACAAAAAGATAAATTGCGCAAAGGGCGTATTCTGTTTGGAACGGATTATGACCGTACGCTGGCAGAGACAGGGGTACAACCTGAAGCGATGAAAACAGCCTATGGATTGAGTTGTATCCGGCGTGCAAATAAGGATGGACATCACTACTTTATTTCTGCCTTGAAAGGAGAAGATACTGAAGGGTGGATACCTTTGGGGGTGCAGGCTGTATCTGCTATGATTTATAATCCTTTGAATGGAGAAAGTGGAAAGGCGCTTTTACGTCAGAAGAATGGACGTACGGAGGTGTATTTACAGATAGCGTCCGGGGAATCAATCCTGCTGAAAACGTTTACGAATGCTGATATATTAGCTCCTGCATGGGAATATTACGAGTCAAAAGCCGATGGATTGGTTTTGACGGGTAAATGGGGCTTTCGCTTCGTAGAAAGTATTCCGGTTGTTCCGGCTACTCCTGATTCGGTAACGTTGGGCTCATGGACTGAACTCCAGGTGGCAGAAATAAAAAACACAATGGGAACAGCCTCTTATTCATTCAAATTTAACCTGAACGATCTTTCCATTCCTGAATGGAGGCTCGATTTGGGTGATGTACGTGAGAGTGCCCGTATTCGTATTAATGGAGAGGAAGTTGCCACATTGTGGTCGGTCCCTTATCGTTGCCTGGTAGGTAAGTACCTTCGTTCGGGCGAAAATATCCTGGAGGTAGAAGTGACTAACTTACCTGCCAATCGCATTGCGGATATGGATAGGAGAGAAATCCCCTGGCGTATTTTTAAAGATGCTAATATTGTAAGTCTGGATTATAAAAAAAACGGATATGGGGGATGGGAACCTATGTCAAGTGGATTGATTGGTCCGGTGAAAGTAATTCCAATGAAGAAAGGAGCTTTATATTATGAATAAATATTTTGCTTTTATATTTTTCTTGTCTGCTGTAGTTGCTGTTTATGCACAGGATCCTCGCGAGCGGCAATATATGTATGAGATACTTGATCCGCGGCATGAGCCCAAACCACTGGTTGAGGGCTTTGCTAAGGAACGCGTTACAGAACATTTGAATCGTGGACTTTATGCCGCTCCTTCCCAAGATGGGAAAGGGGTTTACCTTAGTTGGCGGCTATTGAATACAGATACTCCTGCTACCGCCTTTCATGTTTATCGGGAAGTAAATGGTAAGAAGCGCTGTCTTACTAATAAACCTGTAATACAAACCTGCGACTTTATTGATAATTCTCCTGTACAGGAGAAGGCGGTTTATTGGGTAGTCCCCGTGGCAAAAGGGCTTACACCTGTTGCATCCGAAAGAGTAGAGGTTGAAGCCGGGAAATGTACTAATTATACTTCTATACGGCTGAAAGATAATGCCAAGGCAGGTAAAATTGCTTTAGCCGATTTGAATGGCGATGGCGCTTATGATTACATTATCCGTACACCGGAAACCAATGTAGATCCGGGTATGCCGGGAGATACTACCGGAAAAACGTATAAGATATCTGCGTATCTGAGTGATGGTACTTGGCTTTGGACCTATGATATGGGTCCTGGTATTGAGCCTGGTATTTGGTACTCTCCTTTTATTGTTTATGATTTCAATGGGGATGGTAAAGCAGAGATTGCTATAAAAACGGCCGGTTCTGATTTTGTGAAAAATGAAAAAGGACGTGTTTGTGGTGGTAGTGAATATCTGTCTGTGCTGGACGGAATGACCGGTAAGGAGATTGATCGTGTAGACTGGCCCGAGCGAAATGATCGTTATGGCAATCTGATCCGACAGAACCGCAATCAGATGGGAGTGGCTTATCTGGATGGGAAAACACCTTGTATACTCGCTGCCCGTGGTACTTATAAGTTGATGGTGGTAGACGCCTGGCAATTAAAAGAAGGCAAGCTACAACGTATGTGGCGTTGGGATGGAGATGAAGAAAATCCGGTTGTGCGTAGTATGGGAGCTCATAGTATGGTGACGGGAGATGTAGACGGTGATGGGCGTGATGAGATACTGCTGGGTTCTTGTATGCTTGATGATAATGGGACTTTACTCTGGTCATCGGGATTAGGACATAGCGATAAGGCTTATTTGTGTAAATTACATCCGGATATGGAAGGATTACAGGTATTCATGGTGAGTGAACCCAAAAAAGAAGATGGACGTGGGGTATCTGTTGTGAATGCTCGTACCGGAGAATTAATATGGGACATTGGGCATACAACTTATCACGTAGGTGATGGTATGGTAACCGATTTTGATCCGGAATATACTGGCTTAGAGTGCTTTGCCAGTGAAGATCGCAAAGGAGGGAGTACTGATAAGTATTTGTTGACTTCAGACGGAAAGAAACTGAATGCGACCCGTGAAGAGGTTCCGGGCTGTCGTAATTGGATCTGGTGGGATGCCGATCTGCTTCGTGAAACCTTTCGTGGCGATGATAATCGTTGGGGAGCAGGCTCTTCTTCCAATGGTAAGAAACAGAGTATCTGGAAGTGGAAAGGTGAAGACCTGACCAAAGGTATTGAGGGAGATATTCTGATGATGGCTGATATGGAAGGAGATTGGCGTGAAGAGTTAATTACTGCACTTCCGGGGGAGTTACGCATTTACCATACTGTTATTCCGGCAAAGGACCGTCGTATTACGCTTATGCAGGATCCACTCTATCGTAGCTATGTGGCTCATCGCAGTATGGGTTATCCGCAGGCACCAGTACCATCTTATTATCTTGGAGAATAAAAGTTTTGTTATATAATAAAAATACTACCGAATGAAGCGAATTTCAATTGTATTGTTTCTTTGTGTATGGGTGGCTTTGCCGCTTTTGGCACAGACCTATAAGTATAAAGAAATTTATAAAGATCTCCCTTTTGCTATGCCTGAAGTGAAAGCACCCCAGTTTCCTGACCGCAAGGTTTCTTTGAAGGACTTTGGTGCTGTTGGTAATGGAGTGGACCTCTGTACGGAAGCATTTGCCAAAGCGATAGATGTACTTTCTGCCAAAGGAGGTGGACATCTGATAGTACCTGCCGGCATTTGGCTGACCGGACCTATTGTTCTGAAAAGCAATATTAATCTTCATATTGAGAAAGGGGCTGTGATTCTTTTCTCTCCGGATGTTGAACTTTATCCGTTGGTAGAAACGGTATTTGAAGGATTAGACACCCGCCGTTGTCAGTCACCTGTTTCGGGACGTAATCTGACTAATGTAGCTATTACCGGACAAGGAGCAATAGATGGAAACGGTCATTACTGGCGTCCTTTGAAACGTGAGAAAGTGACAGAAAGTGTCTGGAAACAAACCATTGCACGGGGTGGAGTTTATAAACGCCCTACTTATTGGTTCCCATATCCGCAAACGCTTAAAGGAGATACTATCAGCAATATGAATGTACCTCAGAATTTAAAGACAGAGGAAGATTGGCAGAGCGTACGTCATTTTCTACGTCCGGTGATGGTAAGTCTGATAGAGTGTAAAAATGTCTGGCTTCAGGGGGTGATCTTTCAGAATTCTCCGGCATGGAACCTACACCCGTTGATGTGTGAGAATGTTTTGGTAGAGGATATACAAGTACGTAACCCGAGTTATGCTCAGAATGGTGATGGACTTGACTTGGAATCCTGTAAGAATGTACTGATTGTGAATTCTACATTTGATGTAGGAGACGATGGTATCTGTTTGAAAAGTGGAAAAGATGAAGACGGGCGTCGTCGTGCCCGTCCTTGTGAAAATGTTGTAGTAGATGGTTGTACAGTATTTAAAGGGCATGGCGGTTTTGTTGTGGGCAGTGAGATGAGTGGTGGAGTACGTAATGTTTCTGTTAGTAACTGTCAGTTTCTGGGGACAGATGTCGGACTACGTTTCAAAAGTAAGCGGGGACGCGGAGGAGTTGTTGAGAATATCTGGATACGTAACGTTTCTATGATGGATATCCCGACGGAACCTGTGACTTTCAATCTTTACTATGGAGGTAAGTCTGCTGTTGAAGTGTTGGAGAGTGGTGAGAAAGTTCCTGCTAAAGTTGATCCGTTGCCGGTAGATGATACTACTCCTTGTTTCCGTAATATTCATATTTCGAATCTGGTATGTTCCAATGCGCGTCGGGCGCTGTTTTTTAATGGTATACCGGAAATGCCTATTGATGGTATAACGCTTGATAATCTGGATATTACTTCTCAGATCGGAGCTGAATTTATCTATAGTCGCAATATTACTTTGAAGAATGTGACAATACATAATAAAGAAGGCGAAAAGGTTATTACCCGCTTTTGCAAAGGAGTGAGTCAAATTGTCAAATAAGACACCCTTTGTATCAAAACGTGTAGCGCAAATAGGGGAGGAATCCCCTATTTTTGTATCATTAAAAGTATTACTCACAATAATTGAATGTATGCCATGAAGAACCTGACTTGCCTGATAGGAATATTCCTGTCTGTTATAAGTTTCACCGTTACAGCACAAACTGCCAATATCCCCGATTTTCCTTGGATGAAGGAGGTTGGCGCTAAGACTTTTCCTGTACAACAAACCGTTTATAATGTGGCCGATTACGGTGCTAAAGGAGATGCATTGGAAATGAATACTGCCGCTATTCAGAAAGCTATTGATGCCGCTGAGCAGGCAGGGGGAGGTATTGTTACTTTCAGTCCGGGAATTTATCTGACCGGTGCTCTTTTTGTAGGTAATAATGTTAATTTTAATATTCCCAAAGGAACTACACTTATCGGTTCGCAGGACATAAATGATTATAAGAAAATAGATACACGTGTGGCTGGTGTAGAAATGAACTGGCCTTCAGCATTGGTTAATATAATAGGTAAGAAGAATGCTGCGATTTCCGGTAATGGGGTCATCAATGGTCGCGGCAAAGTTTTCTGGGATAAGTATCGTTCGATGCGGAAAGAATATGATCCGAAAGGGTTACGCTGGATTGTTGACTATGATTGTGAACGTCCGCGAGGTATTCTTATTGCTGAATGTGAGAATGTAACAGTAGAAAACATAGTGCTTTACCAGCCGGGTTTCTGGAGTTTACATATTTTATATAGTAAGTATGTTACTGTTGATGGAATTATTATTAGTAATAATATTGAAGGTCGTGGTCCCAGTACAGATGGTATAGATATCGATTCTTCTGAATATATATTGGTACAAAACTCGAATATCAACTGTAATGATGATAATTTTTGTCTGAAAGCAGGTCGTGACAGTGATGGTCTCCGGGTGAATCGTCCTTGCCGTTACATAGTAATTCGTGATTGCATTGCCGGACATGGGGACGGATTATTTACTTGTGGCAGTGAAACTTCGGGGGGGATCAGCAACATTGTGGCTTATAATATGAAAGGTATGGGTACAAAATACGGATTACGTTTCAAGAGTACTTGCCAGCGTGGTGGTATAATAGAGAATATCTATCTCTGTAACATTGAAATGATTGGAGTACGTGATCCGTTTGTAGTTGATCAGAACTGGCATCCGGCTTATAGTACTTCAAAACTACCTGAAGGGTACGATGAAAGAAGTGTTCCGGCACACTGGATTAAGATGTTGACTCCGGTAGATCCCAAACAAGGAACTCCCAAATTCCGTAATGTACATTTTATGAATGTAACTGCTACCAACGCACAAACTTGTATCAAGGTATCCGGTATAGAGAACAGCACAATTGACGGATTTGATTTTGATAATGTACATTTCAGTGGAGAGAATGCAGGAACCATTTCATGGGCAAAAGACTGGAAGGTGAATAACTTCTCTGTAAATGCCAAAAATAAATTGAAACTTGAACACAACAAGAATGTAGATATCACAAAATAAATACGTAATTACAGACATGAATAACTATTTTTTTGCGGTCGATCTGGGTGCTACCAGCGGACGTACTATTTTAGGCTCTTTTTCGGATAAGGGATTGGAACTGGAAGAGATAAACCGTTTTCCAAATCAACTTATTGAAGTAAGAGGACATTACTATTGGGATATTTATGCTCTTTATCAGTCTGTTATAGATGGATTGAAAATAGTGGCGAAACGGAATCTATCTATTACTTCCATTGGTATTGATACCTGGGGCGTTGATTTTGTTTGTGTAGGTAAAGACGGGCACTTGTTGCGTCAACCCTATGCTTATCGTGATCCTCATACGGATGGAGCGCCGGAAGCTCTTTTTTCCCGCGTTCCCCGCAGCCGGGTTTATGGTTTGACAGGTATTCAAGTGATGAATTTTAATTCTCTGTTTCAACTTGACACGCTGCGTGGTAATAATGACAGTGCGTTGGCTGCTGCCAATAAAATATTATTTATTCCGGATGCTTTGAGTTACATGCTGACGGGCGAAATGGTGACAGAATACACTATTGCCAGTACAGCACAGTTGGTCAATGCCCAGACCCGGAAATTAGAGTCGGAATTGCTAAAGGTTGTCGGACTGACTGAAGAACATTTCGGACGTTTTGTTTATCCGGGCGAACAAGTGGGAGTATTGACAAAAGAGATACAGAAACTTACCGGCCTGGGGGCTATCCCGGTTATTGCTGTAGCAGGACATGACACTGCTTCTGCGGTAGCTGCCGTTCCGGCGTTAAATCATAATTTTGCTTATTTAAGTAGCGGTACGTGGTCACTGATAGGAGTAGAAACAGATACTCCGGTAATCACAGAAGAGACAGAACGCTTAAATTTCACCAATGAAGGTGGAGTAGCAGGTACGATTCGTCTGTTGAAAAACATATGTGGTATGTGGCTGCTTGAGCGTTGCCGCACAGGTTGGGAAAATATTTCTTATCCGGAATTGATCGCTGAAGCTGAGGCTGCTGAACCTTTCCGTAGTTTGATCAATCCGGATGATGCTTGTTTTGACAATCCTGCTGATATGCAGGAAACGATTTGCCGGTATTGTACAGAAACCAATCAGCCTGTACCTGAAACGCGCGGACAAATCGTACGTTGTATTTTTGAGAGTTTGGCGCTTCGCTATCGTCAGGTGTTGGAGAATTTACGTAACTTGTCTCCGAAGCCGATAGAAACACTTCATGTAATAGGCGGAGGAAGCCGGAATGAACTATTGAACCAGTTTACTGCCAATGCAATCGGTATTCCGGTTATAGCCGGTCCTTCGGAGGCTACTGCCATTGGAAATGTTATGATACAGGCTATGGCGGCAGGTGAGGCGGAAGATATTAACGGAATGCGACAACTTATTCATAACTCTATTCCTTTGAAAACTTATCAACCGCAAAATTCAGAGAATTGGGATACGGCTTATATTCACTTTAAACATATAATATCATGAAAGAAGAATTGATTAAAAAGGCTTATGACGTAGCCGTTGAACGCTATGCGGCTGTGGGTGTTGATACTAATAAAGCTCTTGAGGATTTACAGAAAATTTCATTGTCTTTGCATTGCTGGCAGGCAGATGATGTGGCTGGTTTCGAGTCCAACGGATCATTGAGCGGAGGTATCCAGGCTACTGGTAACTATCCGGGTAAAGCTCGCAATATAGAGGAAGTTAGGCAGGACATTCTGAAGGCTGCTTCATATATACCAGGTACACACCGTCTGAACCTGCATGAAATCTATGGCGATTTTGGGGGACAATTTGTAGACCGTGATCAGGTAGAACCGAAACATTTTGAAAGTTGGATACAGTGGGGAGCAGAACACGGTATGAAATTGGATTTCAATTCCACCTCTTTCTCTCATCCTAAAAGTGGAAACCTTTCCTTGTCAAATCCGGACAAAGAGATTCGTGATTTCTGGATAGAACATACCAAACGTTGTCGTGCCATAGCCGAGGAGATGGGTAAACGCCAGGGCGATCCTTGTATTATGAATTTGTGGGTACACGATGGAAGTAAAGATATCACTGTAAACCGTTTACGCTATCGTGAATTGCTGAAAGATTCTCTGGATCAGATTTTTGCCATTGATTATAAGCATATGAAGGACTGTATTGAATCAAAAGTATTTGGTATCGGTCTGGAAAGTTATACGGTAGGTTCTAATGACTTCTATATTGGTTACGGTGCAAGTCGCAATAAAATGGTAACACTGGATACGGGCCATTTCCATCCTACTGAGAGTGTAGCCGACAAGATTTCATCTTTGTTGCTTTATACACCCGAAATTATGTTGCACGTTAGTCGTCCTGTTCGTTGGGATAGTGATCATGTGACTATCATGAATGATGAAACATTGGATCTGGCAAAAGAAGTTGTACGTTGTAATGCACTCGATCGTGTACATATTGGTCTGGACTACTTTGATGCCAGTATCAACCGTATCGGAGCGTACGTTATTGGTAGCCGCGCTACACAGAAATGTTTTCTGCAAGGCTTACTTGAGCCGATTGCTAAACTTCGCGAATACGAAGCTGACGATAAATTATTCCAGCGTCTTGCTTTGCTTGAAGAATCGAAATCACTTCCATGGAATGCTGTTTGGGATATGTTCTGCTTGAAGAATAATGTTCCTGTAGGTGAAGATTTTATCGCAGAAATAGAGAAATACGAAGTGGAGGTAACTTCAAAAAGAGGGGCATAGTGAATTAGTGGTTAGTGATAAGTGATGAGTGATTAGCGGGCTGCGCTATTGCTCATCATTTATCACTCATCACTCATTTGTCGCTAATCACTAATCAATTAATCACTAATATACATGAATACACTGATAGGACTCATTATTATTGCTATTGGAAGCTTCGGACAAAGTAGTTCGTATGTGCCTATAAATAAAGTAAAAAGCTGGTCTTGGGAAAGTTTCTGGCTGGTGCAGGGGATTTTTGCATGGCTTGTATTTCCTTTGTTGGGGGCTTTGCTGGCTGTTCCTGAGGGGAGTAGCCTGATCGAGTTATGGGGCTCAGGGGGAGCTTTTCCTGCTATTATATATGGAGTGTTGTGGGGTGTTGGAGGACTTACGTTCGGACTTAGTATGCGCTATCTTGGTGTAGCTCTAGGGCAGAGTATTGCGTTGGGAACTTGTGCTGGATTTGGCACCCTTTTTCCTGCTATTTTTGCCGGAAAGGATTTGTTTCATGGTGATGGACTGATGTTACTTATCGGTGTATGTATCACATTAGCCGGTATTGCAGTTATCGGTTATGCCGGAAGTTTGCGTTCCAAAAATATGACTGAGGAAGAGAAAAAAGCAGCTGTAAAGGACTTTGCATTAACAAAAGGGCTGTTGGTTGCTTTGTTGGCAGGTGTAATGAGTGCTTGTTTTGCTCTCGGGCTGGATGCGGGAACTCCTATCAAGGAAGCCGCTCTTACCGGTAATGTAGAAGCTTTATATGCAGGACTGCCTGTTATATTCCTTGTTACTCTGGGTGGTTTCTGTACAAATGCTGCATATTGTATTCAACAGAATATTAAAAACAAAACGGGTAAAGAATATTTTTCTGTTAAGGGAGGTCAGTTGATTAATAATTTGTTATTTTGTGCGTTGGCCGGAGTACTTTGGTATTCTCAGTTTTTTGGATTGGAAATGGGAAAAAGTTTTCTGGTAGATAGTCCTGTTTTGCTGGCATTCTCCTGGAGTATTCTGATGTCTTTAAATGTTACTTTTAGTAACGTTTGGGGGATTATCCTCAAAGAATGGAAAGGGGCAAGCAGTTCAACAATCGGAACATTGATTCTTGGGTTGGTGATACTTATCTCTTCTATTATAGTGGTTGCTATGGCACAAGCCTAAAGGAATTTATGATTTTATTATTTACTGTTTACGATTGAAAAATGTCTGTAACCAATAATAAATCAGATAACTTCAATCGTAAATCGTCAAATCGTAAATCATTTTGTTTTTTCAATCGTAAATCGTTAAATCGTAAATAAAAAGATGAAATCAATTTTAGAAAATCGTCCGGCTCTTACAAATGAAGTGAACAAAGCCGCTGAGGTAGCCGGATACCTCTGGCAAAAAGGATGGGCCGAACGCAATGGTGGTAATATTGTAGTGAATATTACAGAATTTGTAGATGATGAAATCAATGCTCTGGCTCCTATTAGTGAGGTGAAGCCTATTGGCACTGTACTTCCTTATTTGAAGGGATGTTATTTTTATTGCAAAGGAACCAATAAGCGTATGCGTGATCTGGCTCGCTGGCCAATGGAACACGGTTCTGTCATTCGTATTCTCGATGACTGTGCAAGTTATGTCATTATAGCTGACCAGCCTGTATTACCAACTTCTGAACTCCCGTCACATTTGTGTATGCACAATTATTTGATTAGTAAAGGATCTACTTATAAAGCATCTCTTCATACACATCCTATTGAACTGATTGCTATGACGCATCACGAACCTTTCTTGAAGAAGGATGTATTGACCAATCTGCTTTGGAGTATGATACCTGAAACAAAGGCTTTCTGTCCGCGTGGTCTGGGTATTATTCCTTATGCATTACCTAGCTCTGTAGCATTGGCTGAAGCTACAATCAAAGAATTAGATGACTATGATGTAGTGATGTGGGAGAAACATGGCGCCTGTGCTGTTGGTGAAGACATTATGGATGCGTTTGATCAGATTGATGTATTAAGTAAGTCAGCTCAGATCTATATTAATGCGCGCAATATGGGTTTTGTCCCCGATGGTATGAGCCAGGAACAAATGCGTGAAATGACAACAGCGTTCAATTTACCTAAATAATCATCAAAGTAGTTATATTCATGAAACGAATCTTTATATCTTGTGCTCTTTTCTTGTGTACTATTTCTCTTTCTGCTCAGACTAAAATGACGGCAAAAGAGGCTGCAGTGAAAATTGCCGATCGGATACTTAATAGTACTACGTACGAATTTAAGAACACCAAGACTGGAGAGGTTTACAAATCAGTGAAGAAACTTCCTCTGTCAATGGATGTGAAAGTAGCCTGTAAATACAATAACTGGCACTACACGAATGGGGTTACTAACATCGCATTGATGGAACTTGCCGATAAGATAGGCGATCAGAAGTATGACAAGTATGTATTGAAGAACATGAATTTTGTCTTCAATGAAGGTAATCTTGATTTTTTCCGTCGTCAGTATGATCAAGCTTTCAAAGAAGGAGGTTGGAATGCAATCCGTAAGTTAAGCTGGCATATGATTTTCCGTGCTAAACGCTTGGATGATAATGGACCGATGGGGGCTAGTTTGATTGATTTACAGATGCGTCACCCTAACGAGGCTTTTCTCAACTATGTGAATGAGACGGCAGACCATTTAAACTATGCCGAACCTCGTTTGGTAGACGGAACGATTGCCCGTCTTTGGCCCCATGTCAATACAATCTGGGCAGATGATGCCTTTATGGCTATCTCTTTCCTGGCCCGTATGGGAAAAATGACTGGTGATGAAAAGTATTTTAATGATGCTGCCAATCAGGTGCTGAACTATACCCGTTATTTGTGGTGTCCGGAAAAGAATATCTACTATCATTGTTACCATACTGATAACAAAGAACATGGTGTAGCTCATTGGAGTCGTGCCAATGGTTGGGTATTTATGGCACAGGCCGATTTGCTTAGCATGATGCCGAAAGACCATCCGATGCGTGAGGCGGTTATTGAGAATTTCCGTCAACAGGCAAGTGGTGTTGCCCGTTATCAGGGGAAAAATGGTTTATGGCACCAGTTGCTTGATAAAGAAGACTCTTACGAAGAGATCACCGGAACAGCTATGTTTGTATTCGGTATCGCCCGTGGCGTAAAAGAAGGCTGGTTGCATCCAGACTTTATTTATGTAGCAGAACAGGGATTGAAAGGCATGATGATGAAGATAACGGATGAGGGAGATGTAACTGCAATTTGTGTAGGTACAGGCATTATGCCTTCTGTTTCTTATTATTACAATCGCCCAACTCAGAAGAATGATCCTATGGGTGAAGGCCCGGTGTTACGCGCACTGATTGAAATGATTGATGCACCGAAATATACTGAAATAAAAGCTGAAGAACAATATGATAAAATAGTTTTAAAAAAGTAGTTTATTGTTCAAGTGTATATTTTTCTATTATCACCTTCTTTTATAAGTATGTAATGCTTGTGAAAGAAGGTGATCTGTATTTACTGGCTATTGTTTGCTATGCTATTTGTTTTGTTTGTAATATGAAGCAGATGAATAGCATATTTTGTGCTATGAATATATACAGGTAATGTATTAACTATCAATTTTCTATTGATGATGAGAAGCTTTTCTTGTACTTATAACATTCGGATGTTGTGATTACCTAAACCTGAGTTATTATTATATTAAAGCTATTGCTTACAGGTATAAAAATGTATTCCCAAGGATAGGAACATTATATAAGTTGGGTGTTCTTTATAAAGGTAAGAAGAATAATTTAACATTCTCTTCCATATCTTGCCTTAATTTTAAGTCATAAAAATCAATTTTTGTATCAATTCAGCCAAAATTTATACGCTACCGTGTTCGATAACTGCGTATTTTTGCAATAATAATATTATATAAATATTAAGCTATTGTTAAACTAATAATTTAAAAACTATGAGAAAGAATACTTTTCTTAGTGCGATGCTTTTAGCTGCATCGGTGTCAGTTGCTAATGCACAAGAGCTTGTTTGGCAAAATTCGTATGGAACCGGTGTTTGGGGAGTTTCCTCTCCAGAATGGGGAAAAGATTACGGAGGTGGTTTTTTGCTTCCTAATGGGTGGGATAATGGTTCTACTGCTATTTTTGATGGTAATGGAAAATTTACTGACGAAGAAGGGAATCCTATAGAAACAGAAACCATTAAGTTAACCGGTGAAATGGAAGTAGCCGATATAAAGGTGAGTGGGGATAAGAATTACTCTATTTCTTATCAGGCAGAAAAGACCACTGATAAGATTGTTGGTGAAGGTACTCTTTTAAAAGAGGGTAATGGCGACTTTATTCTAAATGTTCTCAACGAATTGAAAGGTGGAACGGTGGTTCGTGGCGGGCGCGTTATTATGGAAAAAGCTGATTCCCCTAATGCGTTTGGTAGTAAAGTTTCACTGGAAGGCGGAGCTGTAGGTATGGCTATAAGCGATAATAAAAATACTCTCAAATTTTCTGCAGCGTCAATTGTAGTTCCTGAAAAAAGCACAGGGGCTATAACAGCCGGACGTTATGTGTATTTATTAAATGAATTTGGTGGTAAAGGACAACTGGCTATCTACTCTGGTGGTGAACGTGTAGGTTTTACTGAAGATTTTGCAGGGAAAACAGATATGGTAGGCTTAACAGGTTTTGAAGGTGAGTTGTTGGTAGGCGCTAATAATGATGAAGCTCTTTCACCTTCTTATAGAGCTGTATTCTTGAATTCTACAAAGAAATTTGATGATTTTGTTGCAGCGGGAAACTTTAGCGGAGATTTGTATGGAGTAGATTCTACATTTGTGTACACGAAAGTTACTTTGCTGGAAGGAGCCGGATTTACAAGCGGTAGTGGTAATCGTTGTTATGCTATTGGTGAGTTGAATGCAGAAGAAGGCGGATGGCTTGGCGGATATGTGAAGAATTCAAATTCTCCGGATATTACTTACGCTGTGGGGTATTCTAATACAGATGTAATAACACCGGTTGCTATCTTTGATCCGGGGAAAAAATCGTACAATTGGATTCGTATGATAAAGATGGGTACAGGAACTTATACTTTTACTCATGTGAATGAAAGTCCGGCTGCTGTATTCAAAGGTTTGTTTGTAAACTCAGGGCGTGCTTATATTAATATTCCTGTTACTGAAACTGGCGTAGCATTCGATAGAGTAACAAAAGCTCCTGCTGCCATGACTATTTATGCAGATGCAGTTGGTGGTGGTAATGGTCGTCTTGTAGGAGGTATAGCTGTAGAAGGTGGTAAACTTGAAGTAGGCTATATGGGTATTGGTGAATTGGTATTGGCTGATATTAATGGTGAAACTCAGAAGTCTCCATTGACTGTAAAGGATGGTGGTATAGTTGAATTTGAACTTGCCTCTGCAACAAGTTATGATAAACTGACTACAAATAATGTAGCTACATTCAATGGCAATAAGATTATTGTAAAAGCAGCTGAATCTTTTGATATAAAGAATGGTGATACATTTACTATTTTGGATGCTGCGGTTGTCTCTGCAGATGATACCTATGAAATTGAATATCAGGGATTCCCGGCCGGACTTACGTTTACTGCTGAAAAACAAGAATATCAGTCCGGTACAAAAACAGAGGGTGAAGGTGAAGAAGCTACGGAGGTTCCGATAATGGGTTACAAAATTGTACTGACTGCTAACGGATCAGGTGCTGGTACTGGCATTGAAGTAGCTGAAGCAGCTGAAGAAGTAGTGGTTTATGCACAAGATGGTAATATTGTGGTAAACGGCGTTGATGTTGAGAATGTTGTAGTAGTGAATAATCAAGGAATGTTGATCGCCAACTCTAACTCAGCTATTGTTCCGATGAATGTTATGAAGGGTTTATATATTGTAAAAGTAAAAACGACTAAGGGTATAGTTATTAAAAAGATTGTGTTATAAACATTTTGTTTAAAGGGAAAAGAAGAGAGGCGGTTGCGATTAAGAGAACCGTCTTTCTCTTCTTAACTTTGATATTTATTCTTATTGCCTTTAAAAATTAATCTTACTACGTACTATGAGAGACATTTGATTTCTTTCCTGCGTAGCTTTCAAATAATTGATAAAACTATGTTGTATAAGAAACTTATTACTACATTGCTCCTCCCACTCTGTATGGGAACAATGTATGCACAACAATTGGCCTTCCCTGGTGCTGAAGGCTATGGACGATTTGCCCAAGGGGCAAGAGCCAGTGAAACGCCGGAAGTCTATCATGTAACTAATCTTGATGATTCAGGGAAAGGTTCTTTGCGTGATGCTGTAAGCCAGCCCAATCGTATTGTGATATTTGATGTGTCAGGAGTGATAAAATTAAAATCCCGTTTGGTCTTTTCTAAAAATCTTACCATAGCCGGACAAACGGCTCCGGGCGAAGGTGTAGTGGTTTATGGTAATGGAGTTTCTTTTTCTGCTGCCGACAATATAATTGTTCGTTATCTGCGTATACGAATGGGAATCGGTGGCACGAGTGGAGCTGATGCTGCAGGAATTGCCAATGGGGGGAATATGATATTCGATCATATATCCGCTACATGGGGTTTAGATGAGAATTTCTCAATAAATTGGGATAGTAAGGGATTTGAACCGTATAATATAACTATCCAAAACTCTATCATTGGACAAGGAATTATGGTACATGCTTGTGGAGGCCTTATCCAGACTAATGGTGGAGTGACTTTGTATCGCAATCTCTATATTGACAACAAAACTCGTAATCCCAAAGCGAAGGGGTTGAACCAGTTTGTTAATAATGTAGTCTATAATTGGGGTGAAGGCGGTGCTTATATCTTGGGTGATACGGAAGCTTCTTCTTGGGGTGTTATTACTAATAATTACTTTATAAAAGGGCCGGTTCAAGGAACTAAAGCTTTTACACGCGCAAAGACTGCATTCCAAGTTTACCAAAAAGGTAATATGATTGATTATAATCAGGATGGCATACTCAATGGATACGAAGCCACTGAAGAAGATTATCGTCGGGATGCATCTAATCCGGAAAGTGAGAACGTTACTTTCGTAGATTCATACGATAGTTTTGATTATTCGGATTATGATAGAAGAAGGTTGGTAAATGGAGAGAAAGTAGTCATTACTACGGAACCGGAGAAGCATCCGGTTATTGCCGGAGAAACAAATGCTGTTGAGGCATTTAATTGGATTGTCGATAAGGTAGGAGCTTCCTTGCCTGAACGTGATGAAGCTGATAATTATATGATTGATGAACTACTTTCATTAGGTACCAAGGGTGCTTTATTAAGTGGAGAATCCGAATTGGGGCTTGTGAATGGCGTTGGTAATATTTTTGCCGGTAACAGGCTGTTGGATACAGATAATGATGGTATTCCCGATGTCTGGGAAGACGCTAACGGATTGGATAAGAATAATCCGAACGACGCAGTACTGAAGGCTGAAAACGGATATTTGAATATCGAAAATTATATCAATAGCATTACTGGGCCCATTCCTTATGTGAAATACCCTACTAATTTACAGTTAACCTCTTTGGGTACGGACTATCTTTCATTTAAATGGGTAAATAATGCTTCAGATGCTACTTTGGTTGTTCTTGAATATTCTACGGATAATGAGGAATTTACCGAAATCGCTTTGGAACCGGGTACGGCGACTTATAAATTAGAATCATTGATTCCTAATACAACTTATTACATTCGCCTGAAAACTGTAGTTGGCGAAATGGAATCATTATATACCTCTGTGCAAGAGTTTGCTACACGAGGGGTTCCGGCTCCTCCGGTAACTTCCGTCGATCCGATACCGGAAAATGAAGCAACTATTTCCGATTATACATCTGTACGACTCTCTTGGGAAAATAAAACAGGTGCTTGGGCGGGAGCTCTTTCACATACAGTCTATTTGGGAAAATCCAAAGAGAATATGGATGTTGTATTAAACGCTTCTACAGCAAGCGTAGTAACGGTCAATGTTGAACCTGCTACTACTTATTATTGGCGTGTAGATACGAAGAATCTTATGGGAGAGTGCAAAGGAGATGTTTGGAGTTTTACAACCGGAACGAAACCCGAACGTGGTAAGGTTGCTTATTATTCTTTCAATGAAACAGAGGGTACTGTACTCGAGAACGCTTATGGTGAGGATGCTACTGCCAAAGATTTCACTCCGTCATGGGTTGAAGGAATCCGGAACAATGCCGTTCAATTCAATATGGCAAATGCTGCTTTCGTACAGGAACATTATGATGCATTGACTTTGGGCAGTGAATCTTTTTCAATTGAATTGTGGTTTAAATCTGCCGGAGGGTCTGTAGACTGGTATCTAATTCATAAAGGTAGTCATGCCACAACAAGTTATGAGGGTGCTACCGGTAAGTGGTTTGGTATACAGTATCAAAAAAACAGCAAGAATGATCGTTTGACTTGGGCTATCGATGATAATGTAACAAAGACAGATGTCAATGCAACCGGCGCTACTGCTAAATTCTTCACGAACGAATGGGTACATCTGGTTTGTGTACGCGATGTAGAAGATAAACAATTGAAGATGTATGCAAACGGAGTACTGATAGTTTCAGGTGCTGATAAGACAGGAGACATCGGTACTATAGAGAAAATGGCCATCGGCAACTGCAATACAGCCTATGAAAATGGCTTCCAGGGTTTGATGGATGAATTAACCATCTATAACGAAGCGTTGACTTCCGAAGAGATAAAAGATCATTATAAGCAGGGAACTGCTACGCATATAAATAATATAACTGCCGGAGAAGCGGGGCGTGCTTACCCCATGCCTTTTGTAAATGAATTTTATATTCCTGTAACGGATGCGGACAATGCATCGGGACTGGTTACAATAATGAATACGGCAGGACGAACGATTTACCAAACTAAAGTCGCTATTGACGGTGGAGTAGCTCGTGTAATGGATGTTGGTTCTTTATCCGAAGGATACTACATCTATACATTAAAACTAGGTCATAAGGTATTGATTGGTAAAATTGTGAAATAATATAATTTGAAAATAAGATGAAGAAATATTTTCTGATAGGATTTTTCCTTTGTTCACTGGCGGCATGCCAGTCGGAGATGGATAAGTACTATGAAGTCCCTGATTGGTTGAAAGGGAATGCTTTTGAAGTGATGGAAGATAAGGGAACGTTCTCCATTTTCATGAAAGCTGTGGAGCGAAGTAGTTATGCCGACCTCGTAAAGGGAAAAGGTATTGTGACAGTTATGGCACCTACCGATGAGGCTTTTGCCGCATATCTGTCAAAGCATAATTATAATTCCGTAGATGATATTCCTGAGGTGGAACTGAATAAATTGGTAGGCTATCATCTGGTGTATTATTCATACAGTAAAAACGATTTCTTATTTTATAATCCGAATGGGGTTGATAGTGAGCAACAGTCACCCGGAGCTTATTTTAAATTCAGGACAAAGAGTCGTGATGCTATTTCTACGGCGGTAGATCGGGCCAACAATAATGCTGTTCGCAAGATCATGCATAAGGAACGTTTTATTCCGATCATTTCGGATTTTTCGTTGAGTAGCTCATCTCATAAAGAGGATTATGAAACTATGTTTCCGGGATCGGTTTATACAGGTGGTATCGGGAGCTTTAATGTAGCCAATGCTTCTGTTATTGGTGATGAAATGGTAACGGATAATGGCTATCTGTATACCGTTAATCAAGTAATTGAGCCTTTGGAGACGATCTATGGGGAGATGAATAAAGAGAATTCAGACTATACGCTATTTGCCGGCATGTACGATCGTTTTGTAAATTATAAATATGATGAAGATGCAACAAGAGATTATGGCAATGGGGATTCTTTATTTGTACACTCCCATTATATGCTTCCACCTATTGCTTGTGAATGGACGAATTTCACCAGTACTACCAAACCGGACTATGCTCAGATGGATGACTTAACAAGCATTTCGTTTGCCGTACTTGCTCCCGATAATGCATCTATCAATCAATTCTTCCAAAAGTATTGGGCTTCGTCCTATGCCTCATTGGATGAAGTGAATTTTGTACCATTATATCAGTTTATGAATGCACATGCCATCAGATACGGTGGTCATATGGTCGGAGTTTATACTTTGGGAAGAGAACTTTTATATAGCGATATTTGGGATGATAACCAGTTGACTATGCCTAATGATGTAAAAGTCTGCTCTAATGGTATTTTAGGAGGAATGAAAGGAAATGTGATTACTCCCGAAGTTTTTGAAACTCCAATTGCTCCGGCACTATGCGATAAAAATTATAATATCTTCGCTTTATTGTGTCAGAAAGGCTCTCTTTATGACATCTTTAACAAGTCTCTTGATAAAAAATTTAATGTGTTCTTTCCTACGGATGAGATGTTTTTGAACAGTGAGTACAATGGAGATTATATCCAGTATTTAAAGGGGAATCCATATATCATTACTGATGAGCAAGTGCAAGTAGCCAATAGTACCGACGGAACAATGAGCAATGCTACAACATCACAGTCGAAAGCCATTGCCGGTGCACACATTGCAGATGGTATTATGGCCCAGAAAAGTGAGACTGAAGTGATATATTCTACTTATAATGACTACGAATACTTATATCGCAAAGGGAATAAGGTTTATTCCTCTGCTACATGGAACTCTGAAAGATTTGGTAATGAAGTTTCTGTACCACAAATAGAGTTGATTAAAAGCTATGATATGGGAAATGCGTATGCGTTGAAAGGAGATAAGTCTGCAACCTCTTTGATTGCTGACCAGGGTAATTTTAAAGACCGTGTGAAGCAAATTAAAGGTGTAAATGATTATTCTGGATTTAGTATTTATTTAGGGATGGCTTCTGTAGATGACGATGAACCGGCTTTCAATTTCTTGCAAGGAAATCGTTTTATAGTATTTGTCTCTACACAAGCAGCCGTTTTAGCGGATTTGATGAGTACTAATCCTAAATTCAATCAAAGGGCACCTCAAGCAGAAAGAGATATGTTTGTGAAAAGTCTTTTTGTAGATATGTCAGCCAGTGGTTTGATTGATTATCCGTTTGCCACTACAGGCAAAGATACAGAGAAAGTCTTAACTACATTCGGTTCCAAAACTGTGGCAGGAAAGAAAGTAAGTACAACAATTACACTTATCAATAAAGCGGACGGCTCGATGAAGTTGAGAGACAGTAAAGGTAATGAAGTGAATATAACCTCTTTCTTCCCTTATATCTATGCTGACGGTGCAGCTTATGTAATAGACGGCGTATTGGATTTATTGAATTAATATAGAATAGAGAAATGATGAAAAGAAATCGCTATATAATCCTACTGTTACTATTGGCAGGTGCGCAGGTGGTTGCGGCACAACATGTGTTGACAGGTACGGTGATGGATAAAGTTTTTAATGAACCTCTGGTGGGAGCCAACGTGTACGTTGCAAACTCGTCGAACCGTTCTTTGGGCGGTAGCATTGCCGATGTAAATGGTAATTATCGTTTGTCAATACCTGATCAAAAGGACTTGTCTATCGTATTCTCCTTTATTGGATATAAAACACAAACTGTGAAATATACCGGTCAGAAAGTGATTAATATCACATTGGACGAAGAAGGTATGGCATTGGAAACAGTAGAAATTACTGCTAAAAAGATAGAACGAAACTCAATGGGACAATCTGCCAGAGAGATGATTTCTGCCACTCAGAAACTTACGCTTGGCGGTTTGGAAACGGCACCGGTAACTTCGGTAACAGAAGCTTTGCAGGGGGCTATGGCCAATGTCGATATTCTTACGGGCGCCGATCCGGGTTCCGGAAGTTCTATCCGTATTCGTGGTACGGCTTCTTTGAATGCTTCCAATGAGCCTCTGTTCGTTGTAGATGGTGTACCTTTGCCGGTTGATATCTCTGATGACTTTAGTTTTGCATCTGCAAACTCCGATGATTATGGTTCGCTATTGAATATTTCACCGGCTGATATCGAATCTATTGAAGTATTGAAAGATGCGGCAGCTACAGCAGTGTGGGGTTCAAAAGGGGCAAATGGTGTGTTGATAATCAAGACAAAAAGAGGTAGTAAGGGACGTTTGCAATTTAATTTTAATACGAAGTATGAAATCAGTAAAGAGCGTTCCGGAATCCCGATGTTGAATGCCAATCAGTATATATCTATGGTTCAGGATGCTATTTACAACACAGTCTCCGACTTAGGTTCAGGCGCAGCTAAATCTCAGGAATATCTTAAATTGCTTTACAATACAAAAGAGATTGGCTTTGACCCTGACTGGCAATATTTTGATGAGTATAATCAAAATACGAACTGGCTCAATGAAATAACGCAGAAAGGTTTCATTACCGATAATTCTTTTTCTGTTTCGGGTGGTGGTGATAAGGCCAATTACCGTTTGTCATTAGGATATCTGAAACAGGAAGGTACTACTATCGGTACCGGATACGATCGTTTTAATGCATCGTTCAACACGGATTATCGTTTTTCTGACAAACTCGATATTGCACTGCAATATAGTTTTACGCGTGGTGTAACGGATGCCAACTATGTAGATGATACGGATGAATTAAAGAAAGCTTCCATTCGTGGACATGCTTTGACTAAGATGCCCAATATGAGTCCGTATGTTATTGGTCCGAACGGGCAGCGTACTGGTGAGTATTTTACTCCTTACGAATCGTTTGGTATGACTTTTTCAAATGATAAGGTGTACAACCCGGTAGCGATGGCAAATGAAGCGGAGAACCGGACGATTGCTACAAATAGCCGTATGACCTTTGTGCTCCATGCAAAACCATTTAAGTTTCTTGATTATTTCGGAACGGTAGGATTCAATGGGCAATTTACGAAAATAAACCGTTTCCTTCCGCAGAGTGTCACGGGCGTAGCTTATGAACATGAATCCTCTGCACTGAATTATGATATTGGCAAAGACCTTCTTTATCTGACTACGGAAAACCGTTTAGTCTATAATCAGTCGTTCCGCGATGATCATAAATTGCTGATAAGTGGCATCTTCCAGACATCGGATCAGACAACGAGCACTTATAGCAGCAGATCTGCCAATACAGCCTCTTCCGGTATTACTTCTCCTATCGCAGGTTCCACTACTGCTAAGGGAGGTTCAGGAAAAACGATCAACAGAGATATGGGGCTGACTTTGAACGGTCAGTATATCTTTAAAGAGAAATATATGTTTAATGCCGGATATCGTTGGGAAGCAAGTTCGGCTATGGACGTCAGCGGCCGTTGGGGAGGATTTCCTACATTTGGTGTAGCCTGGCATTTGGGAGACGAAGAGTTCATCAAGAGATTAGGATTTGTTTCATTGATTAAACTGCGCTATAGCTGGGGACAGTCGGGTAATTCCCCGACGGGAACCTCTCCTTATATCGGTAAGTTCTCGGCTGTTACACCTGGTTATGGCGACATGAGTGCCGTAAAACCCGAAAGCCCGGACCTGACACATCTGAAGTATGAAACGATCACTTCAAATAATATCGGTGTTGACTTCGGACTCTTCTCGGATAAAGTAACATTTGCCATAGAGCTATATACTAAAGTAACAGATGATATGTTGCAGAAGAAAATTAAAGTTCCCAGTTCAACCGGGCTTTCTACTGTGGCATGGTATAACTCTGGTAAGATGGAGAATAGAGGTTGGGAGTTCAATATTGATGTAGCTGCTATTCGTACAAAAGATTGGGGATTCAATTTCGGATTCAACATTTCACAGAATAAGAACAAAGTGTTGGAATTGCCCGAAAACCAAAGTGATGAAACGTATACGTTTGGTAATAAAAAATATGCTTATCGTGTGTTGATGGGCGATCCTCTGGGGTCATTCTATGGATACCGTTACAAAGGTGTGTATCAGAATGTAGAGCAAACGTATGCAATGGATAAGAGCGGACAACAGATTCTTGACATTAACGGAGCGCCGGTAGTTGTGAAGAACGGTGACCAGAAAGTGTATCCGGGCGATGCTATATACGAAGATGTGAACGGTGACGGTGTAATTGATGAAAATGATATCGTCTATTTGGGCAACAGTAACCCGACTCTGACCGGTGGTTTAAACTTTACGCTTCGTTATAAGAAGTTGAGCCTCGTAGCCGCTTTTCATGGACGTGCCGGACAAAAAGTAATTAACGAATCACGTATCAATATGGAAAACATGTATGGCAAGAATAACCAGAGTGTTGCTGTATTGCGTCGTTGGCGTAGTGAAGGAGACGATACGGATATTCCGCGTGCCTTATATGATAAGGGTTACAACTATCTGGGTTCCGATCGTTTTGTGGAAGACGCTTCGTTTCTCCGGTTGAAGACGATTACTTTGAAATATCAGTTCCCGGATAAGTGGATGAGACCGTGGGGAATCAGTAAACTTGAAGTTTATGCAACCGGCTATGATCTTTTTGTATGGACGAAGTACACTGGTCAGGATCCGGAAATCAACTTGAAAGCCCCGGAAGACGGCTCTGCCGCACAGGTGGCTATCGATAGTAATAATACTCCGAAAGCAATGCGTTTTGCATTTGGTTTGAATTTGAGATTCTAATTCACAAAAGATGGAAATGAAAAAGATTAGTTATTATATTTTGCTACTCCTGATCACGATCTCCCAAACATCGTGTAAAGACTATCTGACAGTATTGCCTGAAAATAATCAGAGTAGCTTTGAATATTGGGAAACCAAAGAGGAAGTGGAGGCAGTCCTTGCTGCCGGGTATGTCAATCTGAGAAGTTCGGTGGAAAATTTCCTGCTTTGGGGAGAAGGTAGAGGGAATGGCTTCTCTTTCTTGTCCACATCCGGTTCGGATTTGCAGAAGGCAGCCATAAAGTTGCGCGACTTTGATATACTGCCTAAAAATCAGTTGGCAGACTGGAGCAAACCGTATTCGGCTATTGCAATGGCAAATGCTGTTATCAAGTATGCCCCAAGTGTTGTGGATAAAGATCCGTCGTTTAATATGAACATGTGCCGTTCGTTTATGGCAGAAGCCTTTTTCCAGCGGACACTTGCTTACTTCTATATTGTCCGTACTTTCAGAGACGCTCCGTTTGTGACGGAACCTTACGTAGACGACAGTGCTCCTTATATACTGGCAAAGACAGATGGTGTTACTATCTTAAAATCGTGCATAGCCGATCTGGAAGAATATCAGGCCAATGCAAAAGAGTTCTTTCCGGAAGTGGATAATGATAATCCGATCAATACGAAAGGACGTGCTACAAGATGGGGAATTCATGCATTGCTTGCCGATATCTATCTTTGGTTGGGTGATTATGATAATTGTATAAAGCATTGTGAATCAGTAATCAATTCCGGACGAGTAGGATTAATAGCCAATAGTTTTTTGAACTATTATCCGGGCAATAGCAATGAAGGAATTTTTGAAATACAGTACAGCAATCCAAAGAGCCAGACCAATAGTTTCCAGACATGGTTTAAAGCCGGTACGGAGGGATATTATAAAATATCCGATTATATGACCAATCTATTTGAACAGGACGAGAATGAGTTGCGCGGTTTGAATTATTCATATAGTGAAGCCGGTTACATCTGGAAGTATCTTGGTGTTGATAACGCTACGGCACGGGTAGCTTCTGAAAACGATCAGAATTATATCATCTATCGTCTGGCTGATGTTTATCTGATGAAAGCGGAGGCATTGATCATGCAGGATAATTTTGAAGCTGCCGCCGAATATATTGATAAGACTCGTGTGCGTGCCGGTCTGGAAGAAATGACTGTAAGTGAAGATCGGTTGACTATGCTGGAATACCTGTTGGTGGAGCGCCAGAAGGAGTTCTTTGGCGAAGGCAAGAATTGGTTTGATATATTGCGCATCGGATTAAGAAGTCAGCAACTGTCTGATACCCGCTATAAAAGTTTATTTATAGAACAGGCTTTGAAAGCTGTGGGGGCCACATCGCAATCATTGGGACGGGCTACATTGTCCAATGAAGGGTCTTGGTATATGCCGATCTCGGAATCTGAGTTACAGAAAAATCCATTGTTAGAGCAGAGTGAATATTATGAAAGCATTAGTAATTAATAAAAAGAGGAACCGTATGAAACGCATCATAATTTTATTAGCGGCGGCATTCACGCTTATGTGGGGGGCTTGCTCCGACCCGTATGCCGATCAGGTGTTCAAAGATACAGATAAAATGCCGGCTGCCAATTATATGGAAGCCAATGAAGCCGTTTATTCTTCGTGGGTGGATTTGTTGAAATATACCGGACTGTTTAATACCGTGAACTTGAAATTGGATTATACTTGTTTTGTTCCCGATAATGAAGCCATGCAGAAGTTCCTCCAGAAAAAAGGAAAAAGCTCTGTAAGGGAGTTAGATATGGAAGAGGCCGTTAATTTGGTTCGTTATCACACGATTGCTTCTAAACAATATACAACTTCGGACTTTCCCGACGGAATGTTTCCCGATTCCACAGCGAGTGGGGACTATTTGAGTCTGGAAATGCGTGAAGGTGGATTTGATGCATTTTATATCAATGGCGAAGCACGTATCAAAGAGTTGAATATCACAACTACGAATGCAGTAATCCACTTATTGGAGGATGTTTTGACACCGGTGACAGGTACGATTGTCGATAACTTGGATAAAGAAGACTATTCTTTAATGCTTGATTTAATAGAGAAGACCGGTTACAACAGACAGCTAAGTAATGTATATTTGAATGGAATTAAATACCGTTATACACTTTTTGCTGTACCGGATGCTGTGTTCAGAGAAGCCGGTATAAACGATATCACATCTTTGGCTACCCGTTTAGGTGAAACCGGAACCAATTATACGGAGCCTGCAAATAAAGTAAACCGCTATGTGGGGTATCACATTGCTAACTCTGCTTATTCGTTTGCTGATATGAATACCGATATCGACAATAACACATCGAAAAATGTGGCGATGATGGCATCCAATACGCTCATAAGCATGAGGTTGATTAATGAAATGTTTTACTTAAATTACAATGAAGAAACGAAAAAAGGTATCAGTGTTACTCAGAAAAACCTGAACTGTAAGAACGGAGTAATTCATGTGGTAGACGGATTGATGGAAATTGTAGAACCGAAAGCTACGAAAGTAATTTGGGACCTTACAGACTATCCTGAACTGGCAGGGGTATGCGACAAGTATCAGCTTGCCAATCAATCGGATTCTTATGATCATAGTTTAGCATACGATACTCTGAGCTGCTATACGCTTTCAGGTGGGTATGGAAGTAATTATCAATATTATCTGGCTAATAAAAACGATGCCAGATATAAGGCTGTAAATTATGATTGTTTGTATTTGAGCTTGGGAAAATATGGTTGGATACAGATGCAAAGTCCGATGATTATTGCCGGTAAGTATAAAGTTTCTTTGACACATTACAATATATCTAATAAGACTAAAGAAGGACGCTGGTCGGTTATTCTTGATGGCGAATATGTAGGTGCACAGATTACTACTTGGGGAAACAGCACTTCTAAGAGTGAGATGATAACTACAAAAATAGGAGAAGTAGAATTCACGGAGTCAGTACCCCATACGGTGCGCTTAATGGCCGGTGATGACTTTTATTCTTATTTAGACTGTTTGATCTTTGAACCTATTAATTAAAAAGAAGTTATGAATAAGTATATTATATCTATATGTGCATTGTTTGCATTGCTTCTTGTCTCTTGTTCCGACAAATGGGATGAATATTATGGAGACAATAAATCATCGGAAGAGACATTGAATGAGACTTTGACAGAGTTCTTCACAAAGAATCCGGAGTATAGTGAATTTTATAACCGGCTTGTAGAGTGCGGACTTGATAAAGAGTTGGCTAAAGAACAGCAGCAGCTCACTTTTTGGGTAGTGCCCAATGATGGAATGAGTGTTTCGGGCATTGAACCGAATGACACTGTACGCATGGAATATCACATCAACTATTTGCCTTTTCTGCAGAGCGATTTGAAAGACGGTCTGCGTATCCCGACATTGAATGGGGTATATTTGCAAATAACCCGACAGGGAGAAGATACCTATGTCAATAAGTCTAAAGTAGAACGCTCTTATCGTTTAAAGAATGGAGTGGTACATGTGATTGACCAATTGATGAAATCAAAAATCAATATGTTTGATTATATCAAAGACCTTCCCGATGAGTATTCTATTTTCCGTGATTCTATCATGAAGAGTAATGAGATGCGTTTTGATAAAGTAAACTCCATTCCTACCGGAGTGGATATTACCGGTAACACCGTGTATGACTCTGTGTTCTACGTATACAATCCGCTGTTTGAGAAGGCTGAGTTTAATTCGGAATTTAAGCAGTTCACTCTTTTCCTGCCCGACAATCAGGTGATGAAAAGTTGTTTTGATAAACTGGCCGTTCAATATACAGCCATGGGTAAAACCCTTACGGCAGTTGATTCGGCTACAGCGATGACTTGGATTAAAGAGGCTGCTTTCTATACCGGAGAATTGAAAGATTTCAGTGCAACGGATATAAAATCATCTTTCGAAAGAGTATGGCGTACTACCATTCAGAAGATAGACGAAAGCAGTATGGAAGAGTTGAGCAACGGCATTATGTATAAGATGACTGAGGTAAAGATTCCTACAAATTATATTGTGACACGAATCAAATCTCTGGTACATTACTATGAATACCTTACGGAAGAGGAGCAGAAGCAATATTATACGTTTATGAACACCAGTAAGATTGCCATCTACGAAGATTCTGCAACCCCTAAACCTGAAATATTGTCAAACTATTATATTCTGGATTTGAACGGTGATGAAGATGCTTCTCCATTCTATGCAGAGTTTCCTCCACTGGAACGATATAGGGAAAATCAAAACGATCCTTATAAGGCAAGAGTGATGCAGGTGCCTTGCGGTGAATACGATCTGTATATGGGATTCCACAGTAGCGGACATCCTTATGTCAATGTTTACTTTGACGGAAACACCGATGGTCTGAGTGCTTCGCCGGATGCTAGCATGAAACTGATCGGTTCGAACCTGTCTATCGTTTCATCCAATCCGTGGAACTTCGACCGTGTAACAGAGACATCTGCCGATCTCTATGGAGATAAAGTTGTAAAGTGGGATGGACTGGGCGGACTGGTCGGCACTGTGAAGATAGAAGGAGAGGGTATGAGTTCCTTCCGTATCCGTGTGGAATTCTACAAAGGAGACAGTAAGAAATTGCGCATTTACCACTGGGCTTTGAAGCCTTCGGCAAATAATTATTAATCCTATAGCATTAGAATGATGAACAAGTATAAAATAATATTGATAATATTTCTATCTGTCTTCGGCTTTGTGAACATGAAAGCACAAAAAGGCGGAATGAAAATCTCGGGCACAGTGGTAAGCTCCTATGGCAACAGACCTTTGTCCGATGCGGTAATTACATTGTCGGGAATGGACGAAACGGTTACTTGTGATAGTATCGGGCGATTTGTGGTTGAAAATGTACCCGCTAAAACCCGTGTTTCGGTATGGTGTCCGGGCTTCTATACAAAAGAAGAACCTGTGGCCGGACGTGGATATCTACATATTGTACTGATTCCTGAGGACATGAAGGGGTATACAGACCAGGTTACACTGCCTTCGGTAGGTATTGTTAAACAGACTGTAAAACAAACGAATCTCACATCGGTCCATAAGGGCGAACTCAACTTGAACATGACCGATGTGGAACAGGGATTTCGTAATATTCCCGGTCTGGCACTAATTTCCAAAGGCGGACTCAGCATTGAAGGACATTATTTCAACCTGAGGGGAGCTAACACGATGGTGGCCAATGCAACCCCGTTGATTGTGGTCAACGGTATACCTTATATGCCCGATATGAACGAATCGGGGATTATTGGCGGTTATTCTAAGAATATTTTCAGCGTACTCAATGTACAGGATATTGAGAATATCACCGTATTGAAAGGTGCTGATGCTGCCTTATACGGGTCGATGGGCTCGAACGGAGTGATCATGATTGAAACGGATAAGGCTACCGACCTCGATACAAAAGTGGAATTTATAGGGCAATACGGGCTATCATGGAACAATGCAACGCTGCCGGTTTTGGGAGTAGATGATTATAAGAGCCTGATGGGAAATATCGCTTTGACAAAATATGAAGATATGTCTGATGCATTGACTGCCTTTCCTTTCTTGAAAGAAGATCCCGATTATTATTACAACTACCTTTATAATAACAACACAGACTGGCAGGATTTGATTTACAAGAATGCTTTTGTCACGGACAATGTTTTAAAGATTAAGGGTGGTGACGCCATTGCCCGATATGACTTTTCGATTGGCGTGAAGAATAAGCAAGGAGTGGTGGAAGAGACGAATTCAACCAAATATTACGCTCGTATGAATGCGGATGTGAACTTGAGCAAGAAAGTAAAATTACTTTCGACCATCTCTTTCGGATACACAAATAACCGGGTAGCAGAACAAGGAATGGTATTGGAAACCAATCCCATTCTGACCGCTCTTCGCAAAGGCCCTTTATTCTCTCCTTATAATAAAGACAGTGAGAACAATCTGTTGCCCGATTTTGCTTCTATCCGTGATACAGACGGCAATCTGATAGAGAACAACAGTGTAAGTAATCCGCTATCGGTTGTCAATGATGTAGAGATGAAACAACATGCCTATGATGTGTTGATGAATGCCGGTTTGGTATATACGATCAATGGTAACTGGAATTTGAGAGCCAACTTCGGCTTGAATTATAATCTGAATCAGGAAGACGCTTTTGTTCCGGGAATGAGTATTACGACGATTATGCCATTGGAAGCACAGTTGGCAAAGAACACGATACGCTCCGCCGAAGGTACGACATTGAATACATATTATGCTCTCGAACTAGGTTATCAGAAAGTATTGGCGAATATCCACACCATCTCTGCCGCTGCAGGCGGACAGGTAGCCATGAACAGCGTTGATTACAATGCCGGTTCAGGTTGGAACACTGCCAACGACTACTATAAAACATTGAATAACGTGCAAGCCATCGGTCGCTCCTACTTTGGCTATATAAATAAGTGGAACTGGATGAATTATCATCTGTCGGCTAAATATAATTATAACCATCAGCTCTTTGCCGGTATCAACCTTTCTGCCGACGGATCTTCGGCTATAGGTGCCGATGCTGCCCGCATGCAGGTTTATCCCGCAGTGAATGTGGCATGGAGCGTGAGCAATTCACTACTGAAGAATCTGTCGCAACTGGATAACCTGAATCTGCGTGCAGAATATGTGATGACGGGAAACAGCCGTTTTGCATCCACAATCGGAGAGTATTACTACTTGAACCGTGTGTTCAAAGGATTGTCGGGGTTGGTACGTGCCGGCATACCCAATACGAAGATTACACCGGAATTGACGAATACGTTTAATGTAGGTGTAGACTTTGCCATGTTAAACAACCGCGTGATGTTGACTGTTGACTACTTCAACAGCAAAAGCTCCGATCTGGTGATGCCTGCGGAAATATCATCTGTATATGGCACCAACTATATGTATCGTAACCTGGGTGAAGTTACCAACCGTGGCTTCGAGATCGGCGCACAAATCGGATTGATACAGAACCGCGACTTAAAATGGTATATAGGCGGGACATTTTCTACTTGCGAGAACGAAGTGAAATCGTTGGGAGGAGAAACTGATATGGTACTTTCTATGAGCGATGGTTCGGCTGTGATTTCTAAAGTAGGACAACCGTTATACTCTTTCTACGGATATCAGACCGATGGTGTGTTTGCTACCGATGCTGCTGTAGAAGAAGCCGGAAAAGACGGAAAGGCATTGACGAACGCTATCGGGGTACCTTTTGCCGCCGGTGACATGCACTTTGTCGATCAGAACAATGACGGTAAAATTGATGAAGAAGACCGGGTCAACTTAGGGAATGCCCTTCCTGATTTCTACGGTACTTTCTATACTTCCGTACAATATAAAGGATTGGAGGTATCGGCCACATTCGGCTATAGCAAAGGAAACAAAATGTATAATGCGGTTAGGCGTACGATGGAGTCTATGTCCGACTTCTCTAATCAGTTGACCTCCGTTTCCCGTCGTTGGATGGCCGATGGTCAGATTACCGATATACCTCGTGCTGCATATGGTGACCCGATGGAGAACAATCGTTTTTCGGATCGCTGGATTGAAGATGCTTCTTACTTGAAATTGAAAGAACTGATGGTAAGCTATAAGTTCAAACTGTTTGGTGGTACCACCGTATTCGTGGCTGCCGAAAACCTGTTTACAGCTACTGACTATCTCGGACTGGATCCGGAGACAATGTACTCGTATGATAGCTCGATGCGGGGATTCGATTATGGAAAGATAGCCAATCCGACCTCTGTGAAATTTGGTTTTAAAGTTCAATTCTAACATTATTATAGAAAGGTAGATTATGAAAAAGAGAATATATTTCCTTGCAATCTTGTTTCCTTTGCTCACGGGATGCGATGATTTCTTCACTCCGAACACAGACGACTCCTTGCTGGAAAAAGACTATATCGGTACTTCTTACGAATTGTATACCGGATACATGGGATTGGCTGCCTGTGTACAAGATGTGGTAGATCAGGCGATGTTCCTCGAAGGACTTCGTGGCGACTTGCTGGAACCTACTACCAACGCTCCGATAGATATGTGGGACGTTTATAACTATAAAGACCTACAGAGCCCGTTTACCAATAATACATTGGCCGATCCTAAGGGGTTTTATGCCCTTATCATGAATAGCAACGATTATCTGCAACACGTATTCGAGTATAGGGAAGAATACCCCACTGTATTATCGGAAAGTGATTACAACGGCATCATCGGCGGTGCCTTAAGATTCAAGGCATGGGCGTATCTGATGCTTGCCAAGATATACGGAGAAGCGGTTTATCTGGATGATCCGCTGGCTTCTTATCAGGATCTTACCAAATATCCCGTACTCAAGTTTGACCAGCTGATAGATAAGTGTATCAACCTGGTGGAGACGGGTATGAATGGTGTTAACGGCAAGGGCGACATCCGCTGGTCTACCGTGTTGTATCCCGGTCAAGGTGACTCGCCCGAATCATTGGAATGGAACCGTATCTGTCCCACTCCCGAATGCCTGCTGGCAGAACTTTATTTGTTCAAGACCAGAAAAGAAAATTCAACCGACGAGAATGCAGTATATTATCAGAAAGTGTGGGACAACTGTGTAAGTATCATCCGTACCGGTGGAGATCAGGAAGCCAGCTTCACGCTGAACAAATCAAAATATGAGGGTTCTTGGAGCCAGTTGTTTTCAACCACCACCTACAATCGCCAGGATCACATTTCGGTGGCTTTTTATGATTACAGTAAGAAGCAGACAAACCGTGTGATCGATTACTTCTCGAATACATATCCCAACAAATACTATCTACGTCCGGCAAAAACCGCTGTGACACGTTGGGAGAAGAGCGGAGCGGCCGATCAGAAGAATCGGGGGCTCAATAAATCGTATAAGGAAAGTGTGGAAGGACTCATCTTCTATAAGTTCCTCGGCGCCCACACCACCAGCGATTACATTTATCGCAACGATGTGCCTTTGTGTTACTACAAAGCAGCCGATATCCACTTGTGGCTGGCAGAAGCTTGTGCCGGACTGGGACGTTACCGGGAAGCGTTGCAGTTTCTCAACGGACAGTCGTCTTCCCGACAGAACTTCGGTTCGCTTTACAATAAGAACACCAATACGTTCGATCCTCCTTTCGCTGACTATCCCGTATGTCTCTACCAATGTGTGGGCAAAGAGAGCCAGTTGAACTGCCAGGGCGTGCGTGGTCGTGTAGCCGCGCCGGCTTTGGGTGAAGAGATTCTCGCCGAGGATGAATCGACGAATGATGTGATTGTGGAACCGGAATATGCTCATTGGAAAGTAGATTCACTATTGGTGGAGGAGTCTAAACTCGAGTCTGCCGGTGAAGCGCGTACCTATTACATGATGCTCCGTTCGGCTCGGCGCTGGGGCGATAAGGCACGTAAAGTGTGGGCGGACAAGGTGGCAGATAAATACACTACAGCTACTTCTGTGGGTAGTAACCTCGAAGCCTCCGATGAAAACTGGTTTATTAAATATGATTTGAAACTGAATAAGTAATCGAATGAAAAAAATAAGTATAATATTATGGCTTTTGCTCCTTGGAGGTATTATGATGCCTCTGTGGGGGCAAGCTCAGGAGAAATTGGATAGGGGGGTAGTTGCTGTAAAATGCTCTGATGGAGTGTTTCTGTCTTGGCGTAGTTTAACTACGGATACCAGAAAATTAGGTTTTGATATCTATCGGGATGGAGTGAAAATCACCACTATTCCCGTTGTAACTACTACCAATTATGTAGATAAAGATGGCACTGCAACTTCTCGTTATGTGCTTAAGGGGATATTGGATGGTGTAGAGACTGAAACAACGAAAGAAGTGAACGTTTGGGCAGAACAATATAAGAAAATTCCTCTAAGGCGTCCGGAAGGTGGAGTGACTCTACCTTATGACGTTGTCCAGACTGATAAAGATAAAACACGTGAAACTTATCCGAATGGTCAGGAATATACGTATACTCCGAATGATTGTAGTGTGGGTGATGTTGACGGAGATGGAGAATATGAGATCATAGTGAAATGGGACCCAACCAATTCACGCGATAATTCTTTCTATGGCTATACAGGCAATGTTTATCTGGATTGCTATAAGTTGGACGGAACGTTCATGTGGAGAATCGATCTGGGCAGGAATATACGTGCTGGTGCCCATTACACTCAGTTTATGGTGTATGACTTTGATGGTGACGGCAAAGCGGAAGTTGCTTGCAAAACGGCACCGGGGACTATTGACGGGCAGGGGAAATTTGTAATTATGGGCAATGATGATCCTAATGCCGATTACCGTTCTTCCGGTGGCAAAGCAGGAATAGTGGTGGAAGGTCCTGAGTATCTGACCGTTTTTAACGGCCGGACAGGAGCGGAGGTTTCGACCATTGCTTACAGTCCTCTTCGTGGAAATATCAATGATTGGGGGGATGGATATGGTAATCGCTCGGAACGTTATCTGGCATGTGTTGCATATCTTGATGGAGTGAAACCGAGCCTGGTGATGTGTCGTGGATATTATGCACGTACCGCACTGACTGCTTATGATTTTGACGGAACAAAACTGACAATGAAATGGGCTCATGATTCTAAGGTTTCCGGTTCGGGAGCTTATGGACAAGGAAACCATAACCTGTCGGTAGCAGATGTAGATGGAGACGGATATGATGAAATCGTCTATGGAGCCTGTGTTATTGATCATGATGGAAAAACACTGTATCGTACCGGTTTGGGGCATGGGGATGCCATACACCTGTCCGATTTGGACCCCGATCTGGATGGTCTCGAAGTCTTTTCACCTCATGAAGAAAAAACGGCTGCTTATGGATATGAGATGCATTCTGCTGCAACGGGTGAGATTATTTTTGGTGAAAAGACCGGGACGGATGTCGGGCGCGGGATTGCTGCGGATATAGACCCTAATTATCGTGGATTTGAAATGTGGTCTACTGCCAATGGTAATGTATATGACTGTAAAGGGAACATCATAGCCAGTAAAAATCGCCCTTCGGTCAATTTCAGGGTGTACTGGGACGGTGATTTGCAAGACGAACTGTTGGACGGAGTTAAGATTGACAAATGGAATGGCACAAAAGTGAATCGTATGATTACTTTATCCGATTATAGTAATGCCACTTCTTGTAACTCTACAAAAGCTACTCCAAATTTAAGTGCCGACATACTTGGTGACTGGCGTGAAGAAGTAATTTTGTGGGATTCAAAGACTTGTTCTGATTTGTTGATCTTTACCACTGTTATTCCTACAGAATATAAGATAACCACTTTGATGCACGATCATGTTTATCGCCTGGGAGTAGCCTGGCAAAATGTAGCTTATAACCAACCTCCTCATTTGGGTTATTATCCCGGAGACCAGGATACGGAAAATGCATCATTCGCAAAGAAGGGTGTTGGCTATCTGAACCAGTCGTTAGAGTTGGGTGAAGCGATCTCACCGATCTCGTACTCATGGAAGAATGCTGATGATGTGAAGATTACAGGGATGCCGGAAGGACTTGTTATTACTGTAGATAAAGAAGAATGTTTTTTCACGATTGAAGGAACTCCGGAGACAACAGGTACTTATACGTATACCATAGAAAGTGTTGGCGGACTTACTGTAGCCACTCTCTCCGGAACGATTAAAGTAAAAGCTCCGGTAGTATTGAATGAACTGGCTTATTTCTCATTTGATGAGACAACCGGTACATCTGCTGTCAATTCGGTGTATGGAAAAGCAGAGGCTGTAGGTTTCGTTCCCACATGGATAAGTGGGGTCCGTCAACAGGCATTGGAGCTGCCCGCAACTCCTGCAACCCGTAGAATGGAACAACCCTCTTACGATCAATTACAACTGGGTACCGGGGATTTTAGCGTTGAACTGTGGTTCCGTTCCAACGGAGACAATGGTGTAGACTGGTATCTGTTCCACAAAGGTAGCCATGCGAAGAATGCTTCGACCGGTGCTACCGGGAAATGGGTAGGATTACAGTACAAGAATGGAAATCTTACCTTTGGTGTTGACGATGATGTTACGAAATCCAATCTTGACATTCCTGCTACTCAATATTTCAATGGTGAGTGGAACCACATAGTCTGTGTTCGTGATGGTGAAACCAAAACATTGAAAATGTATATTAATGGAGTTTTCCAAGGTGAGGTGACTGACAAAACCGGTGATATTTCAGAGTCGGAGTTGTTTGTTATTGGAAACTGTAATGTGAACTTCAATACTCCCTTTATCGGGGCAATTGATGAGCTTCATATCTATGGAGGAGCTATGAGTGCCGCCAAAGCAAAGGAACGTTATGAGCTTAATAAGCCAACCGGCATCTCGGGAGAAACGGTATTCCATTCTGATCTGAACATTTATCCGCTTTATTTCAAGGATGAAATAACGGTTGAGTTCCCGGCAGAGATATCCGGATGTACTACAGTTTCGATGTATTCTTCTGCGGGTACACTTGTTCACCGCACTGCCTATGTGGTAGATGGAGGAGCAGTACTGTACATCAGTGGATTGGACAGTTTGCCGAAAGGTACTTATCTTATTGTAGTGGAAGCTGGAACAACGAAGTTTGTGAAGAAACTGTTAAAGTAATAACATTTGATTTGTTTTCTATGGTACACGGATGAGGCAGATAGAGGACGGATGACAACGGATAAGATTCTCTACTTTTGATTAATAAATAAATAAAATCCCCGTTGTTTCTGCCTTTTCTGTCTTATCTTTGTGTTATACAAAAGCACAGAATTTCAATTGTTCTATACAGAGTTTAAAACAATTGAAATTCTGTGCTTTCTGTAGTAAACTGATTTACACTGTTAATTTTCCTATTTGAGATGAAATATATATTAGCTTTCTGGTTTATTTTTCTCTTTCAGGCAGTTTTTGCCCAGTCTACACATCGCCGCTATCTTTCCGGTACGGGATTGAATCACACCGTGATGTGGGATTTCTATTGTTCCGATGGGAATAATAGTCGTCGGTGGAGTAAAATCGAAGTACCCTCACAATGGGAATTACAAGGCTTTGGTACTTATACCTACGGACGGTGGTACAAGGAAAAAGGAGTAAAGAATCCGAGTATGGAAACCGGAATTTACCGACATTCTTTTAAAGTACCGAAAGAATACACCGGCCAGACAGTGCAAATCGTTTTTGATGGGGTAATGACTGATACTGAAGTTTTGGTGAACGATTGTGTAGCAGGACCGATTCATCAAGGAGGGTTTTATCGTTTCTCCTATGATATAACCAAGCTCCTGAATTTTGGAGGTAAGAACCGGTTGGAGGTGCGTGTCAGTAAGCATTCTGCCAATAAATCGGTAAATGCTGCCGAGCGTAAGGCAGACTGGTGGCTGTTTGGCGGTATCTATCGTCCGGTATGGCTTGAAATAAAACCAAAGGAACATATCGATCGGGTTGCAGTGAATGCTTTGTGTGATGGACATTTGTTGGCGGATGTCTATTTGTCAGGAGCAAAATCCGGTTATTGTTTATTAGCAACTGTTGAGAATCTAAAGAGTGGTGAGTTGCTCAAAGAACATTCTTTCCAACTAACAGATAGTGCTACTCTTTACCGGTTGGATACTCAATGGGGGAATATTCTTCCCTGGACCCCTGAGTCTCCGAATCTTTATCTTCTTAAATTAAAACTGCTCAATCGGAGCGGACAACTATTACATCAACACCAAGAACGTATCGGGTTTCGTACGGTAGAGTTTCGTCCCCGGGACGGAATTTATGTCAATGGTGTGAAGATTGTAATGAAAGGTATCAACCGTCACTCTTTCCACCCGGATGGTGGACGCACTACGAATAAAGAGATTAGTGTGCGGGATGCTTTGTTATTGAAAGAGATGAATATGAATGCTGTCCGTTCTCACTATCCGCCTGATACACATTTCCTGGATGCTTGTGATTCGTTGGGACTTTTTGTTATTGATGAATTGGCTGGCTGGCAAAATGCTTATGATGAAAATGTAGGCAAACGTTTACAACAGGAGATGATTGTCCGTGACGTAAATCATCCTTCTATTGTGCTTTGGAGTAATGGGAACGAAGGAGGCTGGAATTCCGCTCTTGATAAACATTTCTCGGATTATGATCCTCAGCAACGGCATGTAATTCATCCCTGGGCCGATTTTAACGGACTGGATACACATCACTATCCGGCGTATCTCACCGGCGTAGCCCGTTTTACTAATGGCTATAATGTCTTTATGCCTACCGAATTTATGCATGGTCAGTACGATCAGGGGCATGGAGCCGGACTGGAAGATTTTTGGGTTAACTACACTTCTCATCCTCTTTTTGCCGGTGGCTTTATGTGGGCGTTTTCCGATGAAGCTGTCCGCCGGACAGATCAGGGCGGGCAATTGGATTCTGATCGGTTCAATGCTCCCGATGGGATTGTTGGACCTTATCGTGAGCGGGAAGGAAGTGTGTATACAGTACGCGAAGTCTGGGCTCCCATTCAGTTCCGGCAATTGTATATCACTCCTTCTTTTCGCGGAGAATTTGCTATCACCAATACCTATTTATATACTAATCTCCGCGATTGCCGGATGAATTACCGTCTTCATCGTTATCCTTCACCTCTGCAAAAGGAGGTTGATGGCTGTTGCATTGATAGCGGAGAAGTTCGTTTACCGTCTCTTGCCCCCGGTGAAACCGGATATGCACACATGCAGTTGCCTTCCTGCTTTTGGGAGGCAGATGTGTTGGAATTGGAAGCTTTCGGACCGGATGGTAAGAGTCTTTGTAACTGGACATGGCCTGTGCGTTATGCCGATGAGTATTTGAAGCGTGAAATGCCTTCCTTCCTAACCGCTAATAAGAATATGGCTTCTTTAAGTCAGTGTGATTCGCTGGTGACATTAAGTAGTAATGGGATTGCTGTTTCTTTTCGGAAGAGTAATGCCACTATTGCCAAGGTGGTAAAAGAAAAAATACATATCAAAGTTCCATTAACCAATGGTCCTCTTCCGGTAGGCATGAAAATGGAATTGGTTCGTTATTCCACTCGTTTGGAGGGAAACGATGCGGTGTTCTGTGCTTATTACCGGGGTGGCGTTGACTCTATACAGTGGCGTCTCTCGGCTTCCGGTCTGTTATCTATGGATGCTGTATTACTCAATCGCGCTTCAGGCGGAGGCGGATTTGATGATGCTTTTATGGATGAGGCTGTATTGAATCTTGGTCTGACCTTTTCTTATCCAGAGGCAGCTTGTACGGGAATGCGTTGGTTCGGACGTGGTCCCTATCGCGTATGGAAGAATCGGGTGAAAGGAACCAATTATGCTGTATGGCAAAAAGCGTATAACAACACGATAACCGGAGAGAGTTTTGAGAATCTGGTTTATCCTGAGTTTAAAGGATATCACGCTAATTTTTATTGGGCTACAGTACAGAGTCGCATTGCTCCTTTTACGGTTTATTCTTCTACCGATGGACTCTTTCTGCGCATGTTTACTCCACAAGAGCCTTTCGGTAGGCAGGATGGGATTAATACGATGCCCGATTTTCCTTCCGGAGACATCTCTTTCTTATTAGATATTCCCGCTATCCGTTCATTTAAACCGATATCACAACATGGACCACACAGCCAACCGGGAATTGTACGTATTAAAAAAGGAGATAAAGGATTGAGCATCAGATTGGTTTTTGACTTTAAATTGGATTAACCTTAGTTGTCAAAATCGCTATTATCTCTCATCCGTTGCATACGTATAAAGCAGCTGACTGTCTTTTGATATCAGAAATGTTACTACTTATCTTTTTGAAAAACAGATGATTAATAGTATGCATTCTTTGCATTATAAAAGTACGTACTTAAGTATGTGTTAAATGTACACTTTTGTATGATAATAGTACGTACTTTATGTATACAAAAGTGTACACTTTTGCATGTGTAAAATTTATAGTTAAAGAATAATGTTAATTGTGTTAATAAAAAGTTGATGATAAAGCTAAACTTTATTGGTAGCTTTGAGACCTGATCCCATCGGTAGATTCGTTTTTTTTCATTTCTGAATAAAATTGTAGTATTTTTAGAAAAATATTTTTATCTTTGTCTGTTGTTTCTTACTATTTACATATTATGATAGGGCACGTATGACTAAGAATTATAACGATTTAGGAGTTGAATTCAAGTATCTGATAGTAAATGATATGGATCGCAAGTTCGGTTTGTGGGTCAATACAGTGGGCTTTCAGTCTATTTTGCCGGACTCCCCTTATCCATTGAAAAATCATCCTTCGGGTTACTTCTTTAATACTGCTAAGGGACGTATTCTGCGCGAATATCAAATAGTATATATAACAAAAGGGCGAGGTTTATTTACTTCGGAAACAACCCCCGAAAAGCAAGTTTGTAAGGGGCGTTTAATGGTGCTTTTTCCGGGACAATGGCATACGTATCATCCTTATCAGCAAACCGGATGGAATGAATATTATATTGGTTTTGAGGGGCCGGTAGTTAATAACCTTTTTAGTGAGGGTTTTCTTTCTAAAGATAATCAGATACTTGAAGTGGGATTGAATGAAGAGTTAGTTTCACTTTTCTCTCGTGCATTGGAGATTGCAGAACAAGATAAGATCTCAGCTCAGCAATATCTTTCGGGTATTGTAATGCATATGCTTGGAATGATCCTTTCTATTTCTAAGAATAAAATCTTTGAGGTAGGGGATGTAGACCAAAAGATTGAACAAGCTAAAATTATCATGAACGAAAATGTTTTTAAGGATATTGATCCGGAGGAACTGGCTATGAAATTAAATATTAGCTACTCATGGTTTCGTAAAGTGTTTAAAGACTATACAGGATATGCTCCGGCAAAATATTTCCAGGAATTGAAATTACGCAAAGCAAAACAACTACTGGTGGGGACTTCCCAATCAGTTAAAGAAATTTCTTTTATGCTCGGTTATAAATCGACTGAGCATTTCTTTTCACTTTTTAAAAAACGTACTGGATTTACTCCATTGGAATACCGCTCTTTTGGGCGTGAAACTGATATTTTGAAGAAGAATTTGATTAAATCAAAATAGATAGTTAAAAATCAGAATGATTATTGATTACCTGTTTTTCTGCTATTTTCTAGTTTAGAATTTGTTTTTTCTCTAAAGGAAAATCAAAAAAGGAAGTGTTTCTATCAAAAGGTTTATGTTTGCAAATAATAATGACACTTATATTTGCAGACACAAAACCTGTGTTCGATAACGGATCATGCTTTGTTGAACTTGAATTTATTTATTAATCAAATTATATATTAATAATCTATGAGAATCTTACGCAAAAACCTCTGCTTATTGATGCTTCTGTTAATAAGCTGTCCTCTAAGTATTTTTGCTCAGAACAAAACAATTACCGGTACGGTTCGTGATGCGGTGGACGTGGTGATTGGTGCTTCTGTAACTGTGAAAGGCAACAATTCTGTCGGTACGATTACCGATATTGATGGTAACTTTAAGCTCTCAGTACCCGCTTCTGCCAGGGAGTTGGTTGTTTCATTTGTAGGCTATGACAATCAGACTGTTTTAATTGACAGTAAAACTCATTTTGACATTACATTAAAGGAATCCAGTGTGATGCTGGACGAAGTAGTGGCTATCGGTTATGCGAAAGTAAAACGTAGAGATCTCACGGGAGCTACCTCTTCAGTTTCAGCAGGAGAATTGGCAGCTGTGCCTGCAATGACTGCAGCGCAAGCACTACAGGGTAAGGCAGCTGGTGTTAATATTGTTACTGCAGGTGGTGCACCGGGTGCAAAAGTGGAAATTACAGTGCGTGGTGGAATGTCTATTACACAAAGTACCAAACCCCTCTATATTGTTGATGGCTTTGAGATGGAAGATGCTCTTACAAACATTGATGTCAATGATATTGAGAATATCGACATTCTGAAAGATGCTTCTTCTACAGCAATTTATGGTGCACGTGGTTCTAATGGCATTATTTTGATTACGACAAAGTCGGGTAAAAAAGGTAAGACACAGGTAACATATAATACTTATTTCTCATTTGACAAACTTTCCAAAAAATTGGATATGATGTCTAATGCTGAAGAGTTTACAAAATATCAGTATGAGTTGGCTGCACTTCAAGGTGGATTGGCTAACTACAGTAATGTTTTCGACAATAGCTTAGGTGTGGATGCTCCTGATTTCTATACTGGTGCTTATAGTCGTATTGGTGACCGCTATGCCGGAGCTTCTACGCTTGATTGGCAAGATGAAGTTTTTGGTGGTTCTGCTCTGACTCAATCTCACAATGTAAATGTTACTGCCGGCACAGAGAAAACTCAGGTAATGTTGAGTTACAACTTCAACGGTCAGGATGGTTTGCTGGCTAATCACGGTATGAAGAAAAGTTCTTTTCGCGCTAAAGTAAATTCAGAGCTTTATAAAGGTGTGCGTGTGGATGTAAATACTATGTTTTCTAATAATTCAGTTGATGGCGGTGGTGCTTATTCAGGTATGAAGAATGTGTTGCTCCAACCGATTATTGGTGGTACACTCTTTACTCAGGATGAATTGTTGCATACACAGACCTATCCGGATTTTTCTGCTCTGGATGCCAGTTTCGATACAGCCAATCCGCTTGTACAAAATGAGGCTTCCACTTCCAACAAACGTGCTCGTATTTATACAGTCAATGCAGGTATTGAATTTGATATTCTGAAATATTTTACCTGGCGTACAGCAGGTAGTTATACCTGGACAAACACTAAGTCTACTTCTTTTGCTGATGAAAACTCCACATCCTATCTGATGGATCAGAATACAGGTATGAATGGTAGTATTGAAAACAAAGAATCTTATAAATGGCAAATCACCAACACCTTGAACTATAGCCAGACATTTGCTAAAAAACATAAAGTAAATGTGTTGTTGGGACATGAAGTTACTTATTCTGAATCTGAAGGAAATAAAATGGAACTTACCAAGTTCCCTTATCCTAATATCTTTGGGTTGGATAAGATTGATAATGCTACCGTAAAATCAAAATCGGTAAGCCACTCACGTAATGGTGTTGTTTCTGCTTTTGCACGTGTAAATTATTCCTTTGATGAGCGTTATCTGTTGACAGGTACAGTTCGTGGTGATGGCTCTTCCAGATTCGCAAAAGGTAACAAATGGGGGGTATTCCCTTCGGTTTCCGGAGCATGGCGTATTTCAGAAGAACGTTTCTGGAAAGATAATAAAGTGGCAGATGTTGTCAATAGCTTTAAGTTACGTGTAGGTTATGGTACAACAGGTAACTGTAATATCGACGACTATATGTATGTTACCTCTTTCAAAGAGTCTGATTATCCGATGAATAATATAGTAGGTTCTCCTGTTTATATTGTAGATGAAACCTTGGGAAATAAGAAACTGAAATGGGAGACTATGCGTTCGACTAACATCGGTTTGGATTTATCTCTCTTCAATAGTCGTTTGAATATTACTGCTGAATGGTATAATAATCAGGTAGACGACTTGCTACTGAAGTGTGTGATTCCTTCTTCAACAGGTTATAAGTATCAGTATCAGAATATTGGTAAAATACGTAATCGTGGTTGGGAATTTTCAATCAACACTGTAAATATACAGACTAAGGATTTCCGTTGGACCAGTGATTTGAACTTGGCTTTTAACCGTTCAAAGGTTCTTTCTTTGGAAAATGGAATCGAAAGTAAAACGTTCTCTGTAGGTGGAAATCGTTCGGGCATGGTGAACTATTATGCAAAAGTAGGCGATAGTTTAGGTGATATGTACGGATATATTTATGATGGTGTTTATACAACTGATGATTTTGTTCAGGGTGCCGACGGTAAATTGGCGCTGAAAGATGGTGTTGTCAGACCTGAAAAGGGAACACCGCAACCGGGTGATATCAAGTTTGCTGCGAATGATGTGGATAAAGATGGTAACCCTCAGTTCACAAAGAAAGAAACTAAGATTGGTAATGGTACCCCTGACTGTATCGGAGGATTCAATAATACCTTTAGTTATCGTGGGTTTGACTTGAGTGTTTTCATGAAGTTCTCTATTGGTAATGATGTTTATAATGCTACTAAGCACAGTATGAGTCCTTATGCTGCTTTCCAGAATGTACCTACTGAATTCGGTAATCATTACTATCATCTGATAGACCCGCAGACCGGTAAACAGGCTACTACGTTGGAGCGTTTCAAAGAACTGAATCCGAATGAGGCTTCTGCAACATGGAATTTAGGCAAAACAAATTCCGGTTATATCACTTATCCTTCTTCTTATTACGTGGAAGATGGTTCTTATCTGCGTATTGCACAAGTGACATTGGGTTATACATTGCCCAAAGTATGGCTGAAGAAGTTTATGATTTCTAATGCACGCCTTTATTTCACAGCCAATAATCTGGCAACCATTACCGGTTACTCCGGTTATGACCCTGAGGTTTCTGCTGCCAATGATCAGGTTGTTTGTACACCGGGATATGATAGTTCTGCTTATCCACGTTCAAGAAGTTATGTCATTGGTCTTAACTTAACATTCTAAACTTACACATTATGAAAAAGATATTATTCAATACAAAAAAGAAATTAGTCATTTTGTCTGTAGTGGCACTTTCCATGGGAATGACGTCATGTGCGGACTGGCTCGAAATGCCTTCTTATACATCAGCCGATTCTGAAACAGTATTTAAGAATGAAGAAGCTGCCGAATTATTCGTGACAGGCTGTTATCGTGGCATCGTTCCTCCCGAACTGTTTTATCAGCTGATGGCAGGTGAAACTGTAACTCACTCCAGTGAGGACGGTACTACTAACAACGGAAAGTACAATATTTGTAACTGGTTTTATGATTCAACCTCTCCTTATACCGTAACTACACTTTATAATGAAGAGTATGGTGCTATTGAATCTACTAATATAGCCATCAAGAATCTGAATATGATGCCGGAGACTACCAAGCGTAACTCCTTGTTAGGTGAAGCTCTTGCACTGCGTGCTTTTGCCTATCTTAACCTGATTAGTATTTACGGTGATGTTCCTGCAAACTGGCAACCTCTGGAAGATATGGATCCGGATGATGAATCGACTTTCTATCCCAAACGTACGTCTCGTGATATCATTTATGATCGTATCGTATCAGACTTGCAGACTGCTGCTAATTATATGCCCTGGTTCGAAGAAAGTGGTTTTGCTACTACCGAACGTTTAACCAAACAAAGCACTCTGGCACTGTTGGCACGTGTGGCTCTTTATGCCGGAGGTTATTCATTGCGTTGGAATCTTGAAACGAATGACCCGGCTACATTGAAAGTTTCCCGTCGTAGTGATGAAGCTCGTGTACGTGAACTTTATCAGATAGCTGACAAAGCTTGTAGTGATATCATAGAGCATGGACAGAACTCACTGGTTCAAGCAGAAAGCGGAATGAGCGGTTTTCAGAATTTATGGTACAATTACTGTCAACGCAAATTTACCAGTCTGAATAAAGAAATCCTTTTTAGTCTGGCGCAGTATGGAGCAACGACGAATTCAAAGTTTGGTTTGTATGCGCATCCGGGCACCAGAGGTGGCACATATGGTTCGCGTAAAGCGATGCAATTCATTTTGCCAACTTACTATTTGTCTTTTGAAGAAGGTGATGCCCGCCGTGATGTAACTTGTACTTCTTATAGTATCTATTTTCTGGAAGGCGGTGCCAGTAATGATACCTGGGTGGATGTAGGTACTACTTACTCTTGCATTATGTCGGGTAAATTCCGTATCCCCTGGTGTGTGTCACCAGAATCTGATGCAAACAAACGTAATGTAAACATCCCTATTATACGTTATTCTGATGTATTGCTGATGTATGCTGAAACTCAGAACTATCTGAATGGTGCTCCAACTCAGCCTGCCAAAGATGCCTTAAAAGAAATTCGTGATCGTGCCGGTGTAGGATCATTACCGATACCTGATGATCCGCAGGAATTCGAGGATGCTTTGGCTCAGGAACGTAAATGGGAATTTGGCGGAGAACTTTCACTTCGTACAGATTTGATCCGTATGGGGCGCATCGCCAAAGAATTGGCTGCAACAAAGCAAGCGATGAAAGATCTTTCAGATCGTAAGAACAAATATGCTGATGTGGCGGTATATCGTTTGTATAAGTTCCATAAAGATGCACAGACTTATGGTGATACTTTTCTGGCAATTGATTATATTGATTTGACCGATGATAACGAAATTGCAGTAGCAAAAGCTGTACCAACCAACAAAGCGGAATATGATGCTTTCCAGACTAAACTGGCTGAAATAGTTCGTGCACACGGTATTGCTGTTAATGCAGGCGATAAATGGTACCCGGTTAATATGTTCGAAGCCTATACCAGTACATTCAATGGTAATGCCCGTAAAGCTGTAGGCTTTGGCAAAGGTTTCAATGCACTGCAAATCGGTAAGATCATTTATATGAATCCGACAGGCTCCGCAGAAAACGGTGGTAAATATCCCGACTGGATTGAAGCTGCTGATGGTAGTGACGGTCTTTACTATGGCTATAAGGAAAACTGTTCAGAATTGTTGCCTTTTGCAGCTAAGTCTGCCGGTCACCCACTGGTTGACAATCCGAATCTGACACAACATCCCGGATATAAATAATCAATTCTTTCTTTTGTGATTTAAATTCACAATAAATCAGATCCTCTGTCGCCAAACTATTTCGGTGGCAGAGGATTTTTTTTCGATAGATTCTTTATAGGTGTTTTTTGGGGGGGGGGGCAGTAAAGCAAATCTCTTAGTCTTTCTGCCAATCTGTGTAGAGAAAAATCCTATGGAAACCTTTATCTTTGTACTCATCAACATCCTGAATTTTTATCAATTATATTAAATACCATGAAAAAACTGTTTTATTCTTTGCTTGCATTGACATTGGTAAGCTGCGGTTCGAAGAAGCAAACGCCCATTGACCGTGAGGCACTTGTTAATCGCAATTCTCCTCAGGTAACAGCTTTTGATTCTCTTGCTTCCCTATCAGTTGGGAACGGTGAATTTGCATATACTGTAGATGCTACCGGCTTGCAGACATATCCGGAACTCTATACAAAAGGCGTACCTTTGGGTACACAAAGCCAATGGGGCTGGCATGAATTTACCAACCCGGAAGACTATAAACATGAAGAAACACTGAAAGATTACGATTTTGGTCGTGGTCGCATGGAACCTTATTCCGTACAGTTCAATGAAGCAGGACGTCAGAAAGAGGCAGCCAACTGGTTTCGTGTTAATCCGCATCGCCTTCATTTAGGAATGGTAGGTTTTGATTTTGGGCGGGATTCTTCTTCACTTTCACAGATTACAGATGTGAAACAGACACTTGATCTCTGGAAAGGAACGATCAATAGTAACTTCAAGTTAAATGGGACTCCCGTTGAGGTACAGACGGTTTGCCATCCCGAAGCAGATATGCTGGCGGGCATTGTTCGTTCTGCTGCACATCCGGCTGTGAACTTCCGCTTTCCGTATCCGACAGGTGGGCATTGTGATGATGCCTGTAAGTGGGATGCTAATGAGAGGCACTCTACTACGATTGTCAGTCAGGACGGGCAGCAGGCAGTGCTGAAACGCACATTGGATGCTACCACCTATTATGTTACTATTCGTTGGGAAGGTAAAGCAGTCTTTGGAGAAAAGGATAAGAATTACTTTGTACTTACTCCCGAGGAAGATACATTGGCTTTTACTTGCGCCTTCACACCGGAAGGAGCTTCTACGGAGACTGCTACTGCAGTACAAACCGAACAAAAGGCTGCCGAATATTGGACTGCTTTCTGGAAAAATGGTGCAGCGGTTGACTTTTCGGCTTGTACGGATACCCGTGCCCAAGAGCTGGAACGCCGTGTAGTATTGAGCCAATATCTTCTTGCTATCCAGTGTGCCGGAACTACTCCTCCACAAGAGACGGGGCTGACTTATAATTCCTGGTTTGGTAAGTTTCATCTCGAAATGATCTGGTGGCATCAAGCCCAGTTTGCATTGTGGAACCGTGCAGAGTTGCTTGATCGTACATTGGGCTGGTATGAAACAGTAGAGCCTGTTGCACGTGAAATAGCTCGCAGGCAAGGTTTCGATGGAGTACGTTGGATGAAGATGACTGATCCGAGTGGGACAGAAGCACCGTCTAAAGTGGGCAGTTTCCTGATTTGGCAACAACCGCACTTTATTTATCTGGCCGAATTGTTGTATCGTAATAACCCGTCGGATGAAGTGATTAAGAAATACAATCGGCTCGTGCAAGAGACTGCTCAATTCATGTATTCCTTTGCTACATATGATGAATTGGAAGGCCGTTTTGTATTGAAAGGAGCCATTCCGGCACAAGAGACTCTTCGGGCTGCCGAAACTGTAAACCCTCCTTTTGAATTATCATATTGGCATTTTGCTATGGAGACCGCGCAGAAATGGCGTGAACGTGCCGGAGAGAAACGTAATCTGGAGTGGGATGAAATGATTGATAAACTTTCTCCACTAGCCTATAATGAAGATAAGTTGTATCTGGCTGCCGAAACAGCAACTGATACTTACAAGGATATTCGTTTTACTTCCGATCATATGGCTGTGTTGGGTGCTGTAGGTATTCTGCCGATGAATAAGCTGATTCGCGATGATTACATGAAGAATACCCTGCATTGGATATGGGACAACTGGAACTGGGGCAAAACCTGGGGTTGGGACTATCCTATGACGGCTATGAACGCTGCCCGTCTGGGTGAGCCGGAAAAAGCAGTAGGTGCTTTGCTAATGGATAAACGTACCAATACGTACTTGGTGAATGGACACAATTATCAGGATGGTCGTTTGCGGGTTTATCTGCCGGGAAATGGTGGCTTGTTGACCGCAGTAGCCATGATGTGTGCCGGCTGGGATGGTTGTCAGACGGAGAATCCGGGCTTCCCGAAGGACGGAACGTGGAATGTACGCTGGGAAGGACTGAAACCAATGCCGTAGTAAAAAAGTGAGTAGTGATAAGTGATTAGTGCCGTGCGGATAATAGTGTGTGCTTACTAATGACTAAACCACTACTCACTCATCACTCATCACTAATCACTATTTTCATGCTTCGATATTTATCTTTTATGTTGTTAGCCTTTTTCGGTTTGTCGTCTGGTTGTGTTAAAGCACAGGGAACGGTAAAACGAATAGGCGACTTTATTGAATCAACTTCTTATAATGACCATAAGCGCGGGGCTACCCGTAGCCTGCAGTATCGTCCCGAAGGGGGGGATTTTGTTTGTGTAAACGGTAAGAATCGCTATACCCGTGCACTTTATGGTAGCTCTTCTGCTTTTCGTTTGGAAACAAGTGACCGTCCTGTGTTTGCTACCTATGATAAGCGAAATAGCAAAAACATTCGTTTCAGACTTTCTATGCCTGCTGACTACTCAGTGATGCTGGATGCTGTGGCTTATTGTGAGGCGCGTTACACTCCTGGACGCCGGACGTATCATCTTACAGACCCGAATTGGGGGAAAGGAGAACTTCGTATTTCTGCACTGGCTTTGCCGGAGACCGATGGAGCTATCTGGAAGATAGAATCTTCGGGGTTTTCTTCCGGGGCTGTGCTTACTGCTATTATTTCTGAGATAAAAGCACGGCGATTGAATCGTAATGGAGATATGGGAGCTGATCCGGCAGATAGCTTTGAGGCGCCTGCCGATCCTCAACAGATGCAGTACCATGATATCCGTTTGAAAAATGGTACGAGTTATTTATTATTTGAAGACTTTTCTTTGCAATTACTGGATAAGAAAGCAGGCGATCGTTTGTATAATGCTGCCGAACAGGCGCGTGTTACACTGGCTTCCCGTATTCATGTGGAAACACCTGATGCCTATCTTAATACATTGGGAGGAGCACTTGCTGTAGCTGCCGATGGTATCTGGGACGGTGAAGTATGGTTGCACGGTGCTGTGGGGTGGCGTATGCCACTTAGTGGCTGGCGTGCTGCTTATACCGGAGATGCGCTTGGCTGGCATGATCGTGCCCGGACGCACTTTGATGCTTATGCTGCCAGTCAGGTAACTGAAGTCCCGAATACGATCCCTCATCCGGCTCAGGATTCTGTGCTGAATTTGGCACGTTCTGAAAAACGTTGGGGAACTCCTCAATATAGTAATGGATATATTTGTCGTAATCCCCGTAGGAACGACCAGATGCATCACTATGATATGAATCTTTGTTATATTGATGAACTTCTCTGGCACTTTAACTGGACAGGGGATGTGGCATATGCCCGTCAGATGTGGCCGGTACTTGTTCGTCATCTGGCGTGGGAAAAACTGAATTACGATCCCGATAATGACGGGCTTTATGATGCATATGCCTGTATTTGGGCCAGCGATGCACTGTACTATAATAGTGGTGCTGTCACTCATTCATCAGCATACAATTACCGGGCTAATAAATTGGCTGCCCTTATCGCAGAGAAGATAGGAGAGAATCCTGCACCTTACCGTGCCGAAGCAGAGAAAATACTAAAAGTCCTCAATGCCCGCCTCTGGATATCTGATAGAGGACATTGGGCCGAATATCAGGATTTCATGGGACATCGTCGTCTGCATGAATCTGCGGGAGTGTGGACCATCTATCATGCACTCGACAGTGAGGTGGCAGATCCTTTTCAGGCTTATCAGGCTACACGTTATATAGATACGGAAATCCCTCATATACCGGTTCGTGGCGAAGGATTAAACGATGAAGGGTATGCAACGATTTCAACTACAAATTGGTTGCCTTATTCATGGAGCATTAACAATGTGGCTTTTGCTGAGGTAATGCATACAGCATTGGCTTATTTTCAGGCGGGTCGTGCCGAAGCGGGATATAAACTGATGAAAAGTTCCGTACTTGATGGTATGTATCTGGGAGATAGCCCCGGCAATTTCGGACAGATCAGCTTTTATGATGCTGCACGTGGAGAGTGTTACCGCGATTTCGGTGATCCGATTGGAGTTGCTTCCCGTTTGCTGATTCAAGGCTTGTTTGGCATCTTGCCTGATGCAATGAACGGGCGGATTTTGATCCGTCCCGGTTTTCCTATCGATTGGGAGAAGGCGGCTCTCTCTACTCCGGATATTGCTTACAGCTTCCAGCGTAAGGGAACGAAGGACATTTATAAAATTGAACAACGTTTTGTAACCCCGTTGGAGATAACTTTGCAAGTGAATGCCCCGTGGGAGAATATAAAATCAGTGAAGGTGAACGGACAATCTGTTAAATGGGAGTTTGTAGAAGCAGCTTCTGGGTATCCGGTGATAGCTGTGACAACTTCTGTAGCTGTTCGGAACGCTGTAATTGAGATTGTTTGGGGAGGAGACACACTTTGTTCCATTTTCGAGGATAGACCAGAACTCTTTCCCAACCAGGACTTTTCTTTACCTGCTTTGAAAGGAGTTGCTTTTGATAAACTGTATGATCCGCAGGGAGTGTTTACAACTTCTTCTATTGATAAGAGTGTATTGAAAGGAAAAGTATCCGGTCGGTCGGGACAGCATACATTCTTTGTACATGTACAACAAGGGCAAATGCAATGGTGGCAGCCTGTTGATGTGAATATAAAGCAGGAGAATGTAGCGGTTATACCTTCGTTTACCCGGGTGAAGACTGCTGTTTGTGAACCGGTTAACATGGATGAGGTATTCAATGCATCGGTTACAGATATATATCGGGATGAATATCTTTCGCCGCGTTCTCCTTATACTACTTTACAACTGCCCAAACAGGGGATAGGTGAATGGTGTCATCCTACACTGACTGCCGATATTGACGACTCAGGTATACGGGCGCAGGTTCGTGACGGATTGTTATGTACCAGTTTAGGTGTTCCTTTACGTACTCCTGCCGAAGGAAAGAATATCGCTTTTACCTCTTTATGGGATAACTATCCTGATAGTCTGGCTATACCGCTCACCGGAAAAGCATCTCATGCTTATCTGCTGTTGGCAGGAAGTACCAATCATATGCAGTGTCACATTGCTAATGGGGTTATTCGTGTACATTATACAGATGGTACTTCAGAAGTATTGGAGCTTATAAATCCGGACAATTGGTGTCCTATCGAACAGGATTTCTATGTAGACGGGATTGCTTTTTGTCTTCAAACACCTCGTCCGTATCGTTTACATTTCAAATCGGGACTGGTTAGTAATAATCTTGAAAAAGACTTGAATATTACAGGGGTTTACGGCCGGCCTATCGACGGAGGTGCCGGAGTACTACTTGATATGTTGCTCGATCCGGATAAAGAGCTAAAGAGCCTGACGCTGGAGACGTTGTCAAACGATGTTGTCATCGGAATAATGGGAATCACCTTACAAAAATAAAATGAAATTATGAACCGTATTGTATTAAATGAAACATCCTATTTCGGAGCCGGTTGCCGCAGTGTGATTGCTGTAGAGGCTGCCCGTCGTGGATTCAGGAAAGCTTTCTTTGTCACAGACAAAGATCTTATTAAATTTGGTGTGGCTGCTGAGGTTATCAAAGTGTTTGAAGCTAACAACATTCCTTATGAACTCTACAGTGATGTTAAAGCAAACCCGACTATTGCCAATGTGCAGAATGGTGTGAAGGCTTATCAGGCGTCCGGAGCGGACTTTATTGTAGCTCTGGGTGGTGGTTCTTCTATTGATACTGCTAAAGGCATTGGTATTGTGGTGAATAATCCTGAGTTTGCCGATGTAAAATCTCTGGAAGGTGTTGCCGACACAAAGCACAAGGCTGTGCCTACCTTTGCATTACCTACCACTGCCGGAACAGCTGCTGAGGTAACCATCAATTATGTGATTATCGATGAGGAGGCCAAAAAGAAGATGGTATGTGTTGATCCTAACGATATTCCTGCTGTTGCTATTGTCGATCCGGAATTGATGTACTCTATGCCGAAAGGGTTGACAGCTGCTACCGGAATGGATGCATTGACTCATGCTATTGAAAGTTTTATTACTCCGGGGGCTTGGGCAATGAGCGATATGTTTGAGCTGAAAGCTATTGAAATGATTGCTCAGAATCTGAAAGCTGCCGTAGATAACGGAAAAGATACTGCTGCCCGCGAAGCCATGTCGCAGGCACAATATATTGCCGGTATGGGATTTTCTAATGTAGGTTTGGGCATCGTTCACTCTATGGCTCATCCGTTGGGCGCTTTTTATGACACTCCGCATGGAGTAGCCAACGCTTTGCTTTTACCTTATGTAATGGAATATAATGCTGAATCTCCGGCAGCACCAAAATATATCCGGATTGCAGAAGCGATGGGGGTAGATACGGAAGGTATGACCGAAGCAGAGGGCGTAAGAGCTGCTATTGAAGCTGTAAAAGCTCTTTCTATTAGTATCAATATTCCTCAGAAATTGCATGAAATCAATGTGAAAGAAGAAGATATTCCGGCTTTAGCCGTGGCGGCTTTTAATGATGTATGTACAGGGGGAAATCCACGTCCTACTTCTGTAGAAGATATTGAAGCACTCTATCACAAAGCATTTTAAAGTTGGTTGTTAGTTTAGTACGGACATCCGGATATGCACATATGCATGTTCGGATGTTTTGTTTTGTGAAGCGAAGGTAACTTACCGTATGAGATTTACCTCTTTCTCTGAAATGTTTATTGGCTATTTAAAAAATATATAGAAAACTATAATAAGCTATTGATAATTTTAATTTGGCTGGAATTTTTAGAATAACAATATTCTTATTTTAATTTTTAGCGAAAAATTGGAACAACAAAGTCTTTATTCTATCTTGGGCATGAATATTAAAATAAATGGTAATGAAGAGTTTTTAAGTCTGGATTGTATATAAATCAAGGTTATGGAGGGTATATTGGATATGGGCTCTTTGTCGTATATTGCAAAAGAATTCTTTGACAAGGATAGAACCTGGCTCTATAAAAATATAAATGGTACGATACCTTTCACTTAGGATGAAGTGAAAATATTGTCGATGGCTTTAAAAACCATTGGAAATAAATATTTAGATACTTCCGCTTCATTGGTATGAAGCAAACTTTGACAAGTTAAAAGGAGCTTCCACGGGTTGGAAGCTCCTTTTTTATGGCTACATAATATGATTCTGTCCCGACTAAAAAATGAAATAAGCTGTAAGTTTCTGTGAAATCAGATACTTACAGCTTACCTGTCGGAATGAGGCGACTCGAACGCCCGACCCCTACGTCCCGAACGTAGTGCGC
>DXWV01000051.1 GCA_019416685.1 Bacteroides sp.
AAGAGGGTGTCCGAAAAGGGTATCCTCTTCGTTTTTTATTTTTTGTCTCTTTTTTGTGATTAATCCCACAAATTATCAAAGTATTCCTCATAAAACTCCATTTTCTACCTTTATGAGTCTTATAATTCATTCCCTCCCTCCCTTTCTTAGCCTTTTTCTGCTTGCTGATTATTTTTCCGATGTTAAATGCAATAGCCAATATTCCGAAGTCCATGATAATCTTATCCAAGCCTTTATGCCTGAATCTCTTGTACCCTTTATTCCATTTTATTTGTCCGAAGACTGCTTCCACCTCTATCGGTCTTTTGCTCCTATGGTCAAGCCCTTTTGGTGAAGTGAGCTTCTCACGTGCCAGTTGCTTGTACCGCCTTAGTTTATGGTTCACCCTGATCTCCCTGTTTCCTTTCCCTTTGTGGCATTTATTCCTCAGAGGACATCCCTGACAGTTCCTGGCACGGTAAACACTTATTTCACTTTCATACCCATTATCATTGACCGCCTTTGTTTTGTAGGCAAGTTCCATATGCTGTCCCATCGGACATACAAAGTAATCTTCCGGTTCGTTATAATACAAATTATCTTGTTTGGAGATATCACGTTTCCATTTTTTTGTCTGTTCCACATGAAAATAATTATACTTCACATAGGCACTTATGCCGAAGCGTTCCATAAACTCATAATTCTCCTCACTTCCATATCCTGCATCCGCACAGACCTCTTTCATGAACCGGTAGTATCTCATCCGGCCATACAATAGAAATGAAATCAGAGTCAACGTATCACCGGGATTGTGATAGAAGGCATAGTTTGTTATGAACTGGTTTTCCGTGGATATCTGCAGATTATATCCCGGTTTAAGCTGGCCGTTCTTCATGTGGTCTTCTTTCATGCGCATAAAAGTCGCATCGGGATCTGTTTTGGAATAACTGTTCCTTTCATCCATCGTTTCCAGGTGTTTCTCATATTCCTGCAGTTTGGGCAAGTACTCCTCATTAAGTTTTTTAATCTGACGAAGTTCACGTTTACTGCGGTTCTCCAGATTAATGGCATCTATCTTTTCTTTCAGGGCACGGCTGTCAATAGAAAGAGTTGATTCTTCAGGAGCATGGTTGTCACAGAGGATACCTTCATCTATTTGAGAGAGTATGCATTGAATCTTCTTTTTCAGACGCTCTTTATACTTTTCCACACTTTTGCGCCAGACGAAAGTGTAACGGTTGGCAGCCGACTCCATTTTGGTGCCGTCAATATACTGCTTTTCCAGACTGATATATCCCAAGTCAACAAGCATGAGTACAATCTGAGTGAACAAACTGTGGATGCAACTCTTCAAACGCTTGCTACGGAAATCATTGATGGTACGGAAGTCGGGAGTGGACTTGCCCGAAAGCCACATGTAAAGGATGTTCTCCTGAAGAAGACGGGCTATCTTACGACAAGAGTACACATTGTTCAGGTAGGCGAAGAACAACACTTTCAAAAGCATGCGGGGATAATAAGCTGGACAACCACCACCTTTATAAGTGGACAACAACGGACTGATGTCAAGCTCATCAACAATCCGGTTGACAAGCCTGACCGGAGCATCCGAAGAAATATTTTCATCAAGACGGGAAGGAAATAAGGAATCCATGCCTTGAGAATACTCCTTAAATTGTATATTTGCACTATCGATTAACATGCTCTAAGATAAACATTTTAGAGCTAATAAAAAAGTCCGAGCTTGCGAAAGTTCGGACTTTTACAAAAAAAATGAGGGCACCCTTTTCGGACACCCTCAGGACAGATTCTTAATGTGAATACTTCAACTCTACAGGCAGAACTTACAGAATCTTCTTCGGCTCGGGATGTACTCTTGTGGATACAAGGAAAACTTGCTTTTGAGCAAACTACTTGTTTGGAAATGACGCGATGTCTTGAGCAGCACTTTGACGTCCATTTCTATTTTAAAGATGAGCGATTAAAAAAGGAGCGTTTTACTTGTGAGTTCCGTACGGATGATAATATAGAAGATATTCTCTCTGTATTATCATTAACAAAACGTTTTCAATATAAAATAGACGGGAATAAGATTTATTTATCTGCCGGAAAATAAAAATAGATAAATTCTAAATACTTATCGATTAATAAATAGAGAGGGTATATCAAAGGAGAGATTACATTATATATGCATCTCTTTCTGATATACTCTTTTTGTCTATTTATATCTCTCTTATTCATATTCTTTTTAGACTATTTTGAATTTTAACATTCCTTTTTTCTCTTTTCTTTTAAATTTTTCTCTTTTCTTTTAGTAACTCTGCTGTGTTAACTGTATTATTTTAGTAAAAGCGAAATTACAATCAATATAATAACCTAAAGTAGTTATAGATAATGAAAGAGATTCCATAAAAAAAATCCTGAATTGAATTTTTATATTGAGATGATTTCTTGATCTGTTAATGTTAAAAGAATACGAAATGAAAAAAATTACAAAGTACAAGATTAAATTCTTGTTGGGGTTCCTTTTCCTTTTTATTCCAGCCTTTTTAAGTGCATCTGCACAGAATGTACTGTTAAATCTGGATTTTACTAATGTCCCTTTGAGTAAAGTGCTGAATGAAATAGGTCGGCAAGCTTCTCTATCAGTTGTGTATAATACTAAAGATATTAATCCCGATAGAGTCGTGACGATTAAAGCGAATCGTGAGAAATTAGGAACTGTTATGAATCGCTTGCTTATAAACACTAGTGCATCTTTTTCTGTACGGGATAAGTATTTGGTACTCTTTACAAAAGAGATGGAAGAAGTGAAAAACGTAGCACAGCAGAATAAGCGTACAATAAAAGGAGTAGTAACGGATGAAGGTGGTGAACCTTTGATTGGAGTGAGTGTGCTGGTTAAGGGAACTACTACAGGAACAATAACTGATATGGACGGAAATTATTCCATTGAAGTTACAAATGAAAACACATTAGAGTTCACTTATATAGGCTATCAAAAAGTAATATTACCTATTGCTGGGCGATCTTCATTTAATGTAGTGATGAAGGAAGATGCACTACAGTTGAATGAAGTAGTAGTTACTGCAATGGGTATTGAACGTAAAGAAAAATCCTTGACTTATGCTACACAGAAAGTTAGCGGAGATGAATTAACGAAGGTGCAGGATGCTAACTTTGTGAATGCTCTGCAAGGTAAGGCTTCCGGTGTAACTATTACGCCAAGTGCCGGTGGTGCCGGTGGAGCTTCTAAAATTTTATTACGAGGAAACAAGTCTATTTTAGGTAACAATAGTCCGTTAATAGTAGTAGATGGTATCCCAATGAATGGTAATGATGTAAACGGGCAATCAGGTTGGAGTGATGGTGCTACTTTGACTTATGCTAAAACATCTGAAGGTTCAGATCCGCTCTCATTGATTAATCCGGATGATATCGAAAGTCTGAGTATTTTGAAAGGTGCTAATGCTGCTGCTCTTTATGGTAGTGCTGCTGCCAATGGTGTGCTCATGATAACTACTAAGAAGGGTAAAGAAGGACGTATATCAATTAATGTAACTTCCAATGCTACTTTTGAAAAACCTTTATTAACTCCTGATATACAGAATCTTTATGGCGCGGCAGTGAATTTAACAGCTAATACGCTGGGAATGGATAGCTGGGGAAAGAAAATATCGGAAATGACTCCGGACGAACTTGCCTATGAAGGTGCTCATTTACGTAACTATGCTACAAATGATATTTCAGACTTTTTCCGTACAGGTGCCACTTTTAATAATTCAATATCCGTTAGTGCCGGTACCGAGAAAATTCGTACTTATTTTTCATATGCTAATTCACATGCCAATGGCATGATACCTAATAATACATACAATCGTAATACTTTATCATTTAGACAAAGCTATTCATTGTTTAATAAGAAGTTAAACGTAGACTTATCAATGAATTATGTACAGGCTATAACGAAAAACCGGCCGGGTGGTGGTACTGTTCTAAACCCATTGTATGATTTGTATCGTATGCCACGTAATATTGATTTGGGATATTATAAAAATAACTATAAGGTGGAAAATGGTACATGGATGTCTAACCCTCGTGGGTATTATGACAAAGGAGTGTGGGTACCAGATGGCACTGTTGAATTAAGCGGACCTAAACAACAATGGGCTTATTTTTCTCAGTCGAATAATAATCCTTATTGGCTGGTCAATGAGACGAATGGACAAACCGAGGAAGAACGTGTATACGGAAATATTACAGCGAGTTATGAAATAATTAAAGGTTTGAAGGTACAAGGGCGTTTGAGTTTAGACCGTTCTAAATACAAAGGTAATAGCAGACGCATGGCTACTACATGGAATGCTTCAGCAATGGAGGATTATGGTATGTATGGACAAGATTTGATGTGGACTAATGATGTATATGTAGATGCACTGTTGAGCTATAATAAGGAGATTAAGGACTTTTCTGTATCAGCTACAGCGGGATGGGTAGGACATACTTTGAAAGGTGAAACTCAAAAGATATGGACTTCTGCTACGACCTATTCTGCGATGAAAGATAAACTTCCTACTTTAATTAATTTTTTTGAACCTACAGCTTCTGCGGGAAGTCCGGGTGACAGAAGTTATTTAAAGTCTTCTAATTGGGATAAAGCTTTACTGTTTACCGGTCAGTTAGGATATAAAGAGATGGTATATTTGGAGGGTAGTTATCGTCGTGACTGGTATCGTGCCTTTAAACAATTTGCAACAAGAGGTACTCCAACTAATTATGGTTATTTTTCATTTGGGGCTAATGCACTACTTCATCGAATAATTACCTTGCCGGAAGAAATTACTAATTTGAAGGTAAGAGCTTCTTATAGTGAGGTAGGTAACTCTATTCCTAATATCTTTTTTAATAGAACGCCTACAGATCCTACTACAGGTACTGTAACGCCTTCTAAATATGGATATTATGAAAATCCTATACCTGAGGTGACTCGTTCATTTGAAGCCGGTTTTGATCTCTCTCTTTTCAGTAATGCTTTGAATATAGACTTGACTTACTACAATAGTGCAATGTATAATAGTTATTTTCTGAATGCCGACGGAAACGGCAAGCAAATACCGATCAATACCGGTCGTATTCGTAATCAAGGTATTGAAACTACCGTTAGTTATGCTTTGTCTTTTGCTAAAGATTGGATGTGGAGAACTTCTGTTAATTTTTCTTATAATTATAATAAGATTGAAAAGACATATAAGGATAATACCGGAGTACCTTCGAAAATGGAGCAACGCATTGCCGGTGGTAAAGTTGTTGTCAGATATGACGAAGGAGGTTCTTATGGTGATTTGTATGCACAGGATTTTAAGCGTAATGATGATGGGAGTATTCGCCTTAATGCTGTAGGTAAGCCTCAATTGGATACTAAAAATTATATTTATTTAGGAAACATGAATTCTAAATATCAGTTAGGTTGGAGTAATACATTTTCTTATAAAGATTTCTCTTTGTATTTCTTAGTTAACGGACGAATTGGTGGTAAAGTTATATCCTTGACAGAAGCTGAATTGGATAATAAAGGTGTGTCACAACGTACAGCAGCAGCTCGTTTAGCAGCCGAGCTTAATCCGGAGTTAAGATGGAATGGACAGCCTGCTTTGTATATGCCTGACGGAAACTTAGCCCCAATTGAGGGATACTTTAAGGAGGTGGGTGGTAATGCCTATGGTTCACAATATGTGTATGATGCTACAAATTTTCGTATAGGAGAACTTTCTTTGGGATATACTTTCCATAATATTTTTGGAATGTCCAGAAACTTATCGCTTTCATTGATAGCACGTAACTTGTGTTTCCTTTATAAAAAAGCACCGGTTGATCCGGATATCGCTTTATCCACTCAGAACGGTTTAGGAGCATTTGATGTGTTCAATATGCCGTCAGCCCGTTCATTTGGTATCTCTCTGAAAGCTAATTTTTAAAAAAACGATAATAATAAAACAACCTATATGAAGAAATATATTTTTATAGCAGTTTGTGCAATGTTTGCTGTGGCCGGGTTGCAGTCATGTATGGATTTTGACCAACCTGGTGATGAACTGACAGGGAATGATAAGCCGGGTGAAGATGTAATATATCATGGACAGGCTGATATCATAAATTATAAAAAAGAAATCAGTGAAAGTGGTTTTGAAGAGGCAGAGCAGGCATTGGGGGATTATTTTGGACAGATGTTGACAGCAGAATACGCTTTGCGTGGTGGAAAGGAAGGAAAAAAACCCGTGTCTCATCAGTATCAATACCAGTATAATATTACAGTCGATAATTATGCCGGTTATTTCTGTATACCTCATAATTTTTCTCATGGTGCTGACGGAGTGATCAATTCTACTTATTACTTCAATCAGAAATATAATGATGGAGTGAACGGCGGATTCTTGAATGTGAAAAGTGGAGTAGTACCTATGTTGAATCATCCTAAAATAGATTCTATACCGGAACTTAAAGCAATCGGACTGTTACTTTATGATTATGCTTCACAAGAGATGGCTGATATTTATGGGCCTTTTCCTTATATTAACTATAAAGAAAACAAGGCAACTCATCCTTATACATATGAGGATATGCGTAAGATTTATGTTACTATTGTTGACAATATAGACACTATATCTGCTTGCTTTAAACATTATGATCTACGTCCTGATTGGTATAAGAAAAAAGTACAAAAAATACTGAAGCGATATGATTATTTTACAGATGATTTTAGTATAGATACATGGGATCGTTTTGCAAACTCCTTAAAGTTACGTGTGGCGATGCATGTAGTGAAAATATTGCCGGAAAAAGCTAAGCTTTGGGCTGAAGAAGCCGTTAAAGCAGGAGTTATTGAAACAACTGCTCAAGAGGTTGCTTTGAAACCAACAGTTGCCGGATTCACACATCCGTTGGTTGAAATTAGTACTACATGGGGAGATACTCGCCTGAATGCCTCATTTGAAAGTTTGTTAGCCAGTCTGAAACATCCATATATGGATTATCTGTATTTAAAGAACTCTTGTAGTCTGATTAATGGTAATGACCCTGCGAAAATTCTGAAACCCAATTCTCGTGTTGTAGGTTTGAGGGCTGGAAGTTATATGATTGCTGGACAAGATGAAAAGAATAATCCACACGTTGGATATTCCAAACTGACTTCCGGAGTGGAATTGGCAATGGCTCCCATGTATGTTATGAAACTTTCGGAAGTAGATTTCCTCCGTGCTGAAGGAGCTTTACGTGGTTGGGAAATGAAAGGCAGTGCCAGGGAATTTTATGAAAGAGGAATCCGTAATGCTTATTTGGAAGACCGTGGATTAGGTTCTCCGTATCTGGAAAGAGTGAATGAATATATGTCTTTAGAACAGCCTGTAGATTATACATATATAGATCCAATAGATGATTCTAATAATATAAAAAGTGTAACTAAAATAGGGGTGAAATGGAATGAAGGTGATGATAATGAAACTAAACTGGAGAAAATTATCACTCAGAAATATATAGCTGGTTTTCCTTATTCTTACGAAGCTTGGACGGATTTGCGCCGGACCGGATATCCGAAAATATTTCCCGTATTACACCCTGATGATGGAGATGGTAGTTTGGATGATGGTGACCTGATTCGTAGAATGCCTTTCCCGGGAGAAACGAGCGCAGTGGCTCAGGATATAGCTACATCTGGTTTGGAAGCTTTGGGAGGAGCCGATAAACAAGGAACCCGTTTATGGTGGGATGTAGACGCACCCAATTTTTAATCAGAGAAAATAAACAGATATTTCTTTCTTACTTGTAGAAGGAAGTATCTGTGAATTTTAACTTTCTAATAACTAATTTATTATCATGAAAAAGATTACTTTGTTTAGCGTTATGGCCATGTTCTGTCTGGCTGGTAATGTGCAAGCTCAAGAAGCTCCTTCCTATCCGGAATCTGCTTCGACAGAAGTATTTGATTTTACTCCATGGAATGAAGAGAAAATTCTGGATTTGTTTGTAGCAGCAGCCGAAAATGGCAGAAAATATCCCACTACTGAAGAGTGGAGTGCTGCGGGTTTTAATCTTGATTTGGAGTTTTCGCGTTCTCATGTACGTCCTCGTAAGATTATGGAAGATCCTACAAAACAACTCGTAAAAGATGTTTATTCTACTCGTAGACTTTGGATGAATATTCCGACAGGACAGGGACAAGATGTAGGTGGATATCCCAGCGCCCAGTTTAATAGTGATGTCTATTCTATGTGGAATTATACAAATTTATTTGGTTCTTGGAATCATCAGCCATTTCAGGCACCGGGTTCTTGGGCAGATGCCGCACACAAGAATGGTACTGATATTTTTAGTGGTATTAAGTTTTTTGAAAGTTGGACTCCGGGAAGTACAGCTAATGATTATATTAAACTGATTACTAAGAAGAATGCAGATGGAACTTATCGTTATGTAGATGCATTTTTGAATGCTTTAATGTTCTTTGGACTTGATGGTATCAATTATAACTGGGAGGATAGTGGTTATAGTGACCCGGACGTTGTAAAGTTCCATCAGGCGCTTTATAAGAAGGCTGAAGAGATTGGGTTTGCCAATTTTCATATCGGACTTTATACTCAGGATAGTTCATTGACAAGTCGTAACGTTGATATGTATGGTAACGAAGATGGTAAGACAACAGATGTAATGTTAAACTATTCGGGTGGAAACTTTGCTACTTATAGTATGGGATCATCAGTCAAGGTGGCAAAAGAGGCTTTGGGTACGGCTGATGGCTTGTATGCAGGTGTTTGGATTTCAAATATGGATCGTTCTTGGAATAAATTAAATGCCGATGCAGATACTAAAGAGTGTGGTCTTTGTTTGTGGGGTGAACACAAGATCAGTCGTTTTTTCCAGTTTGCGTTGGGAGATAATCAGACCGAACTTCAGTCTAATTATCAGAAATTACTTGAAAAAGGCTTTTCGGGTGGTAATCGTACTCCTATTGATCGTCCGACGCCTGTAAATAGTGGTATTATATTCGAAGTCTCTGATGAGACTAAGAAAGATTTACAGATGACTAATTTCTGCGGTCTTGCAGAATTTGTTCCGGAACGTACTGCTATTCAGGGAGATCTTCCTTTCAATACTCATTTTACTTTGGGTAATGGTGACCGTTACAATTATAAAGGAAAGAAGACTTTTGGAAGTTGGTATAACATGGCACAACAAGATGTAGTTCCTACATATCGTTGGTTGGTTTATCAATCGAATGCTACTGTAAAGTCTGCAGACATCGCAGTTGAGTATACGCATGAGGATGCTTATATTGGTGGATCTTCTTTACGTTTGAGTGGTGAACCTACTACTCAGGGTTCTGATATTGTTTTGTATCGTACTAAATTAAATGTTACCGGTGATAACCCGGTTGCTAAGGTTGCATTGAAGTCGGGAGTTAGTGGAACAAATCCTTCTAACCTGTATGTCATTGTGAAAAAAATGGATGATAATACATGGTTGGAATCTCCTGTTGGTGATTTGGCTGGTGCTACTTGGGGAGAAAAGAAAGTTACTTTAAGTGGTATTGGTAAAGGAGATGTTATTGAATATATAGGTTTCCGCGTAAAGGGTGCTTATAGCGGTAATTATAACATGTTGGTTGGTAAACTGGAATTAAGTGATGATCGTTCGGGCGTTATTCCAGCTTCTATTGACTCAAAGAGTATTATTGCTGAAGTGAAAGAAGAAACTACGAAATCTCTTTCTGTTAAGTTGACATGGGAAGTGGATGCAACAAATTATACCACAGCTCGTAAGGATTATGGTATGATTTACAATGATGAAGTAAATATTGATCATTTTGATATATTGTACAAAAATGGAAAAGATGGTAGAGTTGCTGAAATAGCTCGTACTTCTACATGGTCTGCGTATGTAGGTAATATTATGTTTGAAGGAACAGAGGATGATCCGTATATTGGTATACGTTCGGTATCTGTCGATCTGAAAACATACTCACCAATAGAATGGATTCATATAGAGCGTGCAACAGGTGTATTGCCTTCGTTTAACAATGACCCATATTGTGAGTCTGGGCTGAATTATAATGCTGAAGGATCTGATATTGCTGTTATTCAGCGATATATTGAACAGTTTAAGATAAGCGGAGGAATTGATAATATAGATTATACGGCAAATGCGCCTCAGGCAGATGGTACTCAGTATGCTTTGTGTAATCAAACATTGAAGGTTGAACAAGGGCAAAAATTAGAATTATTCTTTAAAGCTCATGATACTTCTACTGATCATCCGGAAACAGTCAACCCTGATGGATTGAGATTCTGTTTGGCAAAAGCTTATATTGATTTAAATGGAAGTAACTCATTTGAGCCAGCAGACGAATTAATTTTCCAGTTGGGTAAGGTTAAAGGTGGCACCGTAGAGTTTGAAACTACGGGTGTTACTCAGGAATTTACTATCCCGGCAGATGCAAGACCGGGCGTAAGCCGTTTGCGTGTAGTATTCTCTGATGCATGGTTTGCTCACCCCGGACCTTGTGGATTTACAGCTAAAGGATTTACATTGGATATTCCGGTAGAAATCACGGGTAATAACCCATCACGCCAACCGGATCCGGATATGCACGATCAAGGTGTTGCTGATGAACCGGAAGGATTAGCAGGTGGATTGCCGGATGGTGTGGAAAACACATTTGCTGATAAGGCATCAAGTATTTCTAAAATGTGGCCTACAGTTGTTGAAGACGTAATTAATTTTGAGAATGTGGATAAAGCATGGATTTATACCATTTCCGGTCAGTTGATAAAGTATATAGATAATGTCCCTTCCTCTGTAAACGTATCAGAAATAGTTCCGGCTACATATGTTGTAAAGATGCAAAAGGGTCAGGTGGTACGTAGTCAAAAGATGTTTAAGAAATAAATACTATTTTATTTTAAAATAAATATCTTATTATAATTTGATTATTGAAGGATTGTCCGTAGCTATGAGTTATTTGGACAATCCTTCTTCTTTATTACAGTTTAGTTATGTATTCGAAATATTATTTGGTATCATTTTTTTGTTTTTTTTCTATTCCTTGTTGGGGATTCATTTTTGATTCGTTCTTTTTAGAACGTGTTCTTTTATTTGATATGGGAGATGCCGGCTCTAAATTTTATCGTATACCTGGGCTAGTGACGGCGGCCGATGGTTCTTTGGTAGTAGTGGCAGACAGGCGTTGGGATAAGATAAATGATCTTCCGGCACATATAGATGTAGTGTCTCGCCGGAGTGAGGATAATGGCAAAACATGGTCGGAGACAGTAACAATAGCAGGTGAAGGAACGATTGTTGGTTATGGAGATCCGGCTATCGTTTTGGATAGGAGAACAGGGCATTTACTCTGTATTTTTGCTTCAGGCAACGGATTATGGCAATCGTGTGAAAATAATCTGATGCGGATTAATATTTCTAAGAGCGTCGATAATGGTAAAACATGGAGTGTTCCCGTAGATATCACTTCACAAATTTATGGAAAAGACTGTCCGGATAAAATCAGAAAATGTTGGTATGGGGCTTTTGCCTCTTCCGGAAGAGCTTTACAGTTACGGGATGGCCGGATTATGTTTTGTATAGCTGTAAGAACGACATCTGACTGGGGAGGCTCCTTAAGCAATTATGTATGTTACTCTGATAATGGTGGAAGTACTTGGAAAGTTTCAGAGAATGCGGCCGATAGTAATGGTGATGAAGCCAAACTAATTGAACTGAATAATGGTGATATTTTAATGAGTATTCGTAATAGGGAAAAAGGGTTCCGTAAATTTTGTATATCTCAGGATAGAGGAATGACATGGGGAAAATCATACTTACAGCCAGATATTCAGGATCCGGCTTGTAATGGTGATATTATGCGATACTCTACCGTAAAAGAAGGTGCTCTTAAAAATATAATTCTTCATTCTATCCCTGACGATAATCATATCCGACAAAATGTTTCCGTTTTTTTAAGTTATGATGAAGGAAAAAACTGGTCGGTAAAGAAAACAGTATTATCCGGATTATCAGCCTATTCATCAATGACGGTGTTACCGGACGGGACTATTGGTATTGTAGTGGAAGAAGGTAAATGGGATGATTCATTACCGGGCATCGATGGCTTTAAACTTTGGTTTGTTCGTTTCACATTGAGTTGGCTTATGAATGAAAGCTGATTCAATTAAATCAGGGTATACTTTAAGGTGAGATTATATTATGAATTTCTTTGATTGTGAAATTAGTATTTTAACAGTGATTTAAAATACTAATTAACAACAAGTTAAATACGTACTTTAGCAACACAAAAGTACGTACTTTTGTGTTGCTTGATTATCATTACTTTACGATCATAAAATATTATTCTACTATAACTTCATCTATAAACATGTGTGCTTTCTCTGTGCGTGCACCATGCCAATCCGGAATAGAAGAAGTTGTATCTACTAATATCCGAATGCGGTTTGCCTCTACTTCTTTGAATTGACAACTATATTCTGCCAGTCCATCTTTAACATCAGCTGTAGCAACGGGAATATCTGTCTCTCCTTGTTTGACAAACTCACCATCTTTTCCGGTAGCTGTCCATACGGTAATCTTTGTGGGTGGGAAGATATATTCACCAAATTGTATCATAGCTCCTACTTTGACGGAAGATACAGGTGTTACTTTTCCTAAATCAATGGTAATATCCATCGGTTCATTCATGAATCCCATCCAATAGCCTGTACTGTAATTGAAATCCCCTCGTAGTCCGTCTGTAAGGATAGAAGCTCCGGCAAATGTATATTTCTCTGTTGGAGTGGTTGCCAGAGTTACCTGTTTACCAGTTGCTTTGTTGAATTTGAATTCTTTCTTAAATGTACGGGTTTTTACATTGTCTCTTACCACGATTGCCTGTAACATACAGCTTTTTGTAATAGCTATTGGTTGGGTATAACGAGCACTTTCTTCTGTAGGCTGACTTCCGTCCAGTGTATAATACATAGGTGAGTCTCCCAGTGTCGACAGAGTTACTACTACTTTGCCTTCAGAAGCAGTAGGCACATCATATTTTGCTGCTATTTCATAAATATGCTTTCCATAATTCACGCCCATTACATTATAAATAGATACAATGTGGCTGAGGCTGTTTTGAAAACGTTCCCAGCTTTTGTTTGCAGGTTGTGTCCATTGTACCTCACTTAATGCAGCCAGGCGGGGGAGTAGCATGTATTCCAACTGTTCATTGCTTAAGATATATTCTGTCCACAGGTTGCCTTGTGCTCCGATAATGTAAGCACGTTCCTGTTCGTTAAGTACAGCAGGAACCGGTTCTAATGAATATACTTTTTCGACAGGGTTGTATCCACCGATAGCTAAAGGCTCATCCTGTGTATTCATTGTCGGATAGTAATCCAGATATACATAGTTGTTAGGAGTCATGATGACCGGATGTTTTAAACGGGCTGCTTCGATGCCGCCATCCATTCCACGCCATGACATTACAGTGGCGTTAGGAGCCAGTTCTCCTTCCAGAATTTCGTCCCAACCGATAATTTTACGTCCATGATCATTCAAAAATTTCTCAACACGGGCAGTAACATAACTTTGAAGAAAGAATTCTGCTTTATGTTTTTCATTTGCTTTCAATCCTTTGGCTTTGATACGCGATTGACATCTGGGACATTTTTCCCAACGTACTTTGGGACATTCATCCCCACCGATATGTATATATTCTGAAGGGAATAATTCCATGACTTCCGTTAAGACATCTTCAATGAAAGTGAACGTCTCTTCTTTACCCGGACATAATACATCATCGCGTACACCCCATTGACCGGATACTTCATACGGTCCGCCTGTACATCCCAGATTAGGATAAGCTGCCAATGCTGCCATCATATGACCCGGAAGGTCGATTTCCGGAATAATATTGATACAACGCTCATTGGCATATTTTACAACCTCTTTTATATCTTCCTGTGTATAAAATCCGCCATAGGGAGTGGTATCATAGTTTTCCCATTCTTTACGTATCATCGTTTTATTACGGATACTGCCGATCTCTGTCAGAAGGGGATATTTCTTTATTTCAATACGCCATCCCTGATCGTCTGTAAGGTGCCAGTGCAATTGGTTTTGTTTGTGAAGGGCCATAAGATCGAGTATCTTTTTCATCTCTTCTTTAGGAAAGAAATGACGGGCTACGTCAATGTGCAGGCCTCTGTAACCAAAACGTGGGGCATCTTTAATTTCCATACAAGGTGATGTCCACTGAATATCAGATGTAGGTTCGTTTCCGTAAATAGCTACCGGTAATAATTGTTTTAACGTCTGAATGGCATAGAATACTCCGCTGCGGTCAGAGGCTTGTATAGTTATTTTGTCTGGTTGTATATTGAGTTCATAACCTTCGGGAACTATTTTTTCATTGGTTTTAAAAACAATACTTTGCTCGGGAAGTGTTTCGGTCTCATTCAGTGGTTGAGATGTTGTTTGAAATCCGGATACTGCATTCAGGTTTCGACTAAATGAGTCGATAATGGGAGTGCTGCTTTTATCTAATTCCGGAGATACATAGAAAACAGTTGAATTGTTGAATACGAATTGTCCTGTGTTTGTTTTTAATTCATTGGGTTGGGGGATGAGAGAACATTGTCCTTTATTTCCTTTTTCCTGACAAGAGGTTGTACTCAACATGAAAGCACATAAAGATGCGGATAGTATCCCGCAAAAGTGTTTCGATAAACTCATAAGTAATAATTTAATGGGTTATTGATAATTCCTTTATTATATAATACAATTGTAAAGCGGATAGTGCTAACTTAAAATTAATTAATTTCTCTATTGTCTTTAAAATAATTGATTTCTACTATTTTATGAGTTTTAAATTAGGATTGTTAAGTTAGTTTTCTATATATTTGTCTATCCTGAAACAGGTCTTATTTTTTACACTTAATTAAAATACCATGAAGAAATCTTTATTTGCTGCTACTCTGATACTATTTTTTTTAACACATGCCCAAACGATATGGGCAGTTGATAAAACAACATCAGCACATACCCGCTATACCTTTGAAAGAGGGTGGAAGTTTATTCGTTCGGATGATGCGAATTTTAGTCTCCCGGATTATGATGATAGCCGTTGGCAACAAGTGACAGTTCCTCACGACTGGGCTATATATGGTCCTTTTAGTATTCAGAATGATCGCCAGAAGGTAGCAATAGCACAAGATGGACAAAAAGAGGCTATGGAACATGCCGGTCGTACGGGAGGGTTGCCTTTTGTTGGTGTGGGCTGGTATCGGTTGGATTTTGAAGTACCTGCATTTGCGAAAGGTAAAAGGGCTACACTGGTCTTTGACGGTGCTATGAGTCATGCTCGTGTTTATGTGAATGGAAAAGAAGCTGGTTATTGGCCATACGGTTATAATACATTTTATCTGGATGTCACTCCTTACCTGAACACTGAAGGTAAGAATACACTTGCTGTTCGTCTGGAAAATGAAGTGGAGTCATCACGTTGGTATCCGGGGGCGGGGCTCTATAGAAATGTACATCTGATAGTAAATGAAGAGGCGCATGTTCCTGTGTGGGGTACACAATTGACTACTCCGGTGATAAAAGATGACTTTGCACGAGTACACTTGAATACATCATGGGTAATGCCGGAAGGTAAATCTCCTTCATCCTATCGTATTGTTACTGAAATAAAAGATGTAGATGGAAAGGTTGTCTGCAAAAAGGATAAACAGCTTACTGATTTTGATAATCAGATATTCAGTCAGGAGTTTGTTGTTGAAAAACCGATGCTTTGGACCCCGGATACTCCTTATTTATATACTGCTGAATCAAAGGTGTATGAGGGGAATACACTGAAAGATGAGTCTGTTACTCCATTTGGTATTCGCTCTATTGAGGTGGTTCCTGATAAAGGCTTTTTCCTGAACGGAAAGAAAACTGTATTTAAAGGAGTCTGTAATCATCATGATTTGGGACCATTGGGTGCTGCTGTAAATGAAGCAGCTATTCGTCGTCAGATACGTATTCTGAAAGATATGGGGTGTAATGCCATTCGTACATCTCATAACATGCCGGCTCCTGAGCTGGTGAAAGCTTGTGATGAAATGGGTATGATGCTCATGGTGGAGACTTTTGATGAGTGGAAAGCTGCTAAATGTGAAAATGGTTATCACAAAGAGTTTGACCAGTGGGTGGAAAAAGATCTTGTGAATGTGTTGCGTCATTATCGTAACAATCCCAGTGTGGTGATGTGGTGTATTGGTAATGAAGTACCCGATCAATGGAATGGTGACCGTGGACCGAAACTTTCCCGTCATTTACAGAATATTTGTCATCGTGAAGATCCTACTCGTCCTGTGACGCAGGGAATGGATGCTCCGGATGCTGTGATAAATAATAATATGGCGGCTGTGATGGATGTGGTGGGCTTTAACTATCGCCCTCACAAGTATCAGGAAGCCTATAAAAAATTGCCTCAGCAGATAATTCTGGGAAGTGAAACGGCTTCTACAGTAAGTTCAAGGGGTATTTATAAATTTCCGGTAACCCGCGCCTGGATGAAGAAATACGATGATCATCAGTCTTCATCCTATGATGTGGAACATTGCGGGTGGTCTAATCTGCCGGAAGATGATTTTATACAGCACGAAGATTTGCCCTATTGTATTGGTGAGTTTGTATGGACCGGTTTCGATTATCTGGGTGAACCAACTCCTTATTATACAGACTGGCCCAGTCACTCTTCTTTGTTTGGTATAATTGATTTGGCGGGATTACCGAAAGACCGTTATTATCTGTATCGTAGCCATTGGAATAAAGAGAAAGAAACATTGCATATCCTCCCCCATTGGAATTGGAAAGGACGCGAGGGGGAAGTGACTCCGGTTTTTGTTTATACCAATTATCCTTCTGCGGAGTTATTTATTAATGGTAAAAGCCAGGGTAAACGTACTAAAGATTTATCAGTAACTGTATATAACAGCGCTGATTCGGTTTCAATGATGAGTTTGAAACGTCAGCAGCGTTACCGTCTGATGTGGATGGATACTAAATATGAGCCGGGTACAGTAAAGGTAGTTGCTTACGACGAGAATGGCAAGGCTGTAGCTGAGAAAGAAATACATACAGCCGGTAAGCCGCATCATATAGAACTGCTTCCGGATCGCCGGCTGTTGCAGGCAGATGGAAAAGACCTTTGCTTTGTAACGGTAAAAGTGGTGGATAAGGATGGAAATCTATGCCCGGAAGCTACTGATGAAATTCGTTTTAAAGTGAAAGGAGCGGGTGTGTATTGTGCCGGTGCCAATGGAAATCCGGCTTCTTTGGAGTCTTTCCAAATCCCCCGGATGAAAGTCTTTAGTGGAATGATGACAGCTATTATTCAAACTACTGATAGAGCCGGAGCCATTGTTTTTGAAGCTACAGGGAGCGGACTTAAGAAAGCGACTCTTACTGTTGAAAGTAAATAATTTGCGTTGGAATTGAAAAAAGTAGTGCATACAAGTTAGTATTTTATCGGTTTCGGTTGTATTATATACAAATGCATTATAATCGTTAACCGATAAAATACTTATTGATGAATAAAAAAGCCTTTAACCCTGTTTCATGGGTTCCTACTGTGTACTTTGCCATGGGGTTACCTTTTGTCGTATTGAATATGGTATCCGTTCTGATGTTCAAAGGACTGGAAATCTCTGATGCACAAATTGCCCTCTGGACTTCGTTGATTATGTTACCATGGACTTTGAAGTTTCTCTGGAGTCCTTTTCTTGAAATGTTTAAGACGAAAAAGTACTTTGTTGTCCTTACCCAGATTGTTTCCGGAATAGGTTTTGGGCTTGTTGCCTTGTCGTTACAGCTTCCTCATTTCTTTGCTTGTTCCATTGCCATGTTGGCTATAGTTGCTTTCAGTGGTGCTACACATGATATTGCTACTGATGGTGTTTATATGACTGAGCTCAGTAAACCGGATCAGGCTAAATATATCGGTTGGCAGGGTGCTTTTTATAATATAGCCAAGATTGTAGCTTCCGGTGGATTGGTTTATCTGGCCGGATGGTTAGTAAAACACTTTGGAGGGGTGGAAGGAGCTTCCGGAGAAGTGATGTACGAAGCCAATGTACATGCCTGGATGATCGTTATGTTCATTATGGCAGCTGTAATGATATTGCTGGGACTCTATCATACCCGGATGCTTCCTTCCGGTGGAGCTGCTGTTACCGAAGCGACCTCATTCGCTGAAACGTTTAACAAACTGGTAGAAGTTATCCTCGATTTCTTTAAGAAGAAACATATCTGGTATTACATCGCTTTTATTATTCTCTATCGCTTTGCCGAAGGATTTGTGATGAAGATTGTACCGTTATTTCTAAAAGCAGGCAGAGAAATTGGTGGATTGGGATTGAGTGAACAGGAGATTGGTATCTATTATGGTACATATGGAGCAGCTGCTTTTGTATTGGGTTCTTTACTGGCCGGCTACTATATTTCGCACCGTGGTTTGAAGAGAACACTGTTTTCTCTCTGTTGTATCTTTAACCTGCCCTTCATAGCTTATACGTTGTTGGCTATTTATCAGCCTACTAACGGAATGTTGATAGGTGGCGCTATTGTATTAGAGTATTTCGGATATGGATTTGGATTTGTGGGGCTTACGCTGTTTATGATGCAACAAGTGGCTCCCGGAAAACATCAGATGGCTCACTATGCTTTTGCTTCCGGTATTATGAATTTAGGAGTAATGCTTCCGGGAATGGTCAGCGGGTTTGTCAGTGACTGGTTGGGTTACCGCGATTTCTTTATTTTTATCCTGTTTGCCACTATTCCGGCTTTCCTGATTACCTATTTTGTGCCGTTTACATATCCGGATGCCAAGAAATAAGTAATCGTTCTAAATTATATGATATTATTATTGAAACGCAGAAACTCGCAGA